>DATATE010000228.1:0-81792 GCA_036268955.1 Pseudonocardiaceae bacterium
CCTGGCCGACCACGAACCCCGCCTGACGGCAGAGACCGTGGAGAGCCCGTTACCGAGAGATCGGTACGGCGGGTTCGGCGAGCGGCCTGGGGAAACGGACCGGTGGCAACACCGGAACCGCGCCCCAGGCCGACTCAACAATTGGGCGGCTGTGGACGGACGGCGCGGTTGTGGACGGACGTTTGCGGGCTGGGCGGACGGGTGCTATTCGAGGCCGGGACGGGTGGCGAACGGGGTCCGCCGGCCGACTCGGCGGGGGTCAGGTCAAGCGGCCAGCCAGTTGTCGACCAGGGCGAGGAGATCGGTGAGCCGATCGATCACGGCGTCCGGTTCCACGTCGACGGCGGTCAGCTGCTCGGGCGGGATCTTGCTGTGCGGCACCAGAACCGCGCGCATACCGACGCCCTTCGCACCGCTGATGTCGTCGTACAAGCGGTCACCCACATAGACGCATTCGGCGGGATCGTCGACGCCCACGGCGTGCATGGCGGCGCGGAACGCCTCGGGGTGCGGTTTGGTCCAGGCCAGTTGGCTCGACCATACGCAGGCGTCGAAGTGATCGAGAACACCGTCGCGGCGCAGGATCTCCTCGTGCCAGGCGCCCGGCCACGAGGTCGAGGACAGCACGCCGGTGCGCAGGCCGCGCTGCCGCAGTTCGGTCAGTACGGTCGCCACGTCCGGGTCGGTGTAGGTCGACGGCTCCCAGAACGTACGGAAGGACCGGACCGCGTCGGGATGTTCGTCGATGCCGCAGGCGGCCAGCACCGAGGCGAAGGTGAAGGCCGAACTGTCCGCCCTCGTCCTGGCCCAGGCCGCGTCCTCCGCCGCGAGCAGCCGCACGGCCAGTTCGCCGGCCCGCTCCGGCTGCTCGGCGTGCACCACATCGGCGTACGCCCGCCAGCCGTGACCGGGATCAACCGAACGCCACGGGGTCAGCGTGCCGCCCCAGTCGAAAATCACCGCTCGCATCGTCGCAGTATGCCCAACAGCACCGACACAAAATCCGGCGACGAGATCAGGCGACCAACGGGTTGCGATCCAGCCGGTCGGTCCAGGAGCCGTGCGGGGACAGGGTGACCACGCGGACGTCGTCGTCGCGGCGGTCGACGCGGATCAGTAGGTGGTCGGTGGAAAGGCGCTCGGCGGCACCTTCGCCCCATTCGACGACGACAACGGCGTCGACCAGGTCGGTGTCCAAGTCGAGGGTGTCGAGCTGGTCGAGATCGTCACCGAGCCGGTAGGCGTCGACGTGCACGAGCGGGATACCGCGACCGCCGGGAGCCGGGCGGTGCAGCCGCGCGATGACGAAGGTCGGAGAGCTGACCTGGCCGGTGACGCCGAGCGCGGACCCGATTCCTCTGGCGAGCACGGTCTTGCCGGCGCCGAGCGGGCCCGCGAGCAGGATCAGGTCGCCGGCGCGGAGGGTTTCGCCGAGCCGCCTGCCGAATTCGAGGGTGTCCTCGACGGTGGCCAGTTCGATGCCCGCGTCCACGGCCGTGTCGATATCCGTGTCGTCGATGTCAGTGTCGAGGTGTTCGCCGGTACTCACTTGTTGTTCCTCCACCGCCTGCGCAGACCGAGCATGTTCGACGAACAGGCCCGCAGCAGGACGGCCAGCTCGTCGGTGACCAGATCGGGTTGTTCGAGCATGACCATGTGCCCTGCGCCGGTGGCGCGCACCAGCCTGGCGTCGGGCAGTTCCTCGGCGATCCGTTCGGCGTGCGAGAACGGGGTCAGCTGGTCGTGATCGCCGCTGATCACCGACACCTTGCAGTGCCGAAGGCCGGCCAGCGCGGCGAACCGGTTGTGGGTGCCGAGGGTGGGCAGGAAGTCGGTGAGTACCGAGACCGGGGTCACGCCGAGCATCGCGACCATGAAGTCGACCAGCGAGCCGGGCACCGCTCGGTCACCGAAGGCCAGCCAGCGGACCGCCTGCCGGGTCACGCCGCCGCCGGCCGACCGGACCCAGTCGACGAGGCTGGGCTGCCAGTTGGCGAACTCGCCGACCGTCCTGGTCAGCGGGTTGTACCTGGACAGCACCGGCCGGGGCAGACCGCGCCGGCCGACCTCACCGGCCGAGGTACCGATCAGGGCGACGCCGCGCACCCGGTCGGCGAACAGTTCGGGGTGCTGCTCGGCGAGCGCCATGATCGTCATGCCGCCCATCGAGTGCCCGATCAGCACCAGCGGGCCCTCCGGTGCGACCGAACGCAGGATCACGTCGAGGTCGCGGCCGAGTTGGTCGATGGAGCAGGACTCCTCGCTCGGCCGGCCGGACCGGCCGTGGCCGCGCTGGTCGTAGAGGACCATGCTGATCCTGGGGTCGGTCAGTTTCGCCAGGTCGCGGCGTTGGAAGTGCCAGCTGAGCCTGCTGAGCGCGAAGCCGTGCACGAGGACGACGGTCAGCTCCGGCCGCCCACCGGCCGCCGGGTCGATCTGCTCGACCGACAGCGGTAGGCCGTCATCGGCGGCGACGGTGCGGGTTCGGTCGGGTTCGAGCAGGCCGAGGGGCTCATCGGCGTACGGGTCGCCGCCCTCGATGGCCAGTCGGCGCCGGGACCGGACCAGACCGGCGACGGTCAGGCCGGCGGTGGCCGCGCCGACCACCCCGCCGATGATGCCGAGGATCCGGCCGGACGCGGCCATTACGAGCCCACCGAGCCGGCACCGGGGCCGCGACCGCCTGCGCCGGAGTCGGCTGCTGCCGAATTCGGCAGGCTCTCCGCGGCCAGGCCGGTGTAGCGGCGGATCACCCGAGGCCGGTACATGCCGGTGACGATCTCGTAGTCGATGGTGCCGAGCGTGTCGGCCCATTCCCGCGCGGTCGGTTCGCCGTCGGCGCCCGAGCCGAACAGGACGACCGGGTCGCCGGGGCGGATCGGGGCGTCGCCGACGTCGAGCACGATCTGGTCCATGCTGACCCGGCCGACGACCGGATGCCGCGCGCCCCCGACGAAGGCCGTCATCCGGCCGGACAGGCCGCGCGGCACGCCGTCGGCGTAGCCGACCGGGACCAGCGCGAGCGTGGTCTCCTTCGTCGCGGTCCAGGTGTGTCCATAGGAGACGGACTCGCCGGCCGGCACCCGTTTGACGAAGGCGACGCTGGAGTGGAAACTCATCGCTGGCCGCAGATCTTCCTGCTGTGGCACGGGATTGAGGCCGTAGGCGGCGATGCCGATCCGGACCAGGTCGAAGTGCAGGTCGGGCCGGGTGAGGGCGGCGGCCGAGTTCGCGAGGTGTCGCAACGGCCGCAGGCCGGCGGCCGTGGCCAGTCGGTAGGCGGCGTCGAACCGCCGCGCCTGTGCGTCGATCGAGGGGTGGCCGGGTTCGTCGGCGCAGGCCAGGTGCGACCAGACCGCGACGACCTCGACGGCCCCGGCGCGCTGCGCGGCGGCGGCGTGGCCGACTAGGTCGGGCCATTGGTCGGCGACGGCGCCGTTGCGGGACAGACCGGTGTCGATCTTGAGGTGGACGCGGGCCTGCCGGCCGGTGCTCCCGGCCGCGTCGATGACCCGGTCGAGGGCTTCCACCGAGCCGACCGACAGGTCGATGTCGGCGGCGAGGCCGGGGCGGTAGTCGACAGTGGGCAGGTCCAGCCAGGCCAGGATGCGGCCGGACAGGCCGGCGGCACGCAAGGCCAGCGCCTCCGCGAGCGAGCAGGCGCCCAGCCAGGTCGCGCCGGCCCGCAGGGCGGCGGTGGCGACCGGGACGGCGCCGTGCCCGTAGGCGTCGGCCTTGACCGCGACCATGGTCGCGGCACCGGATGACGCGGCGCGCTCGGCGAGCAGCGCCACGTTGTGCGCGATCGCGTCGAGGTCGACGAGGACCTCGGCGCGGACCGGAGCGGAAGCCGGGTTCGGAGCAGCCATGATGACGGAAATGCTTGCACATCCGAATCGGCCGGCCGCCACACCCGGTCCACTGCCGCTGTGACCTTGCTGACCGGCAACCAGCCGGTAGGCCTACCGGAAAGCCTGACCAGGAGCACGCACGGCGCGGATCGCGGCGGGGATGGCCTCGGCCAGCCGCGAGGCCGGGGCCGGGGCGCCGTCGGCGGCCAGGTCGGCGGCGAGTTCGTGCACGAACGCCGCGGCGCCCGCGGCCAGGAACGGGTCGCGGCCGGCGGCCAGCAGCGCGCCGATCAGGCCCGAGAGCACGTCACCGGAGCCCGCGGTGGCCGGCCAGGCCGAGCGAGCCGGGTTGACCAGCACCCGGCCGTCCGGGGCCGCCACCACGGTGGTGTGTCCCTTCAGCAGCACGACGGCGTCGTGCTTGCCGGCCGCTGCCTTCGCGGCGGCGACCCGGTCCGCACCCAGCGGCGACCCGGTCAGCCGGGCGAACTCGCCCGCGTGCGGGGTCAGCACGAGCGGGGTATCGGGTTGGCGGGCGTCGGCGAGGTCGGGGTTCTCGGCGAGCATGGTGATCGCGTCCGCGTCGGCGCAGACCGGCACGCCGACACCGAGGATGTGCCGCAGCACCTCGCGGGAGGCCGCGCCGGGGCCGAGACCGGGGCCGACCACCCAGGACTGCACCCGGCCCGCGTCGGTGACCGAACCGGTGGTGATCGCCTCCGGCCAGCGGGCTCGGATCGCCTCGGCAGCGGTGCCGGCGTAGCGGACCATGCCCGAGGTGGCCAGCACCGCCGAACTGGTCGCGAGCACCGCGGCGCCGGGGTAGGTCGCCGAGCCGGCCGCGACCCCGGTGACGCCCTGGCTGTACTTGTCGTCGTCGGGGCCGGGCACCGGCCACAGGGCCGCGACATCGGCGGCCTCCAGCCGGATCAGGTCCGGTTCGCCGAGTTCCCTGCCGAGCCCGATGTCGACCAGCCGGACCCGGCCGGACCGGACGAAACCGGCACCGAGCACGTGGACCGGCTTGCGGGCGCCGAAGGTGACGGTGACCTCGGCGGTGACGGCGGGCCCGTCAACGCCGCCGGTGTCCGGTTCGACGCCGCTGGGCAGGTCGACGGCGAGGATCGGCGCCGTGACCTGTTCGACGAGTTGGGCGGCGGCCGGGCGCAGCGGGCCGTGCGCGGACAGGCCGACGATGCCGTCGACGACCAGGTCCGCGCCTGCGAGGTCGGCGGCCGGGTCGCGGCTGAGGCGCCCGCCCGTCTTTCGCAGCGCGGCGAGGCCAGGTCGGTGGGCGCGGTCCGGGTCGAGCAGGATCGCGGTCACCGCGACCCCCCTGCGGCGCAGGAAGGCACCGGCCCACAGCGCGTCGCCACCGTTGTTGCCGGCACCGACCAGCAGCACCACCCTGGTCCCGGCCACCCGGCCGACGTACCGGGTGAGCATCGCGGCGGCCTCGACGGCGATCCCGAACGCGGCCTTGCGCATCAGCGCGCCATCAGGGGTTCTGGCCAGCAACCGCTCCTCGGCCGCCCTGATGTGGTCGGTGGTCCAGATGCCCTGCATGGCCTGTTCCCCTGCCCACGCCCGCGCTTACCCGGACCAACCTAGTCGCTACTCGACCGTGACGGACTTGGCCAGGTTGCGCGGTTTGTCGACGTCGAAACCGCGGGAGCGGGCGATCTCCGCGGCCAGTACCTGCAGCGGCACGGTGGACACCAGTGGTTGCAGCAGGGTCGGTACCGCGGGCACCTCGATCAGGTGGTCGGCGAAGGGACGGACGGTGTCGTCGCCCTCCTCGGCGATCACGATGGTCCGCGCGCCGCGCGCCTGCACCTGCTTGATGTTGGACAGCAGCTTCGAGTGCAACGTGGCCCGGCCCTTGGGCGAGGGCATCACGACGACCACCGGGAGCCCGTCCTCGATCAGCGCGATCGGACCGTGTTTCAGCTCACCGGCCGCGAAGCCCTCGGCGTGCATGTAGGCGAGTTCCTTGAGCTTCAGCGCGCCTTCGAGCGCGACCGGGTAGCCGACGTGCCGGCCGAGGAACAGCACGGCCTTCGCGTCGGCGAGGTTGCGGCCCAGCTCACGTACCTGCTCCACTGTGGACAGAACGGTGCCGACCGCGGCCGGCATGGCTTCGAGAGCGGCGAACTCGTTGCCGACCTCGTCGGGGTACTTGGTGCCTCGGGCCTGCGCGAGGGCGAGGCCGACCAGGTAGTTGGCCACGATCTGGGCCAGGAACGCCTTGGTCGACGCGACGCCGATCTCCGGTCCGGCGTGCGTGTAAAGCACCGCGTCGGACTCACGGGGGATCTGCGCGCCGTTGGTGTTGCAGACCGCGAGGATGCGGGCCTTCTGGGTGCGGGCGTGCCGGACGGCCTCCAGTGTGTCGGCGGTCTCGCCGGACTGGGAGACGGCGACGACGAGGGTGGCGCGGTCCAGCACCGGGTCGCGATAGCGGAACTCGCTGGCCAGCTCGACCTCGACCGGCAGCCGGCACCAGTGCTCGATGGCGTACTTGGCGACCAGCCCCGAGTGGTAGGCCGAACCGCAGGCCACCACGAAGACCTTGTCCACATCGCGCAGGTCCTGGTCGGAGATGCGCTGTTCGTCCAGGAGGATCCGGTAGCCGTCGAAGTGGCCGCGCAGCGTGTCGGCGATGGCCGCGGGCTGCTCCTCGATCTCCTTGAGCATGAAGTACTCGTGGCCGCCCTTTTCCGCGGCCGAGGCATCCCAGGTGACCCGGAACGGCGTGGCCTGCGCGGGCTCGCCGGTGAAGTCGGTGACCTGGTAGCCGTCCTTGGTGATCACCACGACCTGGTCCTGGCCAAGCTCGACGGCGTCCCTGGTGTGCTCGATGAACGCGGCGACGTCGGAGGCGAGGAAGTGCTCACCCTCGCCGACCCCGACCACCAGCGGCGAGGAGCGGCGCGCCGCGACGACCAGGTCCGGTGCGTCCGCATGGGTGACGACCAGGGTGAAGGCGCCCTCCAACCGCCGGCAGACCGCGCGCACACTGGCCGGCAGGTCACCCGCGGTCTCACCGGCCGCGTAGGCGCGCCCGATCAGGTGTGCCGCGGTCTCGGTGTCGGTGTCGCTGGTCAGCTCGACGCCCTCGGCCTCGAGTTCGTGCCGCAACGCGCTGAAGTTCTCGATGATCCCGTTGTGCACGACGGCGACCCGGCCGGTCGCGTCCCGATGCGGGTGCGAGTTGCGGTCCACCGGTGCGCCATGCGTCGCCCACCTGGTGTGCCCCATCCCGGCGTTGCCGACGAACGCCTCAGGGCCCGCCGTGGCGAGCTCCGCCTCCAGGTTGGCCAACCGGCCCGCCTTGCGCGAGACGGCAAGACCGCTGCCGGTCAGCACGGCAACTCCGGCCGAGTCATAGCCGCGGTACTCAAGCCGGCGCAACCCGTCCACTACGACGTCAAGGGCCTGGCGATGGCCTACGTAACCCACGATTCCACACACACCACACAGACTAACCACACCATTGATATCACTCTGCCGTGCACTGAATCGATATTTCCGCAGCTCAGCGTGTCCGTGCCGCTCCGCTGAGGTTCAGACCAATTTCAGGGTTCCGGGTTGTCGACCGCCGGTTCCCCGGTTGTCGGCGCGCGCGTGGAGCCGCGACAGGGTCGATGCATTACCGTCAGTACTCATGGCAAGCGCGGCAAAACACCTCTTCGCGGACCTGAGCAGCCCCGGCCCGCACGAGGTACTGCGCGGCGACCTGGCGCTGGCCGGCCTGCCGGGCGTGGTGTTCACCCCACGGGCCGGGCTCGGCCTGCCCTCGGTCGCGTTCGGCCACGGCTGGCTACAGCCCGCGTTGCGCTACCAGGGCCTGCTGCGGCACCTGGCGTCCTGGGGTTTCGTGGTGGCCGCGCCGACCACCCAGCAGGGGCCGCTGGCCTCGCACCGCCTGCACGCCGCCGACCTGCGCACCGCGCTGGACGTGTGCATCGGGGTGCGGCTCGGCGAGGGCGAGATCAGCGTGGACCCGGACCGGCTCGGCGTCGCGGGCCATTCGACCGGCGGCGGGGCCGCGATCCTGGCCGCCGCCGAGGACGAGCGACTGAAAGCCGTCGCGACCTTCGCCCCCGCCGAGACCCGTCCGTCGGCGGCGGAGGCGGCCGCCCGCTGCACCATGCCCGGCCTGCACCTTGCCGGCGGCGAGGACCTGATCGCGCCCGCGCTCGCGCATGCCGAGGTCATCGCGCAGGCCTGGCGCGGCCCGGTGACCCTGCGCACGCTGCCGAAGGCGACCCACCTCGGACTGACCGAGGGCCGGCACTGGAGTGAACTGCTGCTGCACGGCAAGGGCCAGCGGCGCACCCAGCAGACGGTGAAGGCGATGCTGACCGCGTTCTTCCTCGTCCATCTCACCGACTCGGCGCGTTACCTGCCGCTGCTGGACGAGGACGTCAAGCAATGTCCCATCGACTACCGGCACGGTTCGGAACTGCTCAAGGCACCGTAGGGCGCCACCGGCGCCGGCCTGGTGAAACCGGCGAAAATGCCGCGACAGCACGGTAACCTCGCCGGTATGAGCTACGGCCCGCAGCCCGGCTTTCCCGGCCAGCCAACAGGATTCCCCGGCCAGCCAACGGGCCTTCCCGGCCAGTCCTCGGGATTCCCCGGCCAGCCAACGGGATTTCCGGGCCAGTCCTCGGGATTTCCAGGCCAGCCGACGGGAGCGGCGGGCCGCTCGCCACTGCCCAGGGTCGCGGGCATCCTCAGCCTGCTCAGCGCGCTGTACTTCGTCTACTGCGCGATCCTGCTGATCTTCGTCAGTAGTCGTATCAGAAGCGCGGAGGTCCTTGCCGGACACACCCTGTTCCTGATCGTCTCCGGCATTGGCTATCTGGTCCTGATGTCGGCATTCCTGGTGATCGCGATCATGCAGTTGATCGGCGCCGTCCTGTTGTTCAGAAACCGGCCGGGCGGCCGGATCATGGCCGCCATACCCGGTTTCGCGGTCTTCGTCTCCGGTGTGTTCACGCTGGCCCAGTACCTGGCGGTCGCCCAGGTGCCGAACTACCTGATCCCCGTACTGGGACTGATCGTCGCAATACTGTGCCTGCTGCCGGCGATGGGCAGGGCCACCCGAGGGTCCACCGGTTTCGGCCTGCCGCCGATGATGCCGATGGCCAATCCCTACCAACCCGGCCAGTTTCCGCAACAGCAGTTCCCCGGCCAACAGGTGCCCGGACAGCCCGGTTTCCCCGCGCAGCAAGGCTTCCCGCCGCAACAGCCGGGATATCCCAGCCAGCAGCCGGGTTATCCGCCGCAACAGCCGCCGACCGGATACTGACCGGCACGGCGGCCGGACCGAAACGGGCTACCGCAACCAGCTTTCGCCGGAGTAGTCGTCATCCTGCGGTTCGGCATGCCGAGCCGGGCGGGTTCGTCGCGCGGACGGGGGCGGCTGGGTCACCGGCGGCGCGGGTGGGGGCGAGACATCACCGGTCGGCGGTTCGGCGATCGGCTCGGGCCAGGGCCTGCGGGTCGGGGCCGGGTTGCCGGAGGACAGCGGATCGCCGTAGTCCCAGGCGGGTTCGGCGGCCGGCGCCGAGTGCTGCGCGGCGGGATAAGGCTGCGCGGTGGGGTAGGACTGAGGCGGAGGGGGCGGGGCGACGGCGGCCTGCGGCGTCGTCACCGGCCAGGAGATCGCGGGGGGCTGCTCGTCGGGTAGCGGATTGTCGTAGTCCCACTCGGGACGCCGACTGGCCGGCGCGGGCGCCTCGGCGGCTGCCCTGCCCTGTTCCTCCTGCTCCTTGAGCTTTTCCTCGCGCTCCTTGATCTTCTCCTCGATCGCCTGCATTTCCTGCTGGTACTGGGCGTTGACCTCGCCGACGCTGCGCTGGTACTGACCCATGCTGGCGTCGAACCGTGCCTGAACGGCACGAACAATCGGATCGTTCTCGTCAATCACGCTGTGCCCACCCCTGTGTCGCCCACCCCTGTCAGCGGCCTTACTGACCTTGCCGGCCTTGCTGACCCTGGTCGCTGTTGTCGTCGAGCACGCCGCTGATCCAACCGGTGACATTGTCGGACTGGTCGTCGAACACGTGGCCCTGGGTTCGCCACTGGCTGGCGCCGCGCTCGATGTCACCGCCGACGCCGCCGCCCGCACCACCCATGCCACCCATCATCGGCATGCCGGCCTGGCTGGTCTGGCCACCGACGTCACCGGGGCCGGTGGCAAGGCCGGCACCACCGGGCGCACCGGCATGCGAGACATCGGTGGTGGCCAGGCCGGCCGGACCGCCGGCATCGTGCTGGGTCGGCCAGCCGGCATCGGCGGAACCGGAATGGTCGACGGAGCCACCGAGGTCGCTGTGCATCGGCGCCCCGCCGAAGGACTGGCTGAAACCGCTGACATCCCCGCCGGGACCCGACGCGATGCCGGCCCCACCAGCGGAGTCCGCCCCGAGCCAGGCCGACGGGGCGGTGGCGTCCGAGACGGGCGGGGCCATCGCGGACGGATCGGCGAAACCGCTGGAGTAGTCGCTGCTGGACATGCCGGTGGACGGAGCGGCGTAGCCACCGCCTGCCGGTGCGGCGAGGCCTGCGGAGGGATCGGCGTAGCTCGCCGCGGCCGGCGCCTGCGGCGTCGGGGCCTGGTAGGCGGGGGTTGCCGCGCCGGACGGGTCGAGATGGGCGGGTGCCGCTGCCGCGCCGGAGGGATCGGTACCGGCCAGCGGCTGCATGGTGGGGGCACCTTGCTGCGCGGCAGCGCCGCCGGAGGGGTCCATCGTGTAGGTGGTCGGATGACCGCTGCCGTCGTCGACGGTGACCTGGACCGGCCCGCTGTGACCGGCCGGTTCGGTCGCGGTGATGGTCAGGTTGCCGTCGTGGATGACCGCGTTGCCGTCCGGGCCGGGCGTGATCTGCTGCGCGCCGTCCGCGCCGAGCGCCCCGGCCGCACCGGTCGGGTCGGCGGTGCCGGTCGGTCCGAAGCCTGCTCCAGCGCCCTGGGCTGCCGCTCCGAGGAGCCCACCGGGCTGTGCGGTGCCGGTACCGCCAAGGGCACTGCCGCCCAGCGCCGAGGGGTCGGTACCGGGCGCGCCAGCGGTCGTGCCGGGCACTCCGGTAGCGCCCGTCGCGCCCTGGCCGAAGTTGACGTCGTAGGTCTTGGGGGTGCCGCTGCCGTCGTCCACGGTCAGCTTCATGGTGCCCTGACCGTCCGGGCTGGTCATGCTGATCTGGTTGCTGCCGTTCTGCACGGTCACCGTCTCCGGCTGCCCCTGCGGCGCGGTGGCCGCGCCGGTCAGCGGATCGGTGCCGGTGCCCGGCATACCGGGGATCGAGGACGGGGTGGTGGTCGCCGAGGGCGGCATCGCGCCGGCCGCACCAGCGGCGCCCGCGCCACCGGCGGTCGACGGGCTCAGTGGAGGTGGGGTGAAGCTGGCCGCCGAGGTGCCGGCACTACCGCCACCGCCGGACATTCCCCCGCCACCGCCGGCCGACATGCCGCCGCCCAGGGCCGCGCCACCGGCCGCGGACGGGGAGGTGCCACCCGAGCCCGAGGGGGCCGGCGCGGGAGCGGGGGGCGCGAGCGCGCCGAACGGGTCCTCGTTGAGCGGCCCACCGTTGCCGCCCGCACCGGAGTCGATCACCGACCGCAGGGTGTCCATCTGCTGCATGATCGTGGTGTTGGCGGCGTCGATCAGCGCCCGGAACGCCTTCATCGTCGACGCGTACTTGCTGCAGAAGTCGTTGAACTCGTTGCACACGTCATTGGCGTACTGGTCGTGGTGGTTGTACGAGCCGAGCAGGATGCCGGGCGTGTTTTTCAGCATTTGCGGCGGGAACGGACCCTCCACGAATCCGTTGTTGGTGAGGTAGTAGCCGCCGCCGGTAAGCGCCCCGTTCAACATGTCAAGATGTGCGCTTTGTTCGCCGACGTCGAACCAGCCGAGAAGGTTACCGCCGCCGGGCGCGCTACCACCGCCGCCGGGGGTGATGCTGTAGGTCGCTACGAAGTTCCCGCCGGCTCCCGACGGAAACGCGGCGATGTTGGCGACCGCTTTCCGGGTATTGGTCCACAACGCGTGCATGGCCGCAGCCATCGCGGAAGTCGTATCGGCAAGATTGGTGGCGCCGGTCTTCAGATCGTTGAATTTCCCGGCCGCCTGCTGACCGACACTGTCCGACCAGGCGCTGGAAAGACTGGAATTGATGTTGCTCGCGACGGTGCCGAGCGCACCGGCCGCCTGGTTCAGCGCATCGAGCCGCTTCGCCGAATTGTCGAAGGCACCGAAAGCCATCGGTTTCATCTGGCCCAGCAGGGTGTTCTCCTCATGCTGGGTCCCGGACAGCGGTTCGCCGCACACACCGGGATCGGCACACGGGTGATTGGTCCACCGCTGATAGAGGAAACCGAGATGCTGCGTGCTCATCATGGTGAGAAAGGCGTCGACCGGCTTGAGAATGCTCGCGCCGGTATCGCCCATCTGGACACCGTCGGGTTCCTGCAAAGCCTGCCCGATGGCTTCCGCGGAGGTACCCGCGGTGGACGGAGCGGGGCTGCTCATGGTCAGGCACCCTGCCCAGCGTTGAACAGGCTCGCCGACGCCTCTTCGTCGGTCGTCGTGGTGGCCTTGCTCGCCTGCAGCAGTGCGTTGTGCGCACCGGCGGCGAAGGCCTGGGCCTTGCCGACCGAGGTGGCCAGTGCCTGGATGGCGGCCACATAAACCTGGGCAGCAGCCTGGGCCTCGTCGATCTGACCGAACTGCGCGTCGGAGATCTTGTCGGCGCTCACGTACTGCTGCATCGTGGTCAGTGCCGCGGCCAGGTCGTCCACATTCGATGCCACCGTGGTCAGCTCGCCGACATTCATCTGAATACCGGAGCCACTACTGCTGGTCCCCATCTACGCCCCCTCACTAGCCAACTGCTGTACCGCAATTCGACGAGCCGAAACGGCGATGAGTTCCGTCGGGCCAGCCAGGCTAGATGATGTCACACCACAGTGAGCGCGGGGCCGCTTTCGACTACTCCCCGCACTTCCGGGCTCACTCGCGAAGCCAGCTTTGCTCAGAGTAATCGTCCTCGTCGGATTCGCTGACCCGACGGTGTCGCGCGGCCCGCGCGGGAGCGGCCGGCGGCGCGGCCACGACGGGCGGGCGAGCCTGCGGTCGCGGTGGGGTGTCGACCGGGTCGTCCTCCGCGTCGAAGGACATCAGGCCCTCGGGTCGGCCGATGCTTTCCGACGGAGACCAGCCAACAAGGCGCGATTTGTCCGATTCTGGCTCGGGCTGCTTGAACTCTTCCTTCATTTTCGTCAGCAGTTCGCCGCGTTCGGCGTCGAACTTGGCGTCGGCCTTCGCCGCCTGCTCGGTGATCTCCCGCTGCCGCTCGGAAAGGGTGGCGTCCACCCGCGCCACGCTCGCCTCGTGGTCGGCCAGATTCTGCTCGAACCGCTGCCGCAGCTGTGGATCAAGCTCGGTCGTCATCACCGGCCACCTCCCCGCGTCGGCTGGTCGGGAAGGTCGGCACCGAGCACGCCACGGAACGAGGCATGCGCCTTGTCGGTCTCGTCCTCGAAGAGGTCGCCTCTGGTCTGCCAGCGGCCACCCTTGTGTTCGCCGTCCTTGCCGCCCTGCGAACCACCACCCATACCGCCCATGCCACCCATCATCGGCGAGCCGCTTGAACCGGCCGGGGCGCCTGCCGAGCCGGACACCGCTGCGTTGCTCGGGTCGCCGGCAGGCGCGTTGCCCGCCGCCGAGGTGTAGCCGCCACCACCGCTCTGGCCGAGCGCGCTGGCATGGTCTGCCGGACTCGGCTGACTGAGCGCGGCGACACCGGCGGCGCCACCCCCGCCACCGAGAGCCGCGCCACCACCGCCACCGATGCCGGCGCCGCCCGCAGCGCCGGCCGCACTCGTCGAGTCGGTCGGCCAGGCCGGGGCGGGCTCGGCGGACTGGCTGGTCAGGCCGGGATCGGCCGGGGCAGCGGTGCCGGCACCGGAGTCGACCGTGTAGGTCTGCGGGTTGCCGGTGCCGTCGTCGACGGTCAGCTTGATCGGGCCGCCGGCACCGTTGGGTTCGCTGGTGGTGATGGTCAGGTTGCCGTCGTGGATGACCGCGTTGCCGTCCGCGCCCGGCGTAACCTGCTGCGCGCCGTCGGCGCCGTCGGTCGACCCGGAGGTGCTGACGGCACCCGCAGGCGCTCCGGTCGAGCCGGCTCCGGTAGTTCCGGCTCCGGTAGTTCCTGTTGCCGTCGTTCCCGTTGCGCCCTGGCCGAAGTTGACGTCGTAGGTCTTGGGCGTACCGCTGCCGTCGTCGACGGTCAGCTTCATGGTGCCCTGGCCGTCCGGAGTGGCCATCGTGATGGTGTTGTTGCCGTTCTGGATCTGCACGGACTCGGGCTGGCCCGTCGAGCTGGGCAGAGTCGAACCAGGCAGGGTCGAACCAGGCAACGTCGAACCAGGCAACGTCGAACCAGGCAACGTCGAGCCGGACGTGGTCAGGCCGGGGATCGAGGAGGACGGGGTGGTCGCACCGGAACCGGCCGCCGCCGAGCCCGAGCCCGAGGAGCCGCCGCCGGTCGTGGAGGCACTGAGCGGGGGTGGGGTGAAGCTGGCCGGCGCCGTCGAACCGCCGCCCGCACTCCCACCGCCCGCACCGCCACCGCCGCCACCGCCGCCACCGCCAGCACTGCCACCGCCGCTGGGGCTCGGCGCGCCCGCCGAGGAGGTGCTGGTACCGGAGGAGCCGAACGAGCCGGGGTCGCTGACGCCCTGCATCGGGTCGGTCCGCAACGGCTTGAGGCCGGTCAGCATGGTCTGGTAGTCGGCGTTGATCTGCTGTTCGACCGCGGTGATGTAGCCGTCGAAGGACGTCTTCTTCGCGTCGAACTCCTGCACGAACGACGTGAGCTGCTGCTTGGCCTGGTTGATGATGTTGTTCCTGGCATCGGAGCCGCCGGTGAACGCGCCGATCAGGCCACCAACGAGGCCGCCGACGCCGCCGCCTAGCAGGCCGCCGACGAACGCGTCCTTGGCGATGTCGAGCATGCCGGAGAGCACGTCGCCGCCGCCGATGTCCTGGATGCCGAGATCACCGGAGGCCTTGCGGATGTTGTCGGCGATGGTGTCCGGGGACTGGCCGCCGCACTGTCCACTGTAGAGCTTGAGGACGTTGCCGGCATCGGTCTTGAGTGCGTTCTGGATGTTGGTCATCGCGGTGGTGATCGCGGCGGGCGCCTGCGTCGCGCCGGAACCGCCGGTGCCGCCGAGGAATCCGGTGATCTTGCCGAGCAGGTTCTCGTTGTACTGCGATGCCGAGGTCGACGCGGCACCGGTCCAGCCGGACAGGCTGCCGTAGGAGGAACTCAGCTCGTTGCTCGAACTCTGCACCTGGCCCAGCAGCGTGGTCAGGTTCTGCGCGTCGCCCCGGAACTGGGACAGCTCGATGCCGTCGGACTCGTTGTACTTGGCGTCGATGTCCGTTTGCAGGTTGAGCTTGGTGTTCTGCGCCCCGCTGACGTACTGCGCGGCCTGCTGGTAGAGCGGGAAGAACGCGTGGAAGAAGTCGATACCGGGCTGCCCGGCCTTGAGAATGTCGTCGGAGGAACCGAAGTCCCCGGTTTCGGCGAGCGTCGCCTTTCCTGCCGAGACCTTCGAGTTCTCCGCGTCGCCGGTCAGCTTGTCCGCCGCCGAGGCCGCCGACTTGGCCGAGGTCGCGGCTTGCGACTTGCCGCCCTCAAGATCGCCGACCAGGTCACCGACCGCGTCGAACGGGGCCTTGACCTCGTCGAAGATGCCCTTGCCGAGATCCTCGACGCCGTGCCAGGTCCCGTCGAGCACGTCCCCGGCCGCCTTGAGCGGCGCGTCCACGATGTCACCGACGGCCTTCAGCGGATGCCCGGAGAGCAGGTCCTTCGTCGCGTCGACCGGGGCCTCCACGACGTCCTCGACGCCCTTCACGGCACCCTTGCCGGCGTCGACGACGGCTTTGGCCGGCGCTTCGACCGCGCCCTTGATATCGCCCCACAAACCCATCACTGGCCCCCGAGGTTCTGCGCGTTGCCCGACTCGGTCTGGCTGTAGTTGCCGGCAACCGAGTTGAGGCTGCCGCCGGTCTCGATGACCTTGTTGCCCATGTCGGCCAGGATCTGCCCGAACTGCTGGAAGACCTGCTGGTAGGGGCTGGCGATGCTGCCGTAGGCCTTCCCGACCTGGCCGCTGCCGATACTGGTTGTCGACTTCGCCTGCAGTCCGACCAGGGTGTCCCCTGTCGAGGTGTAGTCGCTGCCAACCTGCTGAATCTGCGCCGGGTCGACCCCGATGCCACTCGAACCTGCCATGGACCCCTCCAGCCGTTCGTGGACTGGGATTCAGACGCCCCCGAGAGCCGGCAGGTTCCTGCCCGGCGTCATCCGAGTACAGCGCAGGAGCAACTGTTCGCGAACGCGATCCAGGCCGCCGACTGTCCTCGCCCGGACCGATCCTCGCATGGTCGGACCGGTTGACGCACGGAACTTACTCAGCGCACCGAGGAGACCACGTTCGCGAGTCGGGTGGCCGCCGCGCTGGCCAGATCGTGGGTGGGGGCCTCGACCATCACCCGAACCAGCTGCTCGGTTCCGGAGGGCCGCAGCAGCACCCGGCCGGACTCGCCGAGTTCGGCGGTGAGCTGGGCGACCGCGTCGTTGACCGCGCTGGCGCCGGCAACCGCCGCCTTGTCGGTGACCCGCACGTTCAGCAGTACCTGGGGCAGCCTGCGCATCACCCCGGCGAGTTCGGCCAGCGACAGGCCGGAGGCACTGACCCGGCCCATCAGCCGCAGCGCGGTCAGCAGGCCGTCCCCGGTGGTCGAGGTCGCCGGCAGCAGCACGTGCCCGGACTGTTCGCCGCCGAGGGTGTAGCCGCCCGCGCGGAGTTCCTCGACGACATAGCGGTCGCCGACGGCGGTGGTGCGCATCCGCACACCGTGCTCACGCATGGCCAGGTGCAGGCCGAGATTGCTCATCACGGTGGTGACCAGGGTGTCCTCGATGAGTTCGCCCTGTTCCTTCATGGCCAGCGCGAGCACGGCCATGATCTGGTCGCCGTCCACGTCGCCGCCGGTCGCGTCGACGGCAAGGCAGCGGTCGGCGTCGCCGTCGTGGGCGATCCCGAGGTCGACGCCGTGCTCGACGACGGCGGCGCGCAGGCCTTCCAGGTGCGTCGAGCCGCAGCCCTCGTTGATGTTGAGGCCGTCGGGGTTGTTGTTGATCGCGATGACCTCGGCCCCGGCCCGCCGGTAGGCCTCGGGTGCGGCCACCGAGGCCGCGCCGTTCGCGCAGTCGACCACGATCCGCAGGCCGGCGAGCGGTCGGCCGCTGGCCTCCAGCAGATGTGCGACGTAGCGGTCCAGTGCGTCGACGTCCCTGACCCGGCCGATCGCGGCACCGGTCGGCCGCGCGGAGTCCTCGCCCCGCCGGGCGTCGATCTCGTCCTCGATGGCGTCGGGCAGCTTGTGCCCGCCGGCCGCGAACAGCTTCACGCCGTTGTCCGGCATCGGGTTGTGCGAAGCGGAGATCATCACGCCAAGGTCGGCGCCGAGCGCCCCGACCAGATAGGCGATCGCCGGGGTCGGCAGCACGCCGACCCGCAGCACGTCGGTGCCGGCCGAGGTGAGGCCCGCGACAACGGCGGACTCCAGCATTTCGCCGCTGGCCCTCGGGTCACGGCCGACGACCGCGACCTGGCGATGAGTCGGGTCGTGCTCGGTGAACACCCGAGCAGCCGACGCCGCGACCGACATCGCGAGTTCCGGGGTCAGCTCCGTGTTGGCGAGCCCACGTACCCCGTCAGTGCCGAACAGACGAGCCATCTATGAGTCGACCTCCTCAAACGTTGGCGAACACGCCCTGCGACCAACCAGTAGCGGTGCCGAAACAACAGCGGGAGCAGCATCCGATAGACGGATAGCTACTCCCACTGGTTGTGTTACCGCCGAGGCGGATAAATCAACGCTTGCTGTACTGAGGCGCCTTGCGGGCCTTCTTCAGACCGTACTTCTTGCGCTCCTTGACCCTGGGGTCACGGGTGAGGAAGCCGGCCTTCTTCAGCGCCGGACGGTCCTCGATCTCGACGTCGATCAGGGCCCGCGCGATGGCAAGGCGCAGCGCACCGGCCTGGCCGGTGATGCCGCCACCCTTGAGGTTGGCGAAGATGTCGAACGACTCGGGCTTCTCGACGGTCACCAGGGGCTCACGGATGAGCTGCTGGTGCACCTTGTTCGGGAAGTACTCCTCAAGGGAGCGGCCGTTGAGGGTGAACTTGCCGCTGCCCGGCATCAGCCGGACCCGGACGATGGCCTGCTTGCGCCGGCCGACGGTCTGCACCGGCTTGCCGCCGGGCAGCACCTTGACGACCGGCTTGCTGGCCGGGGCCTCGGTGGCTTCGGCGGCCTCGGTCGTCTCAGCGGCCGGAGCCTCGGCAACCGGCGTCGCAGGAGTCTCGACGCTTTCGGCGTCCGGAGTGGTCACGGCTTCCTCGCTGATGTTGTCATCGCTGATCTCGGCGCTGCTCATTTGCCGACCTTGCTCTGTTCAATGATCTTGAACGGCTTGGGCTGCTGGGCAGCGTGCGGGTGGTTGGGGCCTGCGTAGACCTTGAGCTTGCTCGCCATCGCCCGGCCGAGCCGGTTGTGCGGCAGCATGCCCTTGATGGCCTGCTCAAGAAGGCGGTCGGGCTGCTTGTCCAGCATCTCGCCGAACGAGCGCTTGCGCAGACCACCGGGGTAGCCACTGTGCCGGTAGACGAACGCCTGGTCATGCTTCTTGCCGGTGAGGGCGACCTTCTCGGCGTTGATGATGACGACGAAGTCGCCGGTGTCCACATGCGGGGCATAGGTGGGCTTGTGCTTGCCGCGCAGCAGCGTGGCGGCCTGCGTGGCAAGCCGGCCGAGCACCACGTCCTCGGCGTCGATCACGTGCCAGGCGTGGGTCACCTCGCCGGGCTTCGGGCTGTACGTGCGCACGGATCTACCTCGTCATCACTTGCGTCTGGGGTGTCGTTCGCGGCGGCTACATCTCGATCGCATGACCAGGTCATGCACGCATCGGGATGACAACACGACCGCGCACTCTGCACACGCGCCGCGCCGGGCTCCGCACAACTACCCCAAGAAGATACCTGCCGCCCCCCGCCAGGGTCAAAACGCCCCCCTCTAGGCCGGGTGGAGGTGGCCCCGGTCACCCCGAATCGGCAGCTGGATCGCGGTCCTGAGCAGGGTGGTGTTCGGGAATTGAACGCATGGGCAAGCCTGCCGAGCAAGGTCACCGGGCAGTAGCCACCAGGCAGGAGCCGCCGAGGTCAGCTGGGTAGGAGCCACTGGGCAGGAGCCGCCGAGCAAAGGCCGAGCGAGGTCGGCTGGGCAAGAGCGGCCGAGCAGATCGCTGGGCAAGGGCTACTGGGGCAAGGGGCCGGCGGCGAGATTCGCCGAGCGGGGCGCGCGTGGTCGCGGTCATTGCCGACCGCGACCACGCCCGGCGTGCTGCCATCGGGGGTGGCAACACGACGCGGGTACCGGCCGAGGGGGGTCGTCCTCGTTGGCGCCGGTGGCCCGCTACGTCGGCCCGTCCCCCCTGATCGGGCCGCCGTAGGCAAATACTGCTCCGGCCCCCGGTGGCATTTCTTGATTCCGGCTTGAATGACCAGGTCACCAGCGCTATGCCTGTAGCGAGGGGGACGCCATGGCGGCACGTACCGACCGGCTTTCCGGTCGGCTCTGCCGGTCCGGCCACTGGTCAAGACGGCCATCGGCGAGACGGAGCGAGGCCATCCCGCACCCCGTCGCGAGCGCGGACCTCGTCCGCGTCCCCACCGGGACAGTCTTACCCGCCCGGTCGGCCTTGCGCACCCCTTCGTCCACACGAAACCACGGTGAGCACGCGGCGGCGCACCGGCGCCCGTTAGCCTCGGTTGACACATTGGCTGGGGAGAAGCAGGACGGGGTCGCCAATGTCCGCTGATTCGATCGAGTTCCGACTGTTCGGCGGTATCGAGGCCTACCGCGCCGGCCAACCGGTCGACATCGGCCACGCCCGCCAACAATGCGTGCTCGCCGTTCTCCTCGTCGAAGCCAACACCGCCGTCTCGGCCGACGAGCTGATCGACCGGGTCTGGGGCGGTGCGGCCCCCTCCGGCAAGGGCAGCCTGTACTCCTATCTCACCCGCCTCCGCAGGGCCTTACCCGAGATCAGCATCGTCCGACGCGGCAGCGGCTACTCGCTCGTCGTCGATCCCGACACCATCGACCTGCACGTGTTCCGCCGACTCAGCCGCACCGCGCACGAGGCCGACGACGCGACGGCCGAGCACCTGCTGGGCGAAGGACTCGCGCTCTGGCGGGGCGAACCCTTCGCAGGCCAGGACAATCCCTGGCTCAATAGTGTCCGCGCCGTACTCGACACCGAGCGCTCCTCGGCCGAGCTCGACCGTGCCGACCACCAACTGCGCCTGGGTCGACACAACGAGATCCTGCCCACGCTGGCCACCTTCGCCGGAAAACGTCCTCTCGACGAGCGCGTCGCGGGCCAACTCATGCTCGCCCTCTACCGAGCGGGCCGCCAGGCCGACGCCCTCAACCACTACCAGCGAACCCGAACCCAACTCGCCGACGAACTCGGTATCGACCCCAGCCCCGCACTCCGCGACCTGCACCAGCAGATCCTCACCGCCGACCCGAAGCTCACCACCGTTGCGCCCGAACCGGCAGCCACGTCCCCGGTACCCCGCCAACTGCCGGCCGCGCCGAGGTCGTTCAGCGGCCGGATGCGGGAACTGGACAGCCTGACCTCGGTACTGGACCTCGAAGCCATGCCGAACGCCACCGTCGTCATCTCCGCGATCGGCGGGACCGGCGGCATCGGCAAGACCTGGCTCGCCCTGCACTGGGCACACCAGAACCTCGACCGATTCCCTGACGGCCAGCTGTTCGTCAACCTCCGTGGCTTCGACCCATCAGGGAAACCAACCGCACCGTCGGATGCCATCCGCGGCTTCCTCGACACCCTCGGCGTCGAGCCGTCCGCGATCCCCACCGCACTCGACGCCCAGACCGCGCTCTACCGGAGCCTCATCGCGGACAAGCGGATGCTCATCGTGCTGGACAACGCCGCCGACCCGACCCAAGTCATCCCGCTGCTGCCCGGCAGCCCCACCTGCACCGTCATCGTCACCAGCCGAGACCGCCTGGTCAACCTCGTCAACGCCCATGGCGCCCAACCACTCCCGCTCGACGCCCTCACCGAAACCGAAGCCCGCACCCTGCTTGCCAGCAGGCTCGGCGCCGAACGCCTGGCCCGCGAACCAGAGGCCGTCAACGACCTCATCACCAGCTGCGCCGGGCTGCCCCTTGCGCTGAGCATCGTCGCGGGACGCGCACTCGAACACCCCGACTTCCCGCTCAGCGAACTCGCCGAGGAACTGCACGACACCGAGAACCGACTGGCCACTCTGGACGAGGACCCGTCGACCAGCGTCAGCTCCGTCCTGTCCTGGTCCTACGCGGCACTCACGCAGGAACAAGCCCGCGTCTTCAGCCTCATCGGACTCGCCCCCGGCCCTGACATCAGCCTCGCCGCGGCCGCGAACCTCACCGGCCGCACCGAAAACCGGATCCGAGCCGAACTACGCGCACTCGAACGCGTTTCGCTTGTCCAACAACAGGTTCCCGGCCGCTATCGCATGCACGACCTGGTCCGCCTCTACGCGCTCCACAAAGCTCGATCCCTGCCGACCGAAACCGGTGACGCCGCATTGCGCGTGCTGGCCGACTTCTACGCCCACACCGCGCTGGCCGCGGACCGACAGCTCGCACCCGCCCGAAAACTCGCCGATCTCTATACACCCAGCGCCGACTGCCACCCCCTGCCGATCTCCGATGTCACCACGGCTCGGGACTGGTTCAGCGCCGAATACGACTGCCTCTCGCTCATCCTCCCGATCGCGGTGGAGCGACGCTGGCACGAAGTCGTCTGGCTGCTCGCGGCCGGACTCATCAACTTCCGTTGGCGACAGGGAAAGGACGATGACGACGCCGCCGCGTGGCACGCGGCCCTGACCGCGGCACGAAACCTGGGCAATCGTGACCTGGAATGCTCGGCGAGCCGTCGACTCGGCCACGCGTATTCCCGTGCCGGCCGATTTGACGAGGCCGTGCACCATCTCCAGGAATCGCTGGAGCTGTGCGAGCAGGACGACAACCCTGCCGAGCAAGCACATACCCACATGGCGATGATGCAGAACTGCGAGCGGTCCGGGGACCACCAGCAGGCGATCCACCATGCGCGCCAGGCGCGGGTGCTGTACCTGCGGGTCCCCGGCGGCGAGGTGTGGGCAGGTCAGTCCCTCAACGCCATCGGCTGGTTTCACGCGGTACTGGGCCAGTACGAGGAGGGCCGCATCGCGTGCGAGGCCGCGCTGGAGGTCACTCGCGCGCACTATGATCCCGAGGGCCAGGCGGACTGTCTGGACAGTCTGGGGTACATCGCCCACCATGGCGGTCAATACGAGTTGGCGGTCAGCCGTTATCAGGAGGCTCTCGCGATATTCCGCGGTCTGGGACACGTGGAGAGCGCGCTGCTCATTCTCGAACATCTCTGGCAGAGCCATCTGGCCATGGGCGATCTGGACCGGACCCGTGCCGTGCTCAACGAGGTGCTGCGGACCTACCAGGAGCGTCGGCGCACTGCCGACGCGGAACGGATCAGGGCGGAACTGGCCAAGCTGGACGCAAACCCGGTGCCACAACCGGGTTTCTAGGGAGTCGACACAGTGGTGGGGAGAACAGAACAGGATTTGCCGGTGGCTGCTGATCCGATCGAGTTCCGGCTGTTCGGCGGCATCCAGGCCTATCGCGCCGGCCAGCCGGTCGACATCGGCCACGCCCGCCAACAATGCGTGCTCGCCGTTCTCCTCGTCGAAGCCAACACCGCCGTCTCGGCCGACGAGCTGATCGACCGGGTCTGGGCCGGCAATCCACCACACCGCGCCAAGGAGAACCTCTACTCCTACCTCACCCGGCTGCGCAGGGCACTGCCCGAGATCAGCATCAGCCGGCATGGCAACGCCTACGTCCTGTCGGTCGAGCCCAGCGCGGTCGACCTGCACGAGTTTCGCCGGCTCGTCCGTCAGGCCCGCGGCAGCGACGACCGGACCGCCGATGGTCTGCTCGGCACGGCACTGGCCCGCTGGCGTGGCGAACCCTTCGCGGGCCAGGACAATCCCTGGCTCAACAGCATCCGCGCGACCATCGACAAGGAACACAACGCGGCCGAACTCGACCACATCGACCTACAACTACGACTCGGCCGACACAACAAGATCCTGCCCACCCTCAACACACTCGCCGAAACCCGACCGCTCGACGAACGCATCGCAGGCCAACTCATGCTCACCCTCTACCGAGCAGGCCGCCAAGCCGACGCCCTCAACCACTACCAACAAACCCGAACCCACCTCAACAACGAACTCGGCATCGACCCCAACCCCGCACTCCGCGACCTCCACCAACAGATCCTCACCACCGACCCGACGCTCGCTGTCGTCGCGGAGCCTGCCGTCACCTCACCGGTACCACGTCAGCTGCCGGCCGCACCGCGCTCCTTCACCGGCCGAGCCCACGAGCTGGACAGCATCACCGCCGTGATGGACGCGCGCGCCGCCCCCGCATCCACCGTGATCATCTCGGCGATCGGCGGCACCGGTGGCATCGGCAAGACCTGGCTGGCTCTGCACTGGGCCCACCAGAACCTCGACCGGTTCCCCGACGGCCAGTTGTTCGTCAACCTGCACGGCTTCGACCCCTCCGGCAAACCCACGACATCCTCCGACGCCATCCGTGGCTTCCTCGACGCACTCGGCGTGGACCCGTCGACCGTCCCGACCTCGTTGGACGCGCAGACGGCGCTGTACCGAAGTCTCGTCGCCGACAAACGGATACTCGTCGTCCTCGACAACGCGGCCGATCCGGCCCAGGTCGTGCCGCTGCTCCCCGGCAGCCCGTCCTGCACGGTGCTGGTCACCAGCCGGGACCGCCTCGTGAGCCTGGTCACCGCGCACGGCGCCCGACCCCTGTCGCTGGATGCCCTGACCCAGGACGAAGCCCGCGCCCTGCTCGCCAACCGGCTCGGCGCCGACCGGCTGGCCCGTGAACCGGCGGCCGTCGACGATCTGCTGACCAGCTGTGCCGGCCTGCCACTCGCGCTGAGCATCGTTGCCGGGCGAGCACTGGAGCACCCCGATTTCCCGCTCGGCGAGCTGGCCGAGGAGCTGCGCGACGCGGCGAGCAGGCTCAGCACCTTCGACGAGGACCCCGCCGCAGGCGTCCGTTCGGCACTGTCCTGGTCCTACGCGGCCCTGTCACCGGAACAGGCGCGGATATTCGGCCTGCTCGGGATCGCCCCCGGCCCCGACATCAGCCTTGCCGCCGCGGCGAACCTGACCGGTCTCGACGACAACCAGGTCCGCGCGGAACTCCGCGGCCTTGAGCGGATCTCGCTCGTCCAACAACAGGTTCCCGGCCGATACCGGATGCATGACCTCGTCCGTCTCTACGCCGTCGAGCAAATCACCGTGCACCATCCCCAGGACCTACGCGAGGCAGCGCTCCGTCGGCTGATCGACTTCTACCTGCATACCGCCTTCGGTGGCCAGCGCGTGTTCGACCCACGCCGACCCGTCGCCATCGAGCCCGATCCCCCGGTCCCCGGCTGCCGACCGATCCGGTTCGAGGACGAAGCCGCCGCTCTTGCCTGGTGCGACGCGGAACATGCCTGTCTGGTGGCCTGTGGCCGAGCCCTCCTCGATCATGGCTGGTACCCGGCGGTTTACCAACTGGCGTGGACCCTCGACAACTTCAACAGCTGGCGCGGCCACATCCAGGACAACCTGGCACTGTGGCAGGCCGCCCTGGTCGCGCTCCCGCACCTGTCCGATCCGACCATCGAGGCCCGAATCGAACGGCGCCTCGGCCATACCTTCGGGCAGGCGAACCGCTATCCGGAAGCGATCGAACACGTGCGACGAGCGCTCACTCTCGCGGAGCGGGCGGAGAACCTCATCGGTCAGGCGCAGGCCGACAACGAACTCGGATATCTCTACGAAATGCAGGGTGACTACCGCACCGCTCGGGAATACGCCGCCAAGGCATTCGGATTGTTCGACGCTCTCGGCGACCGGGTGCTGGCGACCAGGGTGCAAAGCTCGATGGGCTGGCTTTCCGCGCTGCTGGGCGAATACGAGCAGGCGGAGGCGGCGTGCAAAGCCTCACTGGAAATAGAGATCCAGCACCAGGACGAGCACGGCCAGGCGGACGATCTCGACAGCCTCGGCTACATCGCACATCACACCGGCCGCCACAGTGAAGCTCTTGAATACTATGGACAATCGCTGAGCCTCTACCGAAAAATGGGTAATTCGCGGAGCGAATGCGACACACTCGACCGGCTCGCCCAGGTCCATGCCACGCTCGGCGATCGGGCTCAGGCCCTGTCGACCTGGCGGCAGGCATTGGCGCTGCTGCGGAATCGACCTGCCAGCTCCGACGCGGCCCGTATTCAACAACATATCGACGACTGGACCAGTCGTGAGCGATAGGAGCGGAATTGCCGATGTCCGTTGACTCGATCGAGTTCCGACTGCTCGGCGGCGTCCAGGCCTACCGCGCCGGCCAACCCGTCGACATCGGCCACGCCCGCCAACAATGCGTACTGGCCATCCTCAGCTCTATCGAACGCACGGCCGAAATTCCCATGCTGAACAGATACCGCTGCGGTTGACCCAACTCGATCGGAACTCGACGAAATAGCGTCGGGCCCTGGGAAGAAGACTTCCCAGGGCCCGTGACCGCGCTGCGTGCGGGATTAGTTCCAAGCAGAGGTGTTCTTGCTCTCAGTGCTGCGGTACTGCTCCTCGGCGGCACTCACGGCCGCGCCGATCGCACCGAGGACCGAGGTCAGGTCGGCCGCGGCCGAGTCCCACTTGGCCTTGGTCGCCTGGAAGCCCGAGCCCGCCGAACCCTCCCAGATCTGGTTCAGGTTCGCGATCTGGGACTTCAGGCTTTCCAGCTCACTCTCGATCTGCTGGGTGGTGCTGGAGATCTGGGAGCCCAAGGCCTCCAGTTCACCAAAACTTACGGCAATTTCGTCGCCCATGACGCTTCTCTCTTTCCCCTACTTCGACAATGACGTTTGTGGTTGAGCTGTGTGGAACAGAGGGACGGGATCAACCGTCCGGAGCGTCAGGCCCCACCCAGGGTGTTCATGATGGAGGTGATCGACGACTGAGCTTCCTGCTCCTGCTGCGCGTAGTTCTGCGCGTTGGCGCCGATCGCCTGGGCGATCTGGTCAAGGGACTGGTTGAGGTTCTTGGAGTCCGTCTCGAACCGCTGCATGAGGTTCGTGAAGGCGGTGGCAGCCGCGCCCTTCCAGGTCGAGCGGATCTGCTCGCACTCACCGGACAGCTTCTGGAGGTTCGACATCATTTCCTGGTTGGTCTGCTCCATCTGCTGGCCGGCCTTCTGCAGCTCGGCAGACCCAGTGGAAAATGATCCAGCCATGTGAATGGCCCCCTTCAAAGTTCGGATTCGGGATCTTCACGTTCTTGGTCCGTGCATCCCCTACGACGAAGACCCTGCCACGTCCGGTTCCACCTTGTCGCGTTTTCTGCCAAGGTCGTTGCTCTAGTGAACGTTCGCAGCCGTAAATTCGATCAGAACATGATTCGCTCTTGCGAAAAGTCCTCGTCATCGTCATCCGGATGGGGATTTCTGCGACCCGGACCGGTGATCCGAGATGCACTCGGCGTGACCGGCGGTGGCTCAGCTGCGACAGGTGGAGCCGATTGCACGAGCAACTCGTGGCCGGACGGGAGTGCTTCGACGGGAAGGCCGTGGTCGGCGCGGAAGCCGGTGGCGGCGCGGCGGAGGTGCTCGGCGGTCAAGTCCGCTTCGGAGGTCGGGCGGACGCCGCCTGCCTTGGTTCGCTCGACGAGTTGCCTGGTCTCCCTGCGGAACTTCGCGGTGGTCTCCCGTGATTCGGCGGCGACTCTGCGGGCTCTGGCGACGGCTGCGTCCAGATCAGCCGAGAAGTTTGCCATCGCATCCGAACCCACCGCGTTGAAACCCTGCGCTCCGGTCATCGATACCTCCCCAGGTTGCCGGCCCTGCCAACGCCGACGCCCGACCGACTCAGCTCGTGACGATCATCGTATTGACCACTTGCCGACACGCGGTGTCGATACCGCCCGCCGAGCCGTTCGGATACTGGCAGCCGACACTCACCTGCACCGTGCCCTGGAACAGGACGTACCAGTCCACGGTCTGTTCGCCGGCCAATTCTCGATAGTAAACGACTGTCCTGCCGGCGTAGTTGAGGTTCGAATTGAAGTCCTGATATCCGTTGTTGTTCACCAACTGCCGCAATTGACCGAC
Organism: Pseudonocardiaceae bacterium; assembly: GCA_036268955.1. Taxonomy (GTDB): domain Bacteria; phylum Actinomycetota; class Actinomycetes; order Mycobacteriales; family Pseudonocardiaceae; genus CAJCJE01. Next base: position 27,296 of record DATATE010000228.1, read on the forward strand.
CGCGAGTGAGCGATTCGTGGTGCTGTTGTAGGTGAGCCGGAATTCCTGGACGTATATCGCCTGCGGCGCCGTTGCCGACCCGCCGGGCGCGACCTGCACCTTGAGCTGGCTGGCATCACCGCCGGACTGCGACCAGCCGGACGGCGCGGTGAACCGGTAGTCGTACTGGGCGACCAGCTTGCCGGGTTGGGCCGGGCCGCTGGTCGAACCGGCCGTCGAGCCGGTGGTCGGGCTCGGGTTCGGGGTGGCTGGGGAGCCGGGGTGCAGGTACACGAGGACTCCCGCGACGGCCGCCGCGACGACGACCAGGGCGCCGGCCACGCCGAACAGCCGGGCGTGGCCGCGTTTGGGCCGGGTCGGGCTGCTCAGCGTGGGTGGGCCGGGTTGCAGGTAGACCGGCAACGGCCCGGCCGCCCCGGCTCCTGCCGCCGGGTACCGCGCGGGCGGCAGTTGGGCGGACGGCGAGGTCGAGGGCGCCTTGGCCGAGCCGAGCGGAGCCGATCCAACGGGCGGGGATCCGAGCGGCGATCCGGGGGTCGGCGAACTCAGCGGGCGGGGGCCTGTCCGCGGCAGGCCCAGCCGGGGTGCGGTCACCGCGCGCTGGGCGGCGAGGCCGCCGGTGCGGAGCGGGTCGAGGGTGACCGCCCGCAACGCGCCTCGGCAGACCACGGTCTCCGGGGCGTCCAGGGTGGTCGGCATGATGCCGGTCCGCTCGTGCACGAGCCGGGCGATCAGCGGGATCCGGCTGGAGCCGCCGACCAGAAAAACGGCGGCGAGCTGATCGGGGCGCAGGCCGGTGGTGCCGATGGTGTCCGCGGTGAGCTGGGCGGCCCTGCCGAGCGGTTCGGCGAGCAGGGTCTCCAGGTCGGCACGGGTGACGTGGGCGTCGGGGAACGGCTGCGGGAGGGGGACGTCGGTGTAGGTGTGCCGGGAGAGGGTCTCCTTGGCGCCCCGGACGTCCTGGCGCAGCATGCGCCTGCGGCGCCGGTCGGACATCTCCTGGCCGTCCATCAGGGCCTGCCACCGCAACCGTTCGGGACCGGTGAAGGTCTCACCGATGTGATCGAGCAGCAGCTGGTCGATGTCGGCGCCGCCGAAGTTCGGGTCGCCGTGGGTGGCCAGCACCCGGAAGCCGGTGCCCGCCCCCTGGCCGGACCGCGCACCGGAGCCCGGCGCCTCGGCGGCCTGCCTGCGCACCACGCTGACGTCGACAGTGCCGCCGCCGACGTCGAGTACGGCCAGCGCGGAGCCGTCCGGCAGGTCGTAGCGGGCGGCGTGGAAAACGGCGGCGGCGACCGGTTCCGGGACGAGGACGATGTCGGTGGCGAGGCCGTTGCCGGCCTGGCGCAGGACCCTGGTCCGGACCGCGCCCCAGTCGGCGGGGTGGGTGAGGACCAGCAGGTCGGCCTGGCCACCGCCGGCCACCCTGCGGGCCTCGTCGACGGCTCTGGTCAGCACGGCGCGGACCACGTCGGCAACGCTGAGCACGGTATCGCCCAGCAGCAGCTCGCCCTCGTCGATGCGCCGCTTCGGGTTCGGCTCGTAGCGGGCCGGGTCGATGGCGGCCTGCCGTTCGGCCTCCTGGCCGACGAACAGGGTGCCGTCGACCGCGGCGAACACCGCCGACGGCATGACCGGGCTGCCGCCCTCGACCATCACCACCTGCGGTTCGCCGCCGTCGACGGACACCACGACGCAGGTGCTTGAGGTGCCGAAATCAACTGCTACCCGCAGCGTCACGCCGGCACCTCTACACCTCTACCTCTGTGAATACCTCTGCGAACGGTTACTGCTCCGGCTGGATCCATGCCGCCTGCATGCGCTGCTGGCCCAGCTTGCGGCTGATGATCACACCTCGGCCGGGCGGCTGCGCGCTCGGCTTGACGGTGCCCCACAGCACACCTTCGTCCTTGCTGCCGCTGCCGATGAAGCCGGGGCTGGAGATTTCCTTCAGCTTGCCGATGATCGGGTCGAACGTGGACCGGGAGGCACCACCGGTGCGTCGGGCCACGACCATGTGCAGGCCGACATCCTTGGCCTGGGCCAGGAACTCCGACAGCGGCTGGAGCGGGTTGCCGGCCTGGGTGGCGACGAGGTCGTAGTCGTCGACGATCACGAACAGCTCGGGGCCCTTCCACCAGGACCGGTTGCGCAGCTGTTCCTGGGTGACGTCCGGACCGGGCAGCCTGCCCTCCATCGAGCCACGCACGTCCTTGACCATGCCCTGCAACTGGTTGCCGGACACCGCGTAGGACAGCAGGTGGTCGCTGTTGATGTAGCCGAGCATCGTGCGCCGGTAGTCGACCAGCAGGATGACGGCTTCCTTGGGCGTGTAGTTGGTGGTGATACCGCGGATGATGGCGCGCAGCATGTTCGTCTTGCCGGACTCGCCGTCGGCGAAGATCGCGAAGTGCGGTTCGCCGTCGAAGTCGAGGCAGACCGTGGCCAGCTCGTCCTCGTTGACACCGATCGGCACCAGGTCCTTGCGCGGTGCCTGCCGCAGCGCCGGCAGCTGCTCGTAGGGCAGCAGGTCGGGCAGCAGGCGAACCTGCGGGGCCGGTTGGCCACGCCAGGCGCCGCGGACCTTGCCGGCGGCGTCCTGGATACCGGCGGCGACGGTCTCGGAGTCGGTCGAGGCGTCGATACGGGGCAGGCCGACGAGGAAGTGCAGCTTGTCCCTGGTGATACCGCGACCGGGCCTACCGGCCGGCACGTTCACCGCGACGCGACGGTCCACATCGGACTCGGTCGGGTCACCGAGGCGCAGCTCGAACCGGGTGCCGAGGAGGTCCTTGAGCGCGGGCCGGATCTCCGCCCACCGGTTGGCCGACACGATCACGTGCACGCCGTAGGAGAGGCCCTGCGCGGCGAGCGCGGTGATCTGCGGTTCCAGCGCCTCGAACTCCTGCCGGAAGTTCAGCCAGCCGTCGACGATGACGAACACGTCGCCGTAGGCGTCATCCCTGATCTCCCCGCGCCGTTTCCGGTTGCGGAACTCGACCATGGAGTCGATGCCCTGGTCGCGGAAGCGTAGTTCGCGTTCGGCGATCAGCGCGCTCATCTCGGCCACCATCCGGCGAGCGAGGTCGGGGTCCAGCCGGCCGGCGACCCCGCCGACGTGCGGAAGGCCCGAGGTCGTCGCCAGGGTGCCACCACCGAGGTCGAGGCAGTAGAACTGCACTTCATCGGGGGTGTGCGTGAGCGCCATCGACATGATCAGCGTGCGCAGCATCATCGACTTGCCGGACTGCGGACCGCCGACGATCGCACCGTGGCCCGCGGCGCCGGACAGGTCGGCCCACAGCAGGTCGCGGCGCTGTTCGAAGGGCTTGTCGACCATGCCCAGCGGCACCTGCAGCCGGGAGTTCCCGAAGAAGCCGACCGCGGAGAGGCCACGGTCCTCGGTCGGGGCGACCGGGGGCAGCAACTGGTCCATCGACGGCGGATCGGCCAGCGGCGGCAGCCACACCTCGTGCGCGGGTGGGCCCTGGCCCTGCAGCCTGCCGACGATGATCTCCAGCTGGCTGGGCTCGTTGGTGTCCTCCTGCTTGGGTGCCGGCGCGTCCTTGGGCTTTTCCGGTTCCTTCGGGATCTCGATGAAATCGGGCACGAAGTACTTGGGGCGCCGGTCACTGGTGATCGGCGCGGACGGGCCCGCTGCCTGCATACCGGAGGGCCGGTAGGGGCCGGAGACGTAGGCGGCCTTGAACCGGACCATCGGCTCACCCTGGATGGCCAGGTACCCGGAGCCGGGGATGGGCGGCAGTTCGAACGCGTCGGGGACACCGATCGCGGCGCGCGATTCCGACGCGGAGAAGGTCTTCAGACCGATCCGGTAGGACAGGTAGGTGTCAAGGCCGCGCAGCTTGCCTTCCTCCAACCGCTGGGAGGCGAGCAGCATGTGCATCTGCAGCGACCGGCCGACGCGGCCGATCTGCAGGAACACGTCGATGAAGTCCGGCTTCGCGGTGAGCATCTCGGAGAACTCGTCGATGCAGATGAACAGCGCGGGCAGCGGGTCGAGGTCGGCGCCGTTCTCGCGCATCTTCTCGTAGTCCCAGACGTTCTTCGCGCTCGCCCGCGACAGCAGTTCCTGCCGGCGGTTGACCTCACCGGAGATGGCGTCCTTCATCCGGTCGACCATGGTGAGGTCGCCCGCGAGGTTGGTGATGGTCGCGGCGACGTGCGGGGCGACATCGAAGCCCTGGAACGTCGCACCACCCTTGAAGTCGACGAGGATCATGTTCAGCGCCGAACTGGAGTGGGTCGAGAGCATCGCCAGCACCAGGGTGCGCAGGAACTCCGACTTACCGGAACCGGTCGCGCCGACGCACAGACCGTGCGGGCCCATGCCCTCCATGGCCGCTTCCTTGATGTCCAGCTCGACCATCTGGCCCTGTTCACCGACGCCGAAGGGCACCCTGTAGCGGTCGCGAACCGGCCGGGGCCGCCAGGCGCCCTGCACGTCGAAGGTCATCGGGTCGCCGGGAATGCCGAGCAGTTCCAGCATTCCGGGGTTGGCCAGCAGCGGTTCCTCGCCGCCGTCGTCCTGCTGGGCGCCCATCCGGTACGGGGAGAGGCGCCGGGCCAGTGCTTCGGACTCGACCGCGGACATGCTGTCCGGGGCGCCGAACCATTCGACGCCGCTGGCGCTGCGGGCACCGAGCCGGTCGGGTTCGATGACCATCCGCAGGCCACGCCGGGCGGTGAGGTTGCCAAGGGAGTCGGACAGGTCGAGGAGGGTGACGCCGACGAGGCCCTCTTCGAGGATGATGTTCTCCTCCAGCGTCACATCGCCCTCGTCGATGACGATCACGATGTGCGGCTGGTCGGTCTGCGGGGTGGCGTTGCGGGTGAACCGCTGGCGGTCCCGCAGCTGCTCGTCGAGCCAGTGCTCGACCTGGCCGAGCGAGCCGCCGATCATCCGAAGTGGACCGATGCCGTCCACGATGGTCGGGTGTTGGCTGTGCGGCAGCCATTTCGCCCATTCCCACTCCTGTTTGGCCCTGCCGGCGGTGACCACCGCTATCAGCAGGTCGTCCGGGGAGTGGAAGGCGGTCATCTGGGCGAGCATGGCGCGGGCGAGGCCACGCACCTGGCCCTTGTCGCCCTGCAGGCCGACGGCGGCGAAGCTACGCAGCGCGATCGACACCGGCAGTTCGGGCACGATCGAGTGCGCACGGACGAACCGGCGCAGGGCGAGCGTTGCGATGGGTTCGAGTTCCTCGACCGGGCCGGTCTGCGGCGGCACCAGCCGGGTGTCCAGCCGCTGGGAACCACGGCCGACGCGCAGGTGCAGGAAGTCGCTGTCGGCGGAGCGGCGCTCCCACATCCGCCTGCTGGTCGCGATCGACCACAGGGCCTGCGGGTCCGGGTGCACCCATTCGCGCTCGTCGCGCTGTTCGAGGGTGGACTCCCTGGCGCGCTCACGCATCTGGCCGAGGTAGCGCAGGTAGTCCTTGCGGTCCTCGTTCATCTCGGCCTTCTTGGCCCCGCCACCTCGGCCGCCGCCGCCGGCCATCGAACCGACCGAGCCGATGAGCATCATCCCGCCCATCATGATGCCGGTCGTGCTGTTGCCCGACTTGATCATGAAGGCGGTCATGCCGAGGGAGCCGAGGATCATGACGGCCGGCAACAGTTTCATCACGATGTTGCCGGGAATGACCCTGGGGACCTCGGGTGGCGGCTCCAGGTGGACCTCACCACCGGGCCGGCGTGGCGCGGCCAGCCGCGGCATCCGCTTGAACTGCAGCGTGCTCACCGAAAGAGGACCTCTCGACTCGGACCGAAGCGATCTGGGCTGAAACGACCTGGGCAGGAACTACCAGGCTGTTTGTCTGCTTATCGTCAGGAACCTTACGAAGTCGGCCGCCACCCCGCCCAGGTCGGGGGTCACGACAGGCTCCCAGGGGACCTTCCTACCTCCTCCGGTGCGGCAGGACCATGGCGCGGACTCACCCGGCGGATCGACTCGCGGGCCGCGAAAGAATCCGACGTGTTCGCCCGAACCGGCCATCCGGCCGTATCCGGTACCGCCATACTAGGGGCGCTCGCCGCAGCCGCGGGCCGGTTTACGCAAGCCCGTCCGGGCTATCGTGTTCGCCGGTGCGGGATGCTGGCGCCGCACCGCTCACGCTTTGACGAGGCTTTGCCGACCAGGCATGAACTGAACTGACAGGACTGAAGGGGGCGCTGGTGGCGACCGGAACGACGGTGTTCAGCCGGGTGACGGTGGTGGCACCGCGGACGCGCATCGACGTCGCACTGCCCGCCGACGTGGCAGTTGCCGACCTGCTGCCGATGCTGCTGGAGATGGCCAAGGAGGTCACCCCGGACGGCGGCGCGCGGCACGGCGGCTGGTGTGTGGCGCGGCTGGGCGAGAGCCCGCTGGAGCCGAGCAGGACACTGGCCTCCCTCGGGGTCGTCGACGGTGACCTGCTGCAACTGCGGCGCCGCTCGGAGAACCCGCCGCCGCCGCTCTACGACGACGTCGTCGACGCGATCGCGGAGTCCTCTCCGGACAGTTACCGGCCGTGGACAAAGGACACCGCGCACCGGTTCGGCCATGTCACCGCGGCCATCGCGCTGATCGCGGCGGCCGTTGCCGCGCTGTTGTCCGGCCCGATCACCGGCTCGACCGGCAACGCGATCGGCGCGGCGATCGCGGCAGGCGTGCTCGCCATCGTCGCGGTCACCGTGGGTGCCACGGTCACCCGATCGTATGGAACCCACCAGACCGGAGTGCTCATCGCGGCGGCCGGTGGCATGCCGATGGCGTTCGTCTCCGGCCTCTACGTCGTCCCGCACGGCGTGCACGCCTGGAACTACGTGCTCGCCTGCGTGTTCCTGCTGCTGGTCTCGGTCGCCTCGATCATGATGATCGGCACCGGGATCACCATTTTCGTCGCTGGTGCGACCGCGGGCCTGCTCGGCGCGCTGACCTTCGTGGCCGGCGCGTTGCTGAACACCCCGGCCGCCGGCATCGCCGGGGTCGCGGCGGCGGTGGCGCTGGCCGCGCTGTCGGTGCTGCCGAGGCTGACGATCTGGATGGCCAAGCTCCCGCTGCCCAACGTGCCGGGCAATGCCGAGGACCTCAAGGAGGACTCGGGCTTCCCGGACTACCACGAGATCGAACGCAGGGCGGGCCGCGCGCACGAGTTCATGACCGGCATGATCGTCGGCTGTGGCGTGACCTCGGCCGTCGGCGCGGTCGTCGCGGCGACCGATCCGGCCATCTGGGGTGTGATCGAGGGTGCGGCGATCGCCGCGGTGCTGATGCTGCGCGGCCGTACCTACGCCAACGGCAGCCAGGCGATCGCGCTGCTGACCACCGGCATCCTGACCGCGGCGGGCCTGCTGATCGGCTGGCTGTACGAGGCCACCCCGAACGACCGGTTGATCATGGTCTTCGGGGTTCTGGTCGTGTTGGCGGTCGCCACGCTGGTGATCGGCATCGTGTTCCCCGAGCAGCGGTTCTCCCCGGTGCTGCGGCGCTCGGTGGACATGGTCGAGATCGTCCTGATCGCCTCGGTGCTACCGCTGGCGCTCGCGGTGCTCAACCTGTACACGACCGTCCGTCACCTGCACCTCGGCTGAAAGCGTCCTGATGTCCCGAACAACGCGAGTCCCCTACCGGATCGCGGCCGCCGCAACGGCGACACTGCTGGTTCTGCTCGGCCCCGCCTGGCCCGCGTTCGCCGACTCCGTCGCGCTCGCGGGCATCGGCGCGGGCACCGGGCTCGGTACTGACGCCGGACTCGCGGCTGGCACCGGGCTCGGCATGGCGGCCGACGGCAACCCGGCCGCCGGGACCTCTCCGACCGGCCCGGCGAACTGGGAACCACCGCCCCTGCCGGCGAACCCGCAGTATCCGCCCGACGAGGGCCCCGGCGGCGCACCGGACAAGGCCTACGCCCTCAACACCAACGGCCAGGGCGGCTGCATCACCTCCGGTGTCACCCAGCCGATCACCAGAGTGCCGGCCGCGCAGAGCATGCTGGACATCGCGGACGCGCAGAAGATCTCCACCGGTCGCAACGTCACCGTCGCGGTGATCGACACCGGCGTGAACCCGCACCCGTTCTTCGGCAACCGGCTGGAGAACGGCGGGGACTACATCCAGAGTGACGGAAAGGGCGAGTTCGACTGCGACGGGCACGGCACCATCGTGGCCGGCATCATCGCAGCGGACACCCGAGGCACCGGGCTCGGCTTCATCGGCGTCGCGCCGGACGCGAACATCCTGGCCATCCGGCAGACCGACGGCAACTACGTCGACGCCCAGGGCGACCCGGCCGGCGACCTGACCACCCTGGCCGAGGCGATCTACTACGCGGCCACCGTGCCGGCCGTGAAGGTCATCACGATGTCGGTGGACAACTGCAACACGCTCGCGAACGCGCAGACGCAGGAGAACTCGCAGCCCGGGCAACTGTTGCAGGCCGCGATCCACTACGCCGTCGACGTGGCGGACAAGGTGGTCGTCGCGGCCGCCGGCAACATCCCCAACGGCAACACCGCCGACCAGAACAGCCAGGGCAACGCGGCCTCCCAGTCCGCATCGAGCAATCCCTGCGCCTCGGTGCCGCAGAACGACGATCCGGACGGCAACGCGGTCAAGCAGGTGGAGATCCCGCCGGTGTACGCCAATGACGTGCTGTCCGTCGCCTCGGTCAATCCGAACACCGGTGATCCGTCGACCTTCACCGAATGGGGTCCGTGGGTCAGCGTCGCCGCGCCCGGCGAGAACATCATCTCGGTCGACCCCGCTCCGAACGGCACCCTGCTGGCCGACCGGACCCAACAGAACGGGAGCACCGTTTTGTTGCAGGGCACGAGTTTCGCGGCCCCTTACGTCGCCGGGCTCGCCGCTTTGATCCGCTCGAAGTTCCCCACGCTGACCGCACGACAGGTGATGTACCGGATCGAGGCGACGGCGCAGCACCCGTCGGGGCCGGGCGGTCGCAACAACGAGGTCGGCTACGGCGTCATCGACCCGGTGGCCGCGCTGACCGCGCTGATCCCCGGTCAGAACGGGGTTCCGGTCTCGGGGACCACGCAGATCAAGGCGCAGGCTCCCAACAGCGGCAACCTCGACAGCCTGCCGATGCGCATCGCGCTGATCGGCACCGGCGGCGCCGCCCTGCTGTTGCTGATCATCTACTTCATCGTGCGCACCAACCGACACAACCGCAGAAGCCAACAACCGCAGACCTGACTCTCGCGTCTGGTCCTTTGCGGACTCACTCCGCGGACTCGCGCCGCGGCCGAGCGAGGACAGCCTGATGAACAGCAGTACGCGCCCAGCCGGACGAGCGGCGGCCATCACCAGCGCGACACTGCTGCTGCTCTTCGGTGGTCCCGCCGCGTGGCCCGCGCTCACCGGGAGCGACGCGGCGGCAGCCACGGTGACCTCGACCAAGGCCTGGTATCCCGACCTCGCGCTGGCCGACCTGCCGGACAGCTCGGCTGAGCCCGGCACCGTGCCGGGACCGGGCAACTGGCAGCCGCCGCCGGTGGACATGACCCAGTTGCCGACCGCCGCGATGTCGGCGCCACCGGCGAGCACGAACTACCAGCAGAAGGACCAGTGCGTGTCCTCGGGCGTGACCGGGACGCCGCTGACCAAGGTCCCGCCCGCGCAGGCGATGTTGGACATCGGCCAGGCACAACAACTCTCCACCGGCAAGAACGTCACCGTCGCGGTCATCGACACCGGTGTCAACCCGCATCCGTTCCTCGACAACGGCGGACGGCTGACCGGCGGCGGCGACTACGTCGCGCCCTCGGCGCAGAACAACGGCACCGTCGACTGCGACGGGCACGGCACGATCACCGCCGGCATCGTCGCGGCGGACACCCGAGGCTCCGGGCTCGGCTTCATCGGCGTCGCCCCGGACGCGAGCATCCTGGCCATCCGGCAGACCAGCCAGGTCTACACCACAACGGACGCCACCGGCCAAGAGACGACCGCGGGCACCACGCAGAGCCTTGCCGAGGCCATCAGGCACGCGGCCGACACACCGGGAGTCGGCGTGATCACCACCTCGCTCGACGACTGCATCCCGGCGACCGACGCCGCGAACCTGAGCAACTCCGGCAGCGGTGATCCCGAGTTGCAGGCCGCGGTGCACTACGCGGTGACCAAGAACATCGTGGTGGTCAACTCGGCCGGCAACGTCGGCAGCACGAACTGCGAACAGGTCCCGCAGAACGACGACCCGGACCCGAACAACGTCAAGCAGATCGAGATCCCGGCCGTCTACGCCGACGACGTGCTGTCCGTCGCCTCGGTCGACCCGGCCACCGGCAGCGTGTCCAGTTTCTCCGAATGGGGCCCGTGGGTCAGCGTCGCCGCACCGGGTGAGGGCATCTACTCGGTCGATCCGGGGCGGGGCGCGAGCGGTTTGGCCAACCTTTACACCGAACCCGGTACGACGACCACGAACGCCATCCAGGGCACCAGTTTCGCCGCGCCCTACGTCGCCGGGCTCGCCGCGCTGATCCGCGCCAAGTACCCGACGATGTCCGCCCGCGAGGTGATGTACCGGATCGAGGCGACCGCACAGCACCCGTCCGGACCCGACGGCCGCAACAACCAGGTCGGCTACGGCGTCATCAACCCGGTCGCCGCGCTCACCGCGCTCGTCCCCGGCCAGAACGGTGTGCCGATCCCGACCGTCAAGCCGATTCCGGCGCGAGCCCCGAACAGTCTGGCCACCGACTCGCTGCCGATGCGCATCGCACTGATCGGCATCGCGGGCGCCGGACTGCTGTTGCTGCTCATCTACTTCACGGTGCGAACCAACCGGCACAACCGGCAACAGCGGACCGGCTGAGGCAACGGCGGACGGGCTGCACAGCAGCCGAGCCGGGCGGGGGACCAGCTGACCGGCCGGCTGACTGGCTGACTGGCAACGGACCGGCCGAAACGCGACTGCCGGGCGGAAAGGCCGCTGTCGGACCGAAAAACCAGTTGTCCACAGCCCACCCGGTTGTCCACAGCCCACCCGGTTGTCCACAATTCGCGCAAACCCGTTTGGCCGCCAGAAAAATGCCCAATAGGCTGAGCACAGGGCCGCCGCCCCCGGGCGGGAGGGGGCTATCCGCTGGGCGGAAAATTTTGAGGGGTTTTCGGGTTTTGGGTTACTCGTCGCCGATTACCGGGGGCGCGGTGCGTTCGACCTTGCCGAAGATCGCCTTGGGGTCGCCCATCACCCGGATCTTCGACTTGTGTTCCTGGTCGCCGCCGCCCTGGCCGCCGCGCATACCACCCATTCCGCCCATCATCGGCGAACCCGAACTCGACGAGTCGGGCGCGCCGGCGGCGCCGTCGGCCGAGCCGACGCTCGCCTGCTGGTCCGCGCTCGACGTGTCCGGCCCCGCACCGGATACCGCGCCGGCCTGGTGTTGGGCGGCAGCGCTGGCCCCGTCGGCACCGGGTATCCCACCCGCCGGCATCGCGCCGGCCGGTGCTCCGCCGCCGAGATGTGCGGCGCCCAGCGCGCCGCTGGCGGCGCCACCAGCGGCGGCATGTTGGCCGGCGCCCGTCGCGGCCGCGGCAAGGGTGTTGGGCGAGGCGGGAGTGGATGCGGGAGTGGGGGTTGGTGCCGTGGGTTGGGCAGGGGCCGGTTGGCCAGGGCCTGGCTGACCGGGAACCTGTTGACCCGGAACTGGTTGAGCCGGAGCTGGTTGGCCAGGGGCGGGGTGACCGGGCGCCGGCTGACCGGGCGCCGATTGTCCAGGGACCGTGTGGCCAGGCCCTGGCTGTCCGGGAACCGGCTGGCCGAGGACCGGCTGGGCGGGTTGTTGTGGGGTGCCGGTCCGAGGTGGGGTGATGGGTGTCGTCGAGGTGGCCGGCGGGGACCAGTTCTGGCTGGGCATGTCGTGCGCCATCGTCAGGTGTGTGCCGCTCTGCGCGCCGTCACACATCTTGACGAACGCTTCCAGCACCTCGCGAACGGACGTGTAGAGCTGACTGGTCGGCTCGTCCAGTTCGGTCAGGAGCTGGCGGGCCCGGTCCTCGCCGCCGACCGGGACACTCATCGCGTCGGAGGCCTGCTCGGCGGTGTCGGCGAGCAGGCCGACCATCTCGGTGACGATCTGCCGGATTCCGTCCGCGGTCTTGTCCAGCGCGTCGGCCATCGCGTTCATCGCCTCGGCGAGGTCGTTGCCGGCCAGGCCGACGCTCTGCATGTAGTCGAGGAAGGAATCGGCGGCCGGACCGCTCCAGGCGGCGTCGAGGCCGGCGAGTGGTTTGTTCAGCGTCGCGGTGACCGCACTCGCGGTGGCGCCCGCGGTTCGCCAGCGGCCGGCCTCGGCGTGTAGATCACTCCAGCGGCCGACGACCGGGGTGAGATAGGACTCGACCGGATCGTTGACGCCGAGTTGCCTGCTCAGCTGTGAGACATAGTCGAGGTGACCGTTGACCGGCTGGGTGAGCTGGTGGCCGTCGGCACCACCGGCCGGCGCGGCGGGCGGCTGGGCCTGGCCGACCGGTGAGCCGGATCGCGGCCGGCCGAACTGCGACTGAGCTGAATTCGACTGAGCTGAATTCGACTGAGCCGAGTTCGACTGACCGAACGGCGACTGACCGAACGGCGACTGGGCGAACTGTGATTGGGGGGCGGGATTGGTTTGGCCCCAAGGGTTCTGGTTGGCCGACGCTGGAGAGCTACCGCCGTAAGGCGGGGGCGGCGCGGCGGGCCAGGCGATGGCCGGTTCGGTCGGGATCGGCGCGGGAACCGCGCCGCCGAACGCCGGATCTGCCGACGCGGAGCCGGAATTCGCCGAGGGCGGCATCGGCAAGCTGCCGGACTGACCGGGATACATCGCCTACCTCCTCCTTCGCCTCGATCAGGCCTTGCCGACGGACCTGAACGCGGCGGCCTGCTGCGCGTCGGCGTCGGAATGGGCTCCGACGACGGTGCGCAGGTTCGTCGCGGCCGCCTGCAAAGCCGCCGCGGCGCGGGAAAGCTGGTCCTGCAGTTGCGCGGCGACCTGGTTGTACGCGGCGCCCGCCTGCACGTCGTTGCCGATCGAGCCGAAGGAGGTCGCGGTCAACGGGGTGGCCTGCAACGGTTGCGCGGCCTTGGTCAGCTCACTCGCCGCCTGCGCGACGGTGTTCGCGTAGTTGGTGATCCACGTGGGATCGACCGAGATATCGGTCACCGCACCCCCTTTGTCCTCCGCGAAACCAGCATAAGCGCCATGGCTCACCAGGCAAAACGACCAGCGCACCACAACGGACCACGGCACCAGCCTGCCGAAACCCTGGCCGGTACTGGTTCCGACGCACCATGGGCGCGACAGGTTCCGTACCGGCCAGGGCCGGAGAACGGCGAGGAGTCAGTTGCCGCCGGCCGGGGCGTTCGCCTCGGAACTCGGCACCATGTACAGGCCCGCGTTGGTGGGCAACGGCACGCTGTCATAGGTGCGCATGACGTTCTCGGTGCTGAGGGTCTCCGCACTGGAGGGCAGCAATCTCATGATCGACTCGGGCGCGGCGGACATGCCGTCCGAGCTTCCCGAGTTGGCGATACCGAGCCCCTGCGCGGTGGTCTCGTCCTCCACGCTGTACTTCACCCCGCGCCCGGACACGATGTAGATCGGTCCGGTGCTGAATTCCGCGGGATTGGTCGCAGCGTGCACCGCGATCGACTGGAAGCTGGGGTTCATGAAGAAGTCGTCGACCTTCTCCCCGTCCGGGCTTGCCTGCCCGATCGGGACGGTCACCATGGCCGAACCGGTGTTCGGGTCGGTCGGCAGCTGCAGCTTCGTGTCGATGGTGACCCTGGTCCGCACCAACGGCTTGAGCGAGTTGGAGGTGTCGGCGGTCCAACCGAGACAGGTCACCGGGTGTCCCCCCGCGTCGACGATCTGCGGGATGCTGTCGGGGTAGCTGCCGACGTTGAGTTCGTTGACCTGCTTGATGTTGCCGATGCCGACCTGGAAACCGGACAACCGGGTGAAGGTGTTCTCGTCGTTCTCGTACAGCACGATCTGCGCGACGGTCGGGGTGACCGACTGGACGCCGTCGGTCAGCGCGACGTAGTAGCTGTCCGGGCCGCTGGCGTTGGTCACCGCGAAGCTCTGCCCGACCTTGATGCCCTGGAGGCTGTAGTTGCTCGGCGCGGTGCCGAAGCCGGGGAGGTTCTGGACCGGGTTGCTGATCTCGGTGACCTGCGGAATGGCACCGAGCAGCGCGGCACTGATCAGGCGAGGCTGCGTCGACCTGAGGTTCAGCGCGGTCATCAGACGACTGTCGGAGCTCTCGATCGGCGCGGCGACCGTGCTGTCGTCCTCGCCGTTGTTGGCGTTGGAGGTCCGGTCGTAGATCAGGTATTCCTGATTGTTGTCCGGCCCCTGCGCCAGCAGCGCCTGACCCTGCGCGAGATCGGTGCCGATGTTCGACTCGCCGGCCAGCACCGTGGTCGTCGGCTGCTGGTCACTGGCGGAGGCGTCGGTGGGAAGTTGGTCACACACCGCCCAGTTGCTGTTGCCGGAGCCGGGCGCCGGCAGTTCCTGCGGGCCGTCCGGGATACCGGTCAGCCGTCCCATCGGGACGTTCCCGTTCGTCAACTCGCTGTCGTCCACGGTGACCGGGGCCACAGGAGCGGACGTGCTGGAGGAACTGCTCGAACTCGATGGGCTGGGTACCAGCGGGTTGCCCTTGTTGTTCTCGACCATCATCAGCAGGCGCGCGGAGGCCACGTTGAACACCGGGATCAGCTCGGAAGGGTCCTTGCTGACCACGTAGACCTGGCCGGACTGCGCACCGATCACGATCCCGGAACTCGGTAGCTGACCCGAAGGGCTGAACAGTCCGACGACCGCGAACGCGATAAGGCCGACGGCCGCGATGATGACCCCGACGACGGTCGCCCGCTTGTGCGAGCGCATCGGGTCGTGCAGCATCACCGGGTCCTTGCGGACCAGTGCGGACTCCATCCGGCGGATCACGAACCGATACGCCTGGACCTGTGACTTGGTGGTAGGTGTTGACGCCATTCTCGTCCTGCAGCTCTCCCGGTCGCGGTACGGTTCGCAACAATAGTCCGCCAAGGTACGGCTCGTGACCGGTTCGGGAATACTCGATCCAAGCCGCCGCGAGCGATACTTTGCCGGATCGCAGCATGGCACTACCGAGGAGAAGTGACCGAGGGGATGTCCGTAACCACTCCACCACGACCGGGACCGCCGGGACCGCCGCCGCCTCCCGGCATGGCGCCGCAGGCCGGACCGCCGCCGAACGCTCCCCGGCCCAACGTTCCGCAGCAGCCGATCACCGCGCGGCGCCGCACGATCGGGGCGAGCCTCGGCTCGCTGCCCGTCACCAACCTGGTGTTGATCGAGGTCGGGCTCGCCATCGGGCTGATCCTGCTCGCGATCGACAACAAGCTGGTCTACGAGGCGATCGGCGTTCTGGTGCTCGCGCTGGTCTTCGCGTTCCTCCGGTGGAGTGGGCGCTGGTTCACCCAATGGGTTGGTCTCACGCTGCGGTACACGTTCCGGTCACACAGCCGGGTCGCCGATCCGCTCCCGCCGGCCGCCGAGGAGCAGGTCGGCGTCGAGGAGGCCACCGTGCTCGGCCCGGACGATCCTCGGGTGAACGTGCTGCGGCTGGTCGTGCCGGACCTGATCGTGGCGCACGGCACCGACCACGAACGGCGTCAGGTCGGCCTCGCCTGGCATCAGGGCGCCTGGACGGCGGTACTGCTGGTCGACCCGGCCCCAGGACTGATCACCCCGCTCGGCGCGACCCCGAACCTGCCGCTGGGCGCGCTGGCGCCCTGCCTTGAGGACCGCGGTGTCGTACTGGACGCGATCCAGGTCATCTGGCACTGCTATCCCGGTAGCGCGGCGCTGCCGATGACCTCGCCCGCGCTGGCCTCCTACCTTGAGGTGCTCGGCCCGCTGCCGGCCGCGGCTCGGCGGACGACGTGGGTCGCGGTCCGGCTCGACCCCCGACGCTGCCCGGCGGCGATCGTCGAGCGCGGTGGCGGGGTCGTCGGTTCGCACCGGGCGCTGATCGGCGCGCTGTCCCGGGTTCGCAGTGCCCTTGAGGGCCGGGGAGTGCCGACCCGCCCGCTGGACCCGGACGAGCTGCTGCGTTCCGGCGTGTCGGCGGCCGAGCTGATCGGCGGTGCCCGTTCCGGTACTCGGGTGGGCCTGACCGAACGGTGGACCGGGGTCACCGCGGCCGGTATCGGCCACGCCAGCTACGCGATCACCCGCTGGCCGCAGGGCCGCAACGTCAACAGCATCAACGCGTTGACCGGCGTGCGGGCGCTGTCTGCGACGGTGACCATGTCGGTCTCGCCGAGCGGTGAGGACGGCCAGGTTGGCCTGCGTGGCCTCGTCCGGGTCAGTGCCCGCACCCCCGGCGAACTGGCCGACGCCAACCAGCGGCTGCACACCATGGCGCAGCGGCTGAACGTGTCCCTGACCCCGCTGCGCGGACTACAGGTCTCCGGCCTCGCCGCGACCCTGCCGCTGGGCGGTGCCGCATGATCGACCCGAGGAGGCTGGCGTGAGCCGGAGCCGACTGCTCGACGCACACAGCCAGAGCGGGATCGCCCCGGAGTTCCTGGTGTCGCCGGCGATGCTGGACGCGGTCAGCCCGTCCGGTGACCGGGGCGGCATGGTGCTCGGGTCCGGGATGAAGAACGAGCCGCTGACCGTGTCGGTCATCCGGCCGACGCCGACCAGGATCGTCTGCGTCGGTGGCCTGTACCTGGCCCGTCAGGTCGCGTTGCGGGCCATGGCGACCGGGGCCTGGGTGGTGGTCGCGACCGCGCGACCGGCGGCCTGGCAGGTGCTCTCCCGTGCCGCGGGCGAGGGCCCGGACGGCCGGCCCGCGCCGCTGGTGCAGATCCGGCGACTCAACCCGGTCGAGCTGCCCCGCGCGACCGAGGACGGGCCGCTGCTGGTGATCCACGACGGCGGCTCGACGCCGCAGGAACTCTTTCCGCCCCGTTCGGCCTGGCAGACCACGGTGTACGTGCTGCCCTACCTCCATCCGCAGGCCAGTGCGACGGCGAACTCGGCCGATCTGGTGCTGCTGCAACGTCAACCGGTCGGTCAGGCTCAGCTCGCCGCGCGGATCTGGCGACTGCCGCCGCCGCTGGTCCAGCAGCTCACCACGCTCAAGGACGACCAGGTCGTCGCGCTGGGCCGCAACCTCTGGCGGCCACTGCGGCTGATCACCACGCCTCGGGAGAAGCAGATCCTCGGACCGGTGCGCCGCGGCGACTGAGCCGCCCGAAGACGAGACGAATGGTCCGGCCGATCTCGGCCGGACCATTCGTCGTCTCAAGGGTCGTCGTCTCAAGGGTCGTCGTTTCAAGGGTCGTCGTTTCAAGGTCACCGTTTCAAGGGTCGCTGTCTGAAAGGTCGTCTTCGCAAGGGTCGCCGTCTCGGGAGCCGTCTCAAGGGTCGTTGCCTCAGGAGCTGTTGGGCACCGGGCGTGCGGTTGAGCCCACCTCAGGTGTAGAGCCAAACGCAGTGCGCGGCACACCGTTGGTCCGTCAGACTGGGCAGCGAGCCGGAGGGAGGGCCTTGACATGATCGTGACCAGCGAGAACGCGCGGTCGGATCGGGGCACCCGTGGCCGGCGCGCCCGGCTGGTCGCGGTTCGGCGCTGCCTTGCCCTTGTCGCGCTGCTCCCGGTCCAGGTGGGTGTGCTGGCGATGGAACTGCTCGTCGCGGTCGCCTTGTTGTGCTGCCACATCTACCTCTGGCCCGGCGCCGTGGTGAACACCCGCTGGCTGCCGAATCTGCGGCGCCGGTTGGCGGCCGAGTTCGCGGGTCTGGACCTGCCGTCGCCCTACCTGCCGGAGCCGGAGCCACCGGAGGCGGGGCCGGACGGGTTCTACCGCGCGCCGCACGGCCTGCGGCTGTATTCCAGCTACCGACTGCCGCTGTGGCAGCAGCGAGGCCGGTGGGCCTGGGCCGATCCGGCGACCTGGCGGGATCTGTCGTGGCTGGTCGTGGACCCGTTGATCGGTGGCCTCCTGGCAGTGACCCCGGTGGCGTTCCTCGGCGGTGGCCTGCTCACCATGCTGTGGCCGCTGCTGCCCGTGACGACCCTGGGCTGGCTGTTGCCGTTGGGCGGGAGCGGGCTCGGCGGGTTCACCGTGCCGGTCGGCATCGTGGGCGGCGCCGGGATCGCGTTGCTCGGCTGGCTGCTCGCGCCGACCGCGGTCGGGCTGCACGCCCGCTGGAGCGCGGTGCTGCTCGCGCCAGCGCGGACCGATCGACGGCCGCTGGCCGACGTCCGCTGGCCAGGCACGATCGCCGGCGAGCTACTGAACTGCGCCAGGTTCGTCGGCCTGTCCATCGCCGCCGCCCTGGTGTTCGTGGGGCAGGTAGTCGCGTTGGCGTTCACCGGGCCGCTGCTGGGCATATCCGCGGTCCGGCACGGTCGAGCACTGCCGGACGCGGTCCGCTGCCTGGTCTTCGAGTCAACGGGCATTCGGATCGACACGCCCTACCGGCCGTTGCCGGCGGCACCGCCCAGCGAGCAGCAACCGCCCACCGGCGACCAGCCGCCGCTCTGGCCGACATTGGCGCGCCGCTGGAAATGGCTGGCCGGTGATCCGGCGACCTGGCGAGATCTGTTGTGGCTTGGCCTTCAGCCGTTGGTCGGCTGCGTACTCCTGCTCCTTCCGCTGTTGGTGTTCGCCTACGGCTGGCTGGGCCTGGCCGTACCTGGGATACAAGGGTTGGTCGGCCTCGGCTCTGGGCCCTGGTACGGCTCGATTGCCGGCTCGCACCTGCTCGCGATCGGCGTCGGCCTTGCCGCGATCACGGTGACCTGCTGCCTGTTGTCGACGCTGTTGACCTGGCACGGCCGGTGGGTCGCGCTGCTGCTCACGCCGACCAAGCGCGCCCAACTGCTCATCGAGCGGGACCAGCTGACCGAGCGGGTCGCCACGCTGACCGAGAGCCGGTCGGCAGTGGTGGACACCCAGGCGAGCGAGGTACGCCGGATCGAACGCGACCTGCATGACGGGGCGCAGGCCCGACTGGTCGCGATGGGGATGACGCTCGGCGCGGTGGAGGCCCTGATCGACCACGATCCGGCCGCGGCGAAGAAGCTGCTCAGCCAGGCTCGGGACGCGTCGAGGACCGCGTTGCAGGAACTGCGCGATCTCGTCCGAGGTATTCACCCACCGGTACTTGCCGAGCGCGGCCTCGCCGACGCGATCCGTGCCCTCGCCCTCGACAGCCCGTTGACGGTACTGGTGAACGCCCAACTGGCCGGGCGGGCGGAGGCACCGGTGGAGTCGGCGGCCTATTTCGCGGTGGCCGAGGCGTTGGCGAACGCGACCAAACACGCGCAGGCGCACCGGGTCTGGATCGACCTGCGGCACGAGGACGGCACGCTGCTGATGACCGTGCTCGACGACGGGCACGGCGGCGCGGACGCCTCGCGTGGCAGTGGGCTGCGCGGGATCGAGCGACGACTGAGTACGTTCGACGGTAGGTTCACCCTCAGCAGCCCGCTGGGCGGTCCGACGATGGTGGCAATGGAGTTGCCATGCGTGTTGTCCTCGCCGAGGACCTCTACCTCCTCCGGGACGGCCTGACCCATCTGTTGTCCGCCAACGGTTTCGAGATCGTCGCCGCGGTGGAGTCAGGCCCAGAACTCGCCGCGGCGCTGCGTGGTCCCGAGGTCGATGTGGCCGTTGTGGACGTTCGGCTGCCGCCGACGTTCACCGACGAGGGCCTTCAGGTCGCACTGGCGGCGCGTCGGGAGCGGCCCGGCCTGCCGGTGCTGATCCTGTCCCAGCATGTCGAGCAGTTGTACGCGCGGGAGCTGCTTGCCGACGGTTCGGGCGCGGTCGGCTACCTGCTCAAGGACCGGGTGTTCAACGCGGAGCAGTTCATCGACGCGGTGCGCAGGGTCGCCGCCGGTGGCACCGCGATGGACCCGGAGGTCATCGCGCGGTTGCTGGCCAGCAACGAACGGGACGAGCCGCTCGCCGCGCTGACCGCGCGCGAACGGGAGGTGCTGGCGCTGATGGCGGAGGGCTGCTCGAACGCCGCTGTCGCGAGTGGACTGTTCATCAGCGAGGGCGCGGTCGGTAAGCACACCGCGAGCATCTTCACCAAGCTCGGCCTTGCCCAGTCCGATGACACGAACCGGCGGGTGCTCGCCGTGCTGGCCTATCTCAACGGAACCCGTCGCTAGCAAACGAGTCCCGCCGACCGGCTCGTCGTACAGCTGACCGACCTTCTGCCCGCTGGCCTTCTACTCGACTGGCCTTCTACTCGACTGAACTTTTGGTCAGCTGACCTTTTGCTCAGCTGCCGGCCCGTTGCTCAGCTGCCTGGCCCGTTGTGCAGTTGGCCGGTTACTCGCCCTTCGCGCGTTTGGCCGCGAAGCCGGCCAGTTCGTCGAGCACCTTCGGACGCAGGACCTCCATGGTGACCCCGAGATCGGTGAGTACCTCGAAGGCCACCCCGCCCGGTACGGACGCCGCGCCGAGCAGCAGGTGTTCGGTGCCGATGTAGTTGTGCAGCAACGAAACGGATTCCTGCGCGGCCACCTCGCAGATCTCCTTGGCGTTGGCCGTCAGCGGAAGATGACCGCGCACCACCTTCTTGCCGTCCTTGCTGTTCTTGCCTTCCCGGTCGAGCTGGTCGATCCGCAGGGCAACGGCCTGCTCGACGGCATCCGCCGAGCCGACAAGGCCGGTGAGGACCTTCGCGGCCAACCCGTCCCGTTCGCCGATGAGGCCGAGCAGGATGTGCTCGGTGTCGATCAGCTGGTGGCCGTGGCCGCGCGCCTGTTCCTGGGCAAGCACGACGACATGCCGGGCACGCTGGGTGAACCGGCTGTAGATCGGCGGCACCCAACGCTGTTGGGCCGCCTGCTTGGAGACGCCGATGGCATCGCCGATCTGACTCCACGAGGCGCCGGCTTCCCGAGCCTTGGCAACGAAATGGCCGACGAGCTGGTCGCCGAGATCGGTCAGCGTGTGCGAACGCCGCTGCGCCTCGCTGATCTTGTCGAGGTCGCCGCTGGCGGCGAGTTCGGTGTCGAGCTGGGTGATCAGCTTGGAGAGATTCACATTCAATGGGCTCATGCGTCAATCATGCGTTGACGACACTTCCGGGTCAATCACAAATTGACGTCAATCGCAGCTTGACCCCCACCCTCTCCGGGGGAAGGCGGCCCTGCACCAGCCTATCGTTGATATGGGCGCTGAGCTGCGGAAATTGTGCGGGCTGTTGATGGTTGGCCGAGCTGTGGATCAATAGTCTGTCGGAGCGGACGACTCGCCGAGCGACGGGCTTGCACTTGTGGACAACTGCTGTGGACAACTTTCGGGACCTGTCCCAGGGAGCCTGCGGTCTACTTCGGCCATGACGCGGATACGGGCCGGGGCGGTCGCGGTGTTGGTCGCCGTCGGGATGTTGTCGGGCGGCTGCGGGCTGGGGAGTTCGGCACCGCCGGATCAGCATGCGGTGCCGGCCGGTACGAGTTCGGGCGAGCGCACCACGCCGGCAACGACAACGACCGCAACGCCGACCACGACCACCGCACCCGTGCCGGCGACAGCTGCGGATGGCACGAATCTGGGCGCGTGCACGGCCGGCAACTGCGAGGTGCAGGTGAGCGACGGGACATCGATCCCGCTGTCGGCCTCGCTCGGGGTCGGACCGGTGACCGTGACCGGCATCCAGCCCGACACGGTGAGTATCACGATGGCGGTTTCGGCCGGCCAGGTCACCAGCGACTGCACCGGCGACCCCAGCTGTGTTGCGGACCTACAGTCCAGTTTGGACGGCGGCGCCGGTTCGACGACCGTGCAGGCGACCGGGCATGTCGGGGCGATGTGCATCGTCAACCAGCTGACCGTCACCGTGGTCGCCGTCGGCCCCGGCCCGGCGATCCTGCGACTGAGCACCAGCTGACGGCATCAGGCCGCCGCTACCTCAGCCAGAGGGGATCAACTGGTGGGGATCCAGTAGCGACACAGGCCGAACGGGCCGCCGACGTCTTCCAACACGCCGCCGTTGGCCTCGGTCGCCTTGCGCGAGCCGACGTTGTCCGGGTCGATGGTCACCAGCGCGGCCGGTTTGACACCCAGCGCGAGCGCCTCGGGCAGGACGGCACGCAGCATCGCGGTGGCGTGCCCGCTGCGCCGCGCGGTCGGGCGGATGTCGTAGCCGATGTGGCCGCCTGCCACACGCAGGCAGTCGGTGAGCCGGTGCCGAACGGCGATCCGGCCCAGGTACTCGGTGCCCTCGACCCACCACCAGCTGGTGCAGGCGACCCGGTCGGCCGGGCGCGGGTGGTCCGGATCGGCGTCGGCACGCAGTGCGGCGAGGTAGTCGGCGAAGCCTCCCTCGCTGTCCCAGGTCGCGGAGAACCCGCGCAGCTCGTTGCCGATCATGGAGAGGTCGTCCTCGGCACCTCGGCCCTCGGCGCGGAACTCCGCCATGGCGGCGAGAAACGATCGCTGGATCGCTACGTCGGGTAGCACGAGTTCGGGCATGACTGATGACAGCACGACCGATCGGGGGCCGGCAAACGATTTCCGCCCGACGCCCGAGCCGGCACGAACCAAACCCGAATCGAACCGAACCGCAGCCAGTCCGAACGGAAGCCGGCCGGTTCGAACGACAAAGCGGCGGTCCGGTGGTCAGCCCTCGGCCGGCGCGGTGCGCAGGTTTCTGGTGATCGCGGCGCGGGCGGCGAGCTGATCGTCCGGCGGATAGTCCACGCCCAGCAGGCTCAGGCCGTGTGCGGGGGCGACCGCGACCGTGCTCGGCCGGGTGGTCGCGGTCAGCAGCGAAGCCGGCCAGTCAACCGGGAGGCGGCCTTCGCCGACCGCGAGCAGGGCGCCGACCAGGCTGCGGACCATGGAATGGCAGAACGCGTCCGCGCTGACGTAGCAGGCGAGGATGCCGTCGAGTTCACGCTGCCAGTGGAAACGTTGCAGTTCGCGGATGGTCGTCGCGCCCTCGCGGCGTTTGCAGAAGGCGACGAAGTCGTGTTCGCCCAGCAGCAGCGCGGAGGCCTCGGCCAGCCGCTCGATGTCCAGCGGGCGGAAGGATTCCAGGGTGTCGCGGCGGCGCAGCGGGTGCACGCCGACCGGGGAGTCCGACACCCGGTAGACGTAGTGCCGGCGCAGCGCGGCGAAGCGGGCGTCGAACTCCGGCGGTGCGACGCGGGCGCCGAAGACCCGGACATCGGCCGGCAGCATGCGATTCCAGCGGTAGATCATCCGACCGAGATCGGTCAGGTAGGGCAGACCCGATTCGTCATCGGTGTAGGGCTCGATGTCGATGTGCGCGACCTGGCCCGCCGCGTGCACCCCGGCATCGGTGCGGCCGGCAACGACCAGCCTGCTCGGCGGGGTGCTGCCCGGCGAGTGCAGGGCGAGCACCTCTTCGAGGACGCCCTGGACCGTGCGCTGGTCGGGTTGTTTTGCCCAGCCGGCGAAGTCCGTGCCGTCGTAGCCGAGATCGAGGCGGACACGGACAAGCCCGCCGCTCCCAAGGGAAGCGGCGGGCTCGATGCGCTGCTGGAACTGCGTCGTCAGGACTCGTCCTTGGCGGCGTCGCCCTCGGCCTCGACCTCGTCGGCATCCGGAGCTTCCGACTCCTCGTCCGCGGTGTCCGAGGACTCCACAGCCTCGGCCTGCGCCGATTCGGTCACCTCGGTGGTGGCTTCCTCGACGGCCGGGGTCTCGGTCTCGGCGGCTTCGGTCACTTCGGCGGCCTTGGCCTTGGCAGCGGGCTTGTTGCCGGCACTGCGTCGGGCTGCCTCGGCCTCCGAGGTGGCGGTCTTCTCGGACACCAGAGCGATGACGGCCATCTTGGCGTTGTCGCCCTTGCGCGGCATCGTCTTGGTGATCCGGGTGTAGCCACCGTCGCGGTCGGCGAAGAACGGGCCGATCTCCGCGAACAGCTTGTGCAGCACGTCCTTGTTGCGGATGGTCTTCAAGACCTCACGGCGGTTGTGCAGGTCGCCGCGCTTGGCCTTGCTGATCAGCCGTTCGGCGAACGGACGAAGCCGCTTCGCCTTGGCCTCGGTAGTGGTGATCCGGCCGTGCTCGAAAAGCGAGGTGGCCAGGTTGGCCAGCAACAGCTTCTCGTGGGCCGGCGACCCGCCGAGACGGGCGCCTTTGGTCGGGGTCGGCATCTCATGCTCCTAGTTGCGATCACCCTGATCATGACCGTCCGCTATGGACAGTCAGTGGATCAGAGCTGCTCCGTCTCTGCGTAGTCCTGGCCGTCGTCGTGCCCGCCCTCGATCGGCGAGTCCGCACCCCAGCCGTCGGACGGGTAGTCCGCGGCGGCGGCGGACGGGTCGAATCCGGGAGGGCTGTCCTTCAGCGCGAGGCCGAGACCGACGAGCTTCATCTTGACCTCGTCGATCGACTTCGCACCGAAGTTGCGGATGTCGAGCAGGTCGGCCTCGCTGCGCGAAACCAACTCGCCGACGGTGTGAATGCCCTCGCGCTTGAGGCAGTTGTACGAACGCACCGTCAGGTCGAGGTCCTCGATCGGCATGGCGAACGCGGCGATGGTGTCCGCCTCGGCCGGCGACGGGCCGATCTCGATGCCCTCGGCGTCGATGTTGAGCTCGCGCGCCAAACCGAACAGCTCGACCAGCGTCTTACCGGAGGACGCGACGGCGTCCCTCGGCGTGATCGACGGCTTGGTCTCCACGTCCAGGATCAGCTTGTCGAAGTCGGTGCGCTGCTCGACACGGGTCGCCTCGACCTTGTAGGTGACCTTGAGGACCGGCGAGTAGATCGAGTCGACCGGGATCCGGCCGATCTCCGCACCGGCCTGCTTGTTCTGCACCGCCGGGACGTAACCGCGGCCGCGCTCGACAACCAGCTCGATTTCCAGCTTGCCCTTGCCGTTGAGGGTGGCGATGTGCAGATCCGGGTTGTGCACGGTGACACCGGCCGGGGGCACGATGTCGCCAGCGGTCACCACACCGGGTCCCTGCTTGCGCAGGTACATGGTCACCGGCTCGTCTTCCTCGGAGCTGACCACCAGTTCCTTGAGGTTCAGGATGATGTCGGTGACGTCTTCCTTCACCCCCGGCACGGTGGTGAACTCGTGCAGCACGCCGTCGATGCGGATGCTGGTGACCGCCGCTCCTGGGATGGACGACAGCAGCGTGCGCCGCAGGGAGTTGCCGAGCGTGTAACCGAAACCCGGCTCCAGCGGTTCGATGACGAACCGGGAACGGGTTTCGCCGACGGGTTCCTCAGCAAGGGAGGGTCGCTGTGAAATAAGCACTTCTTGTGTCCTTTCCTAACGGCATCCGCTATTTGACGCCGCGGAGGTGAAGCAGCGTCCCAGCGTGTCCTGAACGCTGGAACGCGATCCGGGCCGGGGGCGCCCACCTGGCGATGGGCACCCCCGGCCACGAATCAGCGCGAGTAGAACTCGACGATGAGCTGTTCCTGGACGGGCGTGTCGATCTGTGCCCGGATCGGAACGTCGTGCACGAGCACGCGCAGCGTGGAGCCAACGACCTGCAGCCAGGCCGGGATCGGCCGGTCACCGAAGGTGGCCTTGGCGACCTCGAAGGGCAGCGTGGGCATCGACTTCGGCTTGACGTCGATGATGTCCCACTTGCTGACCTGGAAGCTGGGGATGTTGACCTTCTTGCCGTTGACCAGGAAGTGGCCGTGGCTGACCAGCTGACGGGCCTGCCGACGGGTACGGGCAAGGCCGGCGCGGTAGACCACGTTGTCCAGCCGGGCTTCCAGCAGGGCAAGCAGGTTCTCGCCGGTCTTGCCCTGACGACGCTGGGCCTCGACGTAGTACTTGTGGAA
This sequence comes from Pseudonocardiaceae bacterium, assembly GCA_036268955.1. Lineage (GTDB taxonomy): Bacteria > Actinomycetota > Actinomycetes > Mycobacteriales > Pseudonocardiaceae > CAJCJE01. The sequence continues at coordinate 53,119 of DATATE010000228.1, forward strand.
CTGACGCTCCAGCACGCCGTAGGTGAAGCGTGCCTTCTGCTTCTCCTGGAGCTGAAGCAGGTACTCGCTCTCCTTGACCCGGCCGCGGCCGTGCTGGCCGGGCGGGTACGGGCGACGCTCGAAAGCCTGGTCACCACCGACGAGGTCGACCTTGAGCCGACGCGATTTACGGGTAACGGGTCCGGTGTAACGGGCCATGATCTTTTACTCCTCCCCGCGCCTAGACCCGGCGCCGCTTGGGCGGGCGGCAACCGTTGTGCGGCTGCGGGGTCACGTCCTGGATGTTGCCGACCTCGAGGCCGGCTGCCTGCAATGACCGGATGGCGGTCTCGCGACCGGAACCCGGACCCTTCACGAACACGTCGACCTTCTTCATCCCGTGCTCAGCGGCCTTGCGCGCGGCGTTCTCAGCGGCCATCTGCGCCGCGAACGGCGTGGACTTGCGCGAGCCCTTGAAGCCGACGTGGCCGGCGGAGGCCCACGCGATCACGGCACCGCTCGGGTCGGTGATCGACACGATGGTGTTGTTGAAGGTGCTCTTGATGTGCGCGTGGCCGTGGGCCACGTTCTTCTTCTCCTTGCGCCGGACTTTCTTGACCCCGGCGCCGGTACGGCTCTTCGGTGGCATGTCTTGGCTGTGCTCCTAGCTCTGCGAGGCTCGAGAAACCGACGGGGCCGTGCGCCGAATGCGAGATCCGGCATCGAGATACAACTCCCGCAGCGCGGCGGGACGGGCGCGCGTGGCACCGACGGCACTGGCCGCGAAGCCGTTGCCGGTGCGACGTCGCTGAACGACGACCGAGATGGTCCTGCCGCAAGGCTTGCTCACTTCTTGCCAGCCTTCTTCTTACCGGCGACCGTCTTCTTCGGACCCTTGCGGGTACGCGCGTTGGTCTTCGTCCGCTGGCCGCGCACGGGCAGGTTGCGGCGGTGCCGCAGACCTTCGTAGCAGCCGATCTCGATCTTGCGGCGGATGTCGGCGTTCACCTCGCGGCGGAGGTCACCCTCGACCTTGAAGTGCTCATCGATGTAGTCGCGCAGCGCGACGAGGTGTTCGTCGGTGAGGTCCTTGGTCCGTAGATCAAAGCTGATCCCGGTGGCCGTGAGAGCCTCTTTGGAGCGGGTACGGCCAATGCCGTAGATGTAGGTCAGCGCGATCTCCATCCGCTTGTCGCGGGGTAGATCGACGCCAGCGAGTCGTGCCATTCGGCGCTGTCTCCTCTAATTGGCTCCAGGTTTGCTCCCCGACCACCCTTGGCCACCAACTCGCCGACTCAAGGCGGTGCTGGTGTCCCAGGCCCCGGCCTGAAGTCCGAGGGTGAACCGGACCTCATGCGATCCGGCAGGTCTGGGGAGTTCATGTGGTTGTCAACTACTGGGTACGGCATCAAGGCCGCGAGTAGTGCTCGGTGGTACGGATCAGCCCTGACGCTGCTTGTGACGCAGGTTCTCGCAGATCACCATGACCCGGCCGTGACGGCGGATCACCTTGCACTTGTCGCAGATCTTCTTGACGCTCGGCTGGACCTTCACGCCTGTCGCTCTCCTGCTCGACCGCTATCCAGCGCGGCTGCGCCGGAAGCCCTGGAACGTCGGGTGCGTCACTTGTAGCGGTAGACGATGCGGCCTCGGGACAGGTCGTAGGGCGAGAGCTCCACGACGACCCGGTCCTCGGGCAGGATGCGGATGTAGTGCTGCCGCATCTTGCCGCTGATGTGTGCCAGGACCTTGTGACCGTTTTCCAACTCGACGCGGAACATCGCGTTGGGAAGCGGCTCGACTACGCGACCCTCTACCTCTATGGCCCCGTCTTTCTTGCCCATGTCCTCCGCGTTTCGTGACGGCGAATGTGTAACGTGCATATTCGGTTTTGTGCCTGGTCAGCGCGTTAAGCAAGATCCGTTACGCTGATCGGGCCCGCCCCGCTGACGCGGGACCACGGGCACGTGCCGACTCCACTCCGACGTCCAAGATCACAACCAACGCATGAACTCGGCATGGTCTCCGGGCAAGCCCGAAATCGGCCAAGGTAACGCGGGCACGACGGAACGGGTGCGACGAGGTGCACCGTTGTATGAGTGTACGCATGTCAAGCACTTACCCCCAAATCGGGGCGGCCCGACCGGCCGTAACACCTCCCACAACGCTCCGTACAACACCGGAGGACCGGGAAGTATTTCATGTCCCGGACTACTTTGTGCCCGGATCGTTACCCGGCCCGTACTGTCGGGTGGCCGAATCGACGTGTTCGCCCAGCGCGAACGGGCAGCCGGTAGCGATCAGTTCTGGAACCGACCGGCCGTCAGCTCGGCGAGCCGCCGGTCTGCTGCCTGACCAGTGTCTTCGGGGCCTTGGTGGCCCACGCCTCGCGCACCAGCTCCCGCAGCCGCTTCGCCGGTACGCCGTCGAGCCGGACCTCCAGCCCGAGAAAGCTGCGCCGGGCGTCCATCCGACGTACCGGGGTGGCGTGCTCGCCATCGGCCGCGGCCGCCGCGCCGGCGGACTCCTCGGTGATGCAGAAGACCACGGTCGTCTCGTCCCGGCCCATCCCCAGAAAGGTCTTACCGCGCACCTGCCACATCGGCACCTTGAACCGGAAGTGCAGCTTCTCGGTTACTTCCGGCAGTGCCATCGCCCAGGCACGAACCTCGTCGGTGGTCGTCACAGCTGTCACGCACCCACGATCCCACAGCTCACGATGCCGGACCCGCGTCGAGCGGCGACCTGTTCCGATCGGCCGTGAACGTCGTCAGCGCAGATGCGAAACACCGCACAACCCACGCGAGTCAGCGCGCCGGCCCGCATGACTCACCAGCCCGCATGACTCGCCGGCCCGCATGACTGGCCAGCCCGCATAACTCGCCAGCCTGCAAACCGTCGGCCTGTATAGCCCGCCCACCCAGGGGGTAAAGCCCCCGCGCTGAGCCTATCGGTCGGGAGAATGTGGACCAACCGGATAAGTCTGAGGTGTGGATAACCTGCTTCGCTGTGGACAACCGGTTGACAGTCGATCCGAAAGCGCGTGATCTGAGACCGGTGATCCAAAACAGGGCAGGTTCCGGGGTGCTCGGAAAACCGGCGGGGCGGGAAGCCGGCCGGCTCAGGACTCGGATTCGGGCGCGGTCAAGACCCAGGGGCCGTCGTCGGTGATGGCCACCGAGTGCTCCCAGTGTGCCGCGCGCGAGCCGTCCGCGGTGACGACGGTCCAGCCGTCGTCCAGTTCGAGGGTCTGCTCGCTGCCCGCCGTCAGCATCGGCTCGACCGCGATGGCCATCCCGGTGCGCAGCTTCGGCCCCCGGCCGGGCCGGCCGTAGTTGGGCAGGAACGGCTCCATGTGCATCGAGGTGCCGATGCCGTGCCCGCCGTAGTCCGGCACGATCCCGTAGGCAACGCCGTCCGCTTCCTCGATCTCGTGCACCTTGGACTCGATGGCGAAGGAGATGTCGGTCAGCTTGATGCCCGGCCGCATCACCGCGATGCCGGCGAGCATGCACTGCCGGGTCGCCACGGACAGCGCGAGATCATCGGCCCCCACCGTGCCGACCGCAAGGGTGACCGCGGAGTCGCCGTGCCAGCCGTCCAGGATCGCGCCGCAGTCGACGGAGATCAGGTCGCCGTCCGCGAGAACCTGCGTCTTCGCGGGGATACCGTGCACAACCTGCTGGTTGACCGAGGCGCAGATGCTCGCCGGGAAGCCGTGGTAGCCCTTGAACGAGGGCACCGCGCCGGCGTCGGCGATGGTCTGCTCGGCCAGTTCGTCCAGCTCCGCGGTGCTCACTCCGGCGCGGATGTGTTCGGTGATCAAGGTCAGCGCCCTGGCGACCACGATGCCGGCGGCACGCATCGCCTGCAGTTCTCCCGCGCTCTTGACCTCGATCACGCGACCGCGCTTCAGCATGGTGTCCCGAACTGTTGTCCGGCGATCAATCCAGACCGCCGAGTGCCTCGATGGCCCGCGCGGTGATCTCCTCGACATCGCCGGCGGCTTCAACGGTTACCACGATGTCGTGGTAGTACGCCAGCAGCGGCGCGGTCTCCGACCGGTAGATCTCCTGCCGGTGCCGGATGACGTCCTCGGTGTCGTCCGAACGGCCCCTTGCGAGCAGCCGCTTGACGACGACCTCTTCGTCCACCCGGAATTCCAGCACGGCATCCAGCTTGTGCTCGTCCTGGCCGAGGATCTTGCCGAGCACTTCGGCCTGGGGGATGTTGCGCGGGAAGCCGTCGAGCAGGAAACCCTTGGCCGCGTCCGGCTCGGCGATCCGCTCGCGGACCATCTCGTTGGTCACCTCGTCGGGAACCAGCTTGCCGGAGTCGATGTAGCGCTGAACCTCGACGCCCAACTCGGTGCGCTGGCTGATGTGTGCCCGGAAGAGGTCACCGGTGGAGATGTGTGGCACGCCCAGCTTGCGGCTGAGCACATCTGCCTGAGTACCTTTGCCCGCGCCTGGCGGGCCGACAAGGACGAGTCTCACTACCGCAGGAACCCTTCGTAGTTGCGCTGCATGAGCTGGCTCTCGATCTGCTTCACGGTGTCCAGCCCGACCCCGACCATGATCAGCACCGAGGTGCCGCCGAAGGGGAAGTTCTGGTTGTTGCCCTGGCCGGTGAGGCCGAGGAAGAAGTTCGGGAGCACGGCAACGATGCCGAGGTACAGCGAGCCGGGGAGGGTGATGCGGTTGAGCACGAAGCGCAGGTATTCGGAGGTGGGCCGACCGGGACGAATACCTGGGATGAACCCGCCGAACTTCTTCATCTCATCGGCACGCTCGTCGACGTTGAACGTGATGGTGATGTAGAAGTAGGTGAAGAAGATGATCAGCATGAAGTAGACGATGATGTACACCCAGTTGGACTGGTTCTCCAAGTAGGTGGCGACGAACTGCTGCCATCCCGCGGAGGAGTTGCCGACCAGGTTGGCGATCAGGTTCGGCAGGTACAGCAGCGAGGACGCGAAGATCACCGGGATGACACCGGCCTGGTTGACCTTCAGTGGCAGGTAGGTCGAGGTGCCGCCGTACATTCGCCGGCCGATCATCCGCTTGGCGTACTGCACCGGGATGCGGCGCTGGCCCTGCTCCATGAACACGACGCTGGTGATGATCGCCAGGCCGAAGATGCAGATGACGGTGAAGACCAGCGCGTGACCGTTGGTCATGATGTTCTGGCCCTCGGAGGGAATCCGGGAGGCGATGTTGGCGAACATCAGGATCGACATGCCGTTGCCGACACCGCGCTCGGTGATCATTTCGCCGAGCCACATGATGACGCCGGTACCGGCGGTCATGGTGATCACGATGACCGCGAGGCTGAAGACCGTCTGGTCCGGGATGACCGGCTGGGTGCAGTTGCCGAACAGCTGACCGCGCACGGCCAGCGCGATGATGCCGGTGGACTGCAGGATGGCCAGCGCGATGGTCAGGTACCGGGTGTACTGGGTCAGCTTGTTCTGGCCGGACTGGCCTTCCTTCTTCAGCTGCTCGAACCGGGGAATGACCACGGTGAGCAGCTGGACGATGATGCTCGCGGTGATGTAGGGCATGATGCCCAGCGCGAAAACCGACAGCTTGAGCAGTGCACCGCCGCTGAAGAGGTTGATCAGCGCGTAGACGTTGTTCGTGTTGGCCTGGGCGTCACAGGCGGCCACCGCCGAGTAGGACACGCCGGGCGCAGGCAACGTCGCGCCGATCCGGTAGACCGCGAGAATCCCCAGTGTGAAGAGGATCTTCTTGCGCAGGTCCGGCGTTGCAAGAGCCGAGCGGAAGGCGCTGAGCACGCGAGACCTCCTGGGCGGCACCGACTCACTGGTGCCGGTGGTCGTCGTGGCCGGTTGGTGACCGGCGGGGACTAGAGCCTGGTGAACAAGCCAGGCACGCCTCTCACCTGGGTAGGCGTGAAGCGTGCAGTCGACTGTAACAGGCCCGATTGCGGAGGTGGCGGCCCCGTAGCCAATCGACCAGCGAGAAAATCTTCATCGGCCTGTCGACTACGACGGTCGGCGCAGCCAACCGCAGCCGAAATCGGACTCAACCGCCTATCGGTGACTTACTCAGCCGCCTGTCAGTAGCCAGTCAGTGGCCGAGCGGATCACGGAGCGTCGATGTATCACCGAGACACGAAGATCGACCGCTGGCGGGGACATCGGGCAGAACACCCAATCAGGGCATCCTCGGTGTGCCCGGTGCGGCCGAGATCTTCGAGGAGTCCGAGCCGCGGATGCTGCAACTGCGCGAGGCCCGCTGACATGACGTGGGCCGGCAGGGAAGTCCCTGCCGGCCCACGTCGTCGCTCGTAAAGCTCTTACAGCTTGGTGGCGCTGCCGCCCGCCGCGGCGATCTTCTCGGTGGCGCTGGCGGAGAAGCCGTTGGCGGTGAGATCGAGCTTGACGCCCGCGATGTCACCGTTGCCGAGCACCTTCACAAGGCGGCCCTTGCGAACAAGGCCCTTCTCGACCAGTTCGTCGACGCCGATGGTGCCGCCGTCCGGGAAGACCCGTGCGATGTCACCGAGGTTGACGGGCTGGTACTCCACCCGGAAGCGGTTCTTGAAGCCCTTGAGCTTCGGCAGCCGCATGTGGATGGGCATCTGGCCACCTTCGAAGCTGGCCGGCACGTTCTTACGGGCCTTGGTGCCCTTGGTACCGCGACCGGCGGTCTTGCCCTTGGAGCCTTCACCGCGACCGACGCGGATCTTGTCGGTCTTGGCGCCGGGGGCCGGCCGCAGGTGGTGAATCTTGATGGTCATGTCAGATCTCCTCGACCGTCACCAGGTGCCGCACGCAGTGGATGAGGCCGCGGACCTGGGGGCTGTCCTCGCGGACCACCGACTGGCTGATCTTGCGCAGCCCGAGGGTGCGCAGCGACTCGCGGTGGTTGCGCTTGGTGCCGATCTTGCTCTTGACCTGGGTCACCTTGAGCTGGCTCATGGTCACACCCCCTGCCCGGCCCTGGCCCGCAGCATGCTGGCCGGAGCAACGTCTTCCAGCGGAAGGCCACGACGGGCGGCGACCTCTTCGGGGCGCTGCAGGCCCTTCAGCGCGGCCACCGTCGCGTGCACGACGTTGATCGCGTTGTCGCTGCCGAGCGACTTGCTCAGCACGTCGTGCACGCCGGCGCACTCCAGTACGGCACGCACCGGACCACCGGCGATGACACCGGTACCGGCGCTGGCCGGACGAAGCAGGACGACACCGGCAGCCGCCTCACCCTGGATGGGGTGGGGGATGGTGCCACCGATACGCGGGACGCGGAAGAAGCTCTTCTTGGCTTCCTCGACGCCCTTGGCGATGGCCGCGGGAACTTCCTTGGCCTTGCCGTAGCCGACACCGACCATGCCGTCGCCGTCGCCGACGACCACGAGCGCGGTGAAGCTGAACCGACGACCACCCTTGACGACCTTGGCGACCCGGTTGATCGCCACGACCTTCTCAAGATGCGGGGTCTTCTCCTGGGCCGCTCCGCCGCGGCCGTTGTCGCGACCGCCACGACGCTCGCGGCGCTCGCCGCGCTCGTTGCCCTGGCCACCGCCCGGACCGCCGCCGTGGCCGCCACCGAACTGCCGTGTACGTCCCGGCATCAGGCGTCCCTCTCGTTCCTGTTGATGTACCGCATATGAATCAGAACTCCAGCCCGGCCTCGCGGGCCGCGTCGGCGAGCGCCGCGATCCGACCGTGGTAGTCGTAGCCGCCGCGGTCGAAGACGACCTTGGCGATACCGGCTTCCTTGGCCCGAGCCGCGACCAGAGCGCCGACCTTGGCGGCACGCGCCTTCTTGTCGCCGGATTCCGCGCGAACGTCGGCCTCCAGGCTCGAAGCGGAGGCGAGCGTGCGGCCGACCAGGTCGTCCACGATCTGCGCGACGATGTGCCGCGAGGACCGGTTGACGACAAGGCGCGGACGCGCCGGACTGCCGCTGATCTTCTTCCGGAGCCGGAAGTGCCGGCGGGCGCGGGCGATCCGACGAGTCGTGGACACGTCCTTGCCCAACCGCTTTTGTTTGGTAGCAGTGGTTTCAGCCATGATCACTTACCCGTCTTTCCGACCTTGCGGCGGATCTTCTCACCCGAGTAGCGCACGCCCTTGCCCTTGTACGGGTCCGGCTTGCGCAGCTTGCGGATGTTGGCGGCAACCTCGCCGACCTGCTGCTTGTCGATGCCGGCCACGGAGAACCGGGTCGGCGTCTCGACGGTGAAGGTGATCCCCTCCGGCGCGGTGACCGGCACCGGGTGGCTGTAGCCGAGGGCGAACTCGAGGTCCCGGCCCTTGGCGACCACGCGGTAACCGACGCCGTGGATCTCCATCTTCTTCTCGTAGCCCTGGGTGACACCGACGATCATGTTGCTCACCAGGGTGCGGGAGAGCCCGTGCAACGAGCGGCTCTTGCGCTCGTCGTCGGGGCGACGCACGGCCAGTGTGCCGTCCTCATCCCGCTCGATGGTGATCGGCTCGGCGAGGGTGTGCGTCAGGGCGCCCTTCGGGCCCTTGACGTTCACCACGGGGCCTTCGATCTTCACGTCAACCCCGGAGGGGACGCTGATCGGCAGCTTTCCAATACGCGACATGGCTAGTCCTCCTCCTTTCTCACCAGACGTAGGCGAGGACTTCCCCGCCCACACCTTGCTTGCCGGCCTGTCGGTCGGTCAGCAGACCGCCCGACGTGGAAATGATCGCGACGCCGAGTCCACCGAGCACCTTGGGCAGCCCGGTCGACTTCGCGTACACCCGCAGACCGGGCTTGGACACCCGGCGGAGGCCGGCGATGCTGCGTTCCCGGTTCGGGCCGTACTTGAGCTCGACGATCAGGTTGCGGCCCTTTTCGCCCTGCTCGGCACGGAAACCGGAGATGTAGCCCTCACGCTTGAGGATCTCGGCGATGTGCACCTTCAGCTTCGAGTGCGGCATCACCACCTCGTCGTGATAGGCGGAATTGCCATTGCGCAGACGCGTCAACATGTCTGCGATCGGGTCGGTCATCGTCATGGTGACCTTTTCAACCTTTCTCGCCGCGGTTCCCCCCGGTCCGGATGTCCCGGCTGGCACAGGGGCCTTCGGCGAAGTGGAAGTTCTACTCGGACAAGCTCAGCGGGCAGGCGGTGGAACTAGCTCACCAGCTGGACTTGCTCACTCCTGGCAGCTCGCCCCGGTGGGCCATCTCGCGAAGGCACACCCGGCACAGGCCGAACTTGCGGAACACAGCGTGCGGACGGCCGCAGCGCTGGCAGCGGGTGTAGCCGCGCACCTTGAACTTCGGCTTGGCCGCCGCCTTGATGACCAGCGCCTTCTTCGCCATTCTCAGTTCTCCTTGAACGGGAAGCCGAGCAGCTTGAGCAGCGCACGACCCTCGTCATCAGTGGTTGCGGAGGTGACGATGGTGATGTCCATACCCCGCGGCCGGTCAATGGAGTCCGGGTCGATCTCGTGGAACATGGACTGCTCGTTGAGACCGAACGTGTAGTTGCCGTTGCCGTCGAACTGCTTGGGCGACAGACCGCGGAAGTCGCGGATACGCGGCAGCGCGATGGTCAGCAGCCGGTCGAGGAACTCCCACATCCGGTCGCCGCGCAGGGTTGCCCGCGCACCGATCGGCATGCCCTCACGCAGCTTGAACTGCGCGATGGACTTGCGGGCCTTGCGCACCTCGGGGCGCTGGCCGGTGATGGTCGACAGGTCCCGCACGGCACCTTCGATCAGCTTGCCGTCACGGGCGGCGTCACCGACACCCATGTTGACGACAACCTTGACCACGCCGGGGATCTGCATCGCGTTGGCGTAGTTGAACTGCTTGCGCAGCTCGCCGGTGATGTCCGCGCGGTAGCGGGCCTTCAGACGGGGGATTTCGGTAGTGGTCGTCATGGCGTCAGATGTCCTTGCCGTTGCGCTTGGAGACGCGCACGCGCTTCCCCTCGTCGTTCTCCCGGTAGCCGACGCGGGTCGGCTTGCCGTCGGAGTCGACAACCATCACGTTGCTCACGTGGATGGCCGCTTCCTGGGTCACGATGCCGCCGGACTGGGCGCCGCGCTGGGTCTGGGTAACCTTGGTGTGCTTCTTGATCCGGTTGACGCCCTCGACGAGGACCCGCTGCGAATCGGGGTAGGCCTGGATGACCTTGCCCTTCGCGCCCTTGTCCTTGCCGGAGATGACGACGACCGTGTCGCCCTTCTTGACCTTCATCACAGCACCTCCGGAGCCAGCGAGATGATCTTCATGAACTTCTTCTCGCGCAGCTCACGGCCGACCGGCCCGAAGATGCGGGTGCCGCGCGGCTCGTTGTCGTTCTTGATGAGTACCGCGGCGTTCTCGTCGAACCGGATGTAGGAACCGTCCGGACGCCGCCGCTCCTTCACCGTGCGGACGATGACAGCCTTGACCACGTCGCCCTTTTTCACGCCCGCGCCGGGGATGGCGGCCTTCACCGTCGCGACGATGATGTCGCCGATCCCCGCGTAACGCCGCGACGAGCCGCCGAGCACGCGGATGCAAAGGATTTCCTTCGCACCCGTGTTGTCGGCGACACGCAGCCGCGACTCCTGCTGAATCACGTCAACTCCTGACCCTTACGGCCTGCCAGATTTCCGACCTGGACAAGCTCGGTCTTGGTAATTACCGGTACTACTTGGCCTTCTCGAGGATCTCCACCAGCCGCCAGCGCTTGGTCGCCGACAGCGGACGGGTCTCCATGATCTGCACCCGGTCACCGACACCGGCGGTGTTGGCCTCGTCGTGCGCCTTCACCTTGGTGGTGGAGCGCATGACCTTGCCGTACAGCGGGTGCTTCTTGCGGTCTTCGAGTGCGACCACGATCGTCTTGTCCATCTTGTCCGAGACGACGAGACCCTCACGCACCTTGCGGAAGTTGCGGGTCTTCGTTGTCGCCTCGGCGGTCTCTGTTGCTTCGCTCATGCCGCGCCCTCACCACTGGCTTCGTCCGGGGAGACCGAGAGACCCAGCTCCCGCTCCCGCATCACGGTGTAGATCCGTGCGATGTCGTGCCGCACGGTACGCAGCCGGCGGTTGTTCTCCAGCTGGCCGGTGGCCATCTGGAAGCGGAGGTTGAAAAGCTCCTCCTTGGCCTCGCGCAAACGCAGCACCAGCTCGTCATCCTGCAGCTGGCGCAGGTCCGCCGCGGCGGAAGTAGCACTCCCTGCCATCAGAAGTCACCACCCTCTCGCGTCACGATGCGGCACTTCATCGGCAGCTTGTGGATCGCGCGGCGCAGTGCCTCGCGAGCCACGGTCTCGTTCGGGAAGGTCATCTCGAACAGCACCCGACCGGGCTTGACGTTCGCGATCCACCACTCCGGCGAACCCTTACCGGAACCCATGCGGGTCTCGGCGGGCTTCTTGGTCAGCGGACGGTCCGGGAAGATGTTGATCCAGACCTTGCCGCCACGACGGATGTGCCGGTTGATCGCGATACGAGCGGACTCGATCTGTCGGTTGGTCACGTAGGCCGGCTCCAGCGCCTGGATGCCGTACTCGCCGAAGGTGACCCTGGTGCCGCCCTTGGCAGCGCCCGACCGACTCGGGTGGTGCTGCTTGCGGTGCTTGACCTTGCGTGGGATCAGCACTTCTCAGCCCTCCCCGTTTTCCTGTGTCGACGGAGCGGCCTCGGCAGGGGTGCTCTCGGGGGCCGGGCTCTGGCCGGCGGCCTCGGCAGCCGCAGCGCGGCCGGCCTCGGTGCTGGTCGGAGTGGTACCCGAGGCACCGGAACGACGGGGCCGGCTCGGCCGGTCTCCGCCGCGCTCGGGACGACCCGGACGAGCCTGACCACCGCGGCCCTCGGCCGCCGCGTCACGCTCGCGCCGGGCGCTGATCCCGCCGACGACCTCACCCTTGTAGATCCAGACCTTCACGCCGATCCGGCCGAAGGTGGTGCGGGCCTCGAAGAACCCGTAGTCGATGTCCGCACGCAGCGTGTGCAGCGGCACCCGACCCTCGTGGTAGTGCTCGGAGCGCGACATCTCGGCACCGCCGAGACGACCGCCACACTGCACCTTGATCCCCTTGACCTGCGGGGAACGCATTGAGGACTGGATGGCCTTGCGCATCGCACGACGGAACGCCACCCGGTTGGACAGCTGCTCGGCCACGCTCTGCGCGACGAGCTGGGCGTCCGACTCCGGGTTGCGCACCTCACGGATGTTGAGCTGCACCTGCTTGCCGGTCAGCTTCTCCAGCTCACCGCGGATGCGGTCGGCCTCCGCGCCGCGACGGCCGATGACGATGCCCGGCCGGGCGGTGTAGATGTCGACCTGGACCCGCTCACGGGTGCGCTCGATCTCCACCTTGGAGATGCCTGCGCGCTCCATGCCCTTGGAGAGCAGCCGACGGATCTTGACATCCTCGGCCACGTACTCCGCGTACTGCTTGTCCGCGTACCAGCGCGACTTCCAGTCGGTGGTGATTCCCAGTCGGAACCCGTGCGGGCTGATCTTCTGACCCACTACTGGGCCCCTTCCTGGCTCTCGCTGGCCGGCTTGGCCTTGCTGGCACTGGCCTGCTTCTTGCCCTGCGCCTTGTTGCCCTGCGACCTACCCTTGGCCACGGTGACCTTGGGCCGAGATTCCACCTCAACGGTGATGTGGCTGGTCCGCTTGCGGATCCGGTACGTGCGACCCTGCGCACGCGGCCGGAAACGCTTCAGCGTCGGCCCCTCGTCCACGTAAGCGGCGGAAATCCAGAGGGTTTCCGGCTGGAGTTCGAGGTTGTTCTCGGCATTGGCCATCGCGCTGGCGAGCACCTTCGCCACCGGACCGCTTGCGGCCTGCGGCGCGAACTGGAGCACGGCCAGGGCTTCCTGGGCGTTGCGGCCCCGGATCAGGTCGACCACGCGACGCGACTTCATCGGCGTCATGTGGACGTAGCGGGCTCGGGCCACGGCGCGCGGCAATTCCTCCGCGCTGGCGGCTTCGTTACCCATATCTGCTACCCCTTGCTCGTTACTGGTTAGTTCGTGTCAGACCGCGGTTAGCGGCGGCGCGACTTCCGGTCTTCTTTGATGTGACCCTTGAAGGTGCGGGTCGGGGCGAACTCGCCCAGCTTGTGTCCGACCATCGACTCGGAGATGAACACCGGGACGTGCTTGCGCCCGTCGTGTACGGCGATCGTGTGCCCGAGCATGTCGGGGATGATCGTCGACCGGCGAGACCAGGTCTTGATCACCGACTTCTTGTTCGCGTCGTTGAGGACGTCCACCTTCTTGAGCAGGTGGTCGTCGACAAACGGGCCCTTCTTAAGGCTGCGTGGCATTCCTTGTCACTCCCTTCCTGCTCAGCGCTTGTTCTTACCGGTGCGACGCCGGCGAACGATCAACCGGTCGGATTCCTTGCGGCGACGGGTGCGGCCCTCGGGCTTACCGGCCGGGTTCACCGGGTGGCGACCACCGGAGGTCTTGCCCTCACCACCACCGTGCGGGTGGTCGACCGGGTTCATGGCGACACCGCGGACGGTCGGGCGCTTGCCCTTCCACCGCATCCGGCCTGCCTTGCCCCAGTTGATGTTGCTGTGGTCGGAGTTGCCGACGCCACCGATGGTGGCGCGGCAGCGCACGTCCACGTTCCGTACTTCACCGGAAGGCAGGCGCAGCTGCGCGTACGGACCGTCCTTGGCGACCAGCTGCACGCTGGCACCAGCGGAGCGACCCATCTTCGCGCCGCCGCCGGGCCGAAGCTCAATGGCGTGCACGACGGTGCCGACCGGGATGTTGCGCAGCGGCAGGTTGTTGCCGGGCTTGATGTCGGCGCGGGGGCCGTTCTCGATCCGGTCGCCCTGGCGCAGCTTCTCCGGCGCGATGATGTAGCGCTTCTCGCCGTCGACGTAGTGCAGCAGCGCGATGCGGGCGGTGCGGTTCGGGTCGTACTCGATGTGCGCGACCTTGGCCGGCACGCCGTCCTTGTCCGCCCGACGGAAGTCGATGACGCGGTAGGCGCGCTTGTGTCCGCCACCCTTGTGCCGGGTGGTGATCTTGCCGTGCACGTTACGGCCACCGTTGCCGTGCAGCGGACGCAGCAGCGACTTCTCCGGCGTCGACCGCGTGATCTCGGCGAAGTCGGAGACCGATGAGCCACGCCGTCCCGGCGTTGTCGGCTTGTACTTGCGGATACCCATGTCTGGTTCTCTTATCCATTACGCGGCCGGGCCGCCGAAGATCTCGATCGGCTTACTTTCGGCGGACAGGGTCACGATGGCCCGCTTGGTGTCCTTGCGTTTCGCGTAGCCAGCGCGAGTGCGCTTGCGCTTGCCCTGGCGGTTGATCGTGTTGACGCTGACCACCTTGACGCCGAACACCTTCTCGACCGCGATCTTGATCTCGGTCTTGTTGGCCTGCGGTGCCACCAGGAACGTGTACTTGCTCTCCTCGAGAAGGCCGTAGGACTTCTCGGAGACCACTGGCGCGATCAGGATGTCGCGCGGATCGGGGATCATTCGGCTGCCTCCAGCTCGACTTCAGCGGAGCTCGCGACACCCTTGCCGGAGCGACCGCGGGCCGGACCGGCCAGCAGCGCGTCGAACGCGTCCTTGGTGAACACGATGTGGTCGTTGACCAGGACGTCGTAGGTGTTGAGCTGGTCGACGGTCAGCACGTGCACCGCGTCCAGGTTGCGCACCGACAGCTGACCGAGTTCGTCACCGCGGTTGAGCACGACCAGTGACTTCTGGGTCTCCGACACCAGCGCCAGCACCTTCTTCGCCGACTTGACCGAGGGCTTCTCACCCTCGACAAGGCCGGTGAAGACGTGGATGCGCTCGTTGCGCGCCCGGTCGGAGAGGGCACCGCGCAGGGCGGCGGCCTTCATCTTCTTGGGGGTGCGCTGGGAGTTGTCGCGCGGCTGGGGGCCGTGCACGACGCCACCGCCGGTGAACTGCGGCGCACGCGTCGAGCCCTGACGGGCGCGGCCGGTGCCCTTCTGCCGGTAGGGCTTCTTGCCACCACCGGAGACGTTGCCGCGGGTCTTGGTGGCGTGCGTGCCCTGGCGGGCCGCGGCCTGCTGGGCGGTGACCACCTGGTGCATCAGCGGAATGTTCGCCTGAACGTCGAAGATCTCGGCGGGCAGTTCGACCTGCCCGGTGACCTCTCCGCTCGGGGTGCGAACGTCGACGCTGCGCACGGTGGTGCCGTACTCGACGACCTCTTCGGTCTTGCTGGGAGCCATCAGGCACCGCCCTTCGCGGCGCTGCGCACGAACACAAGGCCGCCCTTGGGACCGGGCACCGCGCCCTTGATCAGCAGCAGGCCGGACTCGGCGTCCACCCTGTGCACGGTCAGGTTCTGCGTGGTGGTCCGGACGTGGCCCATGCGGCCGGCCATCCGGACACCCTTGAACACCCGGCTCGGGGTCGCGCAGGCGCCGATCGAACCCGGTGAGCGGTGCTTGCGCTGCACACCGTGGCCGGCGCCGAGGCCCTTGAAGCCGTGGCGCTTCATGACACCCGCGGTGCCCTTGCCCTTGGTGGTGCCGGTGACGTCGACGACCGAACCGCCGTCGAACACCTCGGCGGTGATCTCCTGGCCGACGGTGTACTCGCCGGCGTCGGTGGTCCGCAGCTCGGCGATGTGCCGGCGCGGAGTCACGCCCGCCTTGGCGAAGTGGCCGGTCTCCGGCTTGTTCACCTTGCGGGGGTCGATGGCGCCGAAGGCGAATTGGACGGCGACGTAGCCGTCTTTCTCCTCGGTGCGTACCTGGGTCACCACGCACGGCCCGGCCTTGACGACGGTCACCGGAACGATCCGGTTGGACTCGTCGAAGACCTGGGTCATGCCGAGCTTCGTGCCCAGAATTCCCTTGATCTGCCTGTCAGACATGGGTCTCGTTACTCTCTCGCCCTCGAAGTCCGCGCGCTTACTGGATGTTGACGTCGACGCTGGCCGGAAGGTCGATGCGCATCAGCGCGTCAACCGTCTTCGGCGTCGGGTCGAGGATGTCGATCAAGCGCTTGTGCGTGCGCATCTCGAAGTGCTCGCGCGAGTCCTTGTATTTGTGCGGCGAGCGGATGACGCAGTAAACGTTCTTCTCGGTCGGGAGCGGCACCGGGCCGACAACCCGAGCCCCGGTACGCGTCACCGTTTCGACGATCTTCCGCGCCGACGCATCAATCGCCTCATGGTCATATGCCTTGAGCCGAATGCGGATCTTCTGTCCCGCCATGGTGGCTGCTCGTTCCTCCCGCGTCGCCCGCGTCCTAGGAAAGCTCTCCGTGGACGTCGCTTCGCTCGCCTATTCACAGGTCAATTGTTCGATGAAGCCTTGCCCCGGTCCACGCGGTCGGGCGTGTCACGCCTGACGCACAGACTGGTACGCAACACTCCAGTCGCTGGGTTGGGTCCTGGGGGACCCGTTTCGTGCCCTGGTCGATCCGTCCGGACCGCCTCCCCCAGTGGCACTGCCACTGGTGAACTACAGGGCCTATCCCGCTCGCCTGCCGGGGCGGCTGACACATCCGCCATCTCGCGACGCGGCACATCAGCCGCCCCAGCTACGAGCAACCCGATAAGGATGCCACATGTGGTAATGGCGATCCAAATCGGCCCCCTGGTTAAGAGTCCAGGGTCACGTTCGTACTGCGCTGAAACCGACCTGCACCAGGGCCGAAGCCCTGGTGCAGGAGTGGAGCACTTACTTGATGATCTTGGTAACCTGGCCGGCGCCCACGGTCCGACCACCCTCACGGATGGCAAGACGCAGACCCTCGTCCATGGCGATCGGCTGGATCAGCTCGACAGTCATGTCCGTGTTGTCGCCCGGCATGACCATCTCGGTGCCCTCGGGGAGGGTCACCACGCCGGTCACGTCGGTGGTACGGAAGTAGAACTGCGGGCGGTAGTTGTTGAAGAACGGCGTGTGACGGCCGCCTTCTTCCTTCGAGAGGATGTAGACCCGCGCCTCGAAGTTGGTGTGCGGGGTGGTGGTGCCCGGCTTGACGACGACCATGCCGCGCTCGACCTGCTCGCGCTTGATGCCACGCAGCAGCAGCGCCGCGTTGTCACCCGCCCGACCCTCATCGAGGAACTTGTTGAACATTTCGATCGAGGTAACGGTGGTCTTCATCGACGTCTCCTTGATGCCGACGATTTCCACCTCCTTGTTGACCTCGATGATGCCGCGCTCGATACGACCGGTGACGACGGTGCCACGACCAGTGATCGTGAAGACGTCCTCGATCGGCATCAGGAAGGCCTTCTCGACCTCACGGACCGGCTCGGGGATGTTCTCGTCCACCGCGTCCATGAGCTCCATGAGCTTGTCGCCCCACTCGGCGTCGCCTTCCAGCGCCTTCAGCGCGGAAACGCGGACCACCGGCAGGTCGTCGCCTGGGTACTCCTGGTCGGAGAGCAGTTCGCGGACCTCAAGCTCGACGAGCTCCAGGATCTCCTCGTCGTCGACCATGTCGGCCTTGTTCAGCGCGACCACAATGTAGGGCACGCCGACCTGACGGGCGAGCAGCACGTGCTCACGGGTCTGCGGCATGGGGCCGTCGGTCGCCGCGACCACCAGGATCGCGCCGTCCATCTGCGCGGCACCGGTGATCATGTTCTTGATGTAGTCGGCGTGACCGGGGCAGTCCACGTGCGCGTAGTGGCGCTTCTCGGTCTGGTACTCGATGTGCGCGATGGAGATGGTGATACCGCGCTGACGCTCTTCCGGCGCCTTGTCGATCTGGTCGAACGCCGACGCCTTGTTCACTTCGGGGTACTTGTCGTGCAGAACCTTGGAGATCGCCGCAGTCAGGGTGGTCTTGCCGTGGTCAATGTGACCAATGGTCCCGATGTTGACGTGCGGCTTGGTCCGCTCGAACTTCGCCTTCGCCACTGGATTGTCCTCCTGGACTTCTTTTGCTTGCCGTCGCGGGACGCTCTGTCCTGGTGCGACGTTCTGTCGTCAGGGTCTGGTGTGCGGACCCCGTGGGAATGACCACGGATAGGCCGCACTTCGGCGCGGGCGCCCCTCCATCGGTACTGGGAGGAGAGGCGCTCACGCCGTTGCGGTGCTCCGGTTCCGGGTCATGCCCCGTCGCCTTTGCCGAACCGACTGCTCACCCGCAGCCGAGTGACGCAATGTCACTCGCCTGTGGCCTTCGCGATGATCTCCTTCGCGACGTTCACCGGAACCTCGGCGTAGGAGTCGAACTGCATCGAGTAGTTCGCCCGGCCCTGTGTCCTCGACCGAAGGTCGCCGACGTAGCCGAACATCTCAGACAGCGGAACCAACGCCTTCACGATGCGGGAACCGCTGCGCTCCTCCATGGTCTGGATCTGGCCACGGCGGGAGTTGAGGTCGCCGATGACATCGCCCATGTACTCGTCGGGCGTGGTCACCTCAACGGCCATCATCGGTTCGAGCAGCGCAGGGTCGGCCTTGCGGGCGGCTTCCTTGAACGCCATCGAGCCGGCGATCTTGAACGCCATCTCCGACGAGTCGACCTCGTGGTACGCGCCGTCGACCAGGGTCACCTTGACACCCACGAGCGGGTAGCCGGCCAGCACGCCGTACTGCATGGCGTCCTGACAGCCCGCGTCCACCGACGGGATGTACTCCCTGGGGATGCGGCCACCGGTGACCTTGTTGTCGAACTCGTAGAGCGCGCCCTCCTCGTTCTTGGGCAACGGCTCCACGTTGATGATGATCTTGGCGAACTGACCGGAGCCACCGGTCTGCTTCTTGTGCGTGTAGCTGTACTTCTCCACCTTGCGACGGAGCGTCTCGCGGTAGGCGACCTGCGGCTTACCGATGTTCGCCTCGACCTTGAAGTCGCTGCGCATCCGGTTCACCAGCACCTCGAGGTGCAGCTCACCCATACCGGAGATGATCGTCTGACCGGTCTCCTCGTCCAGTTTGACCTGGAACGTGGGGTCCTCTTCGGCCAGTCGCTGGATCGCGGTGCCCAGCTTCTCCTGGTCGCTCTTGGTCTTCGGTTCGACCGCCACCTCGATGACCGGAGCCGGAAACGTCATCGACTCCAGGATGATCGGGTGCGTCTTGTCGCACAGGGTGTCCCCGGTCGTGGTCTGCTTCAGGCCGATGACCGCGTAGATGTGCCCGACCAGCGCCTCGTCGACCGGGTTCTCCTTGTTGGCGTGCATCTGGAAGATCTTCCCGATGCGCTCCGTACGGTCCTTGGTCGAGTTGATGACCGGCGAACCGGCCGGCAGCCTGCCGGAGTACACCCGGATGTAGGTGAGCTTGCCGAAGAACGGGTGGGTCATGATCTTGAAGGCAAGCGCGGAGAACGGCTCGTCCGCACTCGGCGCGCGTGTCTCGACCGTGACGCCGTCCAGCAGCGTGCCCTCCACCGCCGGCACGTCGATCGGCGAAGGCAGGTAGTCGATCACCGCGTCGAGCATGGGCTGGACGCCCTTGTTCTTGAACGCGGAGCCGCACATCACCGGGAACGCGGAGCGGTCCACGACGATCTTGCGGATACCGGCCTTGATCTGCTCGACGGTCAGCTCCTCGCCACCGAGGTAGGCCTCCATGAGGACGTCGTCGGTCTCGGCGACGGCCTCCAGCAGCTTCTCCCGGTACTCGGCAGCCTTCTCGACGAGATCCGCGGGGATCTCCTCGATGGTGTAGTCGGCGCCCTTCTGGACCTCACCATGCCAGGTCAGCGCCCGCATCTCGACGAGGTCGACCATGCCGATGAAGTCCGACTCCGCGCCGATGGGCAGCTGGATGACCAGCGGCTTGGCACCGAGGCGGTCGGAGATCGTCTGCACGGTGAAGTAGAAGTCCGCGCCGATCTTGTCCATCTTGTTGACGAAACAGATCCTCGGCACGTCGTACTTGTCGGCCTGCCGCCACACCTGCTCGGACTGGGGCTCGACGCCTTCCTTGCCGTCGAAAACGGCAACGGCACCGTCGAGCACCCGCAGGTTGCGCTCCACCTCAACGGTGAAGTCGACGTGGCCAGGAGTGTCGATGATGTTGATCTGGTGGTCGTTCCAGAACGTGGTGGTGGCGGCAGAAGTGATGGTGATACCGCGCTTCTGCTCCTCCTCCATCCAGTCCATCGTCGCGGCGCCGTCGTGCACCTCGCCGATTTTGTAGTTGATCCCTGTGTAGAAAAGGATCCGCTCGGTCGTGGTGGTCTTGCCCGCGTCGATGTGGGCCATGATCCCGATGTTGCGGACCATGGACAGGTCTGTCAGCACGTCGCGTGCCACGAGTCTCGTCCCCTGTCTTGAGCAGCGTGTTCGCGCTCACTTGGGCTTGTGCTTTGCGGCCGACCGGACAGGTCAACCGCCAAGATCACCAGCGGTAGTGGGCAAAAGCCTTGTTCGACTCGGCCATCTTGTGAGTGTCCTCACGACGCTTGACGCTGGCGCCGAGTCCGTTACTCGCGTCGAGCAGTTCATTCTGGAGGCGTTCGATCATGGTCTTCTCGCGGCGAGCCTGGGAGAAGCTGACCAGCCAACGCAGCGCCAGCGTGGTGGCCCGACCGGGCTTGACCTCGATCGGCACCTGGTAGGTGGCGCCACCGACGCGGCGACTCTTGACCTCCAGCGTGGGCTTGACGTTGTCCAGCGCGCGCTTGAGCGTGATCACCGGGTCGGTGCCGGACTTCTCGCGGGCACCTTCCATGGCGCCGTAGACGATGCGCTCGGCCACCGACCGCTTGCCGTCCTTGAGCACCTTGTTGACCAGCTGGGTGACCAGCGGTGAGCCGTACACCGGGTCGGAGATCAACGGCCGCTTCGGGGCCGGTCCCTTACGTGGCATCAGCCCTTCTCCTTCTTCGCGCCGTAACGACTACGAGCCTGCTTGCGGTTCTTGACACCCTGGGTGTCCAGCGAACCGCGGATGATCTTGTAGCGAACGCCAGGCAGGTCCTTCACCCGGCCGCCACGCACGAGCACCATCGAGTGCTCCTGCAGGTTGTGACCCTCACCGGGGATGTACGCCGTCACCTCGATGCCACTGGTCAGCTTCACACGAGCGACCTTGCGGAGCGCCGAGTTCGGCTTCTTGGGCGTAGTGGTGTAGACGCGGGTACACACGCCCCGCCGCTGCGGGCTCCCCTTGAGCGCCGCAGTCTTCTGCTTGGCGACCTTGTCCTCGCGGCCCTTGCGGACCAGCTGCTGGATCGTGGGCATTGACCGGCTTTCTCCTGCGTTGGCGTCCGCGAGCGCGGTCCTTGCGCTCCGTGGACATCTTGTAGTTCGTGGTCCTCCGTAACCCGAGGTCGGGCGTGTCGCCCCAACCTTGGACCCATGAGGTACCGCTACAGTCCCAATGGGCTTCGGGAGGACTCCCGCCGCCTGCCGAGGCCGGAGGGCATCTGAGATGCCCATCCCAACCCGCAGGCACACGGAGCGGCCCGACATGGGTCGGGCACGAGTACCAAAGATACCTGGCCTGCCTGCGGTAAGCAAAACCGGGGTCAACCGGTCGGGGCGGATCACGGCAATCCGCCTACGGGTCGACGTGGGATACGCCACCATGGGCATGGTCCGGTACGGACCACTACCAACAACCAGGCGGGCCCCGGTCCTATTCCGAATCACGGATGCCGTTTCGGAACTCGGTTCGGGTAACCCGCATGTCAGACGCACACCCGGAGCACACGGGGGCGCTGGCCGATCAGCGGGGAGGACACGTGAGTCAGAGCATCGAAGATCGTCTCGCTCACTACGCCGAGATGAAGGACGAGATCGTCGCGATCAGAGCGACGGTGAACTCCAGTGACCGCGCGGTGACCGTGATCGCCGGGCCGGGTGGTTCCGTCGTCGACCTGAAACTGTCCGAGCAGGCGCTCGCGGGCGGCTCGGCGCAGAGCCTCGGCCGGTCGATCCTCACCACGATGCAGCTGGCGGTCGCCCAGGCGGCCAAGATGCAGGCCGAGGTCGTCGGGCGCTACGTAGGCGACTCCCCGGTCTCCGAGCGAGTGATGGCGACCCAGCAGGAGATCCTCGGCGACAAGATCAAGGCCGGCGAGGAGGCGCAGGAGCGGCTCGCGCAGGAGCGCGCCGAGCAGGCCCGTTTCAGCGACCCGAGCGTGTACGACGCACCGGTCCAGCGCCCCGCCTCGCCCCAGGCCGCCCCCGCGCCGGCGCAGCAAACCCCGCCCCCGCCCCAGTTCCGGCCGCCGACGCCGGCCGGCCCGCCGCCCGCCCCGCCGGTCACGCAGCGCCCGCCGATGGGCCAGCCCGCCCGCCGGCGGCAGCAGGAATCCGAAGAGGACGAGGGCTTCCAGGGCATCGGTGGGAGTGATGAGTGGTGAGCGGCAGCTTCCAAGCCAACCACCAGGAGATGGCGGACACGGCCGGCAAGACCGGGGACAAGGCCGACGACGCCGACAGCATCAAGTCGAGCATCAGCGAGGCCCAGGTACCGAGCGGGTCCTGGGGTCTGGTCGGAAAGATCACCGAGGGCAAGTACGCCACGCTGCTCAGCCAGCTCAACGACCACATGGACGCGATGTCGCAGGGCATCGCGAACCTGGCAGGCACCATCCAGAAGATCGCCACGAACTACAAGGAGAACGAGGACTCGATCTCCGACAGTTTCTCCGACATCGACAAGGAGATCGGCGAGGAACCGGCGCCGCCGACGCCGAGCGCGAGCGCGGGAGAGGGGGCCTGAGATGGCTGGTGAGGATTCGAAATCGGTGGGAGCGCTCGTAGTCAAGAACACGCCGATGGTCTCGCAGGCGGCGAAGGGCGTCAGCGCCGCGCAGGACGGCAACATCGGCTCGCTGGCGGCCGATGTGGGCACCTTCGCGTTGAGTGCGCTGACCACCGCTGCGGACCCCTTGAACGCGTTGATCACCGCCGGTCTCGGCTTTCTTGAGGATGTCTGCCAGCCGATCCAGGACTGTGTGGACGCGGTCACCGGCAACCCGGACAAGCTCGACGAGTGCAAGGACGCGTTCACCGACGTCAGCAGGGACATCGGCAAGCTGGCCGGCGAACTGGACCAGATCACCACCAGCGGCTTGCAGAACTGGAGCGGTGACGCGAAAAACGCCGCGACGCAGGCGATATCGACGTTCGTCCAAGGCGTCGAAGGCACCGCCAACAATGCCAGCGACATCGCACAGGTACTCGGCATCAGCGGCACGCTGATGGATGCGGCGAAGACCATCATCAACGGAATCCTGGCTACGTTCATCGAATGGCTGATCGCGACCTGGGTCGTCGCCCTCGCCACGTCGGTGTTCACCTTTGGCGCCTCCGATGCGGCGGCAACGGCGGCGACCGCCGCGGAGGCCACCGTCGAAGGCGCGAACGCCGCCGACAAGGTGGAGCAGACCACCTCGCTGATCCAGAAGATCGTCAAGGCGATCGAGGACATCATCGAGAAGATCAAGTCCTTCGGCCATGAAATCTCCAAGAACCACAGCCTGCTCAGCGAGGGCAAGGACGCCATCGAGAGCACCGAAGGCGCCGCGAAGGAGGCCGGCAAAGCCGCCGAGGCCGCCGGCAAGGACGCGGGCAAAGCCGCCGAGAGCGCCGGCAAGGACGCTGGTGCCGCCGGTAAGGACGCCGCGGAGACCGTCAAGGGCGCCCAGAAGCCGAACCTGTTCCAGAACAAGTTGAACGAGGCGAAAGAGGGCCTGGCGAACCCGATCAAGCACATGCAGGAGAACGTCACCAGTAACGCGGGTAAGGGCTTCGGCAGCTATCTGACGTCCGGCAGCGGCAGCGGCCCGAGTCCGTTGGCGGACACCTTCATCGACGCCGGACTGGAAGCCGGCGCGAACGAGACCGGCAACCTGGTCGACCCGATGGGCAACAGCTACCAGCGAACCGACGCCGAGGACGGTCCGTCCGGCTGGCCGTCGCAGAGCGGCACCATCGACGAGGATCTCAAGGGCTGAGGAGCTACTGCCCGTCCAGGTTGGCGGGCCGGTTCTCGGCCGGTCCGCCAACCTGGGCAACGGGTTTCATCGGCGGAGTCGTACCGAAGATCAACACGCCGAGCGCGAACAGCGATTGCAGGAGCATCACCACCCCGGCGAGGAGGTAGAACCACACTTCCTGCCACGCGGCGACCGGCTGGTTGCCGAAGGGAAACAGGTGGCCTATGAACGGCTTCGCGTACTCGATGTGCTGCCCGTCCACGATCTCGGTCGGGGCGCTGACGTTCTCGGCCGTCGTGGTGCCATCGGTCCAGTGGACGTCGATGTCACAAGCCCATTCAGGGTTCCCGCCGGCATGTACCGACGCGATACCGGGAAAAAACTTGCAGTCGGTGGTCACGCCGGTTCCCACGACTTCGAGGTGACCACTTTGGACGGCCGAGAAGAGCATGAAGTACAGGCCGACCAGGACGAAGATGATCGAACAGGTGTACCGCATCGTGCGTGACCAGGTCCGGTCCCAGCCAAGCGGCATCATGACACCACGTACCAGCGCCGCGATGCCGAAGACGACCGCCACGGGGATGGTCAGTCGTTCGAGTGGATCGTTGAGGGTGTACGGCGGTCGGGGAAAGGCGAACCAGGCGACGGTGAAGAAGACACCGCCGAGGGCGACGATGGTGTCTCGGGTGACCCTGGCGTGCCTGATCCGGCGCAGGGTCTTCTCGCTGTAACGGGACGTGTCCGGCTGGTCGGCGCCTGCTTCGGCGCCGGCGGGCTGAGCGGTCACCACGAACCTCCGTTGGCGGGCACTGTCCGGTTCATCGCCGCTCATCGTGCCAGACACCGAACGTAGTCGAAGCGCTTCCGACCGTTCGGTGGAGTTCGGCCGGCCGGACATGGGCTGACCAGGCAAGGCAGCCGGTATTTCCACGGAACCGATCGTCGCGGGGCTCCGTCTACTCCGTAACCAAGCTGGAACGGCAGGCGGAGCGCCTTCGGCCCGGTTGGTGCTGGTCGGGGATTGCGGAGGCTGCCAGAATGCCCAGTACTCAGATGACGCTTACCAGGTCAGGTGCGATGCCGGTGCGGCAGCACACCCGGCCTCTGGGACGCGGCGAGTGGCGCGCCCGAACCGGGGTGAACCACCGCGTCACGACCCGGCACCCGTCATCGTGCGAGATCGGCGGTGCACACCGCCCTAGAATGCCGGCAAAGATACTCGAACCAGACAAAGGTTGCGCAACGATGGCATCGAATCCCTGGGGTCCGCCTGGTTCCTCTGCTTCCTCTGCTTCGTTCACCCCGCCTCCGGCGAAGAGTGGGGAGAACCTTGCGGAGCGCTACGCGGGGATGAAAGAGGAGATCACCGCGATCCGGGCGACATCGAGTTCGCCGGACCGCTCCGTCACCGTCGTGGCAGGCCCCGGCGGTGCCGTCATCGACGTACGGCTCACCGAGCAGGCGATGCAGGCCTCGTCCGCACAGACGTTGAGCAGCTCGATCATGTCGGCGCTGCGGCTGGCGGTCGCCGACGGCGCCCGGCAGCAGGCGGCCATCGTGCAGCGCTACGTCGGCGACCGGATGAACATCCTGGACCGGGTGATGGCCACCCAGAAGGAGATTCTGGGCGACAAGATCGAGGCCGGCGACAAGGAGGAAGAGCGCCTGCGCGGGGAGCAGGCGCGGTCCTCTTCGGACGACGGCCAGTACCTGCGCGCCGACCCTCCACCCTTCCGACCCCAGCCGGGCCCCAGTCGGCCGGCACCGGCACCAGCCGACGACGACTCTGAGGGCTACCTACGCCTCTACGGGAGTGATGAGTAATGGGAGACGGATACAAGGCCACCCCGTCGGAGATCAGCGAGGCGGGCGCGAAGACCACCGGCAAGGCCGAAGAGGCCGAGGGCATCAAGGGCAAGGTCGCCGAGGCCAACGGGAAGGTGCCGCAGAAGGCCTGGGGACTGCTCGGCAACCTGGGGCCCTACGAGATCTACCAGGGCCTCTACAGCAGCTTCTCCGACCACGTGAACACGATGGTCTCCGGCATTCAGACGCTGGCCGGCAACATCAAGGCGACCGCGGACCAGTACCAGCAGAACGAGGACGCCGTCCAGGACAAGTTCAACGAGGTCATGACCGACCTCGACGGTGCGCCGGAGGCCCCGGAGATCAGCGGCGGCGGCTCCGGCGACTCGGGAGGGGCGTGACATGGCGGACACCGCTACCGACACCAGCGCGGACAGCGACAGCAAGAGCACCGGCGACACGTTGAAGGATGCCGCGCTGGATCTGCCGTTGGCCCTACCCGCCTCCAAGGCCGTGCAGGCCGCCGGCGAGGGCGACTACGGCTCGGTCGCCTCGGATGTGGCCAACTTCGCGATGGGTGCCCAAGGCATCCTCGAAGACCCGCTCAACGCGCTGATCAGCGCGGGCCTCGGCTTCCTGCTGGATGTCATCCAGCCGCTGAAGGACGCACTCGAACTCGTCACCGGCAACCCGGACGCCCTTGACGAGGCCGCTGGCGACTTCTCCGAGATCGGCAAGGACATCGGCAATCTGGGCAACGAGCTGACCCAGATCACCCAGACCGGGTTCGCCAACTGGACCGGCGACGCGAAGGAAGCCGCCACCAAGCAGGTTCAGAACTACTTCAACGGCGTCGAGCAGACGGCCAGCACCGCGGGCAACGTCATGATGATGTTGCAGCTGAGTTCCACGCTGATGGAGGCGGCCTACAACTTCATCAAGGGCATCATCGCCCAGTGCGTCGAGTGGCTGATCGTCACCTGGGTCGCCGCGCTGGCCTCGACCGTGTTCACCTTCGGCGCCTCCGACGCCGCCGCCACCGCTGCCACGACCGCCGAGGTCGCCACCGAGGGCGCGAACGCCGCCGACAAGGTGGAGGAAGCCACCTCGCTGGTTGAGAAGATCGTCAACGTCCTCAAGAAACTGGTGCAGGACCTCAAGGACATCCAGAAGGCCTGGAAGGACCTGAAGGACGTCAAGGAGGTCGGTACCGCGGCCAAGGACGGCGAGAAGGCCGCGAAGGACGCCGAGACCGTCGCGAAGGACGGCGAGAAGGCGGCCAAGGACGGCGAAACCGTCGCGCAGGACGCGGACAAGGCAGCGCAGGACGGCGACAAAGCCGCGCAGGACGGGGACAAGGCGGCCAAGGACGGCGAAACCGTCGCGCAGGACGCGGACAAGGCAGCGCAGGACGGCGACAAGGCGGCCCAGGACGATGGCAAGGGTGACGGCGACTCACCCTCCGGCGACAAGGGCGGTGACGGCAAGAGTGGCGACGGGGACGGCAACCCGCCACCACCCGACCCGCCCAAGAACATCGTGCAGAGCACCGGGACCAAGTTGAAGGACAACTTCAACGAGAACCTGCACAACTCCGAAACCGCGCACAGCAGCCTCGGCAGCTACCTGACCACAGGCACCGAGCACGGTATCGGCCACGTCGCGGTCGATGTCGGCAAGGAGACCGCGAGCAACGTGGCCGGTGACGTCATCAACCGGGGGGTCTACGGCGCGGAGACCGCACCGGACGGCCAACCGGACGGGGACGACTACCAGGACCAGTCGATGAGCGGCAACCTCATCGACTGAGCATCCGCCGCTTCAGCACGGTCTCGGGCCGTCACACCGGGAGCTGTCCCGGCGGCAGGCCGGCCGCCGCCTTCCTGCGTTTCGTCGGCGAACCGTGGAATACGGAACAGGATGACCCGAGCATGAGCGGCAGCCTGTACGACTAGAGCGTGTCTCAAAGTCTTGACCAGCGAGCAGCTATCTTGAATGGCGCTGTCGCGGCGTGTCGTTGATCAAATAGGCGAGGTCTCCGGTAGATCGATCAACGACGAAGAAGATCGAGAACACCGGAGACCTCGTGGCCAGCGTAGCGGTGGCGGGGCGAGCGGACCTGACCGACGCGCAGTGGGCAGTGCTGGAACCGCTGCTGCCTGTCGGGAAGAAACCAGGCCGCCCGCCGCGATGGAGCAGACGACAGCTCATCAACGGCATCCGCTGGCGGGTGCGCGCGGGAACGCCCTGGCGAGATGTCCCTCCGGACTACGGGTCCTGGCAGGCGATCTACGGGCTGTTTCGCCGCTGGCAGCGTGCCGGGGTGTGGGCTGCGATCCTGTCCCGATTACAGGCTGATGCTGATGCCGCTGGGCTGATCACCTGGGATGTCAGCGTCGATTCGACCATCGCTCGTGCGCACCAGCATGCTGCTGGAGCGCGTAAAAAGGGGATGCGCAGAAGGAACCGCCCGGTGGTGTCGGCGATCCCGAGCCGGCTGATCACGCGCTGGGTCGGTCACGAGGTGGCTGGACGACCAAGCTGCATCTGGCCACCGAGCAGGAACAAAAGCCACTCTCGCTGGTCCTCACCGCAGGTCAGCGTGGCGACTCTCCTCAGTTTCAGGTCGTGCTGGGCCGTATCCGGGTGGCTCGGATGGTTGGTGGCCGTCCCCGCACGCGACCGGACCGGGTGTTGGCGGACAAGGCGTACGGGTCGCGCGGCAACCGGGCCTATCTGCGGCAGCGCGATATCCGGTGCACCATCCCGGAGAAAACCGATCAGATTCGCCACCGCAAGAACAAGGGTCGTGCCGGTGGTCGCCCGCCGGCTTTTGATCCGGAGATCTACAAACAGCGTCACGCGGTGGAGTGCGGGATCAACCGGCTCAAACGCAACCGCGCCGTAGCCACACGCTTTGACAAGCTCGCCGTCCGCTACGAGGCCACAGTCCATGTCGCCGCGATCAACGAGTGGCTACGACTTTGAGACACGCTCTAGTGCGCTGATCCTGTTTGAGCAGGATGTTTACAGCATACGCGAGATGAATGTACGGTGTACTCATTGCTTCG
>DATATE010000229.1:0-1779 GCA_036268955.1 Pseudonocardiaceae bacterium
ACGCGAACTGTGCGGCACCCTGGGACTGTCAAGACTGCCGCAGAAGAACTGACCGGCTGTACGACCGAAGCCGTCGCAGACGTCAGTATCTGCGCCATCCCCCGCTGAGCAGCGCCGAGCTCGGCGGGTCGCGTCCCAACCCCGGTGTAAATGACGACGGGCGTAGGTTCCTTCAAGAGCTACCAACTCAGCGAAGGAAGGACTACGCCCGTGTCTGCACGAGTATCTCCCACCGACCGGATCCGCAGCGAGATCGATGCCCTGTTCGACGGTCAGCGTGAGCTGGCCGAGATCATCGAGGACGTCGCGCGTCTCGGTGCCCGCCTGATCATCCAGACCGCGGTGGAGGCCGAGGTCGAGGTGTTCCTCGGCCGGGCCCGCTACCAGCGCCGCGCCGACGCGCCGCAGGCGCGCGCCGGCTCCCGCAACGGCTACCAGGATTCGACAATCAAGACCACTGCCGGGCCGGTCACCATCGAGCGGCCGAAGGTGCGCGGCACCACCGAGGCGTTCGCGTCGCAGCTGTTCGGCAAGACGGTGACCAAGAGCAACGCCCTGGAAGCGTTGGTGATCGCCGGGTTCGTGCGCGGCCTGTCGGTCCGCGATGTGGAGAACACGCTGGCCGACGCCCTCGGCGCCGAAGCCGCTTTGAGCAAGTCGACCGTCTCGCGGGTCTGCCAGGCGATCGGCGGCGAGTTCGAGCGCTGGTCGACCCGGCGCCTGGACGATCTCGAGCTGGACTACCTGTTCCTGGACGCCAGCATGTTCAAGATGCACCCCGGCGCCCGCGCCGAACCGGTGCTGGCGGCGTGGGGCATCACTACCGCCGGCGCACCGGTGTTCGTCGCGCTGGCCGCAGGCGGCAGCGAGTCCACCGACGCGTGGGGCGACTTCCTCGACGAACTCAAGACCCGGGGACTGCGCCCGCCGCTGCTCGTGATCTCCGACGGCGCCGCCGGGCTGATCAACGCCGCGGAGTCCTCTCTGCCGCGCAGCCTGCGGCAGCGGTGTCTGATCCACCGATGCCGCAACTATCTGGCCAAGCTGCCCGCCGAGGTCCAGACCGAGATGCGTGACGCCTACTGGGCGATCTTCGACACCGACGAGTTGATCGCCGCCGGCATGACGCCCGGGCACGAGCTCGTGGCCGCCGTGCAGGCCCGCATCGACGCCTTCGCCGATCAGCATGCCCGCGCCTACCCGGCCGCGGTGAAGTGCCTGCTCACCGACCGAGCGCAGCTGACCAGCTACCTGCGCTTCCCGACCGAGCACCACAAGCGGATCCGGCACTCCAACTTCATCGAACGCACCTTCGGCGAGACCCGCCGCCGCGTCAAAGTCATCGGCCGACTACCCGGCGAGAGCTCCTGTCTCAACCTCGTCTGGGCCGTGCTCGACCGGGCCTCACGCGGCTGGCGCGGCATGACCATGACACCCGCGGCCACCCGCGTGCTGGCCGACCTACGACACCAGCTGCTCGACCCACCAACCCCGATCCGACCCAAGATCGACACCGACCTGATCGCCGAACCCGCAACTGTCGGAGCCGTCGCCTAACATCACCAACCAGGAACCCAGTCCGGCGTCAATTACACCGAACCTGGGACGCGACCTAGGACGTTCGGTCTCGGGCTGATCGAGTGGTGGGTGTTCGCGGGTCGCTGGCCCCGTTTGAGGGTTGGGCTCAACAGATCGGCGCGCTGGTGCGTGTACAAAGTAGGCACCTCGATCAGGCGGCGCGATGACCTTCGATGAGTTCGTCCGTTCGCAGCTGCCTGC
>DATATE010000230.1:0-46576 GCA_036268955.1 Pseudonocardiaceae bacterium
GTGCCCTGTGTCGCGATCGAGTACGACCACAAAACCAGAGGGATCATGCGCGACCTCGGTCTCGAAGACTGGGTGACCGGCATCGCCGAAGTGAGCCCCGACT
The DNA here is from genome assembly GCA_036268955.1 of Pseudonocardiaceae bacterium. Lineage (GTDB taxonomy): Bacteria > Actinomycetota > Actinomycetes > Mycobacteriales > Pseudonocardiaceae > CAJCJE01. The sequence continues at coordinate 104 of DATATE010000230.1, forward strand.
CGCTCGTCGCGCTGATCGACCGACTGTTCGCAACCCGCGCGGAATATGTCTCCCGGCTGACGTCGCGCCTACCCAGGTACGTGGCTGACGCACACGACATCACCTTTATCCGCACCAGGACGCGACCGACCACAGTGGACGCGCATCGTGCGGCCTGACCCGACCGCGAGCCCGCCGACACGACCCCGGCTACTACTGGTCACGCCCTACTACGCGCCACATGTGGGCGGCGTCGAACGATACGTCGAATCCCTGGCCGGGGAGCTGCGTCGGCAGACCGACTGGTCGGTCGCGATCGTGACCAGCGGCGGTCACCAGCCGCACCAGGGCCTGTCCTGTTCGACAGCCGGCGGGGTGCGGATCTACCGAATGCCCTGGGACCTGCGACTGTCCAACACGCCGATCGGACTTCGCTGGCGCGGGATGCTCCGCGAGATCATTCGGCGCGAGCAACCCTCGCTGGTCAACGCGCACGCCCCCGTACCAGGACTGGCCGATCTGACGGCCACGGTGGCCGGCGAGCGAGCGTTCGTCCTTACCTACCACACCGGTCCGATGCGCAAGGACAGCCTGATCTCCGACGTCCTGGTACGCGGCTATCAACGGCTCATCCTGCCGAGAACCCTTGGCAGGACGGATCTGGTGATCACCTCGTCCGACTATGTGCGCGCCAACCTGCCCCAGCCGTTCCGGGAGGACGCGGTCACCATCCACCCCGGCATCGACCCGGAGACCTTCGCGCCCGGCGCACCCGAACCCTTCGGTGTCCCCCCGCACGCCTTGTTCGTCGGGTCACTGGCCAAGGCCGCGCGCTACAAGAACCTGCCCGACCTGCTTCGTGCGCTGCGCCATCTCAAGGATCAAGGATGCCACGTCAATCTGACTATCGTCGGAGACGGCGACGCCCGACGCGGCTACGAGGAACTCGCCACCGCCCTCGGCCTGAGTTGGCAGGTCAGCTTCGCCGGCACGCTCACCGGCGTTTCACTGACCGCCGCCTACCAACGGTCGTCGTTCCTGGTCCTGCCAACACTGTTCGACAGCTTCGGCACGGTGCTGGCCGAGACGATGGCCTGCGCCCGGCCGGTGGTGGCGACCACAGCAGGCGGAATCACCGAGATCGTCACCTCCGGCGTCGACGGCCTCCTCGTCCCACCAGGCAACAGCGCGCGCCTCTCATCGGCCATTCGTACCTTGGCCGACGACCACGAGTTACGCACCCGACTCGGCCTTGCCGCACGACACAAGGTCACCACCCGCCTGACCTGGAGGCTACAGGCGGAACGAACCATCGCCGCCTTCCGAGAAGCCATGTCACGGTATCCACGCCGCCGATCACCAGCCGTAGGAGCCCAGTGACATAACGCGCCTCATCCGCCACGCCGCGCAAACCAGCGGAAACCAGCACAACCGCACCGTCCGCAGTCCGTACCACCACGCACGTGTCGGTGTTCGTCACGCACATGGCCGCAGCGCCGACAAGGCACACGGGCCAGTGTCCAGGACATTCGCACAGCACCCAACCCTTCCTGAACAACAAGAACCACAGCTCTTGCTGTCCGAGTCAAGAGGATATCCCGTGACCGGTGAACGCACCGTTCTGTTCGTGTCGCCGTACTACCCACCGCACGTCGGCGGCGTCGAAACGTACGTGCACGGACTCGCCGGAGCGCTACAGTCCCTGCCCGGTTGGCGAAGCGTGGTCGTGACCACCGGTGGAGGCAAACGCATCGACCTTCACGAGGAGGCGTCCGGTCTGCGGGTGTACCGACTGCCCGCCATGGGGCGCCTGTCCTACACCCCGATCGATCCCCGTTGGCCGTTCCAGCTCCGTAAGATCATCCGAGCCGAGGCTCCCCAGTTCATCAACGTGCACACCCCCGTGCCCGGTCTGGCCGACGTGGCAACCATGGCGGCCAAGGACACCCCCGTCGTCGTCACCTATCACGCGGCCAGCCTGATCAAGCCCGGCCGAACCATCTTCAACGCGCTGGCCGGTGCCTACTCGCTGGCGGAGTCGCACATGATGAGCAGGGCCCGGCTCATCCTCGGCGTGTCCGAACACGTCGGCAACCTGTTGCGGCACAGGTACGGCGACAAGGTGGCCGTACTGGAGAACGCCGTCGACGACGCCATCCTGCGGGTGGCCCCAGCCACCGGCCGACCGGAGTTCTCCGCCGTCTTCATGGCCCGCCTCGACCCCACCCACGACTGGAAAGGCCTTGATCAACTGCTCGACTCGGTGCGGTTCTACACCACACGGTTCGACCGCGACCTGCGGCTGCTGGTGATCGGTGACGGTACTGCCCGCCCTCGATACGAGGCACTCGTCCGTGAACTCGGCATCACCGACAACGTCACCTTCGCGGGCAGCCTGACCGGCCACGAGAAGTTCACGGCACTTCGTAGCGCACGTGCCCTGGTCACCTGCCCGACCAGCGCCAACGACGCATTCCCCACCGTGATGCTGGAAGCGTGGGCGAGTGGAGTACCGGTCGTGGCAACGGCGGTGGGGCCGCTGGCCTCCCTTGTCGTCGACGGAGTCACCGGATTGCTGGTGGCACCACGCAGTCCCGCCAGGCTTGCCGCGGCGCTGCACCACATCGTCACCCGACCGCAGTTGGCGGACACGCTCGGGCGCAACACCCGCGACAAGGTGAGCCGCGCCTATACCTGGCAGACCCGAGTAATCCAATTCGTCGCCATGCTCGACACATTGACCTAATCCGACATCAGGTTGGCCGGGAACGTTCCGGTCCAACGCACTGCGCCGACTGGCCGCCGATGACGTGGTGCCGGCAGATCGGCGGGCCGCCCCGGATGTCGGGAAGAGGGCGGCCGGCCGATCGTCAGCGGGTGGCCAGCCGCAGCAGCACCCAGAGTTGGCCGATGGCGTCGAAGTCGCCCTCACGCGGGATCTGGGTGACCCCGCGCCGGCCCCACAGCCACAGGTAGACCTCCATGGCCGAGCCGGACACCTCGGCGCCTTCCTCGTCGCCGGGATGCCAACCGGTCTCCCACGGCGTCCGCCACAGCCGGAACACCTGGTTGGCCTCGACGCCGGGGCCGGTGCGGGCCAGCCATTCCCGGCCGCCGGTGCGAATGGTGACGTCCTTGTCCTTGGTCCCGGACACCCGCAGGGTGGTCAGCCGGTACTGGAACCAGACGGTCAGCACCTCGTCGATGCCGTCGAGGGCGATGTCCTCGGGCACCTCGGGAATGTCCTCGACCGGCATCCCGATCCCGCGCTGCACGTCCACCCGGTGCACGCTCACCTCGTGCGCCATCCGCCGCTGCCAGAAACCGTAGCTGCGGTCGTCGGGAAACCAGCCCGGCGCCGGCTCCCCCGGATCGTGTTCGGCCAGTTCGGTCAGCAGCGGCGCGATACCGGTACGCAGGTAGTCGGCGAGGCTCTGGTTCGAGGCCGGTTCACGTTGCCAGTCCCTCGGCCTGCGCCCCTCGCGCAGCCAGTACAGCAGCATCCGGGAATCGCTGCCGACGTGCCGGGCCGCCTCACCGACGGTGAGATCGGGACAGCCCGGCACCTGGTGTTCCAGTTTGTCGTAATCGATGGAACCGGCCAGGTCCTCCGCCTCGATGGCCAACCGCCGCAACAGCCGGTCGTGGTCGACGAGGGCCTGCCCACTCATGTGACCGCCCGTGTCCGCGCCGGGTCCGGCGGGTTGGCACCGCCACGCTCGGCGACCTCGTCGTCGACCAGATCGGCGAAGATCGCCGCCGAGCGGACCAGGTCGTCGGCGCAGCGCTGGGTGACGCCACGGGTGATGCCGGCCAGGATGGCCGCGCGCCGCCCCGAACCGGCCGCGAAGAAATCGGCCCACTCGCGCAGCTCCGGTGCGAGGGTGGCCAACAGCACCCAGGCACTCGCCGGGCGGGCCCTGCCCCGGTGCGGACGACCGCGCAACGCGAGCATCGCCGCGGCGGCACGCAGCGCGGCCAGGTAGGCCGTCGCATAGCGCTGGGCCGCGTCGGTCTCGTGCTGGGCCTCGACGATTCCGGCCCGTGCCTCCCGCAGCAGCGCCGCCGCCGACCGGGGCGCGGCAACCGCCCTCGGGCTGGGGTACCCGCCGCCGTGCCGTGGCGTCGGCCGTGCCGCCTGCTCGGGCTCGGGTTGTGGCGTTGACGAGGTGGGCGTTGGCACCGGGAAGTCGATCAGAGCTGACATTCGAGGCCTCCTTACGAGTCGGAAACGTCGGTGCTACGACGCTCCGCCGAGGGAAGCCGGCGGGTCCGGTGGTGAGGCGCTTCCCCCGCCCCACCACCGGACTGTGCTCGATCACATGGCGCTCGACCCACATCCGGGACCGACAACCCGCGATCGAACATCTGTTCGAACATCTTGAGGATAACCCACGACACCGACAGTGCTCAACCGCTGTGACGAACGCGGTATTCGCAGGCAGGCACGGGGATCGGCGCCCTGGTCGACAGGCCTGCCGGGCTCGGCCCGTCGACGGAGGAAAATCGGCCGTCGCTAGGTCACAATGGGAGCGTCGGTAGGGCCACCGATCGTCATCGCCGCGCATGGTCTGATGTCCAGGCGCAGACGGCCTGCGCATCCCCGCCCGGCATCGGCCCCAGCTTCGGGAGAACGTGTGAGCTCGCTTGACCACGCAGGTGTTCGAAAAGTCGTCGCGGCGCTCGCCGAGGCCGGCCTCGGTACGTCGGCCGACGGGGTCCGGGTGCTCGACGACGATGCGCGCACCGCGGCGCTGGCCGCCGCCGCGCTCGGGATCGAGATCGGCGCGATCGCCAACAGCCTGGTGTTCAAGGCCATCGGCTCCGACGGCAACCCGACCCCGCTGCTAGCGATGACCTCCGGCGCGCACCGGGCCGACCCGCTGCGACTGGCCGCGCTCGCGGGTGCGGCACGGATCGAGCGGGCCGACGCCGAGTTCGTCCGCACCCACACCGGCCAGGCGATCGGCGGGGTCGCGCCGGTCGGCCACCCCGCGCCGATCCCGACCCTCGTCGACGAGTACCTGACCCGCTATCCGGTGGTGTGGGCGGCGGCCGGGCATCCGAAGACGGTGTTCCCGATCACCTTCGCCGAACTGGTGCGATTGACCGGCGGCACCGTGGCGGACCTGGCCGGCGAGGAGGCGGGCGCATGACCTCGGCACCGCCGGTGCCCCGGTACCGGATCGTCAGCTTCTCCGTCGCCGAACTGCGGGCCCGGCTGCCCGAGGCGCTGGACATCTACGTCACCGCGATGCGCTATCCGAAGGGCACCACCGAACAGCGGGCCCCGATGTGGTTGACGCACATGCTGCGCGAGGGCTGGCGCTGTGTCGCGGCGCTGGATGACAGCCAGCGGCTGATCGGGATCTGTTACGGCTACCGGGGCGCGCCCGGCCAGTGGTGGCACGAGCAGGTGCGGCGCGGGCTGCTGGTCACCTCGGGCCCGGCCGCGGTGGAGGCCTGGACGCGGGACTACTTCGAACTCACCGAACTGCACGTGCGCCCGGACGCGCAGGGCCACGGCATCGGCGAGGGCCTGCTGCGGATGCTGTTGGACGGGGTGCCGGACAGGACGACGCTACTGTCCACTCCGGAGGGTCCGACGCGGGCCTGGCAGCTCTACCGCAGGGTCGGTTTCGTCGATGTGCTGCGCAACTTCCTGTTCGCCGGCGATCCTCGGCCCTTCGCGGTACTCGGCCACACCCTGCCACTCGCCCCGCCGGTCGCGCGGCCCTCGGCTCCCGAGGGCCGCGCAACCGGCGGAAGCTCAGATCTCGGCGAGTCGTTCACGTAGGGTGTCCAGGCCCATGGCGCCCATTTCCAGGGCCTGCTGGTGGAACGCCTTGAGGTCGAACTCCGCGCCCTTGCGCTGTTTGGCCTCCGCCAGCGCGGTCAGCCACAGCCGTTCGCCGAGCTTGTAGGACGGGGCCTGGCCGGGCCAGCCGAGGTAGCGGTCGATCTCGTCGTGGACGTGGTGCGGGTCGGTGATCGTCCTGGTCAGCATGAACTCAAGGCCCAGCTCGGGAGTCCAGCGCTCGCCGGGGTGGAAGCCGGTGCCGGCCGGGATCTCCAGTTCCAGGTGCATGCCGATGTCGACGATCACCCGTGCCGCGCGGAACAGGTGCGCGTCGAGCATGCCCATCAGGTTGCCCTCGTCGCCGAGGTAGCCGAGTTCGCGCATCAGCCGCTCGGCATACAGCGCCCAACCCTCGCAGTAGCCGGAGGTGCCGCTCATCAGCCGCTGGAACTTGTTGAGGGTGTCCTGCTGGTAGACGGCGGTGGCGATCTGCAGGTGATGGCCGGGCACGCCCTCGTGGTAGACGGTGCTGGTCTCCCGCCAGGTCGCGTAGTCCTGCTGGCCGGCCGGTACCGACCACCACATCTGGCCGGGACGGCTGAAGTCGCTGGTCGGCCCCGTGTAGTAGGCGCCGACGCCGCCGCCGGGCGGCGCGATCCGGCATTCCAGGTTCATCAGCGGGTCCGGGATGTCGAAGTGCACGTCGCGCAGGTCGGCCAGTGCCTGGTCGGACAGCCGCTGCATCCAGTCCCGCAGGCCGTCGGTGCCGCGCACCCGGTATCGGGGGTCGGCGTCCAGTGCGGCGGCGGCCTCGGCCAGGGTCGCGTCCGGCTTGATCCGGTCGGCGAGGCCCTTCATCTCGGTCTCGATCCGGAAGAACTCCTCCCAACCCCACTGGTAGGCCTCGGCGAGATCGAGGTCGGCGCCGGTGAACGACCGCGACCACAGCCGGTAGACGTCGGCGCCGACGGCGTCCTTGGCCGGGGCTTTGGGCGCCAGTTCCGCGCGGAGGAACTGGGCGAGGTCGGCGTAGGCGCTGGCGGCGGCGGTCGCGCCGGCCCGCAGGTCGATGCGCAGCGCGTTGTCGACGCCCTCGATCCGCTCCGCGCCCGCGACGAACTCGGTGAAGAAGGACTGGCCGCCGTGTCCGGCCCAGGTCTCGCACTGGTCGGCGACCTTGGTGACCTGGCGCAGCGCGGAAACCTGGCCGCGCGCCGCGCTCGCGGACAGGCTGGCACGCAGGTTGGCCAGCGCGTCGGGGACCCTGGCCAGCCGCCTGGCGATGATCTCCCAGTCCTGTGCGGTCCTGGTACCCATCAGGTCGAAGACCATCCTGATGACCTGCGGCGGGGACTCGATCACGTTCAGCTCGGACTGGAGGAGGCCGGCTTCGTGCAGTTCGGCGTAGATGCCGATCCGCTCCGCGAACACCGCTTTGGCCGCGCGCTCGGCGTCGGTGGTCGGCTCGATGGCCTCGACGGCGCGCAGCGCGGTGACCGCCGATTCGGCCCGCGCCTGGTGTCCTTCCGGCGAATAGTCCGTCAACTGGTCGTCGTAGTCGACGATGCCCAGGATGGTGGCCTCGTTCGGATTGAGCCGAGCGGAGTCGTCGACGAACCGATCACTCGTCGCGTCGATGCTGGAGGACGTGGTTGGCATGCGGGCACGCTACCGTGACGTCCTGGTCGGGGCGGAGCAGATTTCGGGGAGCGTATTTCGGTCCGGGATGGACTTCTGGGACGGACCCCGAAACAGGGATACGGCTGGCAGGATGATCGAGTGCTGGAGGCCAAACCACGGCGCGGTCCGCGCAGGGTGTTACTCGGCTTGACCATGGCCGCCGTCGGGCTGGTGGCGAGCGGCTGCGTCCATGTGCAGGTCGCGCTGGCGGTGTCCGGCACCGACCTGGTGTCCGGTGAGGTGATCGCCGCCGCGCTGCCCAACCCGGCGACCCCGCGCGGGCCGGTGCTGACGGTGCCGCAGGCCATGGCCGACCAGGCCACCGCAAGGTCCTACAACGCCGGCGGCTACATCGGCAGCGAGCTGACCTTCAACAACCTGAGCTTCGCCCAACTCGCCGCGCTGATCAGCGCGGGAACCGACCAGAACAGCCACTTCCAGCTGACCTTCCAGCGCAACGGCGACCTGGTGAACTTCGCGGGCTCGGCGGACCTGACCCAGGTGAGCACGCAGGGCGCGCAGGTACGGCTGAAGGTCAGCTTCCCCGGCAAGGTGCTGCAGACCGACGGTGCCAACAGCTCCGGCACCGTCACCTGGAACCTGCTCGCCGGGCAGGTCAACACGTTCTCGGCGACCGCCGAGTACACCAACGGCGGTTTCGACCGGCCGTGGAGCTTCTGGGCGCTGGCCCTCGGCGGCACCGGTGGCGTGATCGCCCTGCTCATCACCCTGCTCTCGCTGTGGGCGCGGCGGCGCAACATCCGCAAGGAAGCCCTGCAGGACGCCTGAGTCGATCTCGGATCGCGCCGCGGTCTGCCGGATGGCGCATTCGAGACGGCGGCACCGGCCGATCGACAGCGCGGCCACCTGTCACGGTCGGCGGACGGCGCCCTACGGCGGCCGATCCTCACGATCAGCGACGAACACCGTCACCGCGCTCGATCACGACGGCGTGGTGATTGTTACTCTGCTGTCCGATCTGAGAGCCGCGGACAAGGAGCACAGATGGATTTCGACCGCTGGCTGAGCGACCTGCAGACCAGGGTCGCCGACACGCAGCGTAAGTCCGCCGAGCTGATGGACAACCTCGGCAGCACCTCGGCCACGGCGAGTTCGCCGGACGGCGCGGTAACCGTTGTGGTCGGTGCGAACGGTGCGCTGCACAAGATCGACTTTTCGCCGAGGATCGCCGAGCACACCTCGGCCCAGCTCAGCGCCCTTGTCATGAAGGCAGTGCACAAGGCGCAACGCGATGTCGCCGAACGGGTGGGCGAGGCGCTTCAGCCGTTCGACGCCAACGGGGAGCTGCTGGAGCGCTACGTGTCCTACCAGCCACCGGCCGATGAGGACGAACTCGCCGAGGAGGGCGTCGACCCCGCCTCGATCAACGCCGAGTTCGGCATGCCGGCGACGCCGGCAGCGCCACCAACCCTGCCGCCCCCGCCTCCGCCCGCCGCACCGGCCCCGGCCCAGTTCCACCCGCCGCAACCGGCAGCGCCCGCCCGACCGCGGCCCCGACCGGTCGTCGAGGACGATGACGAAGGTGAGGACCGGCCATGGTGAGCCCCTCCGGTGGGTCCGGTTCGGACATCCTGTCCACCTACACCAGCGCGATATCGGACATCAAGGCCGACGCCCAGGGTGAGGGTCCCGGTGTGGTCGGCACGGTGGTGGACGGCATCGGCGACGTGGCGGCAGCGGCGGGCGCGGTGGCCGACCCGCTGGGTGCGGTGATCTCGGCCGGCGTCGGCTGGCTGGTCAACCACATCAGCTTCATCAAGGAGCCGATCGACGAACTGCTCGGTGATCCGCAGGCGATCGCCGCGAACACGCAGGTGATGACCGAGATATCCCAGCAGATCGATCAGCTGGCCCAGGATCACAACGACCAGGTCAAGCAGGTCGCGAACGGGTTCTCCGGCCCGGCCGCCGACGCGTTCAGCAAGAACATGGACCAGATGGGCGGCCAGTTGGGCGCGCTGGCCCAGACCGTTGACGGCGCCAGCACGGTGGTCGCGATCTCCGGTGGGCTGGTCTCGGCCCTGCACGACATCGTGGTGCAGACGATCTGCGACCTGATCTCCGAGCTGATCGAGGGCGCGCTGATCGCGGCGGCCACCGCGATCATCAGCTTCGGCGCGTCCGAGGTGATCTTCGCAGGGGTGGCGGCGGGCCGGGCAGCGGCCGAGGTCGCCAAGATCGCGACGAAGATCGCCAAGCTGGGCGAGGCGATGGGCCGGATGGCCACCCGGCTGGGCAAGGTGCAGGACATGATGAGCGACCTGTCCACGTCGCTGGACCGCTTCTCAACGGCCGGCCAGGCACTCCAGACGGTCAGCGGGTTGGTGTCGGGTTCCTCCGGCGGCTCCGGCTCCGGTGGCTCCGGCTCCGGTGATCCCTCGGGTTCGAGCCCCGACTCGTCCGGCGACTCCTCCGACGGCTCGGACTCGAACTCCGACTACGACTCGAACTCCGGCGACTTGACTTCCGACGGCACCGACACCAACGGGTACCCCACCGATTCCGGGCCCGATTCGGGCTCGGGCGACACCTCGCCGCCGTTCCAACCGTTGCAGACCACGATCGGCGTCACCCAACAGCAGCCCACCGGCGCCACGGCCCCGCTGGAGTACGGACCCCAGGAAGTCCAGCAGCAGCCCGCCATGACGGCTCCGCGCCCGTACGACAGGATCGGCGTGACCGAGCAGCAGCCGGTGCAGCAGATGCAGCCATCCACGATGGAGACGCCGCGCCAGTTCGGCGCGATCGGCGTCCCGATCGTCAACAAGACTCCGATCGACGAGGAGTAGGTCGCCATGCCCAGCTCGCATTCCTCATCGCACAGCAGCAGCCATTCCTCATCACATGGCAGCACCCATTCCGGCGACTCAGAAGAAGGTGGGCGCCCCCCGGCATCGGCGCCCTCGGGCGGCAGCAGCAGCGTCCATTCCTCGGTCAGCTTCTCCACCCTGGAGAACTTCGGCACGCATCTGGACGGGGTCAGCAGCAAGGTGTTCGGCGGGGCCGAACGCATGCAGTCGCTGAACTGGGGCACAAGCACCTTCGGCGTCGCGGGGCAGGCGCTGGCACCGCACACCACCGCCACGACCAACCATGCCGCGCAGCAGATGCACAGCGTCGGCGGGTCCATCGACCAGGCGTCGGACAACGTGCACACGATGAACAACAACTACAAGACCACCGACCAGAACGTCCAGGACTCGTTCGACAACATCCACCGGCCGGACGACTCCGACCCCACCCCGCACGCCAGCCCGACCCCACCGAAAAAGGTCGGGTTCAACCAGCAGACGCAGGAGTACGAGCCGGACGGCACCCACGTGTCCGGGACGCTCATCGACAACAGCGACCGGCCGTCTCCGCGACCCAACGTCGGCCAGGTGGACCCGAGCGCCTACCAGCCGGTCACCGGGGCGAACAGCCACCACCTGACCGGGCCGCCCGAGCCGGGCAACCATCCGCTCAAGGTCAGCGACTCCGGTCTGACCACCGCCTCGTACATGAACTCGCAGCAGCTGATGCACCAGTTCGACGGCCAGGACGGACGGCCCGGCGGGGGCAAGCGGCCCGGCATGGGCAGTGCGCTGCTGATCGGGGACACCGTGGTTCCGCACAGCAGCATGAAGTACAAGACCGGGCAGCCGAACACGCACAGCGTGGTGCAGCAGGCGCTGGACCAGGCTCCCCAGGACCTCAAGGACCGGCCGCAGCACGGCAAGTGCGCCGAGGTCGGCGCCATCTCCGACTACCTGCACCACAAGGACCCGGACGGCACCTGGACGGTGGATCAGGCCAGGTACCACTTCGATCAGGTCGGCGCGGCCACCACGGCACACCGACCGGACAGTGGCCAACCGGCCGACGCCTGCCCCAGCTGCCAGAACCTGACCAGCCAGCTGGGTATCTCCTGGTACACCCGGCCGGTGTGGGAGGCCGACGGCTAGCTCGCGCCGGGGCTGACCGTCTCCGATGCCAGCGCGTCGGCGGGCAGCAGACCGAGCCTGCTGATCACCTCGATGGTCGCCTGCGACCGGTTGAAGGTGACGAAGTGCAGGTCCGGCACGCCCTCGGCGAGCAGTCGCTGGCAGAGTTCGGTCGCCACGTCGATGCCCTCGGCGCGGAAGGCCTTCGGGTCCTCGCGCAGCGGGTTCATCCGCTCCAGCAGCGCGGTCGGCGTGGCGGCCGCGGACAGTTCGATGGTCTTCTCCATGGTGCGCGGCGTCGTCATCGACATCACGCTCGGGATCAGCGGGGCGTCGCAGCCGCGCGCGGCGACCCGGTCGCGCAGCCGCAGGAAGTCGTCGGCGTCGAAGAACAGCTGGGCGATGGCGAAGTCCGCGCCGGCCCGCAGCTTGCGCACCAGGTATTTCGTATCGGTGTCCAGGTCGACCGAGCGCGGGTGGCCGCACGGGAAGCAGGCGACGCCGACGCAGAAGTCGCCCAGCTCGCTGACCAGGCTGACCAGCTCCTCGGCATAGGTGAAGCCGTCGGCGCGCGGGGTCCATTCGCCGTTGGGGTCGCCGGGCGGGTCGCCGCGCACCACGAGCACGTTGCGCACGCCGACCGCCGCGTACCAGCCGATCACGTTGCGCAGTTCGGCGACGGAGTGGTCGACCGCGGTCAGGTGCGCCAGTGGGAGGAGGGTGGTCTCCTGGGCGACCCTGCGGGTGGTGCGCACGGTCCGGTCCCGGCTGGAGCCGCCCGCGCCGTAGGTGATGGAGACGAAGGCGGGCCCGAGCTGTTCGAGCTTGCGGACGGAGCGCCACAGCAACTGCTCCTCAGCGGCGTCGCGCGGCGGCATGAACTCCACCGAGAACACCGGGCGATCAGATCGCAGTCGCTCAACAACCGAGGCCATGGAGCCAGGGTAGTGAGGATCCCGCCAGGCGAACATCCAGATCGACCCGAAACCCAGCCGATGAGAAGGGGACCGAAGCATCTGCGGACCTGGGCACGAGCCTGACCAGCGGGCCCGGCTTGACCGCCGGCCGGCGATCCGGCCTGCGATGATGCACACCATGGGTGTCCTACAGGCCGTCGACGACGATCCGGCCGGGCATGTCACCCGAGCACTCGCCGAGTACTTCGACTCCCGGCAGGCGCAGGTGGCCGAGATCGGCCAGGACTTCGCCGCCGCGGTCGAGGTGTTGCGCGAGTTCGTGCTCGGTGGCGGGAAGCGAATCCGACCGACCTTCGCCTGGTGGGGCTGGCGCGGCGCGGGCGGCGCGGCCGAGGGGCCGCAGGCACTGGCAGCCCTGCGCGCGCTCAGCGCCCTGGAACTGTTGCAGGCCAGCGCGCTGATCCACGACGACCTGATGGACTCCTCGGCGACCCGCAGAGGCGCGCCGACCGTCCACGTGCGCTTCGCGGCGCAGCATCGCGAGCACCGCTGGCACGGCACACCGGAACAGTTCGGTCTTGCCGCCGCCGTGCTGCTCGGCGACATCGCGCTGGCCTGGACCGACGACATGTTCGCCTCGGCAGGGCTGCCGTTCGAGGCGTTGACGCGGGCCGTGCCGCCCTGGCAGGCGATGCGCGTCGAGGTGCTCGCCGGCCAGTACATCGACGTACGCACCCAGGCCAGCGGCGACGAGTCGGTCGAGGCGGCGCTGCGGATCGACCGGTTCAAGACCGCCGCGTACACCGTTGAGCGGCCGCTGCATCTCGGTGCGGCGCTCGGCGGGGCGAGCCAGGAGCTGATCGAGGCCTATCGGGCCTTCGGTGCCGAGGTGGGCATCGCCTTCCAGTTGCGCGACGACCTGCTCGGCGTGTTCGGCGACCCCGAGGTGACCGGCAAACCGGCCGGCGACGACCTGCGCGAGGGCAAGCGCACCCTGCTCGTCGCGCTCGGTATCGAGCACGCGCAGCGGGCCGGCCGCTACGGCGACGTCGAACTGCTGCGCGCCTGTCTCGGCCGGGACGGGTTGGACACCGACGACGTCGGCAAGATCCGGGACCTGCTGGTCGAGGTCGGCGCCGTCGCCGCCGTCGAGCACCGGATCGCCGAGCTGACCGGTTCAGCGCTGGCGCGGCTGCGCGCGGCGCCGATGCCGGAACTCGTCGCCGACCGGCTCGCCGAGCTGACCGTCGCGGCCACCACGCGAAACAGGTGATCTTCAACCAGTAGCGCTTCGGCGACTCCGTGCGACATGCAGGGTAGTCGGCTCGCGGCGCGGTGCGTGTCGACTTCGACGCGCGAGGCGTGGTGATCGAGTGGTGATCCCCGGCGGTGTCGGCAGGCGTTGGGGAGGCGCGTGATGATGCGAGGCGACCACCGGGGCCGGGGCTGGTTCCTGCTGCCCGGAGCGATGCTGGCCACCGCGCTGCTGGCCTGCGCGGGCTGCGCGGCCGGCATCAGCGGGAAGGCCACCGCGACACCGATCCCGGTGGAAACCGCGGCGGGGGTGGAGCATCAGGCGATCACCAACCTCTCCGAGGCCGGGGTGCTGCACTACGACGGCACGCTCACCAACAGCGACAACGACCAGCTCAGCCTCGACCTGCTGGTGACCTCGACGGGCGAGGCGACCGGCACCGTCACCCTGGACAGCCAGCAGGCGCAGCTCGCCGATCTCGGCGGGCGGCTGTTCCTCGACGCGGGCCAGGCCTTCTGGACGGCCATCGCGGACCTGCCGGCCGGTTCGACGTCCGCGGCGGCCGGCAACTGGGTCACCGTGCCGACCGACATCCTCGGCGTCGACCCGAGCACGATGCTGACCCCGGTCGCGGTGGCAAACCTGCTGGGCAAGGCGTTCGGCAGCACCGATACGACGCCACTGGCCACGCTGCCGACCACGGCCGACAACGGGATCGAGCTGACCGGCTCCGGCAGTTCGATGTTCGTCGACCCCTCGGCGCCGCACGGGATCCGGCACTTCGAGACCTCGCTGGCCGACAACGCCCGGCTGACCGTGGACGTCACCGACGCCTCGGCCACCGAGACCGCCGTCTACCAGACCCTCACCCAGCAGGCAGGCCAGTTGCAGACCGCGGTCGACCCGGACCTCGACATCCAGGAGGGCAACCAGAGCTGGGGTACCTGCGACGCGAGCAGCTGCTCGGTGGTGGTCACCTTCACCAACTCCTCGTCGGTGTCGACCAAGGTGCTGGTGACCGGGAACTGGACCGGGGACGACAACCCGGTCGGCAACTGCCAGGTGATCACCGATCCGGTGGCGCCCGGCGCGGTCGGGAACGCGACCTGCACGGTCAGCTCCCCGCAGTGGAGCGCGTTCTACCACCGCGCGCAGACCGTCCCCGGCAGTCACCCCTACCAGCTGGCCTGGGCCGCGCTGGCGCTGGCCGAACCGCCCAACCAGCAGACCATCAGCACCGAGGCGACCGAGGCGGCCACCCCGGCGAGCAAGACCGCCAACGACGGCGACACCACCACCGGCCGCGACTACGTCTACCTGATCAGCTACCAGGACAGCGGCAGTCACCCACAGGTCTGGAAGTACGGGGTGACCAACGTCGGCTCCTGGCAGAACTACGCCGACGACCAGGTGGCGAGCTGCCTTGCGGAGAACAGGACGTCCTGTTCGGTGAGCCTGGTGACCGCGGCCGGCAACCGGCTGTCCGCGGACGCGCTGGCCAAGCAGCTGGTGGCCACGGCGACCGCGAACGACGGCAAGCACTGCCCGCCCGGCCAGTGGACCTACTGCTGATGTCGATTATCGCCGCCTGAAACTCGTTCATCGTCGGAAATCGATGATGATCGCCGATCCACTGACATCGGAAGGCTGTCCTGACCCAAGGTTGTGGAGGTAACAACCACAGCGGGGAGGGCAAGTTGATGAAAACCATGACAGTGTCGGTGATCGTGGTCGGCGCGGGCCCCACCGGGCTGATGCTGGCCAGCGACCTGAACTCGGCCGGGGTGTCCACCGTGGTGCTGGACAAGCTGCCGGTCGGCTCGAAGATGCCGAGGGCGGGGGCTGTCCAACCGCGCACCAGCGAGGTACTCGCCATGCGCGGCCTGCTGCCGGCGATGCGCGCCGAGGCACCCAACCGGGACCTGCGGCAGGGCCATTTCGCCGGGCTGAGCATCGACTACTCGGTGCTGGAGCCGTGCGGCCCGCTGCTGCACCTCGAACAGCGGCGCATCGAGGCCTATCTGGAACGCGCGCTTGCCGAGGCCGGCTGCCCGGTGCTGCGCGGCCAGGAAGTCGTTGCGGTGCACCAGGATGCCGACGGGGTGACCGCCGAGACCGCCGGCGGCGCCCTGCGAATCGAGGGCCGGTACCTGGTCGCGGCGGACGGTGCGCACAGCACGGTGCGCCATCTGCTCGGCGTCGGTTTCCCCGGCCGGGACGGCAGCGAAACCGCCATCGTCGCGGACGTCCGGGTTCGTGGCACGCAGAACCCGATCCTGCTCGACCCGACCGCGCAGATCGGCAAACCGACGCGCGCGCGGGATGGTTCCTGGGCCATGGTCTTCGCCCTCGACGACGGTTGGCGCCGGTTGTTCGCCAGCATCGTCGACGCGCCAGGCAGGGAGGTCCCGGTCACCGACACGGAGATCCAGGCCGCTCTGAGCACCGTGTTCGGGCCGGAGACCGAACTGGCGCAGTCGCGGCATCTGTCGCGGATCAGCAATGCGGCCCGGCAGGTGCCGACCTACCGGGTCGGCCGGGTGTTCTTCGCCGGCGACGCGGCGCATGTCCACCTGCCCTTCGGTGGGCAGGGCATGAACCTCGGCATCCAGGACGCGGTCAACCTCAGCTGGAAGCTCGTTGCCGCGGTGACGGGTTGGGCGAAGGAGGAACTGCTGGACAGCTACCACGCCGAGCGGTATCCGGTGGCGGCGGCGGTGTTGCGGAACTCGCGGGCGCAGGGCCTGCTGGCGAACTTCGGCGCCCTGGACAATGTGGACCTGCCGGAGCTGCGCGAACTCGTCAGCACGCTGGTACAACTGCCGCAGGCCAACCGTTACCTCGCCGGCATACTGTCCGGTGTGGACATTCAGTACTCGCTTCCCGGCGCCGACGGGCATCCGTTGGTCGGCAGGCGAATGTTCGATGTCCCGCTGACCGCACGACGGGGCGCGCTGCTCGGTCCTTCGGGAGCCGGACGGCAGGCCGGACTTGTCGCGGCCTGGTCGGACCGGGTGGAGCACCGCGAGACGACCGATGGCCCGACGGTGCTGGTCCGCCCGGACGGTTACGTCTGCTGGGCCGGCGATGAGCCGACCGACGTCACCGGCCTCACCGAGGCGCTGACCCGGTGGTTCGGCCCGGCCACCACTCCGGCCGTGATTGCGGTTACAGCGCCGGAACCGGTCGGGTCCTCGATTCCGGCCGGGACGGTGCCGCGGGTCGAGTCACGTCGCTGAGCAGGGCGGGTAAGCCGCCGGTGAGGCCGTAAGCCGGTCACGGCGGTCGAGTTAGGTCACGACGGGGTCACAGCGCCTGACCTGGCCAAAGGCCTGCTCGACCGCTGTGAAATCATCACGCGCGAAATGACCTCACCAATGTCGATCCCTGGTACGACCGCGGCCAAAGGACCGTTGGACCTGGCAACGATGCCGGTGCGCACCATCCTGCGTGGACTGTCCGGGGTGGTCATGGTCGCGGTCGGCGGTATTGGCGCCGCCGCAATTCCGATGCCGGACAAGATGCTGGACGGCACGGCGTTCAGCTGGGTCCGGTACGGACACGGCAAGGAGCTGGCCACCGCGCTGCTCTACGCCGGGCTGCTGATGCTGGTCTGGGCCTGGATCCAGCTCGGCCGGGAGGTACGCGCGGGCCGGGTGGACCGGCGCGGCGTGCTGATCGCGATCGCGGCCTGGACCGTGCCGTTGCTGTTCGCGCCCGCGCTGTTCAGCCGGGACCTGTACCTCTACCTCGCCCAGGGCGACCTCGGCCTGCACGGATTCAACCCGTACACCACCGGGGTCTCCGTGCTCAACGACAACCTCTCGCACAACGTGGACCCGATCTGGCAGGACACCTCGGCGCCCTACGGCCCGCTGTTCGTGCTGATCACCAAGGGCGTCGTGCTGTTCACCGGGCAGAGCGTGATGCTGGGCAGCATCGCGTTGCGCTGCGTGTTCTGCGTCGGCCTCGTCCTGCTGTGCTGGGCGCTGCCGAGGCTGGCCACCGCATTGGGCGGCAACCCGGTGGTCGCGCTGTGGTTCGGCGCGGCCAACCCGCTGGTGCTGGCCTACCTGGTCGGCGGCGGCCACAACGACCTGCTGATGGTCGGCCTGCTCGCGGCGGGCGCGGTGCTGGTCGTCGAACACCGGCACGCGCAGGGCATCGCGCTGGTCACCCTGGCCTTCGGGATCAAGGCGACCGCCGGGGTGCTGCTGCCGTTCCTGGTCTGGATCTGGGCCGCGCGGCTGAGCGGCTCCCGCACCCGCCGGTTCGTCAAGGCGACCGCGGCGGGCCTCGCGGTGTTCGTGCCGCTGTTCACGCTCAGCTCGCTGATCGCCGGGGTGAACCTCGGCTGGCTCAAGGCACTGGACGTGACCAACCTGGTGGTCACCTGGATGTCGCTGCCCACGGCCGCCGGTCAGCTCGGCAACGGGATCGCCAGCCTGTTCATCGCCACCGACAGCTCGCAGTTCATCCAGATCGCGCGCGACATCGGCTGGATCCTGCTCGCCGTACTCGCCGCCCGGCAGTGGTGGCTGGCGCGCTCCGGTGACGTGCCGACCGTGCTGCGCCGAGCCTCGTTCGCGCTGCTGACCGTGATCGTGCTCTCCCCGGCCACGCTGCCGTGGTACTTCAGCTGGCCACTGGCGCTGGCCGCCGGTTTCGCCTGGTCCGGCCAGGCTCTCGCGATCGGCAGCTGCGCCTCGGTGTGGATCATGCTGACCACCTACCCTGCCGGCTCCGGTGGCCTCTACAACTGGTACTACCTGGCCTGCACCGCGACGGTCGCGATCATCGCGGGCGTGTCCCTGCTGCGGCCGGACCCGCTGCGCCTGTCGGCCCGGCTGCACCGCAGGACGGCCACCACCGCCACGAGTTCCCTCGCCAGCACGGCACACGACACCCGCTGAGCCGACCGTCGGCGCCACGGCGGCACCGTGGGGCGCCGGACGCCCTGGTGTCGATGGGGCGCCCGGTACCGGGCCTACGGGGAGTTCGAACCGGTCAGAAGGCCAGTGCCTGCGCGCGGCGCTTCACTTCGCGACCTCTGTTGCCGCGCAACGCCTCGATCGGCGAGCCGGGCAGCGTGTCGTCGGAGGTGAACAGCCAGCGCAGCATCTCCTCCGACGAGAAACCGGAGTCGCGCAGCACCGTCAGTGTGCCGGCAAGGCCCTTGACCACCCCCTCGCCGTTGAGGAACAGCGCGGGCACAACCATCACACCGTCGCGGCGGAAAGCGACGAGATGGCCATCGCGCACCATCTGATGGACCCGGGTAACCGGCTGGCCGACGGACTGGGCGACCTCAGGCATGGTCAGAACTTCATACGACCGGTCGAGAACGTCCTCGGCGGTAGGTATCGCGCTCACGGGGCCAACCATGCCACACCGGCGCGCCGAGCGCCCTGCGCCAGTCGAGGGATGTTTCGTCCGTACGATCGACACCTGTGGAGGCGAACGGCACAGCCAGACGCACCGAGGCCATGGGCACCGGCGCGATCGGGACCATTCTCGAACGGCGTTACCGAGTGGACGCGCCCCTGGCCCGTGGCGGCATGTCCAGCGTCTACCAGGGCGTCGACCTGCGGTTGGACCGGCCGGTAGCGATCAAGGTGATGGAGCCCCGGTTCGCGGGAGACCGCTCCTTCATCGACCGCTTCGAGCTGGAGGCCCGCGCGGCGGCCCGGCTGCACCACCCGAACGTCGTCGCCGTACACGATCAGGGCGTTGACAGCGACCAGGTATACCTGGTCATGGAGCTCGTCGACGGCGGCACCCTGCGTGACCTGCTGCGGGAGCACGGCCCGCTGCCGGTGCCGCTGGCCTTCAGCGTGCTGGAGCCGATGCTCGCCGCGCTGTCCGCCGCGCACCATGCCGGTCTCGTGCACCGGGACGTGAAACCGGAGAACGTGCTGATCGGCAGGGGCGGTGTTGTCAAGGTCGCCGACTTCGGCCTGGTCAGGGCGATCGCCAATGCCAGTACCACCAGCGCGGACCTGATCCTCGGCACGGTCGCCTACCTCTCCCCCGAGCAGGTCGCGACCGGTGCGGCCGATCCGCGCAGCGACGTGTACTCGGCGGGCGTCGTGCTCTACGAGATGCTCACCGGGGTACCGCCGTATTCGGCGGACACCGCGCTGTCGGTGGCTTATCGGCACGTCAACGACGATGTACCGCCGCCGAGCGAGGCGCTGCCCGGCCTGCCACCGGCCGTCGACGACCTCGTGCTGCGGGCGACCCGGCGCGATCCCGCGCTGCGGCCGGCCGATGCCGCCGCGTTCCTCGCCGAACTGGCCAGTACCCGTGCCTCGCTCGGCCTCGCCCCGGTGGACGTCCCGGTGCCGCAGGTGCCACGCCCACCCGCGCCGATCGCGTTCGCCGAGACCACCACGGTGCAGCGGGGGTCGACCGAGGCCAACGAGCATGCCGGCAACGAGACACAGGCCTACTGGGACCCGGAGACGGTGCGGGCGCGGCCGGTCGGCCCGAGCCCGGTCGGCCCGCAGGGCACCAGGGCGCTGTCACGGGGCGAGTTCAGCGAACTCGCCCCGGTCAACGGCTCGCTCGACGGTTCCGGCGATGGGGAGCCGGTCGGGCAGCCGATCGAGCAGGTCGACCGCTACCAGGCGCAGCGCACCCGCAGCAGGCGCGTGTTCGGGATCTGGATCTCGATCGTGCTGCTGCTCGCCATACTCATCGGCGTCAGCGCCTGGTGGTTGGGCAGCGGCCGGTGGACGGCGATTCCGCAGGTCACCGGGCTGAACCCGACCGCGGCCGAGACCGCGCTGACCGGCGCCGACCTCAGCGTGCGGATCAGCGACCGGCACGACAACACGATTCCCGCCGGGCAGGTGATCAACACGGACCCGACCGAGGGGTCCAGGGCATTACGCGGCGCCGATGTCACGCTGCTGGTCTCCGAGGGCCGGCCGATCGTCCCGGACGTGACAGCCGGCGCCAATCTCAACGCCGTCGAGCAGGCCATCACCGCCGATCAGCTGGTCCCGCGCCTCGACGGGAACGCGAACACCTACAGCGACACGGTGCCCTTCGGTGCCGTCGTCGGGGTGAACCCGGCGCCGGGCACCCCGCTGACCCTCAACACGCCGGTGACGGTGATCGTCAGCAAGGGACCGGCGCCCAAGCCGATCCCGAACGTGGTCGGTATGCAGCATGACCAGGCCGTCGCCGCGTTGACCTCGGCCGGTTTCCAGCCGTTCGACGAGGCCCCGCAGTTCTCCGCGCAGGCCCCGGCCGGCACGGTGCTGTCCACCGATCCGGCTGTTGGCACGGTTGTCACGGCGGGCGGGAACATGCGGGTCGGGCTGGTGGTGTCCAACGCGGTGACCATGCCCCAGCTGACCGGCCAGTCGGCGGCCCAGGCGATGGCGCAGTTGCAGAGTCTGCAACTGCAGGGGCAGGTGCAGTCGCTGCTGGGCAACCAGAACGGGACCGTGTTCACCCAGTCGGTGGCGCCGGGAACGCTGGTCGCGCCGGGCAGCCAGGTCACGCTCGGGGTGTTCTGACCCCAGGAAACGGTTTCTCGACGACCGCGGCCCGCGTGTCGTCCGCGACGACCGTGACCGTCAGGCCTTCCTCGACGATCGCGGCCCGCGCACTCCCCTCGCCCACCGCGGCCTTCGTGTCCTCCTCGACGGCCGTCCGCCGCCGCAGCGGCACCTCGCGCAGCCGGATCGCGAGCAGGAACCCGAGCGCCGCGACGATGACCGCGCAGAGGAACACGTCGTGCAGGGCGTTGCCGAAACCGGCAAGGAAGTCGGCCTGCAGCTTGGCGGGCAGCGCGTCGATCTGCGCCCTGCTGATGTTGATGCCGCTGCGCGAGAACTGCGCGACCACGCCTGCCGGCAGATTGTGTTGCAGCGAACTGGTGAGCCGGTTCGCGAAGATCGCGCCGAACACCGCGACCCCGAACGAGGAGCCGACGGTCCTGCCGAAGGTGGTGATCGAGGTGGCGACGCCGATATCGGTCGCCTCGACGGCGTTCTGGTTGGCCAGCACCATCACCGGGTTGATCATGCCGAGGCCGAGGCCGACGACGCCGAGGGCGATCAGCTGGAAGCCGTAGGAGGTGCTCACGCCGATCAAGCTCAGCAGCACGGCTCCGCAGGTCAGCAGCGCGGTGCCCGCGATAGGGAACTTGCGGTATCGGCCGATCCTGGCGATGATCTGCCCGCAGGCCACCGAAGAGATCATCATGCACAGCATCAGCGGAGCCAGCCGAAGCCCGGACATCGTCGGTGAGGCACCGTCGACGAGCTGTTCGTAGAGCGGCATGAACGTGGTGATGCCGAACATGCCGAAGCCGACGACGAAGACCAGTGGCGCGGTGATCTTGATGACATTGTTGCGAAACAGCCGAAGCGGCATCAGCGGTTCCGTCGAGCGCCGCTCGACGAGCACGAACGCGACCAGCAGCACCACCGCGCCGATCGAAAGGCCGAACACCGGCACGGACAGCCACGGGAAGGCGCTGCCGACGGAGCTGGTCAGCAGGATCAACGCGGCCACCCCGGTGGACAGCAGCGCCGCACCCCACCAGTCGATCTTCGGTTTCGGTCCGGTGCGCACCGGCAGTTTGAGCACGGAGGTGATGACCACCAGCGCGATCGCGCCGAGCGGCAGGTTCACGTAGAACACCCAGCGCCAGCTCAGGTCCTGGGTGAGCACGCCACCGATCAGCGGCCCGGCGACCGTCGCCAGTGCGAACATCGACTGCATGAAGCCCTGGTAGCGGCCGCGTTCGGCCGGGGGCACGAGGTCGCCGATGACGGCCTGCGAGTTGACCATCAACCCGCCAGCGCCGAGTCCCTGTAGGCCGCGGAAGATGACGAGTTCGGTCAGGGATCGGGAGATACCGCACAGCGCCGAGCCGGCCAGGAACAGCACGATGGCGAACTGGAAGAGCCGCTTGCGGCCGTAGAGGTCGCCGAGTTTGCCGTAGATCGGGGTGGACACGCAGGTCGCCAGCAGGTAGGCGGTGACGACCCAGGAGATGTGCGTGAGCCCGCCGAGATCGGTCACGATCGTCGGCAGCGAGGTGGCGACGATGGTCCCGTCCAAGGCGGCCAGCAGCATGACCAACATCAGACCGGGGAAGACGATCAGGATTCGGCGATCGAGCTTGGCACCAGGCTCCCCCACCGTGGACCTCCCACCGTCGCGACGAACTTTAGCCCGGCTAACTAACCTAGGCTAACCGGACGGGCCGGGGAATGGGTCCCAGCGCACGGTGAAATCCGCCCAGTCCCTCAAGCCGCACTTGCCATGGCCGCTGCGACGAAAGCCCGACGACGAAGGGCGCGGCAGCGGAGGGTCTCCGCTGCCGCGCCCCGAACGTCGAACGTGAGGGCCGGCGCCTCAGGCGCGGAGCATCTCCGCGACCAGGAAGGCCAGTTCGAGCGACTGCTGGGTGTTCAACCGAGGGTCGCAGGCGGTCTCGTAGCGACCGGAGAGGTCGGTGTCGGAGATGTCCTGCGCGCCACCGAGGCATTCGGTGACGTCCTCACCGGTCAGCTCGATGTGGATGCCGCCGGGGTGGGTGCCCAGCCTGCGGTGCACCTCGAAGAAGCCCTGCACCTCGTCGACGATCCGGTCGAAATGCCGGGTCTTGTAGCCGGTGGAGGACTCGTGCGTGTTGCCGTGCATCGGGTCGCACTGCCAGATGACCTGCTGGCCGGACGCGGTGACCTTCTCCACGATCGGCGGCAGCACATCGCGCACCTTGCCGTTGCCCATCCGGCTGATCAGCGTCAGCCGGCCGGGCACGTTGCGCGGGTTGAGCCGCTGCACGTACTCGACGGCCTGCTCGGGGCTGGTGCCGGGGCCGATCTTCAGGCCGATCGGGTTGGACAGCAGTTCGGCGAGCGCGATGTGCGCGCCGTCGAGCTGGCGGGTCCGCTCGCCGATCCACAGGAAGTGCCCGGACAGGTCGTAGAGCTTGGCCTTCTCCTCGCGGGTGTCCATCCGCAGCAGCGCCCGCTCGTAGTCCAGCAGCAGGGCCTCGTGGCTGGCGAAGATCTCGGTCGCGTTCAGGCTGTGGTCCTGCACGCCGCAGGCGGACATGAAGCGCAGCGCCCTGTCGATCTCGCTGGCGATCGTGTCGTAGCGCTCGCCGGCCGGCGAGTTGTGCACGAAGTCCTTGTTCCAGTCGTGCACCCGGTGCAGGTCGGCCATGCCGGCGGAGGTCAGCGCGCGCAGCAGGTTCATCGTGGCGCTGGAGTTGGCGTAGGCGCGGATCATCCGGGAGGCGTCCGGGACCCTGGCCTGTGGCGTCGCGGTCAGCGAGTTGATGATGTCGCCCCGGTAGGACTGCAGGCCGAGCGAGTCGAGGTCCGAGGAGCGCGGCTTGGCGTACTGGCCGGCGATCCGGCCGACCTTCACCACCGGCATGCTCGCGCCGTAGGTGAGCACGACGGCCATCTGCAGCAGCGTGCGCACGTTGCCACGGATGTGCGGTTCGGTGTTGTCGGTGAAGGTCTCCGCGCAGTCACCGCCCTGCAACAGGAAGGCCTCACCCTTGGCGACCGCGGCGAGCTGCTCCTGCAGCCGGTCGATCTCGGTGGGCACGGTGATCGGCGGCACGCTCTCCAGTACCGCGCGGACCCGACGCACCTGCTCGGCATCCGGCCACGGCGGCTGCTGGGCGGCCGGCAACGCCAGCGCCACATCCAGCTTACGACGAAGGTCGGCGGGCAAAGGCGGCAATTCGGGCAGTTCGTCGACCGGTACGTCCACTGTCCAGTTCACAGCACCCAGGATATTCGGCCACCGCAAGGTCCCAGCCAACGGGAGGTGTCTCCCAGTTGACGAACTGGGCGGGCGACCCGGCCGAGGATGAGCAGATCGCCTGGCCAGAGCCCCTACCCCAATTTTTCCCTACAGGTTGTGGCCGACCTGACCCGTCAGCGATGTCACTAGACCGAACGAGTGGGCCGGACCGAGCGGCTTGCGGCCGGGGCAAGCGATCACGAACGGGTGACCGGCCACGGGTGAGATCTCAGCCCGCGAGGTAGGCGCGGATCGCGGTCAGCGCGGTCTGCCGGTCGGCGGCGTCGACGACGATCCGCTCGCCGTCCCGGTCGGGCACCCAGGGCTCGTACTCGCGGTCGAGCACCTGCGCCCAGGTCGGCGTGTGCCCGCAGGCCAGATCGCCGGTGCGCCGCTCGACCCGGCGCCGATGCTCGTCGACGTCGGACAGCACCAGTTCGATCGTCCGCAGCGGCACGCGGGCCCGCGCCGCGAGCGCCACCCAGATCTCCCGCGCCTCGCCGACCGAGTTGACCGCGTCGATGACCACCGGCAGGCCGATGGCCAGGTTGGTCGCGGCGACCTCCTCGGCGACGTAGTAGCCGACCGGCCCGACCGGATGGGTGGCCGCACCGCCGCGCACCACGGCGGCCTCGATGGCGTCGATCCGCAGCACGGGCGCGCGGAGTTCGACGCCGAGCAGGCGCGCCAGGGTGGTCTTGCCGGTGCCGGGCAGTCCGGCGAACACGATCAACATGCCCGGCATCCTGCCCACTCGGTCCGACAGATTCCGCCGTTCGATACCGAATACGCCGATACCGCGCACGATTGCACCACCCGCAATTCGGCGTGCTCGACACCCGTTCGAAGTATCGGAATTTCGCGCACCGCCGACGTGAACAGCCGGCCCACCACGTCCGACCAGGGGCCGTCTGCCGACGTTAGGCGTATTGGCGGAATCCGAAAGGAGCTGTTATCAGTTCCCATTGGCCGGCATGATGACAAGGTGTGACCACTCGATTGGATGACGAAGTCGCAGCCGCACTACTCGATACGGCGGTGGCGAACGTGCAACGTGACTATCCGGTGCACTGGATTCACTTCGTCAACTCGATCGAGGATCTACGACCGCAGCGGGCCCGGCATCCGGTCTTCGCGGGCTCCTTCGACTGGCATTCCTGCGTGCATCAGACCTGGCTGATCGTCCGGTTGCTGCGGCTGCGCCCGGAGCTGGCCGGGGCGGCGCGGGCGCGGGAGGTGCTGCACCGGCTGATCACCGAAGAGGGCTGCGCGACCGAGGCCACGTTCTTCGCCGGCGATGACGGCAAGTACTGGGAGCGCCCCTACGGCTGGGCCTGGCTGTTGCTGCTGGACGCCGAACTGCGGCAGTGGGCGGGCGCCGAGGCGTCCACCTCGGCTCGGCGGCTCGCCGAGGCGCTGCGCCCGCTCGCCGAGCTGCTGCGCGACCGGATGCGCGACTGGCTGGACGGCGCCGCGCTGCCGACCAGGGTCGGCACGCACACCAACACCGCACTGGCCTGCGCCCTGGTGTTGGACGCCGCGCGGGCGACCGGCGAAGCGGATCTGGTCGAGGTGATCGGCGAGACCGCCCGCCGCTGGTACGTCCAGGACGCCAACTACGGCGGCTTCGAACCGGACGCCGCCGACTTCCTGTCCCCGGCGCTGGTCGAGGCCGACCTGATGCGCAGGGTGCTGCCGTCCGAGGAGTTCGCGAGCTGGTTCGACACCTTCCTGCCCGACCTTGACGCCGACCGCTGGCAGGTGCTGCGCGAACCCGTCCCGGTCGAGGATCCCGATGACCCCTACGGCTCCCACCTTGTCGGGCTCGCGCTGTCCCGCGCCTGGTGCTGGCGCGGACTTGCCGGCGCGCTGCCGGCCGGGCACCGCTTCACCGGACTCGCCGAACAGGCGGCGGAGGAGCACCGCGGCGCTGGCTGGCGGTACGTGTTCGGCCGCGGCTACGCGGGCGAGCACTGGCTGGGCACCTTCGCCGCCTACCTCGACCTCGGCGCGCTCACCCCGGCAGGCCAGAACGGCTCAGGGTCAAGTGGCTCAGGGCCGAACGACCCTGGGTCAAGCGGCCCTGGGTCAAGCGCCCCTGGGTCAAGCGGCCCAGGGCGGAGCGGCTCAGGTCAGTAGGCCGTTGCCGAAGAAGTCCGCGCTGTTGCGAACACCGGGCAGCGCGAAGAAGTAGCCGCCGCCGAAGGGCTGGATGTAGTCGACGAGCGGTTCGTCGATCAACCGGGTCTGCACGGCCTCGAACTGCCGCTTCACGTCCTGCTGAAAACAGGTGAACACCAGGCCCGCCGAGATGTTGCCGTTCTCGTCGAAGCCGTTGTCGTAGTTGTAACCGCGACGCAGGATGCGACTTTTGTCGGTTGCCGGGGTGCGCGGGTTGGCCAGCCGGATGTGCGAGTCCGTCGGGATCACGTCGCCGTTCGGGTCCGCGGCGAAGTTCGGGGTGTCGAACTCGTTCTGCCCGTCCAGCGGTGCACCGGAGTCGCGGCGGCGGCCGAACATGTTCTGCTGCTCGTTGATGGACACCCGGTCCCAGAACTCCACCAGCATCCGGATCATCCTGGTCACCTGGTAGGAACCGCCGACCGCCCAGCTCGGCTCACCGGAGTTCGGCTGCACCCAGAGGATCTCCTCATCCATGCTGGGCGGCGGCTGCGAGATGCCGTCCTTGAACCCCAACAGGTTGCGCGGCGTACCGGAGGGCCTCGGCAGCGATATGAACCCGTCCTGTCGGTAGCGGGCCTGCATGCCGCCCCTGGTGTGCTTGGCGATGTCGCGTAACGCGTGGTGCACGGTGTCGGTGTTGTTCGCGCACAGCTGCAGCATCAGGTCGCCGTGGCACAGCGCGGGCTGCAGGGAGTCGTTGGGGAAGCTGCGCATCGGGGTCAGCTTGACCGGCTTCTTCGCGGCAAGGCCGAAGCGGTCGTCGAACAGGCTGGAGCCGACCGACAGCGTGACCGACAGACCGTCGGCCGGGATGCTCGGCCCGAGCACGTCGCTGTCGGCGGGCGGGGAACCGACGCCGAGGTCCGGTGCGGCTCCGCCGCCGGTCAGCGCCCGCGCCCGCTCGGTGATGGTGTGGAACAGGTCGAGCAGTTCGGCCTTGTTCGCCGCGGTGACATCAAAGGCGGCATGCGTGGAGTACCGCTGCTGCGGAGTGGTGATCCCG
This sequence comes from Pseudonocardiaceae bacterium, assembly GCA_036268955.1. Classification (GTDB taxonomy): domain Bacteria; phylum Actinomycetota; class Actinomycetes; order Mycobacteriales; family Pseudonocardiaceae; genus CAJCJE01. The sequence goes on from DATATE010000230.1 coordinate 27,657, forward strand.
GCCTGGTACCTGCCGTGGAAGGCGACAACGGCAGGCGCGCTCGGTCCGGCCGCGGTCGCGGCGTCCGCATCGGCCTTGGCGCCCGCCGCGAGCAGGCCGCCGGTCACCGCGGTGCCAACGACTCCGGCGGCGGCACCCTTGAGCAGATTGCGTCGGTTGATGTCCATCGGTGCGATCTCTCCTGCGTTTCGTCGTGGATCTCTCGATGAAAACGCGGTCAGTGGGCGGGGACTTCGAGAATGTCCGGAATGATCGAGAGGTTTTCCAGCACGGCGCCGATCGCCGCGTCGACCTTTTGCCGTGCCGCCAGCGCAACGGTGTCGAAGTTCTGCCACTGGCCGTTGACCTGGGTGGCCAACAGCGCCTGGCTCAACGTGCTCAGCTGACTGTCCACAACGGACAAAAGTTGCGGCCTGCGCTCGTTGATCTGCGTGGTGAGCATGCCGAGTACGACCTGGGTGCCCTGCACGTCGGCGTAGGTCTCCGGATACGCGGCACCGGCGCCCTCGTCGGTCATGCCGCTGAGGTGATCGCGCAGCGCGTCCTCGAGGATCTCGTGCGCGCGGATCGGCATGTCCGTCGGGTCGACGGTGATCTGCGGCAGTTTCCCTTGCAGGGTGGTGATATCGGTGCTGAGCGCCTTGGCGACCGGCAGCAGCTGCGCAGCGCCCTGGCCGTGCCAGAGGCCATACTCGATGCGGTGCAGCCCGGTGAAGCCGGGGTCGTTCACCCCTTCAGGCAGCGCCTGTGGCAGCCCGTCGATCGCGTCGCCGAGGTCACCGAAGCTGTCGTAGGCTGCACCGATCTGCTCCCAGGTCAGCTGCGCGGCCAGCCAGTCGTTCTGGGCGGCGGGGATCTGGTTGGCGGTCAGGTCGGTCTTGATCACCTCGACCTGGTTGGCCAGCTGCACCAGTTTCGGCGCCACGTAACGGTCATAGGCGTCGGCGGCCGGTTGCAGCTCGGCGATGGTGATCGGCTTCACCGCGGGCGGCGGTGCCTGCCCGCCACTCGCGCCGCCGCTGACCTGCACGGTGGCCGAGGCGGTGGTCGGCATGCCGGCGATGAGGCAGCGCCAGGCGTAGGAGCCGTCGGTCAGCGTCGCGGTCATGGTCTGCTGGGTGGCCGGGCCGAGCGTTTCGATCTCCGCGACGATGCCCTGGCTGGCGGCCTGGATCAGATTGATCTCGACGGTGTGGCCGGACTTGTTCACCACGGTGAAGTCCTGGCTGCCACTCTGCGCGCTGGACCAACCCGGCGCACAGGAGGAGCTGGTGACCATGATGTCCTGCGCGGCGTTGGCCTTGCCCGGCGCGAAACCGATCAGGCCGGCGGCGATCAGCGGCGGCAGCACGAACGCGCCGACGACCACCGCGCGCACCCGTCCCGGCTGTCCGGCCAGTACGGGCCGCTTCGGCTCCTCGGGTGCTTCGGGCGCAGGCTCCGGCTTGGTTTCCGTTGCCGTGCTTGAGGTTTCGGCGCCTGAGGTTTCCGAGCCGACGGATTCGGCCTTCGCGGCCTTGGCGGCGGCGCTGGCAGCCTTCTGGAGGTGACCCTCCCTGACGAACAGGGTCAGCACGACGGCGAGGTAGCCGAGGTAGAAGGCAACCTGCAGCCAGGTCATCACCGGCGACAGTTCGGTGACCCCGGTGATGATCGAGGCCCACCACGAGGAGGCGTCGATGTGCTGGGAGAGGTCGAAGGCGACCCAGGTGTGGCCGGGCAGCCAACCGGCGTCCTGCAGGTCGCCGAGGCCGTAGGCGAGCACACCGGCGGCGATGATGATCAACAGGATGGCGGTGCGGTTGAAGAACAGGTCGAGCCGGATCTTGGCGGCGCCACGGTAGAGCAGCACGCACAACCCGACCGCGATGGCGATGCCGATCGCGGCACCGATGATCGGGGCGACGGTCTGCCCGGAAGCCTGCGCGGCGGTCCAGAGGAACAGCGCGGTCTCGACGCCTTCCCTGCCGACCGCGAGGAAGGCGGTGAAGGCCAGTGCGGCGGTACTGATCCGCAGTGCCTCGGCGACCTTTTCCCGCAGCTCGCCGGCCAGTGACCGAGCGGTCCTGCGCATCCAGAAGATCATGCCGGTGACCAGCACGACCGCGATCACGCTGAGCGCGCCGCCGAGGGCCTCCTGGCCGGTGGTCGGCAACACCGACCGGTAGAACGTCAGAACGGCACCGAAGCTCAGGGCGAGCACGATGGCGGCGAACACACCGAGCCAGACCGGCCTCGTCGTGGCGCCCGCACCACCGGCCGAGGTGCTGCGTCGGACGGCAGCGAGCAGGATGCTGACCACAAGGCCGGCTTCCAGACCCTCCCGTAACCCAATCAACAGGTTGGGCAAAGCATCAGCCCACACGACGCCTCCACGCTCTCATCTCAGGTTAGCCTAACTTAATACATGGCCGTAGCCGGAGATAGGGAGCGGGCCGGAAAGACCCTGAACAGCCGAGTTGCAATTCGGTGAAAACGCCGATATTTGGTCGATTTCAGCAATTATCGACACGCGATTTCGGTCACTTTTCGCGCTATCGATATATCGCAAGTGTATCGGTTGCAGCGAGATGAAGGATTCGCTGAGAACCGGCCGACGCCAGGTGCGGACAGCAGTGCGCCGCCCTCGGCAACCGAGAGCGGCGCACTGATCACTGTCCGAAATGGAGTCCGGGACGCTCGGTCCCAGCCGGTCGGAACCGGGGAACGGTCTGCTCAGCCGAAGAAGACTTCGGCTTCCTCGTAGCGTTCGGCCGGGACGGTCTTGAGTTCGGCGGTCGCCTCGGACAGTTTGACCCGGACGATCTCGGTGCCGCGCAGCGCGACCATCACACCGAAGTCGCCGTCGGCGACCGCGTCCACGGCGTGCAGACCGAACCGGGTGGCCAGCACCCGGTCGTAGGCGGTCGGGGTGCCACCGCGCTGGACGTGACCGAGCACGACCGCGCGGGACTCCTTGCCGGTGCGGTTGGCGATCTCCTTGGCCAGCCAGTCGCCGATACCACCGAACTGGACGTGCCCGAAGGCGTCCTTCTCGCCGGAGAGCAGCACCTCGCCGCCGCCCTCCGGGATCGCGCCCTCGGCGACCACGATGATCGGCGCGTACTGGCGCTCGAACCGCCGCTGCACCCAGGTGACGACCTTGTCCACGCTGAAAGGACGCTCCGGGACGAGGATGACGTTGGCGCCGCCGGCAAGGCCGGAGTGCAGGGCGATCCAGCCGGCGTGCCGGCCCATGACCTCGACCACCAGCGCGCGGTGGTGCGACTCGGCGGTGGTGTGCAGCCGGTCGATGGCCTCGGTCGCGATGTGCACCGCGGTGTCGAAGCCGAAGGTGTAGTCGGTGGCGCCGAGGTCGTTGTCGATCGTCTTCGGCACGCCGACGACGCCGATACCGTCATCGGTGAGCTTCTTGGCGACCCCGAGGGTGTCCTCGCCGCCGATGGCCACCAGCGCGTCGATCCCGTTGTCGGCCAGCACCGTGCGGATGCGCTCGACACCGCCGTCGACCTTGTACGGGTTGGTCCTCGACGAGCCGAGGATGGTGCCACCCCTGCTCAGGATGTCCTCGACCTCGGCCAACCCGATCGGCCGCGTCAGACCCTCAAGCGGACCCTGCCAGCCGTTGCGGAAACCGACGACCTCCCAGCCGTGCTGCTCGATGCCCTTACGGGTCACCGCGCGGATCACCGCGTTCAGGCCAGGACAGTCGCCGCCGCCGGTGAGCACACCGATGCGCATCTCATTCGCTCCTCAGTATCTGTTCCGACCCCAGCTCGGGGGACCGACCGCCCCACCTCAAGGCCGGTCAGCAGCCCGGCATCGTCCAGACCGTATCCCTCGCGGGACACGCGAACGACGCCCGCCGAGGATGGCACGGACTGTATCGGTGCAGCAAGCCTAGCCGGAGCCCGCAACCCCGCCTTATCGGGTTGTCACCGCGATTTGGGCATGAGTTAACCGTTGCCCCGCGATCAGTCGACCGGAAAGCCCAGCTTGCGCCGCTGCGCCTCGATGATGTGCCAGCGCACCAGGTTGTGCCGGGCGTCGGCGAGCGCGTCGTGCGCATCGCTCGGCGCGGCGGGCAGCCTCGGCCTGCCGACGTCCTCCCAACGCTGGCGCAGTTCGTTGGTGAACCTCGGCACCTGCCTCGGCAGCGCCGGCATCGCGCCCCAGAGCTGGGCGAGTGCGACGTGGTCGTAGGCGGCGATCCAGGCCCACAGTTCGATCTCGGGCTTCGACCCGTCGACCACCCCGAAGAAGGCCAGCAGGTCAGCCTTGATCTGCTCCCGTGACCGCCACGCCTTGTCTGCGGGCGAGGGCAGCTTGGGCAGTACGTGCTGGCGCACCCACGGCCCGGCCCGGCCCGGATCGAACTCGGTGGACACCGCGTAGTACTCGCGCCCGGTTTCGTCGACGACTCCGATGGACACCAGATCGATGGTGAGCCCGTCCTCGATGAACTCGCAGTCGTAGAAGAACCGCATCGAGCCAGCCTAGTGGGACCTCAACCGGGCCCGTCGACGGGCGGGTCGATCTTCGGCGGCGGCCGGCTTCAGCTCGCCTTGGTCTGCGGCACCCGCTCCAGGGCCGCCGCGTTCGGCTGCACCGGCACCTTCGGTGCGGCGGCGCGGTCGAGGTCCTCCTTGACCTTCGCCGCGTACACGTCGACGTACTCCTGGCCGGACAGCTCCATCAGCTCGTACATGATCTCGTCGGTCACCGACCGCTCGACGAACCGGTCGCCCGCAAGGCCCTCGTAGCGGGAGAAGTCCAGCGGTGGGCCGATCTTGATCCGGATCGGGTAGGGCCGCCACATCTTGGAGCCGATCGGGTTCGCCTTGTCGGTGCCGAACATCGCGACCGGGATCACCGGCACCCCGGACTGCAGCACCATCCGCGCCAGCCCGGTCTTGCCCTTGTACAGCCGGCCGTCCGGCGAACGGGTGCCCTCCGGGTAGATGCCCAGCAGCGAGCCGGAGACCAGCAGCCGCACCCCGGTGTCCAGCGCGGCCTGCGCGGCGGCGCCGCTGGACCGGTCGATCGGCACCTGGCCGACCCCGGTGAAGAACATCCGCTGTAACCAGCCCTTGACGCCGGTACCGGTGAAGTACTCCCGTTTGGCCAGGAAAGTGACCCGGCGCGGCACCATCAGCGGCAGGAAGAACGAGTCGGCGACGGCGACGTGGTTACTGGCCAGCACCGCACCTCCGGTGGCCGGGATGTGTTCGAGCCCCTCGATCTTCGGCCGGAAGAACAACCGCAGGATCGGACCGAGCAACAGGTACTTCATCAGCGAGTAGACCACCGCGCCGCGTGCCTCCTGTTCGCTGCCACACCTGTTCGCACTGTTTCGCACTGTTGAGGTGTGTGTATCACGTCACAGGGCCAGCCTACTGACCTTTCTCCGGCGATCCACCAGCTAAGGTTTGCTAAGTGACACTCTATTTACTTAGTAACTCAGTTATCAGTAGTATCTCCCCGTACCTCGACACCGAGCAGATCTGGAGACAGCCGCCGTGAGCAAGCTGGAGATCATCATCGCGAGCACCCGCCCCGGCCGGGTCGGCCCGTCCGTCGGCCGATGGGTCGAGCGGCAGGCGCTGGCGCACGGCGGCTTCGACGAGGTGGAGGTGGTCGATCTCGCCGAGGTGAACCTGCCGTTCATGAACGAGCCGCACCACCCCCGGCTGCGCAAGTACACCCACCAGCACACCAAGGACTGGAGCGCGAAGATCAGCGAGGCGGACGCGTTCGTGTTCGTCATGCCTGAGTACAACTACGGCTACAACGCAGAGCTGAAGAACGCGATCGACTACCTCAACGCCGAATGGCACTACAAGGCGGTCGGCCTGGTCAGCTACGGCGGGGTCGCGGCCGGCACGCGAGCGGCCCAGATGATCAAGCAGGTGCTCAGCGCGCTGCGGATGACCCCGGTACTGGACTCGGTGTCCATCCCGTTCATCGCGCAGTTCCTCGACGAGAACCGCGTACTGGTGCCGAACGAGATCATGCTCGGCGCGTCCACCGCGATGTTCGACGAACTGGTCAAGGTGACCGAGTCGCTGCGACCGCTGCGCGAGGCGACGCGGGCGCGGCTGGAGCCGGTTCCGGTCAGCTGAACAACCCCAACCCCACCCGCCAGGAATGAGGCGTGACCGCCATGGACATCGATGAGGTGCACAGCGTCTGCACCCGGTTCCACACCGCGATCGAGCTGATCGGCACGCGCTGGACAGGTGCGATCCTGCGCGCGATCTTCACCGATCAGCATCGTTACGCGCAGATCAAGGCCGCCGTGCCCGGCCTGAGCGACACCATGCTGGCGCAGCGGCTGCGCACCATGGAGGCGGAAGGTCTCATCCAGCGGCGGGTCATCGCGAGTTCGCCGGTCAGCGTCGAGTACCACCTCACGGCCATGGGCCGTGACCTGGAGCCGGCGCTGAACGCGCTGATGGCGTGGTCACACAAGTGGATCCCGCTACCCGCTGCGGACCGGCCGGCGACGGTACGCAGGCGCGCCTGAACCGATCAGCGGGCGGGTGCCATCCGAGCGAAATCCCTTACCGCGACGTTACTGCGACCCCATCTGAGGGCGGTCCGTGCGACGATGAACGGGCGCCCTCGGCAGCGGTCCGGCCGAGGTGTCGGAAGAACTTCTGCGCGAGGGAGAGTCAGCGGTGTCCGTAATGCCCGGCGCCGAGCCGTACGAGCACGACGGCGGCGATGCGGTCGGTGTGCTGCTCTGCCACGGGTTCACCGGCACGCCGCAGAGCATGCGCCCCTGGGGCGAGTACCTGGCCGGCCAGGACATCACCGTGCGCTGCCCGCTGCTGCCCGGCCACGGCACCCGCTGGCAGGACATGAACGCGACCGGCTGGCGCGACTGGTACGGCGCGCTGGAACCGGTGCTTGACGAGCTGCTCGACCGGTGCCGGTCGGTGTTCGTGTTCGGGCTGTCCATGGGTGGCACCCTCACCCTGCGCCTCGCCGAGGACTACGGCGCCCGGATCGCCGGGTTGGTACTGGTCAACCCCTCGGTCACCACCCTGCGCAAGGACGCGAAGCTGCTGCCCCTGCTGGCCAGGATCGTGCCCGCGATGCCCGGTATCGCCAGCGACATCAAGAAACCGGACACCGCGGAACTGGCCTATGGCCGGCTCCCGGTCCGCGCGGCGGCCAGCCTCAGCCAACTGTGGGGTCTTGTCCGGCGCGACCTCGGCCAGGTCGAGCAGCCGCTGCTGCTGTTGCGCTCCTCGGTAGACCATGTGGTGGAGCCGGTGAACGCCAGGATCGTCCTGGATGGCGTGCGCAGCAAGGATGTGCGCGAAATGGTATTGCCCAACAGCTATCACGTCGCCACCCTCGACAATGACGCGCAAACCATCTTCGATGTAAGCGTCGAGTTCGTCCGTCGCGTGCACGACGAACGAACCAGGCAGACGGTGTAAGCGAGGTAGGGATGAGCAGAGGGCCGGACGGACCGGAGGACGTCGACGCGGCGTTCGCCGAGATCGTCGCTGGCCTCGAGGAGGAGGGCCTCGGATCGTTCCTGACCGAGGAGGAGCCGCTGGCCGACGCCGGCAGCCCACCGGCCGAACCGGCCACCGGATCGACGCCGGCCGCCTCCCCCGCTCCCCAGTCCGCCGCGCCGGCCACCGACTCCCCCGGCTGGCGGACCTCGGACACCGAATGGGACTGGGCCGCCTCAAGTGACGAAGAGCACTACGTCCCGCCGGAGCCGCCACCGTTCCCGCGTCCCCGCGCCGGCACCGTCGTCGGTCTGCTGCTGATCGTCGTCGGCCTGCTGTTACTGATCGTGCCGACCATGATCGGCCTCGCCGCTCGCCTCGGCACCCCGCTCGGCCTCGTCTCCCTGGCCGCCGGCATCGGCTGGCTGGTGCTGCGCATCCGGCACAACTCCCCGCCCGACCACGGCGACCGCGACGACGGCGCGCAGCTGTAGGGCGAAAGGGTCAGGAGGACCGGCGGCGGGCCGCATAGCCCTTGAGACCGATGCGGGCCATCTGCCGGATCGGGCTCACCGTTTCCGCGGCCTGGGTCGCCGCGCCGACGATCGCCGAGTCGTCACCGAGCTGCGCGGTGCGAATTCTGGCCAGCGGCCGGTGCCGGGCGCCGGTGATCGCGCCCGCATAGTGCTCGCGGGCGTCGTCGAGGTACAGCGGCGCGGACTCGGAAAGACCGCCGCCGATCACCACGATCTCCGGGTCGTAGACATCGGCGACGAGGGCGAGGCCCTCGCCGAGCCAGCGGGAGAGTTCGCTCATGGCCTGGCAGGCGATCGGGTCGCCGTCCCTGGCCGCCGCGGCGACCCGGCGGCCGGTGATGGCGCGGGAGTCGGCGGCGGCCTCCCTGACCAGCAGCGTCGAGCTGCCCGGCTGGCTGGCCAGCAGCTCGATCGCGGTCGCGGCGAGCGCGGTGCCGCTGCAGTACCGCTCCCAGCAGCCACTCTTCCCGCACGAGCAGGCGCGTCCGCCGGGGACGAGGCGCAGGTGTCCGAGTTCCGGGGCGACGCCGTAGGCGCCACGGAAGATCTTGCCGTCCAGCAGCAGCGCGCCGCCGATACCGGTGCCCAACGCGATCATGACCGCGACCTGCGCACCCCGCGCGGCACCGAAACGGTGCTCGGCGAGGGCGGCGGCGTTGGCGTCGTGTTCCAGGACGACCGGCAGCCCGATGCGGTTGGCGATCCGGTCCCCGACCAAGGCCTGCCGCCAGGCAAGATGCGGCGCGAACCGCACCGTGCGACGATCCTCCGCGACGAAGCCGGCGACCGCGAGGCCGACGGCGGTGATCTTGTGTCGGCCGGTCAGTTCGGTGATCACGCCGACGATCGCGTCGTCCAGCGCGGCTTCCCCGGTCGGCGTGCCGGTCCTGGTCAGGTCGAGGACATCGCCCCGGAAGTCCACAACGCCGGCCCGGATGCTCGTCCCGCCGACATCGACTCCGATCGTCAGCAAGGCAGGACCCCACCCGACTCCGCCGGTCCGCCGGTCACGGCCGGCTCCCGGCGCCACGCCGCCGAATGGCGATCCGCTGCACCCGCCCCGGTTCCGGCGCCGGCTCGGCTTCCGGCCCGGACTCCGCCGCACCGGCCGCGGGATCGGCGGCCGACTCCGGTTTCGCGGCCGGTGTCGCCGAGGCGTCGCTCGGCCGCTCGGCAAGGGAGGCGCGCAGCACCGCCAACAGCCCTGAGGCGTGTTCAGCCGCGCGGACGGCGAGTTCCGGCCGCTCGCCCCGCAGGACCGCGATCCCCGCGCACAGCGGGCACCAGCCGCAGGTGGCCGGGGTGTGCTCGGCCGCGTCGGCGGTGCCCTCGGGGGCGGTGGCCAACCGGTTGAGCCAGGGTTCGGCGCGCTCGGCGAGCACGCCGAGCAGCAGCCGCAACTCCTCGGCCAGTTTGGCCCCTGGCGGCGCGCTGGTGTCCCAGTCGGCGTCCTGGGCGGGCGAACCGGGAGCGGTGTCGTCGGTCTCAGTCATGGCTATCTCATCCAAACCGCGGGATCTGGCCGGAAATGCACCAGCACACCCAGCTCGTCGACATCGGCCCCGGTCACCGTGCAGCGCCGCAACGCGGCCGGCAGCCCGATCAGCCGCCGTCGGCCGTCGACGGTGAGGGCGAGTTCATCGTCCACTCTGGCCAGATCGATCTCCGCGTCCACGGTCAGCGGCACGGAGATCCGCAACTGGAAGGCGGAGTCCAGCCCACGTCCGCCGCCGGTCACCGACAGCAGCGGCGTGCGGTCCACATCGGACTCGGCGAGCGGGTCGGTCGCGCCGTAGAGTTCGGCGGCCAGTTCCAGCAGTGCCGGCGCGCCGATGGGCTCGGCGGCACGGTGCGGCACGGTGTGCACCGCCAGCTCGGTGCCGCCGGCACCGCCGGCGAGTTCACCGAGGACGGTCAGCTGCTCGGCGCGCCGGGTCGCCAGCCACTGGCCCGCCGGGTCGCCGGGCACTCCGTCGAACGCCGGCACCAGCCGGTTGGCGATCAGCGTGTCCACCCGGATGCCTTGCAGCGCAAGGGCACTGAGCGTCCTGCGGGTCTCGGCGGCGACCACCCGCTCCGGGGTGAGCACCAGCCGGACACTGGTGGTCGCCGGATCGGACAGCATCCGGCGCAGCGCCTCCAGCCGTTCGGCGAGGCGGCCGAGCGCGTCGGCGGCGGCGTCCCACCGTTCGGTGTTGCGCGCGCCCGCGAGGCCGGCGAGCAGGCCACGCACCACCCTGCGGTGGGTGGGGAACAACCGTTCCAGGTAGTCGGCGAGGGCCTCGGGCAGCGCGAGCAGCCGCAGCGTCTCCGCGGTCGGCCCGCAGTCGACCACGACCAGCTCCCACGGACCGGTGCCGGCCAGCCGGTAGACCTCCGAGAGCGCGAGGAGTTCCTCGATGCCGGGGAGCACGGTCAGCTCCTCGGCGTCCAGTTCGTCGAGACCCGCGCCGGCGAGCAGGGTGCGCAGGTGCCCGCGCAGTTCCTGCCAGCTGCCGTCGACGAGGTGCCGGGTGTCGATCTGGCCAGCGTAGAGACCGGGCGCGGTGTCGCCGCCGATCTCGGCGGGCTCATGATGCAGCGGCAGGCCGAGCGCGTCGCCGAGGGAGTGCGCCGGATCGGTCGACACCACCAGCGTCTTGCGGCCGAGGGTGGCCAGCCGGGCGGCGGTGGCCGCGGCGAGCGTCGTCTTACCAACGCCCCCCTTGCCGGTGAACAGCAGGACCCGCACGCTCAGCCGCCGTTCTCTACCCGCCGCTTGAGTTCCTTCAGCGCGGTGTCCATGATCACCTTTTCGGCCTTGCGCCGCAGCAGGCCGAGCAACGGGATCGCCAGTTGCACCGACAGATTGTAGGTGACCTCGGTGCGCTCGCCGTGCGGAGTCAGCGCGTAGCTGCCCTCCTGCGACTTCTGCATCTGCCCCTTCACCAGCGACCAGCTGACCTTGAGTCCGTCGGCGGCCCAGGTGTAGGCCAGCGTGTAGACGTCCTTGATCGGCCCCGCGTCGAGGTTGAAGCGCACCTGCTCGCCCCGGCCGTCCGCGTCCTCGGTGAGTACCTCGGTCTGCTTGACCGCGTTGGTCCATTCCGGGTACGCGGCGAAATCCGCGATGACCGCCATGATCCGCTCGGGCGGCGCGTCGATCACGATGGACTGGGTGGACTCGTCGGCCATGTTCGGCAGGCTACCGGTTGTCGGCGCAAACCCCGCGTCGAGCACGCGGTTGCCGTCCTCACCACTTCAGCAGGTAGGGGACCTCGGTGCGCTGGAAGTGCCCGACGTTCACGCATTCGGTGCGGCCGATGCGCATCCGCCTGGCCAGCGGCTGGTGCACGTGCCCGAACAGCGACCAGCGCGGCCGCTGCTCGCGGATGACCTGCGCCAACGTTGCCGAACCGATCTCGAACCGGCGGGCGACGACGTCATAGGTGAGTTCGGCCACCGGCGGCGGGATATGACTGCACAGCACGTCGATCTCGCCGAGGGTCGCGGCGCGGGCGGCGAAGTCGGCCTCCGAGCGGAGGTTGGGCACCCACACCCCGGTCCGCCGCAGCGTCGCGCCCGCCGGCAGCAGCCCGCCACCGACGAAGCCGAACCTGAGCCCACCGATCTCGGCCGACTCGCCGTCCAGAATGTGCACGCCCTCGCTCGCGTAGTCCGGCCACAGCGCGGGCGCGTCCACATTGCCGGGCGTGGCGTAGGTCCGCGCGGTGAGCGCGCCGAACAGCTTGGTGTACTGGTCGCGGATGGCTTCCTCGATCACCTCTGCGGCGTTGTCCAGGCTCGCCCAGAGGGTCCGCGCGTACGCGGCGACCGCGCCCTGCTTACCCCTGCGCAGCTCCGCGAACCGGGCGACCTTGTCCGGGCCGAACACCGCGCCGAGGATGCCACCGCCGTGGTCGTGATAGTCCACGAAGTCCAACAGGTCGCCGAGCACGATGACCGCGTCGACCCCGTCGCCGGCCCTGGCCAGCGCGTCGGCATTGCCATGCACATCGGACACCACGCTGACCCGCATACCCCGACCTTACGATGGACCGATCCGGCCGCGACAGAAGTGGGACGGGCCAGCCTGCGCACTTCCCGACCAACTGTGACCGGCATCATGCCGACCAACCGGCCCTTCGCAACAGCCGTGCCGCCGGTCTCAGCCCTTCACCGAGCCGTCGGTCAACCCGCCGCGCCAGTACCGCTGCAACACCACCATCGCGATCACCAGCGGGATGATCGACACCAGCAGGCCGCCGACGGTCGCCTGGTAGAACTCCGGCGACCGCTGGGTCTGGTCGTTCCAGGCGTTGAGCCCGAGTGTCACCGGATAGAGGTTCTGGTCGGAGAGCATGATCAGCGGCAGGAAGAAGTTGTTCCAGATGCTGATCAGCTGGAACAGGAACACCGTCACCAGCGCCGGTGTCATGCTCCGCAGTACCAGCACGTGGAAGATCCGCAGCTCGCCGGCGCCGTCCAGCCGGGCCGACTCCAGCACCGAGTCCTCGACGGTCGCCAAGGCGTAGATCCGGCACAGGTAGAGCCCGAACGGCGAGACCATCGAGGGCAGCAGCACACTCCAGTAGGTGTTGGTCAGGCCGAGGTCGCTGAACAGCAGGAACAGCGGCAGCGCGGTCGCCGTCGCGGGCACGAGCACGCCGCTGAGCACCAGGCCCAGCACCAGGCCTCGGCCCCGGAACACGTACTTGGCCAGCGCGAACCCGCCCGCCGCCGCGAGATAGGTCGCGGCCAGCGCACCGACGCCCGCGTAGAGCACGCTGTTGCCCAGCCAGCGGATGAACACGCCGCCGGACTCGGTGAAGACGAGTTTCAGGTTGCGCCACAGGTTCCAGGTGTGGCCGAACCAGAACCCCTCGGTGGTGAACAGGTCCCCCGAGGTCTTGGTCGCCGAGATCAGCACCCAGTACACCGGGACCAGGAAGTAGATCGCGACCACCACGAGAACCCCGGTGGTGACGATGGTGGCCGGCGCGAACCGGCGTGCGGTGGGGTTCATCGCCTGCCCTTCCGGTTGGTCAACGCCAGGAGGCCGAAGGACAGGATGAACGCGCCGAGCGCGATGATGACCGCCTCGGCCGAGGCGATGCCGTAGTCGTTGTAGGCGAAGGCATTGGTGTACGCGGACAGGTTCGGCGTGTATTCCACGGTGATCGACGGCGACACGGTCTGTAGCACCTGGGGTTCGACGAACAGCTGCAAGGAGCCGATGATCGAGAACACCACGCTGAGCAGGATCGCCGGCCGCACCAGCGGCAGCTGGATCGACCAGGCCACCCGAAACCCGTTCGCACCGTCCACTTTGGCCGCTTCATACACCTCGGACGGGATGGATTTCAGCTGGGCCACCACGATCAGCATGTTGTAGCCGGTATAGGTCCAGGTGACGATGTTCGCGATCGACCAGAGCACGGTGTTGGGCCCGAGGAAGTCGATGTTGATGCCGAGCGCGTTGCCGATCCCGACGATCGGGCTCAGCCCCGGCACGTACAGGAACGACCACAGGATTGTCGCGATGACCCCTGGAATGCCGTAGGGCAGGAAGTACGCGGCGCGGAAGAAGCCCGGCCAGCGCGCCGATGCCGACTCCAGCAGCAGCGCGAGCACCGTGGCGAAGATCGTCATGATCGGCACCTGGACCACCGCGAACAGCAGCACCCGGCCCAGCGACTCCACGAAGTTGCTGTTCTGCAGGGCTTGCGCGTAGTTGGCGAAGCCGGCGAAGGAGCTGGTGACCCCCTTCTCACCGAACAGACCGGACCGGTGGATCTGGGTGAAGCTCTGCACGATGGCGATCACGACCGGGATCAGCACGGTCAGCGCGAACAGGGCGAGAAAGGGCCCCAACAACATCCACGGCGCGACCCGCCGCCTACTGCCGACACTCCCGGTCACCGCCCCGCGACGTCCGGCCCTCGGCTTCGGCCGCGCGGCCACGGCGGTTTCGGTGCCCGTTGCCGCGCTCACGACGAGTCCTGGACGGTGAGGCCGATATGCCGGAAGGTCTCGACGGTGGTCTGCTGCGCCTGGTGCATCGTGTCCACAAGGGACTGTCCACTGGTCAGCTTGCGCTGGAAGCCGTCGGCGATGGTGAAGATGGTCCGCTGCACGATCGGCCACCACACCCAGTTCGGGTTCTGCTGCCGGGAAGCCGGGAGGAAGACCTCGGTGTTGTAGTTCTGCCCGCTGAAGAACGTGCTCGGCGCCTCCCGTTGCGCGCCGATGTAGTCCTTCGCCGGTGACCAGCCGACGCCGCAGTATTTGATCATCGCGTCGATGCCCTCCTTGCTGGTGGTCATCCAGATCGCGAACTCCATCGCCTCCTTGGGATGCCTGCTGTTGGCCAGCACCGCCGCCGTCGACCCGCCGAGCGCGCTGGACCCGAACCCCGTCGGCCACCGCTGCATCGGCGCGACCCGCCACTTCCCGGCGCCGTTGCCGATCGTCTCGATCAGTGCGTCACCCCAGGAAGCGCTGGTCACCGCGGCGATCTGGCCTTGCGCCGCCGCTGCCGTCCAGCCTGCGCTGTAGGGGTCGAACGCGGTGCTGACCAGGTCGCCGTCGATGGCCCTGTCGAAGAACCGGGCGACGTCGAGGGTGGGTTCGTCGTCCATCGTGATGATCCAGCCGTCCGGATCGGTCCGAAACCACCGCGCGCCGGCCTGTTCGGCCAGCGCGATGAACCAGGACGGGTCGGACACCGACACCGACTCCAGGTAGTTGGCCTTGTTCTCCTTGCGGATCTCCTGCGCGATCTCGGCCCACTGCGCCCAGGTCTTCGGCACGCTCGCGCCGACCTTGGCCAGCGCGGCCGGTTGGTAGAAGAACCCCTCCGGCCCGGAGTCCTGCGGGATCGCGTAGATGCCGCCGTTGAAACTGACCTGGTTCCAGACGGCCGGGTTGTACAGGTGCGCGTAGTCCTTCGCGCCGTAGCGGGCCAGGTCGACGAGGCCGTTGACGAGCATGAACTCCGGCACGCTGCGCAACTCGATCTGCCCGATGTCCGGGCCGCCTCCGGTGTCCAGCGCGGAGTACATCTTCTCGTAGCCGCCGTCGCTACCCGGCAGCCCGAACACCGCCTCGACCTGAATGTTCGGATGTTTCGCGTTCCAGATGTCGCAGACGTTCTGCAGGTCGTTGAGCCAGGCCCAGTAGGTGAGCCTGACCTTCTCGCCAGGTGCGGCAGCCGGGATGATCGGCTCCGTGTTCACCAGCGGCGGCCCCGGTGCTGCGCAACCGGCCAACGCGGCCGCACCGAGCGCCCCGAGGCCGAGACCGAGTAGGCGGCGTCGACTGAGCATGGTCACCGGCCGCTCCTCTCCTGATGCCAGGAGTTAACCTAGCTGTTCCCCGATACGCTCACCTTTCCTCGGACGTATGATGAATCTCAAGTCTTGACATATTCACATTTGCCCCAACCCGACCAGTTCGCCCGCATCCCTCGGCAGGCCGTTGCCACCCGTCTAGCGGACGCGCCGGTTCCAGAACCCGCCCCCGAGCACCCGGCCAACTTCAACTCCGGATGCGCCGTGATGTCCCCTTCGGTGATCGAGGTGTTCGGCTCCTCAGCCAGAATTTCGCCAGCCGGCCCCGCAAGCAGCGATCCGAACGGCGGATTTCCGTTCTCCCGCGCCGGAGCCGCCAACTCGATGGCCTGCGCAACAACACCGTGGATCTGCCGGAGTTTCGCTCCTGTCACCGGGAAATCCGCGCAGGGTCGAGGGCCGGTGTTGTCACACCTCGCAAGCGACAACCCCCGAACGGCGGACAAGGCTTCCCCGAGGCCGCCAGATCGGTAGCCTTGCGGTGTGAATCAACCCTCCGAACTCGAAGGCCGCGTGGCCGCCCTAGAGACCAAGGTGAGTGAACTGACCGAGCAGGTAAAGGTCAGCCGGCAGGACGCGGCAGCTGCCCGAGTGCTGGCCGGTGGAGCCGATCGCGATGTCGAGCAGATCCGCGGCGAGATCCGTGATTTTCGCCAGGCCGCCACATCGTCGTTGAACGCCCTCCGCGAGACACAGCGCGAGCAAGGCGAGGTACTCCACACGCACAGCGAACTGCTTCGTACGCACGGCGAACTGCTCCGCACACACAGCGAACAGCTCCGTACGCTCGACGAGAAAGTGGACGGGCTGTCCGACAAGTTCGACCGGCTGACCGGCGAAGTCCGTAGCAAGTTCGATCAGCTGGCCGGTGGCCAGGAGCAGATCACCGGCCTGCTGAACACTCTCATCTCCCAGCAAGGCGAGTAGTAGTCAGACGTAGCGGTCGACGCGTTCGACCGCACGGGAATGCACAACCGCAGGTTCGTCGGTGTCCATCGCGAACCGCGGAAGCCCTGGCAGCGTGACCATTCCGAGCCGGGAAGGTTTTCTTCACCACCTCAGCCAGCACGATCGCGGGCACTGTTGTCTGCTGTGCTGGCGTAGTGCGGCGGTCGCACCGCGAGGAGTACGCAAGCACACCGTCCGGTGCGCCGCCGCCTACGAGACCGGCCAACTCACCTGCGGGGAGATAGCCGACCGGGTCAGCACGACTCGGGTGGGACACCGGGTGGGCGGCCCTGTTCCAGCATCATTTTCAGGCCGAGGGTGATCCGCCTGGTCGCCAGCTGGCGACCGCGGCGCTCGCGGGCGAGGCGGGCGGGGTCCGTCGCGGCCGGACCGGCGGGTAGGTCGGCGCGGAGGAAGTAGTGCAGGAGGGTGCCGTCGAGCATCGGCTCCAGCCAGACCTCCATGGTGCCGACCAGCGCGCCACGCACCGTCCAGCGTAGGCCCTCGTCGCCACGGTCGGCGTAGACCTCCAGCCGGAGATCGGGCCACAGCCTGCGCCAACTGTTGGGATCGGAGAAGGCAGCCGCGACCGCCTTCGGCGCCACCACCACGAAGGTCTCGTCCACGATGTCCACTGCTGCCACGCGGTGCAGAATGCCACGCGGGCGGCGGACCAGCTGACGCGCCGGTCCCCCAGCCTGGTGTCGCACACCACTCGCACGCTAGGTTCCCCACCAGTAACATTTGAGGGCGCGGAGGTTGACGTGCGCGAATTCAGTGTCCCGGAGGCCACCACGGTCGCCGACGAGGAGAACCTCACCGACATGGTGTGGGCCAACGCGGACCGTTTCGGTGACGCGGTCAGTATTCAGCGACGAGTCGATGGCACCTGGGTCGACCTGACCGCGCGGGACTTCGCCGCGCAGGTCATGGCGGTTGCCAAAGGCCTGATCATGGCCGGGCTGCGTGCCGGTGACCGGGTCTGCCTGATGTCCAAGACGCGCTACGAGTGGACCCTGCTGGACTTCGCGATCTGGTCGGCGGGCTGTGTCACGGTGCCGATCTACGAGACGTCCTCGGCCGAGCAGGTCGAGTGGATCGTGTCCGATTCGGGCGCCTCGGCCGTCGTTGTCGAGACCTCGGCGCACCGCAGCACGCTGGACGGGGCGCTGGGGCGGCTCAGCGGCGTGAAGCATGTCTGGCAGCTCGATCCGCCCGCCGGGACCGGGCGCAACGAGCCGACCGGGGCGATTCTCGAACTGATCTCGCTCGGCGTGGAAGTGACCGACGAGCAGGTGCACGAGCGCCGCCATCTAGTGCGCGCGGACGACATCGCGACCATTGTCTACACCTCGGGGACGACCGGCAGGCCAAAGGGCTGCGAGCTGACCCACCGCAATCTGCTCGCCGAGGTGCGCGCGGACATCACCGCCTTCCCCGAACTGATGCAGCCGGGCAACTCGCTGCTGGTGTTCCTGCCGCTGGCCCACGTTCTCGCCCGCGCCCTCACCCTGACCTGCATATACGCCCGGCTCACCCTCGGCCACACCGCGGACGTGAAGAACCTGGTCGCCGACCTCGGCACGTTCCGGCCGACGTTCGTGGTCGCGGTGCCGAGGGTGTTCGAGAAGGTCTACAACACCGCGAAGCAGACCGCGCACAGTACCGGCAAGGGTCGGATCTTCGACGCGGCCGAGGCGACCGCCGTCGCCTACAGCCAGACGCTCGACGGCAGCGGCCCCGGCGTTGGCCTCAAGCTCAAGCACGCCGTTTTCGACCGGCTCGTCTACACCCGGCTGCGGGCGGCGCTCGGTGGCCGGTGCATCGCCGCGGTGTCCGGTGGCGCGCCGCTCGGCGAGCGGATGGCGCACTTCTTCCGTGGGGTCGGCGTGCCGGTCCTCGAAGGCTACGGACTGACCGAGACCAGCGCGGCGGCCTGCGTGAACACCCAGAGCGCCTTCCGGGTCGGCACGGTCGGCAAGCCGGTGTCCGGTACCTCGGTGCGGATCGCCGACGACGGCGAGATCCTGATCAGCGGGTCCGTCGTGTTCTCCAGTTACTGGAACAACGAGACGGCCAGCAAGGAAGCACTTGAGGACGGCTGGTTCCACAGCGGTGACCTCGGCTCGCTGGACAACGACGGGTTCCTGCGGATCACCGGCCGCAAGAAGGAGATCATCGTCACCGCGGGCGGCAAGAACGTCTCCCCCGCTGTCCTGGAAGACCGGTTGCGGGCGCATCCGCTGATCAGCCAGTGCATGGTGGTCGGCGACCGACAGCCCTTTATCGCCGTGCTCGTCACGTTGGATCCCGAGGCGCTGCCGGCCTGGTGCGAGGCGCGCGACCTGCCGGCCGACATCGACATCGCGAAACTGCGCGACAATCCCGCACTCAACGAGGAAATCTCACAGGCGGTCGACGCCGCCAACAAAGCGGTGTCGCGGGCCGAGGCGATCAAGAAGTTCCGCATTCTCAGCACGGATTTCACCGAGCAGGGCGGCGAATTGACCCCCTCGTTGAAATTGAAGCGATCTGTGGTGATGGAGCGCTACGCCGCCGACGTCAACTCTCTGTATAGCTGAGCAGATCCGTCAATTTCGCGGCCAGCGCGTCCCACTGCCAATCGCGTTCGA
>DATATE010000231.1:0-125655 GCA_036268955.1 Pseudonocardiaceae bacterium
CCCACCCCCTCCACCACCGCATACCCACCACCCCGCGACACAATCACCGAACCACCCACCACCCGCCGCAACCGATGCACATACGTCCGAATCGTGCTTCGCGCCGTCGCCGGCACATCCTCATCCCACACCGCCTCCGCGATATCCTCCATCAACACCGGACGACCCGACCCCAACAACAACACGGCCATCGTCACCCTCTGCTGCCGCGAACCAAGATCTAACTCCACCCCGTCACGCCACCCACGCACCGGACCCAACAACGAAAAATACAAACCCGACTCCACGACACTCCTCCACAGACGTCACAGACCACCAACAATGCCCTACCCGCCCGCGCACCTCCAACACTCAAGTTCCGGAAACCCCGCCGACCAGTTTTCTTGCGGTGTCAAGCAACAGGCCACGATCGGCGGCCGGACCACTGATCACCGGAAATCGCGCGAGCCAGCCCTGGATGGATCGCTGCCCCGCCGCTGAGCCGTACGAGGTTCTGGCCGCTGTCGGGCGTGTCGACGGTGGTGGCCCCGATTGGTCACGGGCTGGCGCTCGATCGCCAGCTGTACGAGCAGCGCCACTCGGCGGCGTGTGCCGTTCTCGTTCAGGGTGATCGACTGTGCCGGAGCACTGGCGGTCCGGGGGACATGCGCGCACTTGCTGCCCGGTGCGCACCAGGCCTTCCCCACATGCCAAGTCCTGCGCGGGGTGTTCGCGCTCCAGCGCGGCTGATGGCAGCGGGTCCGCATTGTTATTGGCCATCCCGTGAAGCGAAGATGGTGGCGGCCGCGGGAACGAAAATCCGGCCACTCATCAGGTCGAGCCCAACAGATGAGGGAGCTTCAGTTGAGAGATCTCAGCACCGTCGAGGCAGTGCGGTGGTTGCGGGCGAACGAGCCCACTCTCGTCATCGTCGGCGCTGGCGTCTCGATGGGGGCGCCAACCAACGCTCCTGGTGTAGGGCTGTTCCTGACCGAAACAACGTCCGTTTTGGAGGACGCGGTCGGTTACCCACCACGGGACCGATCCTATCTGCGGCGCCTGTTTCCGGAGTCATGTTACGGCGCCATCGGAGAGGCGTTCCACACAAACTCCCACCTGCGGATCTGGGAGTCCTTGAGCATGGAGGTGGCTACCAGGCTGGATGCCGAGCCTTCGGTGGGGCACCGGGTGATCGTGCGGCTGGCCCAACGCGATGGCTGGCCGATCATCACCACCAACTTCGATTGTTTCCTGGAGATGGCTGCCGCTGATCTCGGTATTGATCTCGATGTCCGCGTTCCGGAACCCTGGCATCGCAAACTCGTTGTCGCCAACTCGGCAAGCCAGGCAACCCTCATCAAGCTGCACGGGAGTGCCGGCGACTACACGACGGTGAAGTCGACCGCCGCCGACCTGTCCCGGTGCTCGATCATCTTGAAGCGCATGCGCATACGTCCCCAGCCACATCGGATTCTGGTTATTGGGTACAGCGGACGAGATTTCGATCTGTTCCCATGGCTGGCCAGCGCGATGGCTGACTGCGAAGTACTGTGGGTGGACAGGAGTTTCGCCTCGGGAGACGGTGTCGCGCACCGGGCCGAAACACTGCCCAATGCCTTGACGTGGACCGGCGAATGGAACAACCTGGCCGAAGAGGTCATCGACGACGCGGACCGACCCGGTTCGGCCCGCAGACCCGACACTGAGATCGCACGGGATTACCGTCGGACCGTCCTTGACGCCGTGCGAAACAATATCGCCAGCATCGCCGCACGGCCAGGCGCAACCTCCGTGGCGGCGCTGATCGGTGTCTTCGCCTCGGTGGGTGCACATCGCGATGTCGCCGTACTCATGGCCCGCGCGGACGATGTCGCTGACCCGGACGCGCGAGTTCAGACGCTGCTGTGGGGAGCACACGCGAATTCGTCCATCGACCGGTTCCACACGGCCCTGATGCTCGCACGACTTGCCCGAAAACTCGGCTGGCGCACCCTGTCCTTCTACAGCACGGGCCGCGCCGCGATCGCGATCAGCTATGCCCAGGTCGCCAACCGCTGGTTGGCCGTACTCCCCGGCGAGCGGCTCTCGGGTTGGGACCAGCTGCGGAAGTTGCTCGTCGTGCTGTACGTCCCCATGGTGACTGCGATGTACGCGTCGCTCGGGCTGTGGTCGATCATTCGGATGACGCGGACCAGGAAGCTGCCGGCTACCGCACAGTACCGGTTCGCCGCGGACTACCTCGAACACCTCGTTCGGCTCACCGCACTGCTGGAGCGGCTGCGTGACAGGGTGCCGGGTGCCGGCCGCCTACTCGACTCCCTGTGGAGGCGGATCCAGAGCAGCTGTGGCCGAATCGGTTACACGACCGGCGTGTTCAACGTGTCCAAGTATCTCTCTCGCCAGACGGAGGACTTCGACGGTCCTGAGGGTGCCTTGACCAGGGCTCTTGCCATCGGTGATCTATTGGGTGAAACTCTCGCCCGTCGCGACATCGGGTCGTGGCTGGTGACACGCAGCCGAGACGTGGCCGACGAAGCCGGGGCAGGAGCATTGCGGGACAAGGCGGCCGAACAGCTGAACCTGGCGTTGCGGACAGCGCTGCATCTTGGCTGCCCGTCGCTGGTGATCAAGATTCTGCTGTTGCTCAAGGAAGTTGGCATCCCCTGCCGCAGCAGGGTTGGAGTGGCACGGTTGATCGACCAGACGGAATGCGTTGCCATCACGCGGGACAAGGCAAGAATCATCGCGGCGCTGGTGTGAGATTACCCAACACCTCCGGCGACTGGCGCAGGGTCACGGGCGGCAGCGCCATCCGTCGAACCCTGCCCGTCTGGTGTTTGACCAGCAGCGATGAGTTTTCAGCGGTACAAGGCGATAGTGTCCGCTGCTGCCGTCAATTCTCCCAATTCCACATTGCCTTCCATACCGACCGCGTACGTAGTTGATCCAGCAGGCGGAGGAAGTCGACGAAAGAGCCCGAATAGCATTTCGCGGTCGCCAGCGCCGTGCTGGCGAGCATGATTCTGGCGATGTTTACCGGGGCGTGGTCCGGCTGTCGGTACGCGGCGGTCCACAGGCCATACGCCAGGGCACCCCGGACCGTGTCACCCGCGGCGAGCGTGTTACGGCGGATCGGATCGGCGGCACGGAGGGTCGCGATCGCCCCACCCACCTCGAATTCGAGAAGATTGTCACTGATCCGGATGGTGACCGGATCCGGCCGGGGCCACTGACTCGACGCGGTCACATCGCACATGATCGTGAGCGCGTTGCCTTGTGCGGTGCCCTGATCGGTGGCGGTGGTCACGCGGACCGCGATGCTGTCCGTCGACTCGATTTTCGACCCGGCTGTCGACCGGTCCGGCCATTGCCAGAGCGCCATCAACCCACCCTCGTGCACGGTGGTGAGCAGACCGCCGCCGATGCGGTCGTGTGGTGGTGTCAGGACGCCGCCGCTGTCGCGCAGCAGACTCCAGATGGCGGGTTCCAGCGTCGTCCAGTGATCCCGCAGCCACGTGCCGTACTCCAGTTCGTCCTGGTACGTAAAGCCCTCGATTCCGCCGTGATCCCAGATACCCCGCTGTCCGAAGCTGATCAACTTCGCGAAGTACGATTCGCGGGTCGTGCCGCACTGTGCTAGCTGCGCCAATTGCGGGTGCTGATCCACGTGGTCCAGCACGCCCTGGATGCCCGCTGCGTAGACCTCCTTGTTCGGAGTTCTACCGGCCAGTGCCACCATTGTCCGGACGAAGGAGCCGACGCCGGCCGTCCAGATCGTCGGCCGGGCACCTGCTGGTCGAAGCTTCTCGACCAGTTCGATTCCACTGGCTCCGGTTTCGTACACCGTGGGACCCTTCCATCGCTCGATGACGTCCGGCTTGGATTCTTTGTCCACGAAGAGGAAATCCTCGTGATCGGTGTATTGAAACCTGGTGGTGATCGACGCGGGGGGAACCTTGATGCGCGTCCAGTCGATGACCACCGGGGTGGGCGAATCGCCGGCCAAGCCCTGCACATCCATGATGAACCGCTGCCGGGGAAGTGGCGAGTGGTCGTCTCCCTTGTTGGGGTCGAAGAAGATGATGTGGCTCGTTCGAGTGACGGATTCGGTTCCGGCGGACGCCTCCGGCGGAACCCACGGGTGCACGGCGATGCCCGCGGACAGGCAGAAGTCCTCGATCTCGTTCCAGTTGTCCCATACCGCAGGCACATTGGACAGGAAAGCGAGCGAACCGACCGCGGTAGGACCGGCGGCCGCCGCGGCCACCATCGCCGGCACCAGGCCGGAACCTCCGGGAACCTGTGCATCGACGGAAACCAGTTGAGCGGAGACCCGGCGAGGAACCGGGAAGTCGGCGCCCTTGGTCAGCGCGAAGCCGTGCCATATCGAACCGAGTCCCGCGATGACCAGCCGTGGTTCGCCGGCCAGCGTCGTGGCCGGGTCGTCCTGGTCGCCGGGCGTCAACGATCGCAGGGCTTCAAGCTGTGGCCGTAACCAGGCGACGGCGGCGAGGCGCTCCAAGGCTCGATGCCAGTCCGCCTCGGCGGAGGCGTCGATCGGGTTCCGCAGTACCGTTCGCCATTCGTGTCGCCGGGCGGCACGCAGCTTTCCAGGGAGTGCGGCGAACCCGATGGCCGGCACCGTGAACGACCACGCCTCGATACCCATCTGGCGAAGCCGTTCGTTCTCGCTGGCCGACAGCGACCGCTGTTCCACCAACTGCCGACGTTGTGGTGGCGTCTCCTGTCTGCGATATCGCTGGAGTGCGTACACCACATCGACGTCCACTTCGGGAACGCTGTACCCGACAAATATCAGTGGTCGTTCGGCAAACACCTTCCGAAGGTCTCGCAGGTATTGGTTGACGGCACCGTCGGTGTCGGACTCGGTCCGCGCCAGTACCAGCAGAGTGTCGAAGTACTCGCTCTGTGAGAAGACCCCTCGATAGGATCGCACGTCGGCCACGGGCGGTCGCTGTTCCAGCCACTCGCCGGTCAAGTCGCTGGCCAACCGCTCGATGGGCACCTGGCCGCACAGATCCTCGGCCGCAACCTTGGTGAGGTCGATGATCGGCTGTGCCAGGTCATTGTCGGAGAGCAGCTGGATCTTCAGGTCTCGAAGGCATCCGTGCAACTTCCACAGCCTGACTCGAAGGGAACCGCCGGTGCCGGACATCGGCCGCCGCCAGTGTGCCGACGGCCGGAAATCCACTATCGTCTCGATCACAGCTTCCCGAAAAGGGAGTTCCGTATGGCTTCTCTTCGTGGCGATGAGGTCATCAATGGCCTGGGCGATATTCTGTTCCAGTGCACAATCGACATTGGTGGTGATGACATCCACCTGGGTCATATCAGCCCCGACGGGGTGGACGATCAGATTCGCCAGCTTCCGCAGCAGCGGGTTCGACAGGACTGCGGTATCTCGGTGCAGAACCCGACCCAGCAAATGGAGCCGCAACGTCGCGACATCGACCTTCTGCCCGGTCAGGGCCGGATACTCGCGGTCGAACCATTCAGCCTGTCGAGGTGCCGTTAATCGGGAGAAGTCGGCCAGTGACAAGGATTTCTGCCGTCCCGAGGAACCGCCGGCAAACAGCCAGAGATCATTCATGTATTCGGCCCATGACGGGCTCATCGTTCGCCCGTCACCTTCGGTCAACTGCCGAGGGACTCGCAGTACGCCGTTGCCGACGAAAAAGACGGTATCGGGGGTGAGTTCTGGACCTGCCACCTCTGACGTGTCAGTCACCATTCGATTATGGCATGATTGACCGGCCCGCCGGAAGTTCGTGCACCAATAACCCACTTGGACAGGAAATGACCGCCGAGTACGTTTCGTTCGCCGTGGAACTCGCCCGGCACTCGGGCGACATCATCCTCGCCAACTTCGAGAAGATACGCGATGTTGCGGTCAAGCCCGACGGATCGCCGGTCACATCCGTCGATCAGCGGATAAACCGGGAGGTGGCCGAGCGCATCATCGAACGCTATCCACGCCATGCCGTACTCGGTGAGGAAGGCCACTACGGCGACGGGACCGAAAGCCACCGGTGGATCTGTGATCCACTCGACGGTACGGCCGCGTACATCCTCGGCCTGCCCAACAGTGTCTTCATGCTCGCCCTGATGGTAGATGACGAACTGGCCGTGTCGGTGGTTCTCGACCCGTTCGTGAACCGGTTGTACCGCGCTGTCCGGGGTGCCGGTGCCTGGTGCGACAACCGGACCATCCAGGTGAGCCACCAGACGCTACGCGACGGTTACGTGGTGCTGGGCTCCGATGGGTACCCGTTCGCGTCCGGACTTCGACAGGCGGGCGCGCAGGTCGAAGCGGTGCCCGGAACCGGCTACAAATCGATGATGGTCGCCAGTGGCCGGGCCGTCGGGCTGGTCAAGAGTTCGGCCGACTTTCACGATATCGCACCGGCCGCGCTCATCGTGCGAGAAGCGGGTGGCAAGGTGACCTCGCTGGACGGCTCGCCGCTCGTCCTCGATCGGCCGATCGGCGGCGGCGTGATCGTGTCGAACTCAACGGCCCATCCCGAGTTGGTAGCCATCGCCGCGCGCGCCGGTCACGCCGAGGTCGAGCGTTGAAGACCGAGCTTCTGCAAGGCCTCCTGGCAGGCCGTCAGCTCGCGGTTGGTGTATGCGAGAAACAGGACGGTCCCCAGTTTGGTCGCCGGATGGGACGCCAGGTAGTCGACCGTCGCCGTGGCGAGGGCCAACGCGGTAGGTGCGGAATCCGCCCCGCCGGCTCCCGCACCCAGCAGCGGAAAGATGATCGACAGACCGGACGCGTCGGCATCGAGCCGTTCGGCGAGTTGCAGAGTGTTGCGCGCGCACTGGGCAATTCCGCTGATCTGCCGGTATCCGCCTCCCGGCTCACCCTGGACGGCCGCGACGTGGATGATCCACCGGACGTTGTTGGCCTCGCGCAAGTGCCCTGACGTCGTCCAGAGGGCGGTTCCCGCCATCACGGGACCATGGTCGACCTTGCGGCCGAGTTCGTCGGCCACCAGATCCTGGACCACGCGACCGACGTCGTCACGCTCCGCGCCCAGATACCGGATGACGCCCGAGATGGACTTCTCGTGATAGCGCGACATCTGCATGTCGAGATTCTCCGAATTGACCCAGATATCGACGAAGTCGACGTTTCGCAGGTCACCGGTAACGATGCCGATCCGCTTGCCGATGATGTCAACACTCTCGTAGTGGAACACTTCCTGATGTGCCAGCGAACGCGGAGCAAACTGCTGCCGGAGCGCGTCGAGTTCACCGCTGAGGCTCCTGATCTGGTCTTCCTTCTCGCGCAGCCTGGCCTCTGGATCATCCAGTTTGGACATCTTCTCCTGTACTCGCACCGCCAGCAGCAGTATCACCACCACGAACGCGGCGGCGCCACCGACTGATATCCCCAGGACCGTGCCGGTCGCCGTCGATTCCGGGAAAATCGAGAAGATCACCAGAGTGACCGCGATCGCGATGCACAGCCATGCGAACGCCAGCAGGGCGTGCCGTCGACCGGTCATCGCCCGGCGCAGGCCCAGCGCCAGGGCCACGATACCGATGACGAGGAAGACCGACGCGGCGAGGAGACTGATGACGGTTCCCGCCATGTACCGTCCTCCAGGCGTATTCGGTGCTGCGCACGGTTGATCCCGCCGGCTTCCTGCTGCTGAGATCGCGCCATTGGTATCCGCTGTTACGCAAGTCCGGACCAACAAATGATTCGACGGTCAACGGAAACGGTTCCATAAAATTCCGCGCGGAGTGGGCAGGGCGAGTTCGGGATGCGGTCGGGCGATCCGTCGACTGCTACCGCGTGATCTGTGCGGCCGAGTCGTTCGAGGTGTCTGCGGGGGCCAGGGACAGCTCGGGGCGCGACGTTCGCGCCGCGAGCAGCAGCGGGGCCAGTGCGCGACGGAGGTAGCGTCCCGTCCCGAGGGCCAGGAGTATCGCGATGATCGGCTCGATGAGTGAGGTGACGGTGGCGGAGACGGTCACCGGGAGCGTGTAGGCGCAGACGACGAAGGCCAGGGCCGAGACACCGAACGCGAGCGCCCAGACGGCCGTGAGGATCCGCATGGTGCGCAGGCCACGCGGGTCGCGGAAGACCGCATTGAGTCGCGTGACCGCCTCGGGCCGGGCGTGGGCGGTGAAGTAGCGGGAGAGCAGCAACATCAGCGGATTGCGGGTCGGCACGGAGGCGGCTGCGGCCACTGCGAGGGCCAGGTAGATCAGGCTGCTGCGCGCGATCACCAGGCGAGGGTCGTGGGTGAGCAGGGCGAGCACCACCGACACCGCGAAGAAGATCAGGATCACCCCGGAGATCGCGTTGAGGGGACGCCCGCGTAGGCGGTCGGCAATCATTCGAGCCAGGGGGACGGTCGATCCTGCGGTGTAGGCGAGCCTCCTCGAACGCGGCGTCCCGGTCAGCGAGCACCTCGCGCGGCTGCTCGCGCTGCGGGCCGGTGTCCTGACCCGTACCGACGAGGGCCGCGCCGCCTTCGCCCCGCACGGGCGGCTGCCTCGCGCCGGCGAACTCGTCGCCCAGCCGCGCCTCGCGGCGACCATCGCCGCGCTCGCCGAACACGGACCCGATTGGATGTATCAAGGACCCTGGGCGGAGCACTTCGTGTCGCTGGTACGCCGGGAGGGCGGCCACGCGATCGCCGAGGACCTCGCCGGTTACCGGGCTCGGTACACCGACCCGGCACGCGGGTCCTTCGCCGGCCACGAGATCGCGACCCTGCCCGCCCCGGACACCGGCGGGACCGACCTGCTCGCCACCCTCGCGCGGCTGGACACGGCCGGGATCGGCGAACCCGCACAGGACCCGCGAGCCCTGGTCGGACTGCTCACCGCCCTCGATGGCCCACCCTCGACAGGCAGCCACTCCGACTACGTGCTCGCCGTCGACGCCGAGGGCAACCACGCCGCCCTGTGCCACAGCATCAACACCGCGATGTTGGGCACCACCGGCATCGTCGTCGACGGCATCCCCATCCCCGACCCGGCGGCCTTCCAACAGTCCCTGCTCGCGCGCCTCACCCCCGGTGATCACCTCCCGATGCCCGTCGAGCCGGCCATTGCCTTCCGCGCTGGTCGCCCCGTTCTCGCCAGTAGCAGCATCGGCGTCGGTCTGCATCCGGCCACCGTGCTCGGCCTGCACCGCGTCCTGGCGCTCGGGCAACCTCTCGCGGCGGCGGTCGACGCGCCATTGGTCCACGGTCACAACCTCGTCGTGGGCGACTCGGTGACCTCCGTACTGAACCGCCGAGAACCGGACCACCCCAGCCGTGTCCTCGACGACCGCTTTCCCCATGCCTGCCTGGACGCCGCCCACGACGCCGGACACGCCCTGTCCCCACGACCCGTCGACGACCCGACGCTGCCCCGCGGCTTCTGGGCCGCGATCACCACCGATCCCCACACCGGCGGGCGCACCGGAGCGCGCACCCCCTACGGCCAGAGCCCGGTCCGCACGACCCGATAACCGAACCCACCGGACGCGGGAATGCCATTCAGGTGAAATCCGGGACGGTCGGGTGGTGAACGGCCGCGCTACGATACGCGGTCGGGCGCGCTTCTCGACCGGCCGTTGGGTCCCGGTGCGGCTCAGGCCGTGGTCGACCAGTCGATGATCCTGGCCTGTGCGCGGAACCGCAGCGCCGGGTCGACGTAGCGGGCGACTGGCGCGGTGTACAACTCGTCCACCGCCGCGCGCTGGGCGCGATGCGTCATGGCCAGCGTCCGGATCTCGGTCTCGGACGCCGGTAGCCGGGCCTCGGCGAGCAGCGCGCGCACCTCGGCGACCTCCTCGTCGGTGGGCATGGTCTTGTCGGTCATCGCCGTGGCTCCCATCGAATCAGTCGAGTTGTTCATGCCGCCGTAGTGGTCGCGGTGGCCGTCGCGACCAGCGGTGGCGTTGCCAGATGCCAGTCGGTGACCTGCTGGAAGGCGTCCGCGGTGCGCAGGATCGTCGCCTCGGTGAAGGCTCGGCCGGCCAGTTGCACGGACAACGGCAGTCCGTTCGCGCCGAAACCCATCGGCATGGCCAGCACCGGGTTGCCAAGACAGTCCCAGTAGCCGGTGTGCACGGAAGCGAACAGCGACAGCATGTTCGTGCTGCCCCGTTCGCCGACATGGTCCCGTATCGGCGGTGCGGTGATCGACGCGGTGGGACAGGCGATCACGTCCACCTCGTCGAACATCCTGTCGATGGCGTCCTGAGCGACCCGGCGCATGCGCTGTGCCTGAACGTAGTCGGCGCCGGAGACCAACGCCCCCTGGGCCAGGATCGCCCTTGTACCGGCGAAGAAGTCCGTCCACCGATCCGTCGCGTCACCCCGGTGGTAGGCCAACGCCTCACAGGCCAGGGTCAGCATGTTCGCCGTGCGCATCTGCGACCAGTACGGTAGCCGAACCTCGACCACCGTCGCGCCCAACTCGGCCAGTACCGCGACCGCGGCCGAGAACGTGTCGACCAGTGCCGGGTCGCCGTTGTCCGGGAAGTGGTGTTCGTCGCGCACCACACCGATCCGCAGCCCGGCGAGATCGGCCCTGCCGAGGTCCTCCGGCGCCCGGAACGGTGCGCTCACGCTGTCCGGGTCACTCGGGTGGTGACCGGCGATCGTGGCCAGCACCGTGGCACAGTCGCTCGCCGAACGCGCGAGCGGTCCGATGTGGTCAAGGCTGTACCCGAGCGGTACACAGCCGGACTTCGGCACTCGACCGAAGGTCGGCATCAACCCGGTCACGCCGCAGAAAGCGGCCGGAATACGGATACTGCCACCGGTGTCGGTGCCCAACCCGGCGAAGAACAGCCCGGCGGCCACTCCGCTGCCGGTGCCGGAACTGGAGCCGCCCGGCCAGGTTTCGGTGTCCCAGGGGTTGCGCGGAATCGGAAATGGCTTGCTGTCATCGGGCATGCCGACCGCGAACTCCATCGTGCTGGTCTTGCCGGTGATCACCGCACCGGCCGCCTTGAGCCTTGCCACCACGGGTGCGTCCCGGCCCGCACCCCAGGACCGGTCGAGCACAAGGCTCTGCGCGGTTGTCGGTCCCTCCGCCATCGCGATGATGTCCTTGACGCCAATCGGAATACCCTGCAACGGGCCACGGTCGACGCCGTTGCCGAAGTCGGTGTCCGCGGCCCGCGCGGTGGCCAGCGCGTAGTCGTCGAACCGGGCAAGATAGGTGCCGGTCCGTTCGTCATGAGCATCGGCGGCGGCCAACGCGGCCTCGGTCAGGGCGAGGCTGGTCGTCTCGCCGGCCCGCAGGGCGGCAGCGGCCTCGGTGAGTGTGCGCGGGGAACTGG
The DNA here is from genome assembly GCA_036268955.1 of Pseudonocardiaceae bacterium. Taxonomy (GTDB): domain Bacteria; phylum Actinomycetota; class Actinomycetes; order Mycobacteriales; family Pseudonocardiaceae; genus CAJCJE01. The sequence goes on from DATATE010000231.1 coordinate 11,303, forward strand.
TCATGATGTCTCGCTCCTCGGGTCGAGGTCGTTGTGGAGTGCTGCGGATTCCCGCGCCGCGCGGGAGATGAACCTGCTGCGGTCGGCACGGGAGTACACGATCGCGAAGTCGAAGACGCGTCCCGTCGGATCGCGAATGGTCTGCTCAAGCACCATCAGCGGTGCGCCCTCACGGATGTCGAGCACCGGAGCGGTGATGCGGTCGGCGAGCACGCAGCCGACCACGAACTCTGACTCGCCGAGTACCAGGCCCGCGTCGGCCAGCAGCGCATACCAGTCGGACACGAACGGGGTGCGGCGCAACCGCTCCGCCTCGGGGAACAGCACGTAGTTGGTGGCCATGCCGTGCGGTTCGTCGCCGAGCAGCGCGACATAGTCCAGCCGCAGACACGGTGTGCCCGGTGCCACCAGCAACTGCCGGGCCACGATCCTCGGTGCGGGAACGGTCACGCAGCCCAGAATCCTCGGCCGCATCCGCCGGTTGAAGATACTGTCCTGAGTCGGGCTGGCCGCGCCGTGTGCCTCCTCAAGCAGGGTCGTCACCGAACTGGTCACCACATGCGTTCCGATGCCCTGGGTCCGTTCGATGAGGCCCTCGGTTCGCAACAGCGACAGCACTTCCCGCACGGTGCCCCTTGTCGCGCCGTGTGTGGCCATCAGGTCGCTCTCGCTCGGCAGGTGGCCATCCGGATAGTCGTCGCACAGCACCGAGATACGGAGCAGATCCCGTAACCGCCGTATCTCGTGCGTCCTGTCCCGGTGTGGACCTCGCACCACGTCATTCATCCGGCCGGACCGTAAGCGCCGGGCTTTGCCGCCGGGTCTCGATTGTGTCATCGCGGCGTTAACCGCGAGTGCCGAGTTCATGCCGCGTCCTGTGTGGACAGCTCGGCGGGCGCACCGGAAACCTGGAAACCGGCGCCGATCGAGGCGATGGTGGCGAATCCGCAGCTGCCGAGCACCTCGATGCCCACGTCGTGCAACCGAGTTGTCTGTGCCGCGCAACAGTCGGCGAGCAGTGTCACCGAGTAGTCGCGCATGAACGCGGCGCGCACGGTCGACTCGACGCAGATGTTGGTGACCACGCCGCAGACCAGCAACTCGGTCACGCCGAGACCGCGCAGCAGCGGATCCAGCGAGGTCCACAGGAACGCGTCGAAGCGGACCTTGTCCACGACGAGGTCGGTCGGGCCGCAGTCCAGTTCGGCCACGACCTCCGCGTCCCAACTGCCGGCCAGCAGGCCGTCGATCGAGGCGAGTTCACCGGACAGTTCGCGCAGCCGGGCACCCTCGTCGGCCCTGCCCGGCCGGTAGACGTGTCGGGTGAAGATCACCGGGACGCCGGCCGCGCGGGCCTGGGCCACCGCGGCCGAGGTGTTGGCGACGGCTTCCTCGACGCCGGCCAACCCCATGCCCAGCGTCGGCAGGGAACCGTCCGGGTGGCAGAAACCGTTCTGCATGTCCACCACGAGTAGGCCGAGGGAGCGCGAGTCGTTGGTCTTGTCGGTGTTCTGTGGCATCAGGCCACCTCCTGAGCGGTTGTCGTACTCGCCGCAACGCCGGCCGGCGTTGCGGTGCGGCGCGGTTCGCCGATGCCCGGCATGCCGAGGGCGGTGACGCCACGAGTGGGATACCAGGCACTCGGTTTGCAGGCGTCGTGACAGGCGCCCTCGGTCGAGCAGCACAGCGAGCAGATGGTGCCGCCGTGATGTGGGCAGGTGGCCATGTCGACCCGGTCATAGCTGCCCGCGCACACCGTGCAGGTCAACTCCTCGGTGCCGGCCGGCAGGTCCGACTCGCGGGCGATGTACCAGCGGCCCTTGGTGGCTGCCGCGATGATCGGCGGCAGCACCACCGCGATGGCCAGCGCGATGAACGGGGACAGCACCGCGGCACCCGGCCCGAACGCGCCGTAGTACGCGGCCATCGACACGGCTCCCGCGACGATCATCGAACCGAAGCCGACCGGATTGACGTTGTACAGGTGCGCCCGGTGGAAGACCAGCTGCGGCGGACTGAGTTTCAGCCACCGCTTGTTGATCACCAGATCGGCCACCATGGCCGCGATCCAGGCGACACCGAGATTGGAGTACCAGGCGAGCACGGTGACGATGTGGGCGAAGATGTTGATCTCCATCAACACCAGCGCCAGTCCGACCTGGAGGAACACCCACACCGCGCGGCCGGGATGCCGGTGCAGCAGCCGGGAGAAGAAGTTCGACCAGGACAGCGAACCCGAGTAGGTGTTCATGATATTGATCTTGATCTGGGACAGCAGCACCAACACTCCGGCCAGGATCAGCGCGACCGTGTGGTTGCCGGTCAGTCGTTGGTAGACGACGGTGAACAGGTCGACGGGAACCGCGACCTGGCCGGCGCCGACCTGGGTACCGGCATAGCCGACCAGGAGGGTGGAGGCGAAGAAGATCAGCACCGCGAACAGGGCGAAACCTGGGCCACCCATGATCACCGCCAGCCGCCAACGACCACGCTTGCCCGGCTCCGGCTCCGGCATCAGCCGCAGGTAGTCGCCCTGCTCACCGACCTGGGTGGCCAGCGACAGCTGGGCGGCGGCGATGGTGAAGACCGCGAGCACGCTGATCCCGGCGACACCGGCTGGGGACACCGTCGGCGGCGCGACCATGTTGTGGCCGGCGTGCGGTGCGGTGGCCGCGGTCCCGATCGCCAGTCCGATCAGCGCGATCCACAGTGGCCAGGTCCAGGCCTGGAACTTCGAACTGAACGACATTCCGTACAGGGTCAGCGGAATCATCACCGCGGCGACCAGCACGTAGGACGCCCGAATCGGTAGGCCGGTGAGCGCGGTGACCGCCTGTCCCATGATCGCGCCCTCGTAGGCGAGGAAGATCAGCGTGTAGGTGGCGTACACCAACGAGGTCAGGGTCGAGCCGAGGTAACCGAAGCCCGATCCTCTGGTGAGCAGGTCGATGTCGACGTGTTTGCGGACTACGGCGAAGGCGATCACCAACGTCAACGGGAGCGTCACCACGGCCGCGACGCCGAAGCCCAGCAGCGCGTTGCCGAATCCGAACGCATTGACGAACGCCGCGTCCAACGCATAGCCGGCCATCGCGGACAGTCCGACGAGGCAGCTCAGAAATACCATCCACGGCGACCACTTCCGAAACGCTGCCGGGGTGTAGCGCAGGGAGTAGTCCTCCATCTGGGGGTTCTCGGCGAGGTCCATAGCGGGTGTCCCTTCGCGATCGGCTTGTTGGCGCGCAACGCTAGAAACGCCGTATTTCCGCCGAGTGCGCTGGGATATTGCGCTGGGTTAAGCCGGTTTCGCGGCCACCTGAACAGACACTGACATGCGGTTCTCGGAGGGGATGCCGGCCAATGCGCCGGTTTCGTGGGTATTGCGCCGTCGACGCCGCAGATCTGTCGGCCGTGCCCGGCCGACAGACGTCGACGGTGACTCCGGCGCTGGCTCGCCGATCTGCCCGGTGTGCTGCGCGCCCGCTGACGAGGGTTTTCTCTTACGAGTCCGTGACGACGGCGTCCGGATACTGCCCGCGCGGTGGATCGCTCGCTACGGTCGGCTCGTTGATCGATCGAGTCGGCGGACGGAGTGCGGCGATGGGCACGCTGGTCAGGCGTGTACGGAGCTTCTACGGCGAGCATCCGTTGCACTTGATCGTGCTGCTGGCGTGTTTCGCGCTGAGCGGGTACGTCGCCATGCACGTGCTGACCTACGCGTTGTGGCCTCGGATCCTGATCTGGTTCCTTGGCGCGGTGGTCGCGCACGATTTCGTGCTGTTCCCGGTGTACGCCATGCTCGACCGGTCGGTGATCTCGCTGCTCGGCCTGCTGCGCCAGCAGCGTCGCGACGGGATCGCGCCGCGCGTACCCGTACTGAACTACCTGCGCACACCCGCACTCGGTGCCGGGCTGACCCTGGTGCTGTTCCTGCCGGGCGTCATTCGCCAGGGCGGACCGACATACACGCTGGCGACCGGGCAGACCCAGCAGCCGTACCTGCAACGCTGGCTGCTGCTGTGCGCGGCCATGTTCCTGGTCAGCGCGCTCGTGTACGCGATCCGGCTGTATGTCGCCGGCGCGCCGATCCGCGCCGCGCTGCGGCCGGTGCGCGCCTTGTTCGAGCGGGGCGAGCGGGTCCAGGCGGTCGCGCCAGGGCCGGACACGCCGGTGGGCGCGGTCGCCTCCTCGCTCGCCTTCTACCGACCGGCCGGGGCCGGTGGCACGTGGGCACGCACCCCGTGGCCCGAGGTGCACGACGTCGAATGGGACCCCGTGGCCGGCGTGCTGGTCCTGCACCCCGAGACCGAGCGGGTGCCATTGACCGAGCCTGCCCATTTCGTTCGCGTCGCCCGCGAGTTGATCGACACCGGCGCCGAGCCACAGCAACCACCGAGCCTCCCGCGCCGCCGGGTACGGGTCGGGCCCGCACTGGCCGGCACCGTCGCCGGTCTGCTGGCCGGCCTCGTGGTGGGGGCCGTGACCGAGTACCACGGGATGCTCGCGCTGGGCACCCAACCCGCGCTCGACCTGCTCGGTTACGCGGTGCAGGCCGGGCTCGTGGGCATGGTGATCGGAGTGACCGTGACGCGGGAGCGGACCGGACCCGCGGCCGTGGTCGGCGGCGCCGTGCTGTTGGGCGGCATCGGCTGGCTGCTGTTCCCGTTGACGCTCGCCCCACTGTTGCACGGCCACGGGCCGACCTGGAGCGTCGACGCCGCCGTCACCGCCTACCCCGATCTGGTCCGCGATGTCCTGCACGGCGGCCTTGTCGGCGTCTTGCTGTGGGCGGCGCTGGCCTCGGGCGTGCTGCGGCCGAGGACGCGCCGGCACCATCCGACCGCGCGCGGTGCCCGCGTGGTGATCGTGGGTGGCGGGTTCGCCGGGGTCAGCGCGGCGCAGCGGTTCGAGCGGCACGCGGTGCGGGGCGCGCCGATCGATGTGACCGTGGTGAGCGACTCGAACTTCCTGTTGTTCACGCCCATGCTCGCCGAGGCGGCCGCGGGTGCGCTGGATGCCCGGCACATCAGTGTCCCGGTGCGGTCGGCCGCCGCGCACACCCGGTTCCGGTACGGGACGGTGCAGCGGATCGACGCGCGGGAGCGGTGCGTGCACCTGGACAACACGACCGAACCGATCCGCTACGACCACCTGCTGATCGCGACCGGCTCGGTCCCGCACACCTTCGGACTGTCCGGTGTGGATGAACACGTGCTGACGCTCAAGGACCTCGGCGACGCGACCCGCCTGCGCAACCACGTACTGGAAGTGCTCGAAAACGCCGAATACGAAACCGATCCGGCACGCAGGGCCGCCGCGCTCACGTTCGTCGTCGCGGGCGCGGGATTCGCCGGCACCGAGATGATCGCGGAACTGTTCGACTTCGTGCACGGCGTCGCGCGGTTCTACCCGGCCATCGGCCAGGCCGAGCCGAGGTTCGTCCTCGTGCATGCCGGCGACCGGGTGCTGCCCGAACTGTCGGCGGAACTGGGCCGATACGCGCAAGGACGGCTTGCCGCGCGCGGGATCGACTGCCGGCTCGGCGTACGCGTGACCGAGGCCACCGAGTACGGGGTGCGCCTTGGCGACGGCGAGTGGATCCCCACCCGGACGCTGGTGTGGACGGCCGGCAACCGCCCGAACCCGCTCGCGAGCGATCTGGCCGCGACCTCGGGCGCGCCGACCTTGACCACGGACGCGACCCTGCGCGTCAAGGGCATCGACCGGGTGTGGGCGGCAGGCGACTGCGCACGCATCCCCGACCCGGCCGAGGACCACGCGTTCTACCCGCCGACGGCGCAGCACGCCACTCGCCAGGGCAGTGCCGTCGCGGACAACATCGTCGCCGCGGTGACCGGGCATGAACCACGACCGTTCCGGTTCGCCACGATCGGCGTGCTCGTCGCGCTCGGTCGGCACACCGCGGTCGGCGACATCCGAGGACACCAGTTCGCCGGTCTGGCCGCGTGGCTGCTCTGGCGCGGCGTCTACCTGACGAAACTGCCCGGTATGGAGAAACGATTGCGCGTGCTCCTCGACTGGTTGCTCGACCTCGTATTCACTCGCGACATCGTGGTCACCACGCCCAAGTCGCCCGAAACCACGGCAGGCCGCCGATGACGACCTCGACCGTCACGCCACCCGACACGCGCGGCAGCGCCATGCCGAGGGCCGCCACCGGACCGTTCGCGGGGACCGGGGCGGGTGCGCTCGCCGGTTTCGTCGGCGGCCTGGTGTTCGGGGCGTCGATGGCGGTGTTCGGGATGCTGCCCACCGTCGCGTCCATCGTGCACACCGATTCGGTGGTCGCCGGTTTCGTCGTGCACATGGTGTTCGCCGTCGTGATCGGCGCCGGGTTCGGTGTGTTCGCGGTGCGGCAACGCATCCGGGTCGGCGAGACGATGTTCTGGGGCCTGATCTACGGCGCGTTCTGGTGGTTTCTCGGCCCGCAGACACTGCTGCCGCTGTTTCGCGGCCTTCCCGTCGCCTGGACCCTGGCCGGGGCACAGGCCCTGCTGCCCAGCCTCATCGGCCACCTGGTCTACGGGCTGGTCGTCGCGGTGGTGTTCGTGCTGATCCGCAGGGACCACGCGGCCACCGCGACCGAACCGTTCGTCGGCCCGACGATTCGTGGCGCCGTGGCCGGTGCGCTGGCCGCGCTGCTCACCAACGCCCTCGCAGGTCCGGCCGCGGGCGGCCTCGGCACGGATGTCGTCGTCGGTGTGCTTGCCGGCGTCGCCTACCCGCTGCTGTTCACGCCCCAGCCGGAGGGCACCGGGCCCGCGCTGGCCAGGGGCAGCGTGTACGGGTTCGTCGTCTGGCTGGTCGTCGACCTGACCGCGGGACCGCTCGCGCTGGGCGGCAGGCTCGCCTGGTCGGCGTCGTCCGCGGGCGACCGGGTGTCGCAGCTGCCCGGTCGGGTGCTGCTCGGTGGGCTGATCGCGGTGCTGTTCACCTGGCTTGGCGCGGCGGGCAGGCGGTTGTTCACCGACGACGTGCGCGCACTCCCGGTCGAACCGCCCGGCGAGCGCGGCCTGCGTGCCACCGGCTACGGCATCGTCGCGGGGGTGGTCGGCGGGCTGCTGTTCACCGTGGTGATGGTCGGGGTCGGCGCGTTGCCGAGGGTCGCCGAGATGGTCGGCTCGCACGCGCCCGCCGTCGGTCTGACGCTGCACCTGTTGATCTCGGCGGCGATCGGCATCTCCTACGCGGTCGTGTTCCGCCGGGCCGCGTTCGACGTCCTTTCCGGCATCGGATGGGGGGTGAGCTACGGGTTCTTCTGGTGGATTCTCGGCGACCTCACTCTGCTGCCCACATTGGACGGTCAGTCGGTGCGGTGGGACGCGGCGACCATCGCCTCCCAGTTCCCGTCACTGGTCGGGCACCTCGCCTACGGTGCGGCGCTCGGGGCCGTCTACTACTGGCTGGAAACCCGCACCAACCCGTGGTGGATGACCCGCAACACCGCCGAGACCATCCGCGCGGCGGCACGCAAGAACCAGACCCTCGGCGCGGCACCCGCTTTGTGGGTGCTGACCATCATCATCGCCCTCACGCTGCCCGTACTCGTCGGCACCGGCTAGGTCACGGCGAGCGAGCACGGCGGAGATTCGAATCCGCCGTGCTCGCTCGCCGGGTGCCGTTACCGGAACGGACGGTCAGGGGTTGGGGTTCAGGCTGAGGCGGTGGCGAGTTCCTCGTCGACGTCGCTGGACGCGTCCGAGGCCGAGGAGGCCGTTGGCGTACTGGCGCGGCGGCCAAGGTAGCCGTAGGCGGCGCCGACGAGCAGTCCGCCGCCGACCAGGTTGCCCAACCCGACGAACAGCAGGTTGCGGCCGAAGGCACCGACGGTCGCGCCCTTCACGTGCTCGAACAAGCCCAGTGAGAACACCGTCATATTGGCAACGACGTGCTCGAAACCGGATCCGACGAAGGCCAGCAGGCACCAGAAGATCAGGGCGAGTTTGGCGCCGTCGGACTTGGTGCGTGCGGCCATCCACACGGCCAGACAGACCAGGAAGTTGCACAGCACGCCGCGGAAGAACAGCGCCGAGGCGGATTCCGCGGTCTTGGTCTTGATCACGCTGGCGAGGATGGCCATGCCCGGTGCGACATGGCCGGGAGTCCCACCGATGTCCAGCACCCCGCCGGCCTCCACCAGCCAGGCGAAGATGATCGAGCCCACCAGGTTGCCGACGAACGATCCGAGGATCACCGCGATACCACCGCCGATCGCGGCACTGCCGGTGGTCATCCCTTGGATCGAGGTCATCATGTTGCCGGTGGACAACTCGGACCCGGCAAACACCACGAGGGTCAGGGCGATGCCGAACACCAGGCCCTGGATGAGTTTCGTCCAGGGCGACGCGGCGGCCAGCAGTGGGCCGGTAACCGAGAACATCAGGACGATGGCCACGCCGACATAGGCGCCGGCCAGTATGGAGCTGACCAGGAAACGGCCAGGAGTACGCAGCTCGGCTATCTTGCCGGCGGCCACCTGGCCCTGGTCGGATAGCGCTGCGGATATGGTGATGGGCACGATTCGTCCTCCCGAATGGACACTCGCTGACGTGGTCCGATGTCGGGTCAAGTGAAACGGGCAACTACGGCGACCCGGTACCAATCGGGTAAGCGGATCGTGTCTGGTTCCTCACGGCGCGTGCACGTCCGCTGTGAGGTTGCCGGACCGGTGCGCTGGATGTCGCTGGTGGAACCTGTGCCGAGGTCGGCACAGGTTCCACCAGATCGGCCATGTGCCTACTCGCAGCCGGGCGCGCCGTCCTTCAGGAGAGCGGCAAGCGGGCAGGTCTTGATCGTCGGGTAGTAGGGGCCCATCGCCGCCGTGGCCGCGGCGGCGCTGTCCGTCGTGGTGACGGTGTGCGGGGCGTGGTCGAAACCCTTGCTCACGAGGATGTTGCGCAGGAGCAGGAGGTAGAGCTTGGCGCTACTGGTGGTTTCGAAGGGCAGGAACGTCGCGCCGGGAACCGTGGAGATCTGGGCACGCTGGCTCTCCGAGCCGAGCACATAGGTGTAGTTTCCCGCCGCGTCGACGGCGGTCGATTCGTCGTCGCGGCACCCGTAGTCAGCGGTGCCGCCGGGGAGGTGGTTGACCACCGTGGGGAGGTTGGTGACGCCGACGCCGACGCACAGTGACCAGTAGCGCATGTCCACGTTCGGATTCGGCCACGGGGACGGGTGCGCGGCCGGTGCGGTGGTCGGCGCCTTGCCGGTGATCACGACGACCTCGTTGGCGGGCGGGCGGATGAGGTATGCCTCGGCGTAGGAGGCGTCGGCGTTGGCCACCAGCCCTCCGTCGGCCTGGCCTCCTGCCGGCTCGAAGAAGGTGGCCGGGGGTGGTGGGGTGGCCTTTCGGCTCGGCGTGGAAGTCGGGCTGGAAGTCGGTGAGCGTTCGGGCCGCCACGCCGGGGTGCGTGTCGTGCACGGGCGCAGTGGTGTCGTCGCCGATCCGTGGCTGATGCTGATCGAGGGGAGCGGTACCCCGGAGAAGCTGCCTCCTGCGGGGTCGTAGACGCGGTAGACCAGGTAGCCGGGATGGGCCGAGGTCGTGCCCGGTGGGAGCGGAAGAACATTGGGCTGGTCGGAAGCGGCGGCGGCACTGAGATCGATCTTGTACGAGCCGCCTGCGGTACTGGTGGTCTGCCACGGGTTGACGCTGCCGGTGTTGGCGGCGATCCGGTAGTCCGGCAGGGAGGAGTCAACACCGTTGCTGGTGAACGAGTCCCCGCTGGGGGTGTAGACGCTCAGTGAGAAATAGCGGGCGTCGGGATAGCGTCCGGAAAGGTGCAAGGTTGTCCTCGTCGGCGCCACGATCGGCTGGAGCCAGGCCGCCTCCGTGGAGTCCAGCATGATGATGTTGGTGGTCTGCAGGCTGAAAAGTGACGGCCAGGCGCAGGACAGGTTCGCGGGCGAGGTCGCGTTCTGCTCGGTCGGCGCCGGGGATGTCGTTGCGCAGGCGGTGACCCCGGCCAGGCCGAGCACCGCGGCGACGATGAGGAAACGGGTCGCTCTCATCGCGGACTGTCCACACGTTTGAGGGAGATCGCCAGGTCCGGCTTGACCAGGGACGCCACATATATCGGCCACAGGTTCGCGCCGTGCAGCTGGAAGGTGACCGTCTCACCGTCGGCCGCGTCGAATGCGTGCGGGCGGCTGGAGTAGCGACCCGCGCGCATGCGGATCGTGTGGTGTCCTGGGTCGATCGGCACCTCGATCGTCTCCTGCCGGTCGAGTGAGCCGACCGGGTTGCCGTCGACCTCGGCGTCGAACTGGCCGCGTCGCAGCTCGACGAAGAGTCCTGCTCGCTTCAGTGTGAGTGTTGCTGACATCGTGCGTCTCCTGTGGTCTGTCGGTCTGTGTGGTTCGTGGCGTCAGGGCTTGTTCGGTGGTGTGCGGCCGGGGTGCGCACGGCGCGCGTTCATCTCCGGCCGGTGACGAGCCGTTCCCGGTCGAACATGGTCGCCACCGCTCGCCAGGCCAGCCCGTCGATGACCAGCAGTGCCGCGGCGAGTCCGAGCGCCAGTCCGAACGACGGTGTGATCACGTTCAAGGACATCAGGGCGACGATGACCAGCGGGGGCAGGCTGGCCAGGACGCCGAGCTGTTGCGCGGCACGAACATCCTTGACGCGGGTGGACACGGCGATACCCATCCAGATCGACCAGCCGGCCAGCAGCGGTGTGAACAGCAGTTGGACCAGGATGTGCGGACCGGCGAAGATGGCCGAGGTGATGACCGGACTGGCGAAGATCGCGGTGCTGGCGAGGAAGATCCCGAAGATCGCATAGGAGACCGCGATTGCCGGGAGAAACGCGGCCAGGGCTTTGCCGATCAGGAATTCCTCGCGATGGATCGGAGTGACCAGGACCGGTTCGAGCGTGCCCTGCTCGCGCTCGCCGACCACCGAGTACGCGGCCAGGGTCGACGGGATGATCGCCGGGATGATCAGCAGGTACAGCAGCGACAGCCCGATGTGGAGGCTGAGTTTGCTACTCGGAATCGAGACGTCGATCTTGAAGACCTGGATCATCGGCAGGGCCATGAAGACGATCGGCAGTGCCGCCATGGTGACCACCGTGAAGCGATTGCGGCGGTAGTCGCGCAATTCCTTGTGGACGATCGACCCCACACGGGCCCAACGGAAGTTCATCGCCGCCTCGCCTCGACATCCTCGTCGATGAGTTCGAGGTAGACGTCCTCCAGCGAGTGGTGGGCCTCGGCGATCGAGAGGACGTCCGCGCCGGCCCGCACCAGTGCCCGCGCCACGTCAGGGGCTGCGGTATCGGGATCGGCGACGGTCAGCGTGTACGCACCGGACGGCCCCTTCTCCCAGCCCTGAACACCGGCCAGACCCGAGAACAGCAAGCTGGCATCGTCGATCTCGGTGCGGGTGCGTACTTCCAGCTTCCTGGTGAACAACTGCGCGCGCAGGTCGGCGGGCCGGCCGATCAGGCGGAGCGTGGTGTTGAGGATCGCGACCCGGTGACACAGCCGCTCGGCTTCCTCAAGTCGGTGCGTGGTGAGGAAGATGGTCACGCCGCGCTCGCGGAGCGACGCGATGAGGTCGTGAACTTCCCGAGCGGCCACCGGATCGAGACCGGAGGTGGGTTCGTCGAGGAAGAGCACGGCGGGGTCGTTGAGCACCGCCCTGGCCAGCGCCACCCGCTGGCGAAGCCCCTTGGACAGCGAGCCGCACAGGTCATGGGCGCGATCGGTCAGGTTGACCGCCTCCAGCGCCCGCGCGATGCGTTCGCGAGGACGGGACAGGGTGTAGAGACCGGCGAAGCACTCCAGGTTCTCCGCGACCGTGAGGCGCAGGTACAGGCCAGGGGATTCGGGCATGATGGAAATCCGGGTTCGGATCTCCGGCCCGTTCTCCGGGGTGACCGGGAGGCCGGCGACGGTCGCCGAGCCCGATGTCGGCGCGATCAGCGTGCCCAGCGTCCGCACCGTCGTTGTCTTGCCCGCCCCGTTCGGGCCGAGGAAACCGAACACCTCGCCGTAGCCGACCTCGAAAGAGACGTCGTCGAAGGCGATCCGGCCACCGAACCGCTTGCTCAGGTGCTCGACCACCACGGCCGGTTGAGCACCCAGCCCGTTCGATCGAGCCGCGCCGGGGTCGGCCGCGCCGTGTCTGATCGACACATCGACTTCGCCCGTGCCTCGGGCATGTCGTGTCATCGGCGTCGAACCTCGATCGCCGTCAGCCCGGTCATGAGTACCTCCAGTACTAGCTTTGCTCTATCTTATATAGAACAAAGCTAGCACTGGTTGGCGATGGCCGCCAGTGCATCACCTCAATCCGACGGCCGGCGTGCGGGAAGCAGGTGGCCCACCGCGGTTACGTGCCCGTGGCGAACTTGATGATCACCAGGCCGACGGGTACCGCGATGACCCCGGCGATGAGCAGCCACGCGGCCGGGTTGCCGAAGTTGGCGGTCCAGCCGAACGCGAACCGCGCGTTGACCAGGATCGCCGGATCGTCCCGGTTGACGTAGATGAGGCCGGCCTTCCAGAACCGGTCGTCGTCCCGATCCGTCGCGCTCGTGGTGGGGGTGGCGCGCGCTCGTTCGCGCCCGGCGCGGATCGCGGTGGTGAGCAAGGCGATCAGGCCGAGCGCGACCGGCAGCAGGATGAGCGCGGCGCCGTAGCTGGGCAGGCGGTAGACCTGCCACTGTTGCAGCGCGTTCAGCAACAGCGTGAGGTCGACGCCGGCGAGCATGATCAGTGTGGCGCGCGCGAACACGCCGAGGGCCTTGCGATAGCTGCGCAGGCTCGCGGTCGGGTCGGCGGTGTCGAGGTCGGGCCGGGACCGGTAGACGAGCGCGAGCAGCCCGCTCCCGATTCCGGTGACGTAGAGCTGGGCGAAGATCGTGGCGAACGCGTTGGCCGGCGACGTGGCGACCGGATGACCGCTGCTGGCGAGGTACGGGGGCAGCTGCGGGTAGCGCAGGATGCCGACGATCACGGTCGCGACGATCACCACGGCGGCCGGGACCAGCCAGGCGACCGGAAAGTGCTGCGGCTGGGTGCGCCAACTGGTGTCGGCCACGACCGTCTGCCGCTGCTGCCCGGCGAACCAGCCCTCGGCCGCCTTGACCTTCGTGATCCGCTGATGCGCCCACCAGTAGCAGCCAAGGTCGGCGAGGATCTCGCCGATGAGAATGAGCCTGCTCGGCCATGAGGCGTGGCTGTCGATGCCGATCAGTACGGCGGTGGCGCAGACCGCGACGACGGCGGTGCGCCACTGGTAGCCGCGCCGTTCGCGGCGGATCACCGGAGCCGTGAGGTGCGCGGGCGGGACCCGGACGCCGAACGGGATGGTCGGGCGGCTCGCGATGGGCGAGATGACCATGACCACGCCGAACAGCGGTACCAGGACGTACCCGATCAGGGCCGCTGGGGTCATGACCGATCGCCGCCGTCCGTGTCGGTCGCGGGGGAGGGGGTGGGGAATCCGGCGACGATGTCGCGGCAGTGTCGGATGATCTCCTCCGGCGGTAGTCCCTGCGCGGTGGCTTCGGCGAGCAGGGTCCGCAGCCGGGCCGCCCAGTCCTGCTCCCAGCCGGGCCTCGGCGGCCCGCTGGTCGCATCGCGCTGCACGCTCGCGCCTGCCTTGCGCCCGATCCGCAACAGACCCTCCTGCCGCAGCAGGTCGTAGCCCTTGTTGACGGTGTGGAAGTTGATACCCAGATCGACCGCGAGCTGCCGGGTCGCCGGCAACCCGGAACCCACCGGCGCCTCACCCGTGGCGATCGCTTCCACGATCCGGTCCCTGATCTGCTGATAGATCGGCACGGGGCCATCGGGTTCGATGCTGAGCAGCATGCGCCGTCCTGGTCTGTCGGTGGGTCCGGTTGGCGGGTCGGTCCTGGATTGAGTGTGCCTCTGCCTCGGAACATGGCGCTGGCGAATCGTCAGTTCCTGAACAGGGTCGTTGGCTGTCTGTGCCGGCACGGTATACGACAGTTTCTCGATATCGGCGCTGGCGTGCCCACGGTGGGTAGTACCCCACCAGGTCGCCGACCAGCTCACACCGGACAGCCGAGTCGTCTACGTAGACAACGAAGCAGTGGCCGTCGCCCACGCCGAGCGACTGTTGGACGCTTCTCGCGTCGCCGCCGCATCTTGGGGGCGGGTGCGGCAAGGGGCTGGCGGAGGCCGGGAAAGCGCGTCCAGTACCAGCGTCACGTAGCACCGCCAGCCGCTCCGGCCGGGGTCCACAGCACGCTGATGAGCATGGTCATGATCCTTCGCGCATCCACCGACTCGGCGGTGGCGTGGGCCGGGACGGAGCCGCTCAGTGGTGGGGCTTGGTTTGGCCCGGTGGCTGGTGGGAGCCCGGTGGCTTGTTGACTTGCCCCGGAGGGACATGGGATGCCGGGGGATTGGCCAGCGGGCCAGGGCCGATCGGAGGGACCTGGTGTCCGATCTGGCTGTCGGCGACGGGTTGTTCGGGGACCACCGGGGCCAACCGCGTGCCGCTGGACGGTGCTTTCGGCGAAGTCGCGGGTTGGCGGGTCGCGGGTTGGCTGGTGGTCTGGCCGCTGTCGGAATCGGCCTGGCGTTGGGAGGCCGCCGACGGCGGCTGCATCATGAGTAGCAACCCGGCGGACGTGGACGCGAGCGCGACGAGTAGTCCGGTCGTGATCATCACCGGGCGCCGGGACAACAAGGTCGTCGGTTGTGGGACACCGTTGAGCGGCACTGTCGGCGACGAGGATCGCGTGCCATCGTGGACAAGTGCACCCGCTGGGCGGGCGCGACCGGCAGGTCGACTCGTCGCGTGGTGCGGTGCGGTCGTGGCGGCGGCCAAGGCGGTTCGCAGTAATGTGGCGCAGCGCGCGGCCGTCGGCCGGCGACCCGGCCTGCGGTGGGTCATCGCGGTGAGCAGGGCGGCCAGCGATCGGTCGATCCCGGTCGGAATCCGAGGTGGTTTGCGCAGCCTGGCCAGTGCGGCTTCGATCTTGTCGGCTCTGGAGTACTCGACTTCACCGGTGAGGCATTCCAGCAGCACCAGTCCGAGCGCATAGATGTCCGCGGCCGGCCCGACATCGCTGCCCCGCACTTGTTCGGGCGCCAGATAGGCCGGCGTGCCGATGATCTCGTCATGGCTGGTCAGCCGGGCCTGGCCGGCGACAAGGGCGATGCCGAAGTCGCCGAGGTAGGGGTTGTCGTCCCTGTCCAGGAGGATGTTCGCCGGTTTGACGTCTCGATGTACCACCGAGCGGCTGTGGATGTGTGCCAACGCATCGGCCAATGCTGCCGCCACACGCACGGCGTCAGCTTCCGGCAGTGCTCCGGCCAGGAGCCGGGACTGCAGGCTCTGGCCCGATATCAGCTGCATGACCAGGTAGGGGCGGTCCTGGTGGACGCCGGAATCGAAGATCGACACCAAGCCGGGGTGCGACAGTCGGGCCAGTGTCCGGCCCTCGCGCTCGGCTCGACGCAATGTCAGCGGGTCGGGGTCCGGCCGGAAGAGTTTCACCGCCACCTGCCGGTCCAGCAGCAGGTCATGGGCGCGGTACACGGTGGCACTCGCGCTACGACCGACGAGTTCAACGGCGCCGAATCTGTCGGGCAGCGGTGAATCCCCGTCCGGCTGGTCTACTGGCTCATCGGGCATGACACGAACTCCTCATCCCACGACCGTCTCGTCCCGTTGGGTTTGCCCACCGGAACCCGTTCTCAACCATCACGCCGGCCTCAAACCGGCAACGAGTGGCGCGAACTGCTGGAGTCCGTCACGTCCGCGCCCGGACGCCGGGACGACCGACCACCGGACGAGCAGGTCGACGAACTGGTCCGAACGGGTGACGGCGCCGGATGAGAAGGTCACCACCCTGGACTGCTCGGCCGACTGCCGACGGGTATGAATGTCCACATCGGACAACAAGCCGGCGAGGAAAGCGCGTGCCTGCCACCGATGTCAGCGTACTGACCGATGCCGTCGGCAGCGCCGGTCACGCCGGCCCGGTAAGAATGGCAACCGACCGTCACGGTGGCCCTGCTGGCACAGGTCGAGGCGATGGCGGTCGATGGGGCGTTGCGACTGGCTCACGACCGGGTCCTTTCGCTCAGGGGCACCGCCCGCCAGTGTCGGCCGTTGTTCTTGGCAAATCCTGGGAACGAGGACCGGCCAGCGCGGGTGGTCCGGGTCGACGCCGGGTGTGCGCTGGTTGCCTGCGCGCGTCAAGATGGCAGGTATGGACGCAGGCACACCGCCGTTGGCTCGGGTGTTGTTGGTCGAGGACGACCGGCAGATGGCCGGCCTGCTGACTACGTTGCTCACCGAGGAGGGCTACGCGGTGGATGTCGCGGAGGACGGCCATCGCGGCCTGCACCTGGGACTGACTCGCGGCTACGACGTGCTCCTACTCGACCGGGGGCTGCCGGCCATCGACGGGCTGGACCTCCTCACCCGGCTCCGGCATCGGGGCATCCTGACTCCGGTGCTGGTGCTCTCCGCGCTGGGCAATCCGGCGGATCGGGTGGTCGGGTTGGACGCGGGTGCCGAGGACTACCTGGCCAAGCCGTTCAACGTGGACGAACTGCTGGCACGCCTGCGCGCGCTGCGGCGCCGGCACCAGGACACCGCTCGCTCGCTGCGGATCGGAAACCGGACGCTGGACCTGGACGCCCGGCTGGTACTGCCCGCCACGGAAGGAGACGGCGCGGAAGGAGACGGCGTACCGGATACGACGGCTCCGCTGCGGTTGTCGGAAACGGAGTGTGCGTTGCTGGCCACCTTGGCGGCTCGGCCGACCCGGGTGTTCAGTCGGCGGGAGCTGCTAGCCATTGCCTTCGACGAGGCCGAAAGTGAAACCGTGGTGGACACCTACGTGCACTACCTGCGCCGCAAACTCGGGCACGGCATCGTGGCCACCGTGTATGGCCGTGGTTACCAGCTCGGTCAGGACTGAGCCGTGCGCAACGCAGCCACCCGCTGGGGAAGGGTCAGAGCCGTCAATGAGCAGCAGTTGGCGGCGGCCGGTCCGGAGGCGGTCGCGTTACGGCGCACCATGTGGCGGCTGGGCATCTCGGTGGCGCTGAGTTTCGCGGTGATCGTCCTCGCGCTCTCCGCGCTCGCGGCCTTCATCGTGCTGCGCAGCCAACAGGCGGATGCCGCCGGCTTGCTGCGGCAGGCGGCCTCTCTTGCCGACGATGTCACCGATCCGCCTGCCGGGGTGTATCTGGCCATCCAGGGGCCGGAAGGGCACGAGATCACGCCGGGCGCACCTGCCGGACTACCGGACCAGGCGGCATTCGACCGCACCAGCAGCACGGGAGTCGCCGAGACGGACCTGGTCAGTCTCGGCGGAACGTCCTATCAGGTCTACACGTTGCGCAGGACAACGGACACCACGCAAGCGATCCTGAACCTCGGCGCCGATCACCGTGAGCGGGATCGGCTGTGGATGGCGATGCTCGCCAGCGGCGGCCTCGGCCTGCTGTGTTCGGCGGCGGTGGGCATGTGGGTGGGGCGTCGGGCGGTTCGGCCGATGGCCGCCGCACTGGCCTTGCAGCGGCGCTTCGTCTCCGACGCCAGTCACGAACTGCGCACACCGCTGGCGTTGCTGACCATCCGAGCGCAGCTGCACCAGCGCCATCTGCGTGCCGGCGCCGACAACCAGGTGCTGACCGACGAAGCGGACGGCGTGGTCACCGATGCGAGTCATCTCACCGAGATCGTGGAAGATCTGCTGCTCGCCGCCGACACTCGGTCCGGCGACCTGAGCGTGACCGTCGACCTGGTCACCCTCGCGGCCGAGGTCGTCGCAGCGACCAACTCGGTCGCCGAGGAGCTGTCGATCACCATCACCCTGCGACACCAGCAGCCCGCAGTGCTGGTTCGGGGAACGCCCGGCGGACTGCGCAGGGCGCTGACCTCGTTGCTGGACAACGCGGTGCGTCACGCGCGTTCCGCGATCACCATCACGGTCGATCGAGCGGGCTCGCGTGCGGTGGTCGAGGTGACCGATGACGGACCGGGCATCGACCCGGCCGTCCGACCGCGCATGTTCGACCGCTTCTCCTCGACGGCCGGCAGCGAGGCCGTGCCTACCGGACGCTTCGATCGGCGACGCTATGGACTCGGTCTTGCGCTGGTGAGCGAGATCACCGCTCGCCATGGCGGCAGCATCTCCGCACATGACGCCCCGCAGGGCGGCGCCACCCTGCGCCTCGCCCTGCCGGCACTCAACGGCACCGACGACCGCTCGGAGCGAACCGGTACCGACGATCACCCGGAACGAACCGAGTCCAGCGACCGGTCAACGCCGAAAGGCACAGCCGAACGACGCGGCCCGGATCGCTGAAACCCGGTCCCCCGGATGACGTGGGTTCGTCGTCCGGGAGGTGGCTGTGCCGTCTCCCGGTGGGTCGAGAACTGCGGCGGAGCAGCGTGCTTCAAAGAATGTTCCCACCGTGGCCGACCATCATCGTCGGTATGACGACCAGAAGCGGGAAGTCCGTCGTGATGCCGGTGGCCGTCACGGTCCGACACGCCGATAGCGGTGCGGAGGAGCGAGGGAACCGACGGTGAGCGCCGCGCAGACGGACCAGCCGTTCTGCGGTGATCTCACCCCGCAGGGGAAACGCCGCAGACGTCGACTTCCGCCCTGGGGATGCCGCGTGTTGCAGGTCACCGTAGCCGCCGTGGTGGTGTTCCTGGCCGTGGTCGGTTGGTCGATCGGTGGCGCGCTGACCGCGCCCGGCACCGACAGCACGTCCGCCCGGTTGGCGGAATGGGGCCGCGACCACGGTTTCAACGGTCCGATCACCTGGCTGGAAAGCAGCAGTACGAACACAATCAGCCCACCATCGGTGGTACCCCTGCCGGGGGAATACCGCCCGCGGCCGGAACCGTTGCCGCGCCGGCGAATCCGCTGCGCAGCGGCCGGGATCTGCCCGTGCCGGCGGCGATTCCGCCACTGGCCGGCGGGACACCACTGCCCGGCGAAGGCCAGTGGCAGACCGTGGCGACGGTCAACTCGGCGCCGGCGATCCGCGTTGCCGCGCTGCGGCCGGACGATCAGCACACCTCCTACGTGGCCGGTGTCATGTGGATCGACCCGACCGTGGTGCGCGGCCAGTTGCAGCCGGGTTACCGCGATCCCGGTGGATCGTGGCAGGCGGCGACCTCGATCACCCCTGCCATACAGGGAAGTGTGGTGGCCGCGTTCAACGCGGGTTTCCGGCTCAACGGGGCGAGCAACGGCGGATACTACAGCGAGGGACGAACCGCGGTGCCGTTGGTGAACAACGCGGCGAGCCTGGTGCTGCACACCGACGGCACGGCCAGCGTCGGCAGCTGGAACAACGAAGTACGGATGGGACCCGACGTGGCCAGCGTCCGGCAGAACCTCGTCATGCTGGTGGACAACGGGAAGGTCAATCCGACCTGCGCGACCGGTGGCACCGGTGAATGGGGTGCCACCATCGGCCAGGCCGCGTTCATCGACCGGTCAGGGTTCGGCGTCACCGCCGACGGTGCCGAGATCTATGTCGGCGGCCCCGCGTTGTCGGTATGCACCCTCGGCCACCTACTGCGGGCGGCGGGAGTGGTCCGCGGCATGGAGTTGGACATCAATCCTGCCTGGGTCAGCGGAACCTATTTCCATGACACCTCGAACGGTCCACCCCAGGGCTTCCGGCTCTACCCTGCCGAACAGGTACCGCCGCAGCACTATCTGTTCCCGTCCAGCCGCGACTGGTACGGGTGGTACGCACGCTCCTGAGCCGAGATGTACCGGTCGGGTGAAGGAGTTCGGGGAAGGAGTCGGGGCACGTGCGTGACCAGAGTGGTCGGGTGCGGCGGATCGAGACCGTGATGGGGCTCCCGGTCTCGGTCGACGTACGGCGCTGCGCCGGTGACATCGGACCGGTGGTCGACCTCGGGTTCGCCTGGTTGCGGGCGGTGGACGAGCGGTTCAGTCCTTTCCGGATGAACAGCGAGGCGTGTCGGTGGGACCGGGGCGAACTGCCGCTGGCGGACCTGAGCCAGGGCATGATCGAGGTGCTCGACATCTGCGCCGACTACGAGCGTCGTTCGGGCGGCGCGTTCCGGTCCAGGCTGCCTGGTCGGTCGCTGGATCTGTGCGGTGTTGTCAAGGGATGGGCCGTGCAGCACCTGGCGGAACTGCTCCTCGAGTCGGGCGCGCGGCATTTCTGTGTCAACGCCGGCGGCGACCTCGTGACCGTGGGCGAGCCGGAACCGGGACGGGCATGGTCGGTCGGTATCCGTCACCCGGAGCGGGCCGACCGGATGTGCGCCGTGCTGCGACCGGGCGACGGTGCGATAGCCACCTCGGGGAACTACGAGCGGGGCAGCCACATTCTCGACGGGCGCACCGGCTTACCGGCCCGAGGGCTGCGCAGTATGACCGTCCTCGCGGCCGATCTCACCACCGCCGACGTGACGGCGACGGCCGCGTTCGCGATGGGTGCGGACGGGATCGCCTGGGCCGCTGCCCAGCCGGGGTGTCTGGTCTTCGCCGTTGATGACGACCGCCAGGTGCACCGATCGCCGGGTTTGGACGAGTTGCTCGTCCAACCCGAGAACGACGGCCGGTCCGGTTGGCCGGGGCGGTCGTGAACGACGAATCAGCCGATCAGCCGTGGTCGAGGGCGTACTGGACGGATTCGGCATAGCCCTGGGAGGTGTAGGTGGCACCCGAAACCGAGTCCACCTGCGCCGACTGTGCGGTGAGTACCTCGGTACGCAGGATCGGCACGGCCATCGCGGCCACTCGCCTGCTGTGTGCCGCCGCGCTCGGGAGTTGCAGGGCGCGCACGTCGACGATCTTGCCGTTGCTGATCACGAGTTGGACCTGAACCGGCCCGTACGGCGTGCTCGCCACGCTGCCCGACACGGTCCGGTTGCCCCCCGGTGTGCTCGTCGGACTCGACGAGCTGGTCGAGCCGGCTCCATCCGATCCGGACGCGGTCGGTGATCCGGTCTGGGTGGCAGGCGCCTGCGCCGCTGGGGGCAACGCCACTTCGTGGGTCGTGGAGGACCCGGTCGCGGACTTCAGCACCACGAGAAGTCCGATTCCGGTCAGCAGTGCACCCAATCCGGTCGTTCGGCGCCACCGGGTGCGGCTCTGAGTGTTCATCGCAGGCTGAACTCCTCGGTGTGGATATGGTGTCGGGGAACATCGAGACGGCGCAGCGACGCAAGCACGGTCTCGGTCATTCCGCTCGGTCCGCAGATGAAGACGTCCCTGGCGACAAGATCGGGTACCCAGCGCCGCAACGATCGCGGTCCCAGCGGATCGGCACGCAGTTCGGTGCGGCGCCCGACGAGGTAGCGCACCCGCAGGCCGTCGTCGACCATCGCGTCGATCTCCGCGCGCAGCGCGACGTCCGCCCAGGTGCTGGCCCGATACAGCAGGACGACGTCGTCGCCTTCGCCCAGCAGCTGCTCGGCGAGTGCGCGAACGGGGCCGATCCCGGAACCGCCCGCCACCAGCAGCACCGCCCGATGATGGCGGGCGTCGGCGGTGAAGTGGCCGAACGGTCCTTCGGCGAACACCGGTACCCCGCGCCGCAGGTGCGCAAGGCCACCGGAGTGGTCACCGGCGTCCTTCACGGTGATCCGCAACCGATGAGCCCGAACCGGGGCGGACAGCGAATAGGGGTGGGCGGACCACAAGTGGCCCACCGTGACGAATCGCCAGAGGAAGAACTGGCCCGGCCGTGCGTCGAGTTCGTCGAGTCGGTGCCCGCGCAGCCATACGCTCACCGTGTCCGGAGTCTCGCGGACCACCCGGTCGACGGTGAGCGCGTGCCGAAACCAATGACGGGCCGGCAACGCAAGGCGCCACCACACCACACAGCCCGCGACCGCCGCGTACAGCCCGATCCAGACCACCCTGGCGGCCGGGTTGAGAACGAAGTCCGCGCCGGCGGAAATCTGGTGGAAGAAGGCCACACCGACCGCCACGTAGGTCAGCACGTGCAGCCAGTACCACGTCTCGTAGGACAGTCGGGCCCGTGCGGCGCGGGCGCTGCTGATGGCCACGACCAGAAAACCGACCATGCCGACGAAGGCGAGCAGCGTGTCCGGATAGGTGGTCAGTATCTCCCAGAATGCCGACCACGGAGTGTCCTGTTCGGTCAGTGCGAGGCCCGACACGACCAGTACGACATGCGTTGACAGCACGAGAACCACGTTCGTGCCCAGTCCACGATGCCAGGCCGCCAGCCGGTCGAGGCCAACCGCGCGTTCCAGCCACGGCAGCCGAGCCAGCAGCAACAGCTGAACGAGGACGAGATAGGCCCCGACCAGGCCGGCCACCCGCCCGGTAGCGGTCAACGCCGCTCCCGGCGTCTGGAGCGAGGCCGCGCTGGTGTCCGACCACCACAGCGCGCACACGGCCAGGCCACCGGACGCCAACACGGCGCGAACCGCCCAGTGGGCCGTTCGCGCCGCGCGTTGAGTGGATGGCGCCGCAGGTCGCGTGTGCCTGAAGTTGCCGGTCGCGGTCACCGGTTCAGTCTCGTCACCAATCCTGGGAACAAGATTGGCAATCCCCGGACACCGGATGGGTGGCCGGAGCGACCAGCGGCCCGAGCGGTTACACCTCGACGCGGGACGCCGAGTGCCTGGCCGATTCGGTCTCCTCGGCTTCGGCCCGCGCTGTTCGCAGGAACATGACGATCGCCAGCACCAGCAGCACACCTTCGACCGCGAGGCTGATCAATCCGAGTGGCTCGGTCCAGTTCCCCTTGTCGTCGTCATAGTCCGGCAAGCCGGGCCCTCGGGACAGGATGTATCCGATGAGCGGGCCCGCGGCGACACCGATGGCCAGAAACCAGCCCAGCCGTGACGCTCGGGCCAGCAGCATCACCGCCGTGATCACGCCGATGATCTCAAGAACGTAGTAGCCGATACCCACGTAGGTGGGTGTTTTCGAGCCCGGAATCCCGCCTTGGTCGATGATGTGGATCGCGGTCACACCCAGGCAGAGCACGGCTGCGGCAATTCGTGGTGCCCAGCCGGATGTTTGGGTTACCCCAGTTCGGGTCAGCGTCATTCTCGTTGTCCTCGCCTCTGACGATTCGCCTGGCATCGAGTTGATACCAAGTCTTCGGATACAAGCGGTGGCATACGGTTGTGCTGCTGAGCAAGGTGGTGCGGCAGTGAACTCCCCGCTCACTTCTGTTACAGGCCGAGACCGATCGGATACGGAAGGTATTCAAGGAATCTTGGAACAATCTGGGAATCCGGCGCGGCCGATCACCGTTGAGCCTGCCCCAGGGCAGCGCCGGAGGGCACTGTCGAGCAACGGTTGATCTCCGTGATTAGCGGAAACCCAGCGCAGACAGGCCATCACTGTGATCTGCCAGGCGCGGAGGGTCGCTCGATGCGTTGCGCTGTCAGACTTTCACAGTCAAAAATGTCTCCGGCGCGGCACGCGACAGCGGGGGACGCCGGGCGTCAAGTGGCTGCGCCGTCGGCTATCTGGGCGCTGAGATCGATCCGTCGGGGACATGCTGGTGATGTCCATGACCCAGGTTCCCGGACAGCCAGGGGCCGGCCGGGCCGAGCAGCAGTGCGGCGGTGACCCCGGCGACGAGCAGCGTCACGAAGAACACCGAGGCGCGTCGCCAACTGCCGGGCACCCGACTCGCCGCGCCCGGTTGCGTGGTGACGATTCGCACCGCAGGTAGGAGCCGGCCGAGACTGTGCAGACCGGTGACGACCGCCCAGAGGATGAACGTGCCCTGATGGATGGTGAGCGCGGTGATCTGCTGCCCCAGCACGGTGAACAGCACGGCACGACCGGAGGTGGGACCGAGGGCGACAAGGGCCAGACCGGAGCCCAGCACCGCGAGAGTGAACAACACGACCAGCGGTCCCAGCACTCGCAGCGGCATTGGCGGGGGCCCTGCGCTGCGGTAGGCCGGCCGGTGCGTGTAGTACCGGACGATGCGCCATCCGGTCGTTGCGGTCTTGAGCAACGCCGGTGGTACGAATAGCACGCCGACCACGATGTGCCAGCTGATCAGCGCGTCCAGGTTGAGCAGAGTCGCCAACTCGACCAGGAACAACACCAACAGCAGCAGTCCGGTCCACGCGGTCAGTCGGGCGTTACCGGCCGGGCCGCCGTTGCCCGGCGCCACCGGATCGGATCGGTGCTCCCGCCCGGTGGCCTCCGCCACCGTGGCGTCCGCCCACTGCCGCACGGTCACCCTGTCTCCCGTCTCCGCACCCGACGCCGACCACGTGCGGTCAGCTGACTCGTTGCCATTCGCCGACAAGCCAGCGCCGCGTGTCGCCTCGGAACGGAAGCAGTGGCCATGTGGCCGTCAGTGTTGTCGGCGCTTCTTGGGGAATTCTGGGAGCGCGGAGGCCACGACCGGTCGTCGGTTCACCGTGGCCGACATCGAGGGTGCAGGCTGGCGAACTCGCGGTACGTCACCGGCGGTGGATGCCGGGAAGCCGGGCATCCACCGCCTGCGTGTTCAGTGCTGTCAGTGCCAGACCGGGTGCAGGGTGACGGTGAGAATGCTGCGATATTCGGCCGGTTCGTTGGGCGCGACGGTGAACTGCTTGGCGGGATCGGTGCCCATGCTGGTGCCGACGGTGGGCAGCGGCTTGGGCGTGGAGTAGCCGGCGAAGACCATGGTGAGGTTGCCGTTGCCGGTGGGCACCACGGTCGGGTCGTACACCCGCCCGGAGTAGTAGCCGGAGATGCCCAGCGGTGCGCTGCTGGTGGTTTGCGCGGCGAGACTGGCGAAGGTGTAGTCGGTGTGCGGCAGTGCGACCGGCGCGCTCCAGTGCTGCCCGTCCCGTGACGAGGAGTAGAAGATCTGGTCGAACGCGTCGCTGTCGCCGTCGGAGGCGTAGGCGCCGGAGAGGAACAGACCGAGGCTGCCGTCCGGATTGGTGACGACCGTGCCGCGCGAACCGATGAATCGCAGCGTGCTGTCGCTGTTGCCCGTGGGGTCGTTGAGCCCGGACACCGCACCGAGGTCGGCGAAGTGCAGGCCGTCGTAGGTGTAGGCGGCGCGGACCACGGTGAGGTCCTCGTTGTTGCCGTACAGCGACTTCGGCTTGTCCTTGCCCTCGCCGATCGGTCCCAGCACGGAGTACGGCGCCGTCGCGGCACCGGGCGCACCGACGTCACTGCCCTTGGCGACCGTTCCGCTGCCACCGGTGCAGCCGGTCAGCGTGGTCGCGGTCTCCCCGGTGCAGGTCACCGCGTCGATACCCGCCGCGGTGCCGAGGCTGATCGTCACCGAGCCGTTGGTCAGCGGAAGGGCGCTGGTCGCGGCGACCGGGATGGTGCCGGCCGGCAGCGTGACCGCTGCCGTTGTGGAGGTCGGGATGAAGTAGTTGACGATCTTCTCGGTGTAGAGCACCGCGACGCTGCCACGCGGTGCGCCGGGGTAGTGCGGGACGGTGCTGATGATGCCGTCCGGCGCGATGAGGCCGCTGGTGGCCTGCGCGGTGCTGGGCACGATCGGCGCCGCGGCGACGGTGTCACCGGGGTTGATGGTGACGCCCTTGGGATTGGTGGTGACGCAGCCGGTGAACGTGGTCGCGGTGCCGTCAGTGTCCGAGCAGTCCACTGTGGACCCGTCAACGAAGAACTGGCCGGGCATCTCGACCGTGCTGCTGTCGCCGACGGTCACCGTGACACCCGCGCCGCCGGGACCGGCCGGCACGGCGACGCCGTCGGTCGCGGTGGTGGCACCGCCGAGGCCGACCGGCTCGCTGCTGGGCAGACCGGCCAACGGATTGCGCGCGTTCGGGTTCAGCCGGTGCACCAGCAGTTCGACGCCGAGCGCGTCGCCGGCCGGCCGGCTGAGCGTGTACAGCAGGTCGGCGTTGCCGCTACCACCACTGCCGTTGCTGCCCGACCGGTAGCGCGGGACCGACATCACGAACGCGTGGCCCTGGCCGTCGTCGTCGGTGTTGCCGTTCGGGCAGACGCCCTGGTTGAGTTCCAGCGCCTCACCGGCGAACTGCCAGGTCCGGCCGTGGTCGGTGGACCGCGCGGCGACAAGCGCCTCGTCGGAGTCCTTCGGTCGGTAGTCGAAGTAACCGGTCAGCACGGAGCCGTGCTGGCTGGCGGTGACGAACGGGAAGTAGTACGGCTGCATCGGCTCCAGCAGACCGGCTGGTTGTCGTTGCACGGCACCGCTTTCCGGGTTCGGTCCGCCCGCGCCGCAGTAGCCGGGGAGCGGGCCGGGGCTGCCGGTGACGCCGCTCTGGTAGGGCGGCGCGTCGGTGGCACCGGGATCGATGGCGAGGTTCGGGTAGCTGACCCCGCTCAAGGTCAGGTTCGGCGCGCCGCCGGCGGCGAAGGTGGGCAGGCTGTGGTCGTAGGGCGCGCCGACGCTGCGATCGCCCTGGGCGAGGGTCCACGGACCACCGGACACCAGGTCCAGTTGCGGCGTGCTCACCTCGTAGGAGAGAACCGGATGCGACGGTGCCGCCGAGGCCACTGGCGCCAGCGAGGTCGTGGTTGCCGCGATCAGCGCCAGGGCGCCGAGTCCGGACAACGCCGCCGGACCACGAAGTCGAACCGACATGCGGGTTCCTTTCCCCCGAGCGAGCGGTCACGTCGAACGACCTGACCAACCGCACAACCTGACCAACCGAACGAGCAGCGACCAGCCGAGCGGGTGGGCGAAGTGTCGAACGCGGGAACCGCTGAGCCGTCCGAATCCAAACTGTTCGGCCGCTGACTGGCCAGAGCGGCGGCGGAGAGTTCACGTCCCCGTCGCCCAGTGCTCGCCTGCCGGTCTCCACGGCACGCCAAGACTGTGCCAAGATCGGTCAAATCCGACCTCGGCCCGTTCCGTGGCCAGTGGGTGATGGTCGAAGGCCAACTGCTCGGGCGTGCCGCCCTTGAGCGGGAATGCGCATCGTCCGCAGGGCCAGCTTACTTTTACAATTTCGTAGAAGTAAGCTGGTGGCGCACTGTGCACCCGCCAGGAGGACCCGTTGGCGAGCGACCGCCCCCCGCCCGATCTCGGCTCGTCGCGCGAGCGCGACCGCCCGTTTCGGGACTGGTTGCGGCGCGCGTCCCGCAGTCGGCCGGCCGTGCTCGCCTGCTTCGCCGACGATCTGACGCCAACGGACGAACTGCTGCTGCGTGCCCTACTCGCGGAGGAGGACGACTGACATGGACGCGTTGATCTACCTCTCGTTGATCCTGCCCGTGTTGGCCGCCTGGCTCGGCCCGATCCGGCCCCGGCACCGGACCTACTACCATGGCAGTAGTAGTCGGAGGAAGGACGAGAGCTGATGGTGCTGGCCCGCCGACCGCGCGGCAGTCTGGAACGCGACATCCGGGGCGTGCTGGCCGCGAACGGGCGGTCGATGACGCCCGCGCAGGTCCGCGACGCGCTCGGCGACGACCTCGCCTACACCACCGTGATGACCGTGTTGGCCCGCATGCACGACAAGGGCGAGGTGACCAGGACAACGGCCGGCCGTGGCTACGCGTACGCGATCGAGGACGCCGCCGCGGTCACCGCGCGCCGGATGCAGCGGCTGCTGGCCGACGACGGGGCCGACCGGGCTGCGGTGCTGGTCCGGTTCCTCGGCGCCCTCGAACCCGGTGACGAAGACCTGCTGCGTACCGTGTTGGAGCAGGCGGACCGGGCGGAGGACCAACCATGACCGGTGCGGTTTGCGGCGCGATCGTCGCCATCGTCGCCTTCGCCGTTGCCGCGCCCCGCGTCGGCCGGTATCTCTCGCCCGCGCTGGCCACCCGGCTGCTGGTGGCGGCGAGCGTGGCAACGGCGGCGTCCACGGTGTTCGTGTTGGGCGCGCTGGCCGCGACCTGGGTCGGTCAACTGCCCGCGATCGCCGCGTTCGGTCCCTGGTCGACCGCGCGATTGGACGCGGCCGACCCGGTACCCGACCCCATCGCCGCGCTCAGCCTGGTGCTGTTGACCGTGGCGACCATCTGGGCGGTCATCTGGAGTGCGCGGCGGGTCCGCGCGTTGCTCGCGGTGTACCGCGACTACCGCGACCTCAGCCCGACCGGGTCGGTGGTGGTGTTGGACAGCGCCACCGTCGACGCGTTCGCCACGCCCGCGCCGGCCGGACGCATCGTCGTGACGGCCGCACTGTGGGACGCGCTTTCACCGGACGAGCGCGGGGTGGTGCTGGCGCACGAGCAGTCGCACCTTGCGCACCGGCACACCTGGTGGACGCTGGCCGCGGAACTGGCCTCGACGATCAACCCGCTGCTGCGGCCGACCACGGCGAGCATCCGGCATGCGGTCGAACGCTGGGCGGACGAGGACGCGGCCGTGCGGGTCGCCGACCGCAAACTGGTCGCGCGCACCATCGCCCGCACCGCGTTGCTGCAACACGACCGGTCCCGGTCCGGCCCGCACCTGTCCCAGGCCGCGACCGGCGGCGACGTACCGCAACGGGTGCGCGCCCTGCTCGTACCACCGCCGCGCCGCAGCCCGTTCGCGTTGGTGGCGCTGTGCGCGGTCGTCGCGATCACCGCGGCGACCACCCTCGGCGTGGAACGCACCAGCGACCACCTTTTCGATCAGGCCGACACCCGGACCACGCACCAACATCACCATCATCCGCTGTAGCGGCGGCGTGGCAGCGCCAGCATGACCACGGCCGCGAGCACGACTGTCCACAACCGAAGCTCGCCGAGCACGTGGTTGTCGCGCACCACGACCGGCGCGAGGGTCAGTCCGATCAGGCAGACCAGGCTGAGCCGGGGCGCCGGCCTGCGGTAGCCGGCCAGGTCCCAGAGCAACACGCCGAGGGCGAGGCCGGCGGTGTAGTAGCTGTACACACTGGGATCCAGTGCGATCCGGGCTCCGATGCCCAATGCCAGTACGGCCGCGAACCGACGGCGGAGTATCGCCACCGCGCCCAACAGGCAGCCGATACCGATCTGCGCGGCCCGATCCCACGGCGGCGTGTTCGCACTGGTGACGCCCAACGCACGCAGCGCGGAGGCGGGGGAGTTGGGGATGGTGAACGACGCGGCCGCGCTGAGCGTGTGCGGGTCGCCGAGTACGAACGGCAGCCAGGCCACGCAGATCACCAGGCCGGCCACGGCGACCGCACGCCACGACGCGCGCAGCGGGCGCTCGCAGCAGGGGCCGAGCAGCAGCACGGCACAGGCGAGCGCCCACGGTTTGGCGTCGACGGCGAGACCGACACACAGGCCGGCCAGGATCTGGGCGTTGTCCGCGGCTGCCGCCATGGCCATGGCGAGCAGTAGCAGCGCCAGCACGTCGTCGAGGTGCCCGAAGTGCACGGCGAGCAGTTCCCAGGAGACCAGGAACGACACGCCGCCGACCAACATGGTGATCGCGGCGGGCCAACCGTTCAGGTCGACGTCCGGCCGCAGCGCGCGGACCGTGCGGTCGAGCAGGTAGAGCACGACGAGCCCGGTCAGCGTCATGAACCAGGTGACCAGGAACCAGCCGCCGTCGGAGAACGGCAGCAGCAACACGGTGATCAGTACGGTCAGCGGGCCGAACTGCAACTGCGGATAGTTCGCGTAGAGGTGCAGACCACCTGGGAAGGCGTCGTCGGCCGGGTGCTGGCCGATCAGCAGGGACGCGGCCTCGGCGAAGAAGTGCCAGGAGTAGCCGCTGTTGCGGTAGAGCACCAACTGTAGGCCGACCGCCACGGTGGCCAGCGCGATCCAGCCGGGCGTGCGCAGGTCGCGCTCGGTCGTCACCGGGCGGATGCCGTACATCGGGGTAGGAGTTCGGCGACCGCCTCGCGCACGATTTCCGGTTGGTAGCGCGGAATGAAGTGGTCGCCGTCCGGGACGACGACGTGACGGCCCGCCTCGGCCAGTCGGGCGTGCCAGGCGGTCGCGGCCCGGCGCAACGGCATGCCGAGCCGATGTGTTCTGGTCCCGGAGATCACGGTGACCGGCACTGAGGGCGGGCGCGCGGTCAGCGCGCGCAGTTCCGCGCGGCTGCCCAGCAGGCCGGTGAACTCGGCGCGGGCCGTGCGGTGGTGCAGTGGCCTGCGCATTTCAGCGGCGCGTTGGTCGCGTTCTTCCACTGTGAGCACGGCGAGCGGACTGGTGCTGCTGCGCACGATGGCCCGGCCGAGCGGCAGTTCGGTGAGCAGGTCGACCAGTCCGATGTGGGCGGTCGCCTGCATGGCGAGGTAGAGCAGCGCGCCCGGCGGACCGGCCCAGAAGGCGTGTCGCAGCACCCAGTAGTCCGGGATCGGGTCGATGAGCACGAGTCCGGCGACCAGTTCGGGCCGGGTCGACGCGAGCTGGCGAGCGATGGTGCCGCCGAGGCTGTGCCCGACGATCAGCGCTGGACCGTTGCCGACCGTGCCGATCACGTGCGCGAGGTCGGTGGCCAGCGCGGTGAGGTCGCGGCGGCCGGGCGCGGGCTGGGTCCTGCCGAGGCCTGCGCGGTCGTAGCTGACCACCGTGGTCAGCTCGGCCAGCCGGGCATGCAGCCGGGACCAGCCGACCGAGGACGCGCCGAGTCCGGGTTCGAGTACGACGGGCATCTCCTCCCTCGGGCCGCTGATCCGCATCCGACCGGGGAAGGACCGCATCACGCGGTCACACCGGTCGGCACCGGCGAAGTCGCAACCGGGCGGCCGCATGCCTGCCGGTAGAGCCGGTCGAACTCGGCGAGGGTGTGCGGAAGGCCGTGTTCAGCGATGATCTCCCGGCTGGCCCGACCCATCTTCGTCACCATTGCCGGATCGTCGAGCAGTTCGCGCAGCCGCGCGGTCAGCGCCGGCACGTCGCCGGGCGGGTAGAGCCAGCCGTTGCGGCCAGGACGCACGAGGTGCGGCAGAGCCATCGCGTCGGCGGCGATGACCGGTTTGCCGGCGGCCATCGCCTCCATGGTGGCCAGGCTCTGCAGTTCGGCGATGCCGGGCATGCAGAACACGTCGCAGCCCGCATACGCGACCAGCAGCGTTGGTTCGTCCACGAAGCCGTGGAAGGTGACAAGGGAGTCGATGCGCAGCGCGACGGCCAGCGCCTGCCAGGCGGCCCGGCGGGAACCGTCGCCGACCAGGTCGAGGCGGAGCCGGTGGTCGCGGTCCTCGGCCACTATCAGGGCGACCGCGCGGAGCAGTTCGTCGACCCGTTTCTCCTCGTCGAGCCTGCCGACGAACAGCACCCTGCGCTCGCCCATGTCCGGCCCGGCGGCCAGCTCCGCATACTGTCCGAAGTGGACCAGATCGATGCCGCAGGACACCGCGAGCGCGCCGGGCATGCCGTTGTGAGCCAGCAGTTCGACCGCGCGCGGCGTTGGCGCGGTGATCACGGCGGCGTCGCGGAGGACCCGGCGCAGGTCCCACCAGCCGACGCGCGCGGCGACATGCTGGAGCGTCTGCGGAATGTGTGCGTGGCCGTAGAGGTTCTCCGGCATGAAGTGGTTGGTCGCGACCACCGGAATACCGCGCCGCCTTGCCGCGTGCACCAGTGCCCTGCCGACCAGGAAATGTGCCTGGACATGCACGACGTCCGGTTGGACCTCGTCCAACAGGGTGTTCGCGGCGCGGTTCGCCTGCCAGGGCAGGCAGATCCGGAAGGTCGGATGGAACGGGGTGCGGATCGAGGGGGCGCGGTGCACGGTCGCGTCGCCGAGCGCGTCGGTGTCATCGGCTCCGCTGGCGGCCGGGCAGAGCACGTGCACCTCGTGGCCGAGCCCGGCAAGGCCGGTCGCGAGCCGGGCGCCGAACTGTGCGGCACCGTTGACGTCCGGTGGAAAGGTATCGGCGCCGATGACGACCCTCAGGTGATCGCCGTCGGGTGGTCGAATGTCCGGTGTGGATGGTGTGGCCGTTCTGGCGAGGATGACAACGCCGACGACCGCACCGATGCCGGCCAGTGCCAGACCGGTCGCGGCGGCTGGGGAAACATTGCCGGTCTCGCCGAACAGGCCGATGCCGATGCCGACCGCGAGCATCGGGTCGAGCACGGTCTGGCAGGCGACCACGACCTGGGGTGGGCCTGCCGCGT
Source organism: Pseudonocardiaceae bacterium (assembly GCA_036268955.1). GTDB lineage: Bacteria > Actinomycetota > Actinomycetes > Mycobacteriales > Pseudonocardiaceae > CAJCJE01. The sequence continues at coordinate 43,288 of DATATE010000231.1, forward strand.
AGGCGTGCTGCACGAACCAGCCGCCGACCAGTAGCGCGGCGGCCAGCGTGAGCACGGTGTCCAGGTGGATCTCGCGCAACCCGTAGGACTCGATCCGGACCGCGCTGGCGTGCACCAACACCGCAACCAGTCCGTAGCAGGCGCCGGCCGCCGCCGCGTAGGCGAGACAGCGCAGCCGTCCTTCGGTCAGGGTGCCGAGCAGGCCCGCGAACACGACGATCGCGCCGACGACCAGTACCGCGCTGGTCTCGGCCCCGTCCGGCACGATTTCCGTGCTGGCGTTCGTGGCGGCGAGCAGCACGAACGCGCCGATGCCCAGCGTGCTCGCGGCGATGGCGGTGGCCGCGACGCGGCCAACTCGGGTGCCTCGGGACCGGCCGGCCAGAATCGCGGTCAGCGCGATGGCCAGTACGCCGATCGGCTGCACCACCACGAGCGGAGCGAGGCCGAGCGCGACCGTGTGCAGCAGCGCGCCGAGCGCGATCAGGCCGAAGCCACTGACCCATTTGGGGGCGCGCAGCACGGTGCGCCAGCCGGCGAGCCGCAGGCCGGCGCCGTGGGTGATCGCGTGCACGGTCGCCTGCTGCAACCATGCTGCGACGCCGAAGCAGCAGGCCGCCGCGAGGGCCAGGCCGATCGCCAGCGCGGTCATCGAGTACGACCGATGTCGGCCGGACAAGTCCTGGTCGGGGCTGCTGTCGACATCACGAGCGTCCCTCCGCGTCCGACTACTACGATGGTAGTAGTAGTGTCATTGACATCGTACTACTACATATCTTGTAGTAGGCCGGATGGGTCGGCCTGCTGCCGTGCTCGACGACCGCGAGGTATGACGTGCTCAGCGCGGCTCCGCCTGCGGAAGCCAGTTGGCGAGGGCAGGGCAGTCTTCGCGAAGGCTGCCCGGTGCGCCACCGTGTCATACGTGACCATCGCGGCCTGACTTGTCCGATGGTGTCTCGGATCGGCCATCTGGCGAACGACGGAGGTCCCGAGTCCATCGGGACCTCCGTCGTGGCCTCCGCTACTTCGTCCGATGAGGACGGTCGATCGGTTCGGTTCAGTACTCAGGCGCCGATGTCTTCCTCGGCGGTCGTTCGGGGCCCGTCGGATGCGGCGCCGAAGTAGACGTCCAACAGATTCGGGTTGTCCCGGATGTCCTCGGCCGAACCACTGAGCACGACCTGGCCCGCGTTCAACACCGTGGCGTAGTCGGCCAATCCCAGTCCGAACCGCACATTCTGTTCGACCATGAGAATCGTGGCCCCGTCGTTCTTGATGGCCAGGATGCTGTCCCTGATGATCGCCAGACTGTTCGGGTCGAGGCCGAGGGTCGGTTCATCGAGCAGCACCACCTTGGGGCGCAGCATCATCGCTCTGGCGAACTCGACCATCCTGCGCTGGCCCCCGGACAGCGCCCCGGCCGGCGCGTGCGGCCGGCTGGCCAGCAACGGGAACATCTCGGCCAACTGGTCGTAGCGTTCGTGGAGATCCTTCCCACGCCGACGAATGACATACGCCCCGAGCATGACGTTCTGCCGGACGGTCAGCTTCGCGAACAACCCGTGGCGCTGCGGCACCTGCACCACACCGGCTCGCAGGATCGCGGCCGGTGGTTTGCCGACCAACTCCTGCCCGTCGATGACGATCGATCCACGACGCGGCGACAGGATGCCGCTGATCGTCTTCAGCACGGTCGACTTGCCGGCGCCGTTGGGGCCGACCACGCAGTTGACCGACCCCTGCTCCACGTTCAGCCGGACACCGCGCAGGATGTCGAGGCCGCCGTAGCCGGCCCATACTTCCTGGACCGAGATCATGCCGTTGCCTCCGTGTGCTCCGTTGCCTCTGTGTGCTCGGGTACGACGGAGTCGCCGAGGTAGGCGTCGACGACGGCGGGGTCGGTGCTCACCTCGGCAACCGAGCCGTTCGCGATGATCGCGCCGTTGGCCAACACGTATACCCGCTGGCAGAGGCTGGCGATGAAGGCGAGGTCGTGTTCGACCAGCAAGATGCCGACCCCGCGTTGCCGCCACGACCGAACCAGGTCCGCGAGCCGCTGTGCCAGGGCGGGGCTGATGCCTGCCGCGGGCTCGTCCAGCATGACAAGAACCGGTTCCAGCCAGAGCACCTGGGCCAGCTCGATCAGCTTGCGTTGGCCGTAGCTGAGTCGGGCCGGGCTGGCGTCCGCGTAACCGGCCAGATCGAGATCGGTGAGAACGGCCATGGCCCGGTCACGCTCGGCCGGAGTGACCCGACTGGTCCACAGCCGACCGAACGAGAAGCGCCGTTCGGGTAGCACGACGTTCTCCAACACGGTGAGGTTGGGGAACAGTCGCGGCAGCTGATAGGTACGGGCCAGGCCGGCATGCGCTCGGGTGGGACGGCCGGCCCGGTCGAGCCGGCGACCGCGCAGCACGATCCGGCCCTGCTTGCTGGGCACCGTGCCGTCGATCAGGTTGAACAGTGTCGTCTTGCCGGAGCCGTTGGGGCCGATGAGTCCGGTGACCTGGCCTGCCGCGAGGTCGAGATCGACGTTGTCGACAGCGTGCACCCCGCCGAAGGACTTGTGCAGTCCGCGCACCACGAGGACATCGGAAAGGTCGGCTCCGGTGGCGGATCCATGGCTGGCAGCGGCCCTGGGAACGGATCGGGCCGGTGGTGGCGGCGGGCTGGTTTCCAGCGGACCGGTTCGGCTGTCCGACCAGCGCTGGTAGCGGGTCTTGATGGTCGGCAGGACACCCCGTGGCAGGAACAGGACGACCGCGCCGAGCAGGCCGCCGAACAGCAGCAGTCGGATGGGGCCGGCATCGGGGCCGCCGAGGTTGGTGCTGGTGAAGTTGCTGATCGGCTCGATGATGAACGCGCCGAGCACCGGCCCCCACAGGGTGCCGCGACCGCCGAGCAGCACCGAGAGGACGATCAACACGCTGGTGACGATGTCGAACACCGCCGAGGTGTTCAGGAAGCTCACGTAGTAGGCGTAGATCCCACCGGCGATACCGACGAACGCGCCGCCCAATACGAACGCGATCAACTTGTACACGGCGGTGCGCAGGCCCAGACCCGTTGCCTTGTCCTCGTCGTCGTTGATCGCGAACAGGCCAAGGCCGAGTTTGCTGCGGCGAACCCACGCGGACACCGCGACGGTGATGACCAGCAGGCCGAGCATCGGATAGTAGAACGGCCAGTCCTGATAGGACAGGCTCCAGGTCGGCAGCGGCAGCGCCAGTCCCTGGCTGCCGCCGGTCAGCCCCGACCAGGTGGTGGCGACCACGCCGAGCAACTGTAAGGCCGCGTAGGTGACGATGACGAAATACATTCCCCTGGTGCGTCTGGTGGCCAGGCTCAGCAGTGCGGCGAGAACGGCGCAGGCCAGGCCGCCGACGAAGCAGCCGACGAACGGTGACAGCTGGTCCTTGGCGGCGAGGATGCCGGTGGTATAGGCGCCCAGTCCGATGAACATGCTGTTGCCCAACGAGATGTAGCCCGCGTAGCCGCCCATGATGTTCCAGCCGCTGGCGCCGATGGCGAGCATGAACGTCACGATCAGCATGCTCTGGTAGTAGAGATCGCCGGAAACGAGCGGTTCGACGATCAGCGCGGCCAGCGCGATCGGAATCCAGCCATGGCGAATCAGCTTCGTCCTCATGTGCCCACGTCCTGTCGGGTGGTCCGGCTGAACAGGCCCTGTGGTCGGACGGTCAGTACGACCAGGATCAGCACAGTCGGCACAGCAGTGGCCCAGCGGACCGATACGTACGTCGTGGTCAGCGTCTCGGCGACGCCGAGTAGCACGCCGGCCCCGAGCGCGCCGGGGACGCTGCCGAGGCCCCCGAGGATGACGACGCTCAGCGTGAGGCCGAGCCAGACGTCTTGTGAGTCCGGGGTGAATTGGTAGAGGAAGCTCAATGCCGCGCCGCCGAACGCGGTCGACCCGATGGACATGGCGAAGATCCACGCGCCGACGTTCGACGGTTCTATCCCGATCAGGCGCGCCCCCTCCGGATTCTCCGAGGCCGCGGTGATCGCGTTGCCCAGCCAGGTCCGCTTGAGCAGCACCTGCAACACCACGGTAACGCCCAGCGCGAGCAGGCAGGCGTAGCACTGCGCGCTGGGCAGCGTCAGGCGACCGAGGTGGATCGCCTGGTTGAAATACGTTGGGGTGCTCACCTTCTGGTCAGGCCCCCAGATCAGCGCCAGGACCGCCTCGGCCACCATGGCGAGCGCGAAGGTGACCACCAGGGTCAGCCCCTGGTCGATTCGCTGCGCCCGTTCGATGACGAGTCGGTAGAGCACCAGTCCGATGGCTGCCAGCGGAATGGCCACCAGGAACGCGCCGAGCAGCGGATCGATACCCAGCCGATGCCACAGCGTGTAACACAGGTAGGCGGAGGCGATCAGGAACGCACCCTGGGCCATGTTCATGATTTTCATGACACCGAAGGTCAATGTGAGGCCGGTGGTCATCAATGCGTAGACGCCGCCGATGAGAATCCCGAAGATGACTGTCTGGACGAGTTCGGTCATCAGTTGGCCCAGCCTGGCTTCTGGTCGATGATCGTGTCGCTGGTGGCAGCGGATTTCGGCGAAACGACCTGTAGGACACCGTTCTGCCACTGTGCGAGCAACCCGGCGCCCTCTGGATCACCGGAGGAGTCCCATGTCAGTGGCCCGACTATGGTGTCCACGGTGTGCGAGTGCAGCCACGTGGCGAGGGCACTCTGGTCGATCCGCCCGACCGCCTTGACGGCCGCGGCGAGCACCTGGCCCGCGGTGTAGGAGTTGGCGGCGTCCTCGGTCGGCGCGCTACCGAACATCTTCCGGTACGCGGAGACGAATGCCGCGTTGCCGGGGTAGGTCGCCTTCGGGTTCCACGCCTCGGTGGTGAAGATGCCGTTGGTGTTCTGGATGCCGACCGCGGCGGGGTAGGCCTCGTCGGCCGGCGAATTCGTCTGGAACAGAATCCGTGGGCTGAAGTTCAGCTTCTCCAACGACTGTACGAACTGCCCACCGTCGTCGCCGACCGCACCATCGATGATCATCTGCGGCCGAGCCTGGGCAACAGCGGCGGCGATGGAATCGAAGTTCGTCGTACTCGGGTCGTAGGTTTGGTCGTAGACGGACCTGATCCCCAGCCGCGCGAATTTCTGCTTGAAAACGGCGACCGACGGACTTGCGCTCGGATCGTCCTCGGTGAGGTAGGCGACCGTGGTGGGGCGCTGACTGGCCGGCTTCGCCGTCAACCACGAGACGAACAGGTCGGGCAGCGTGGCCGAGGTGGTCGGCTGCGCGAAGAACAGGTTGGTGAAGCCCCGGCTGAACAGGGAGGCGTCGCCACCGGACGGCTCGACATACAGCATGCCCTCCCGCGCGGCGATCGCGGACGCGGGTGCGTTCAACAGGGACGAGAAGGTGCCGAGCAGCAGGTTTACCTTGTCCTGGCTGATCAGTCGCGTGTAGTCCGAACCGGTCTGATTGGGATCGAACCCGTCGTCCAGCACGTCCAGACTGACCTGGCGGCCGAGCAGGCCACCACTGGCATTGACCTGAGCGGCCCACAACTTGTAGCCCTGGTAACCGGACTTCGCCACATCTGCCGCCGAACCGGTGAGCGGCAACGACATCCCGATCTTCAGCGGTCCCGAACCTGATCCACCAGCGGCGCCCGTCGCGGCCGCGCAGCCCGCGACGAGCAGGACAGCCGCGGCACCGAGGGTGACCGCGGTGGCTAACCGGCCGCGTCCGCGCAGGCGAGCGGCCGAGCCTCGGCGGTCGGCTGCCCGGATCGCAGCGGCGGTTACGAGGCGGTTCCCGGTGCCTCGGGTAAGACGATGGTCACTCATCGGGTGACTCCTCAACGACCTCGTTGTCGGTGTGCTGTATGGGAAAGCTCGCCGGGACGGGTTACGTCGGACGGGGCGGCGTGGGTTTCTTGGTCCCACTGGGGATGCACCGCAGCAGGGACTGCGCTGGCGGTTCGTGCGTTACGAGCACTGCCATGAGTAGAGCGAGCCGGAGAAATGGAAGCAAGTAACCTGACGTTACGATCGTTGGCCGGCAGCGTTAGAAGATATGACGCTTGAGGGCTGACTCCTTGGCCCGTCCTCGATCTTGGTCAGGCGCGGTGTGAATGAGTCGTGGAGAGTTCTTGTGTGCGGGCGAACGCGAAAAGTGCCAGCTCAACCTCGGCGGCACAACGCGGAATATGCGCCTCGGTCCGATCGGGCGCGCATGGTTACGGCATCGATCGAAATGCGTAAATGATTGCATCTTGATTGACCGATATCGGTCTTCGGCGAACTTCGGTGATCACCGTCCCGGCCTTGTCCATGTGAACACGTATCCCTTCGGGCGGTGCGCATCTTGATGATGCAGCATGCAGCAGGTGGGTTGATATGTCAACCATCGATGTGCGGGCGAAGGTCACGCGGTGGGCTGCGGAGGTTCGTGCGTCGGGGGTATTGGTGATCGACGCGGCTGCTGGCCGGACTGATCCTCAGACCGCGCCGGAGCACTCGGCGTCGCCCATGCGACAACACCGAAAGTGCGATACCGGGACGCCAATTTGGTAGGTGTGGCCGGTCGGTTGGTCGAGGCGACCGTGTTGCTCGATGCGTTGGTCGGCTACCGGACGAAGGTCCACCACAGCCGTGAGTGGTGGCCCCGTCCTGCCGGACGGGGCCACCTCTATCAGTGCGAGTTCGTGCTGATCAGCCGATCGGACCGCTGATCGGCGTCACCGTGACGGTGTGCTGCTGGCCGGAGGCGTCGGTGTAGCCGACGGTCAACTTGTCACCTGGGTGGAAGGTGTCCATCAGGCCGGTCAGTGCACTGGCCGAGTCGACCGAGGTGCCGTTCACCGAGGTGATCACGTCACCCGCGACCAGACCAGCCTGCTGCGCGGGCCCGTTGGCCACCGCCCCGACGATCTCCGCGCCCGACTGGGCACCCTGCCCGCTCTGGCCACCCTGCCCGCTCTGGCCACCCTGGCCCTGCTGCGCCTGGCCGGCGTCGCTCACGGACACCCCAAGGAACGCGCTCGCTCCGATGTGGACGGTACTGGAGCCCTGGCCGCCGATGATCTGGTGCGCCAAGGAGATCGCCTCGTTGATCGGGATCGCGAAGCCCTGGGTGGCACCCTGGCCCTGCTGGGTCTGCTGTCCCTGACTGCCTTGGCCGTAGCTGCTCTGCAGGCCCTGGCCGTTCTGGGAACTCGCCGACGCCGCGGTGTCCATCCCGATCACCTGGCCCGCGCTGTTCACCAGCGCACCACCCGAGTCACCGGGCTGGATGTTCGCGTTGGTCTGGATCAGGCCGGACAACCGCTCGGAGGTGGCGCCCGAGTCGTCCGAGGCGGTGATCGACTGGTTCAGCGCGGTCACCGTGCCCGCGGCCACACTCGGCGTGCCACCGACACCACCGGCGTTGCCGAGACCGGCCACCGCTTCACCCGTGGTGACCTTCGAGGAGTCACCCAGCGTGGCCGTCTGCAACCCGGAGGCGCCCTGCAACTGGAGGACCGCGACGTCCTGGGTGCGGTCGTACCCGACCACGGTGGCGGTGTAGGTCCTGCCGTTGCCGAGGTCGGTCACCTTGATGCTGGTCGCGCCCTCGACCACGTGGTTGTTGGTGAGGATCTCGCCGCCCGCGGTGAGCACGATGCCGGTACCGGCCGCATCCTCACCCTGGTAGCCGAGCACGGTGTCGATGTCCACCAGACCGGGGTCGACCTTCTGCGCGACCGCCGACGTGTCGATCGAGCCGCTGTTGCCGCCGCTGACGCTGGCCACCGAACCGAACGCCTGGTTCGTGTTGTTCCCACTCCACGCGAAGCGGGCGATGCCGATCCCGGCCAGTACCGACAACGCGACCACGCCGGCCGAGATCCCGACGGTGCGGCCGGTGCGGCGGCGACGGTGTGGCAGCTGCGGTTCCGGTGCGGACGGTACGTACTGCTGAGTCCACGGCCCGGCAGGCCCGGACGGGTAGCCGCCCTGGAAGGGCCCTCCGGCGCCGAAACCACCGGGCGAGAAGCCGACGGTGGGCTGGGCGCCGGGCTCGCTGCCGATCTGGCCTGCGTTCGGCGGGTAGTGGATGGGCTGGGTGTGCGCGGTAGCACCGCCGGGGGTGCCCGGCTCGGCCTGGCGCGGCTGCCCCGCACCGGGGTGACCGGCCGAGAGGTTCGGATCGAACTCGCTCATTGCTGCTCCCCAATGGTCCACATTCGCGTCGCTGTCACTACGACCACATAACCAACCGAACCTGAGATTCGCCTTGGGGAAGCACCTGGGATTGGCTGAGGAACAGCTTCGAATTCCCAGCTGCCCTGCGGCACGGGCCGGTTTCGCGGTCCTGCCCGGTGCTCGCCGCGTCCGGAGCACGGTTGCGCCCACTCGTCGGCGTGACGGCGACTTCGGCCGGCCCGGAGGTCGGCACCGCCACGGGCAACTGTCGAATCCGGTGTGTCTGATCAGCGGGTTCGGGCTTCCCAGGCCGGCCGCTGGGGCTCGTCGTTGTGCACGATGACGTCGGCGTGATCGGTCGGGCGGGCCGTGGCGAAGTAGAACTCCTGGGAGGGGCGATAGCGGCTGTGGAAGCGTCGCTCGACTTCGGTGACCGTGCCGTACACGGCCCGGTCTCGGGTTCGGGCGCGATCCAGTGTTTCCTCGAACGCGGCGGACACGAAGATGCGCAGGTCCCACCGCTGCATCAGCTCCGGGCGCATGAGGAACACGCCGTCGAACAGCAGCACGGTGTCGGCGGGTGCCGTCGTGGCCTGCTGGGACAACGAGGTGTCCGTGCCCCGGTCGTAGACCGCCTGCTGGAACTGTCGGTCTCCGCCGGGCCCCAGCGGATCGAGCAGGACCCGGTACAGCGCGTCGAAGTCGAAGGAGTCGTGGTAGCAGGCTTGCGCCGAGTACTTGCCGCGCCGGTAGCGTTGTGACCGGGGGAAAAGGAAGCCTTCGATCGACGCGCGGATGACGTCGCGGCCCTGCGCGCGCAGCACGACGGCGAGTTCGTCGGCCAGTGTGGTCTTGCCGGCGGCGGGCGGCCCGTCGATGGCGACCCGCGTCGGATGCGTGGTCGGGACGGAGGTGACCGCCTCGGCCAGGCGGCTGAGCAACTGTCCACGGGTGCCGCTGTCCATGTCCCGTCCCTGCGTCGTGGATGGTGCGCCGAACTCACCGTATGCCGGTCTCGGCAGGTGTCAGGCCGCGGCTGCCCCCTCACGTTCGACGAGGACGCCACGGTGGAGGCGGGCTCCGGCACCGCGCAACGTCGGCACACCCACCAGACGTACGCCGGGTGGTGTGCACGGGATGAGGAAGGATGGAAGGCTGAGGGCCGAGTCGTCAACCCAGGAAGGGCCGTGCCGTCGAGATGTCTGCCGCTACGTCTGAATCCGCTGCGTTTCGCAACGCCCTGGACGCTGTGAGTGCTGTCGAGCCGCGTATCGCGGACGCGATCCGGGCCGAGCTGACCGATCAGCGGGAGTCGCTGAAGCTGATCGCCAGCGAGAACTATGCCTCGCCGGCGACCCTGCTGGCGATGGGCAACTGGCTGTCGGACAAGTATGCCGAAGGCGTCATCGGGCGGCGGTTCTACGCGGGCTGCCGCAACGTCGACACGGTGGAGTCGATCGCGGCCGAGCATGCCGTGGCGTTGTTCGGTGCACAGCACGTGTACGTGCAGCCGCATTCGGGGATCGACGCCAACCTCGTGGCGTTCTGGGCCGTGCTGGCCCAGCGGGTGGAGGCACCCGCCTTGCAGGCCAAGAATGTCAGGCAGATCAACGATCTCACCGAAGAGGACTGGTTCACGCTGCGCCGTGAGCTGGGCGACCAACGGATGCTGGGGATGTCGCTGGACGCCGGTGGCCACCTTACGCACGGCTTCCGGCCCAACATCTCGGGCAAGATGTTCGATCAGCGCAGCTATGGCACGGGCCCGGAGACGGGCCTGCTGGACTATGCCGCCGTGCGGGAGATCGCCAGGGAGTTCCGGCCGCTGATCCTGGTCGCGGGCTATTCCGCCTATCCCCGGAAGGTCAATTTCCGGATCATGCGCGAGATCGCCGACGAGGTCGGCGCCACTCTGATGGTCGACATGGCGCACTTCGCTGGTCTGGTCGCGGGCAAGGTGTTCACCGGTGACTTCGACCCCGTCCCGCACGCCCAGATCGTCACCAGCACCACACACAAGTCGCTGCGCGGCCCGCGCGGTGGGCTGGTGCTGTGCGAACGGGAGCTTGCCGATCAGGTGGACCGCGGCTGCCCGATGGTGTTGGGCGGTCCGCTCTCGCACGTGATGGCCGCGAAGGCGGTCGCACTCGCCGAGGCGCGCACACCCTCCTTCCAGGATTACGCTCAGCGCATCGTGGACAACGCCGTGGCTCTTGCCGACGGGCTGCTGCGGCGGGGCGCCAAGCTGGTCACCGGCGGTACCGAGAACCACTTGGTGCTCATCGACGTCACCGGCTACGGGCTCACCGGACGGCAGGCCGAGGCCGCGCTGCTGGACGCGGGCATCGTCACCAACCGCAACTCCGTGCCGCGCGACCCCAACGGGGCGTGGTACACCTCGGGCATTCGCATCGGTACCCCCGCACTGACCACCCGTGGCCTCGGAGCGGCGGAGATGGACGAGGTCGCTGGCCTGATGCACACGGTGCTCACCGAGACCGGCCCCGGTCTCACCCGCAGTGGCGGACCGTCCAAGGCCGCTCACGTGTTGGACCAGAAGGTCGCTGACGAGGTCGCGCGGCGGGCCGCCGATCTGCTGACCGGTTTCCCGTTGTATCCGTCGGTCGACCTCGGGTAGGGAGGCTCAGGGCACGGCCGGGACCAGGTCGTCATTCCAGCCGATCAGCAGGACGGTCGGTTGACGCGGAGTGGCCTTCCCGGTCATTGCCTCGGGCCCACAGGACACTGGCCAGTCCGATGAGGACTATCGCACCGATGGCAAGACCGTTCCAGTAGGTACCGGTGTGGCCCGCGCCTGCTGCGGCGATGACGTCCGGGTCGAGAGTTCTCCCAGCGGGCGTGGTAGGTCGCCGCGACGGACTCCTTGCCCTTGCCTTCGTCGAGCGCCGCCAGGTAGCCGAGGTGGGCGACGTCCCACTCCGGGTCCTTGTCGATGGGCCAGACGATGGTCAGCCCTCCTGCCGCAGCCAGCCGACGGACGTCCTGTTTCTCGACGGTCTTTCGCGGGCCGAATTGCTGATCTCCCGTGCGTCGATCATCAGCTCGGCCACCCATACGCCCAGAGTCAATGCCACGCCGAATCTCCAGTGAAAGCCCTAAATCAGAGCCGGTGCACGCCATTCGGTACCTCGTCGGCACCTCCTGGCCTCACGTGCGGGCCGGGTCACCGGGCGACATGGTGGGTGAACGGCTCGCTGACCTGGCACTACGTCACCGTGGCCGGGGAGCAACGGCGCGGCAACGGCGTTGGAAGATCGATCAGGCAAGGTCACGTAAGATCGAAACAAAGGGTTGACATATCAACCTTGCCGTTGCATGCTACGTCAATCAAGTAGGCACCTTTCGAAGAGGCATGGTGTCCCAATGGATGGGTCGGGATGGTGATCACCGAAGTTCGCCGAAGACCGATAATGGTCAATCAAGATCCACCATTTCTCATTTCGATCGATTCCGCAACCATGCCCGTTCGATCGGGTTGGCGCGCATATTTCGTGCTGTGCTACCGGGGTTGAGCTGACACTGTCGCGTCCGCTTCCCACTTTTATCTCTTTGTCGCGCTCAAATTTAGTCTTGTCAAGGGAGACGAGATGGAGTCAAACGTGGGGCCGGTGCCTCCACCGTTGGACGGTAAGAAAATCCTGGTCACCGGCGGTTCCGGGCAGGTCGCCCGGCCGGTCGCCCAGGCGCTGGCCGAACGGAACGAGGTCTGGTGCCTTGGACGGTTCGGCACTCCGGGCGTCGAGGAGGAACTCGCCGGCTACGGTATCAAGACCTGGCACTGGGACATGGACGACGCCGCCGACGGACTGTCGGGGCTGGCGGAGGACTTCACCCACGTCATCCACTCGGCCGTACGGCGCGGCGAAGGTGGCGAATTCAATACCGTGATCGAGGCCAACGCGCTGGCGGCGGGGCGGCTGATGACGCATTGCCGCACCGCGGAGGCATTCCTCTACATCTCCAGCGGGTCGGTGTATGCCCGCCAGGCACTCGATCACCCCTACGCCGAGACCGATCCGATCGACGGGGTTGCCGAATGGCTACCGACCTACCCGGTCGGCAAGATCGCCGCCGAGGGCGCGGTTCGGGCCTTCGCCGGGGTGCTGGGCCTGCCCACCACCATTGCCCGACTGAACATCGCCTACGGACCGGGCAGCTACGGCGGCGTGCCGATGCTCTACTTCAAGCGAATGCTTGCCGGTGACCCGATCCAGGTGCCCCTTGAGGGGCAGAACTGGTGCTCTCCGGTGCACACCGAGGACATCGTGCGCCAGGTCCCGCTGTTGTGGCAGGCCGCGTCGGTGCCGGCAACCCTGGTCAACTGGGGCGGTGACGAGGCGGTCGGCATGACCGACTGCGTCCGCTACCTCGAAGAACTCACCGGGATCCAGGCCAACCTCGAACGCTGCGCGGTCACCCGCGAGACACACCGGTTCGACCCCGCCGTCCGCAGGCAGATCACCGGTCCATGCCAGGTGACCTGGAAGGACGGCCTCCGGCGCACCCTCCAGGCGTTCCACCCCGAACACGTCAGGCCGGCAGACCACCGCCAAGTCGAGGAGCAGTGAAACCGATGTCATGCCAGTCCGACAACATCGAGGCCATCCGCGGTTCCTACGAAGGCCACCGGAAGGGCGACTTCGAGGCCCTCCTCGCCGTGATGGCCCCCGACGTCGAATGGGTGCATCCCGACGGTATGGACAGCTACGGCATGGGCGGTACGAAGATCGGGCATGCCGGCATCAAGGAGTTCCTGGCCGGCGTCCCGGCCGTCCTCGGTGGGATGCGGTTGAAGCCCGAGGAGTTCATCGAGTCCGGTGACCGGGTCGTCGTGTTCGGCACCCGTGACGTCACCTCCCGTACCGGGCACACCGAGACCTTGCAGTTCGTGCACTCCTGGACCATGCGTGACGGCAAGGCCATCCGCATGGAGGACATCTTCGACACTGTTCTTTTCCAGCGCCTGATCGAAAGCTGAACGTGACCGGTGGAACGTCGCCAGGTGGTTGACAAGTCTACCATAAAATGGTATAGATATAAATAATTTTAGTTAGCTGGTCCGGATCGCCGAACTAAGCATAAGAATTGGTGTTGTCAAAGGAGTGAGATGCAACCGTATGACAAGCTGGTGCCTCAGCTCGCGCAGTACGAGGCATTCATCACTCGTGGGCTCTACTGGCTTCCCTATGTTATGTATTTCAACACTCCCAACCATCGTTCCACGGTTGTCAACACCGACTCCGGCGGCTTCCGTATCTCGCACGGTGGTGCGAACACGTACTCGGTTCGAGATCAACTCCCGCACGGACCGGTCAGTATTCTCATGGGCGGTTCGTCGGCTTTTGGTCTCGGTGCCACGTGTGACGAGAAGACCCTGCCCTCGTTGCTGTCTCGAAACACCTCCGACACCCCGTGGCTGAACCTGACCGCGCCTGCGTTCAATTCGACCCAGGAAGTCATAATTTTCCTGTTGCATCGGCATCAACTGCCCGAGATTCGTGACATCGTGATCTTCTCGGGACTCAACAACCTTGTTCTCGCGGGATTGCCGGGAGCAACCGAAAAATACGGCCAGTTCTTCTTCTCCGGTGAGTTCTACGAGAAACTCTGCGGCTCGGACGTCGACAGATCAGGGATCTCGCATACCGGTGGTCGGAATTCCTCGGCGCGGAAGATGCTCTCCCGTGCCGCTCGGCTACTGCACCTCCAGGGCGGGGAGCCCGCCGACGGTCCAACCGGCCCCAGTCCCGAGGCGCGGGTCGAGATCGCCACCAGCATCCTGGCGAACGATCTTGATCGTCTCCTCGAACTCGCCGCTCCGACGGGTGCCCGGATCCATTTCGTCCTGCAACCCGCCATCTCGTGGACCGGCAAGAAACGCTCACCTGAGGAAGTGGTGCTGCTGGACGACCGCACCGCGGTGTGGTCGAAGATGTGGGACAGCTTCCGGCCGGTCTTCGAGGCCGAGGTTTACCAGGCGCACGCGCCGCGAGTGGAACAGATATGCAAGAGTCGCGGCATCTCGTTCATTGACATGAATGATTCCTTGCTGATGTCTCCCGATTCTGATCGTTGGCTGTTCGTCGATGCGGTACATCTCAACGATGACGGGAACGAGGTAGTGAGTGAGATCCTCACGCGCGATCTCGATCTCAAATAATTGATATACATGGAAACGTAGTCCGATCGAAAGGGTGAATTCGTGTTCCGCAAAATCAAAGCATTCTTCACAAGGCGTCGCCGCAAGCGTCGCAACGACGGGTCCATCTATCCGATGTTTTGACCGAGAGGTTGTACCGTGACGAACACTGCCGTGGCTTCGCCCGTGTCAGCCGCGCGTGCATTGTACCTGCGTGCACTCGATCCCGAAGGGCCGCTGCCACTGGATGGCCCGGACACCTCGGACATCCAGGCGGCATTGGCGGCGACCGAGGGAGAGTTCGGCGCGGTCGAAGCGGACGAACTCGAGGATCTGGTCAGCTGGGCCAAACACTGGAGCGCAGCGGAGACGCAGCGGTTCCGGGACCAGCTCACCGGAGCGGACGAGGATTCCGCGGTTCGATGTGTACTGCTCAATGCCGCACCACTGGCGCTGTCCGCGGGGGCCTGGTTGCAGTGGATGACCAGCTCCGCGAACGGCGACACCGCACTGGCTCTTGAGGTCCTGGCACTGTATGCCGCCGACATCGGGGTGGGATATCCGCACGCTGATCGCGGCAGCGCCTACCGGGCCATGCTCGACCGGCATCGGATCACCACCGACACCACCGGTGTCCGGTTGGCCGGCAGCGACCAGATCGAAAGCTTCAGTTTCAGGTTCCCCGCGCTGCTGCTGTCGATGAGCCGCCTACCGGACCGTTATTTTCCCGAAATTCTCGGTGCGGACCTGTTCCTCCGCAGCGTTGGTGTGATTCCCCCGCTCGCGGCGCTACCGGCCACGGTGTTCGGTGCGACGAACGTGGCGGAGCTGGACCTGGGCGGCAGCCGGTCGGGCGATACGGCAAGCGCTCTGGACCGATCACTGGCGGCGGCGCGCCTGCTCCTCGACAACAACACCGCTGGCAACAACACCGCTGGCAACAACACTGCCGCCAGCAGCACCGACGGCAACAGCACGGCCGACGGCAACGGCACGGCTGACGACTGCACGGCCGTTGACGACCGGGGGCCGAGGTTCCGCCGTGGTTTCCAGTGGGCCGCGCAGGAACTGGGTGCCTGGTGCGCACGGCTTCGGCGTGAGACGGCCCTGACCAGGTATCCCGACTACGAAATCTGGCGGCTGATCTTCTCGCGTGCCCGCCAGGCCGCCGTCTACCACGCACGGTATCAGCTGGCCGGACGGCCGCTGGCGGAGTGGTTCGCCGACGTCGACGCAGGTCCGCGACCGTTTCTCGACGCACTGGCCAGCAGCAGGCTGATCCGGCCGGGCCGGCCCGACCAGAGCCCGCTCGTGGGTGGTCTGATCGGCGAGAAGGGCCCCATGTTCCGGGTCTTCACCGACAACGAGGTCGCGGTGATCCGGAGATGGATCAGCGGCCTGCCGGAGGACGGTTCGGTTCCACCGAGCGAGAACCCGAGCGAGAACCCGAGCGAGGACCGGCGCGAGGACCGGCCTGATTCCGGGCATGATGAGCTGGTCGAGGCGCAACGGTCCTGGCACCGCCAGGGCCAGCACATACCGGGTCGTGCCACGGTCGCACCCCAGGTCGGCGAGGCCGGCAAACCGGAATCGGTTCGGGCGGCCTTCCACACCCTGCTCAATCGCGCCGACTCGACGGGCATCCGTCGGTTCGCCCACGGATACGCGACCCGCTGGCTGACTCGCTCCCAGTTCGGGCTGGCCGGGGCCGAGCAGCAGATCCCGCGTCGATGGGACCGGGAAAGCGGGCTTCGAGGCTGGCTGGAAGCCGAACATGACCGGCACAGCGAACAGTTCAGCGGACAGGACGTGGCCATCCCCTCCCGCGCGGAACTGATCGAGTCGACCCTGCAACTCGCTCCGCTCATCATGATCGACGGCGGATGGCTGCAAGGATTCACCGACTATCGGCTCGCATCGTCGCCAGCTGGGCAGTTTCTCTTCAGAACATACTGGGACGAGCTGGGCAATGGCGACTGCGAACTCAACCATCCGCGCATCTATCGGAATCTCCTGCGGCAGATGGGTCACGAGCTGCCCCCCATCGAGTCGCGAGAGTTCGCCGCCTGGTCGGGATTTCTCGACCGCTCCTTCGCCCTACCCGTTTACTGGCTCAGTATCTCGCGCTTTCCGCAGACCTTCCAGCCGGAGATCCTGGGCCTGAACCTCGCCATGGAACTCTCCGGGGTCGGCGGTAGCTACCGCACCGCACGGATCGCCCTCCGGAAATACAAGTTCAGCACCCAGTTCGTCGACCTGCACAACACGATCGACAACGTCGCCACCGGTCACTCCGCCTGGGCGGCGGACGCGATCGACAACTACATGGCCGAAATCCCCAGCATTCTCGGGCAGGGGCAGGAAAACCAGACCTGGGATCGCATCCGGGTCGGCTACCGCTCACTGAATCCGCCGGACAGCCTGGCCGCCGGGCTGTACACCACGCTCAGGTCACGGTCGGCGCGGAAGACCGGACACCCGTCGACACGAGAGAACTGACACCTCATGATTCCCACCGTTCTCGGCCTTTCGGCCTACTACCACGACAGTGCCGCCGCGCTCGTCCGCGGTGGCAGCATCCTCGCTGCGGCTCAGGAGGAAAGGTTCAGCCGGCGCCGGCACGACCCCTCGTTTCCCGGCCACGCCGTCGAATACTGCCTCGGCGAAGCCGGGCTCAAACTGGGCGATCTCGATGCCGTCGCCTACTACGAACGGCCCCGTGAGAAGTTCAGGCGGGTGCTGTCCACCTACGTGGGCACCGCGCCATGGGGGTGGAGTTCCTTCCATCGGGTCCTGCCGGAGTGGCTCGCGTGGAAATATCGCACAACGGCCGTCGTCGGCGACCGGCTTCGCGACCTCGACCTCGGTACCCCGCCGCCACTCACCTGCTACGGACACCACGAGACGCACGCCGCGTCGGCCTTTCTGCCGAGTCCCTACGAATCGGCCGCCATCCTGACCGTCGACGGTGTCGGTGAGTGGACCACGACCTCCATCTGGCACGGGCGGGGAAACCGGGTCGAGCCCGTCGCCGAGCTTCGGTTCCCCCATTCACTCGGACTGCTCTACTCGGCGTTCACCTACTTCTGTGGGTTCAAGGTGGACTCCGGTGAGTACAAGCTGATGGGGCTGGCCCCTTATGGAAAACCGACCTACGCTCCGGTCATCCGAGAGAAGTTGATCGACGTCAAGGCCGACGGTTCGTTTC
This sequence comes from Pseudonocardiaceae bacterium, assembly GCA_036268955.1. Taxonomy (GTDB): domain Bacteria; phylum Actinomycetota; class Actinomycetes; order Mycobacteriales; family Pseudonocardiaceae; genus CAJCJE01. The sequence goes on from DATATE010000231.1 coordinate 60,839, forward strand.
GGCTCGACACCGACTACTTCGAGTTCCTCTACGGCCACGTCATGACCGGTCGCAAGTTCGAGCAGCTTTTCGGTGGCCCTCGGCGGCTTCCCGAAGCACAGCTCACCGAGCGCGAGTTCGACCTCGCCGCCTCGGTCCAACTCGTGACCGAAGAGATCATGCTCAAGCTCGCGGCAACCGCGCGGGAGCGGACCGGCGAGTCGAAGTTGTGCCTGGCCGGGGGAGTGGCGCTGAACTGCGTGGCGAACGGCCGAATCGTCGAGCACGAGGTCTTCGACGAGGTCTGGGTGCAGCCCGCGGCCGGTGACGCGGGCGGTGCGCTCGGCGCCGCGCTGCTCGCCGCCCGCCATTCGGGGGACCGCGACCATGTGAGCCGAGGGCGGGACGCCATGCGCGGCGCACGGCTGGGCCCTGGTTACGACGACGCCCAGATCCAGGAGTTCCTCGACGCGCACGACTATCCCTACACCCGGTTGCCCGAGGAGGACCTGACCCGCAGGGTCGCCGCCGAACTCGCCGACGGCAAGGTGGTCGGCTGGTTCTCCGGCCGGATGGAGTTCGGGCCACGTGCGCTCGGCGCCAGGTCCATTCTCGGGGACGCCCGTAACCCGGAAATGCAGTCGACGATGAACTTGAAGATCAAATTCAGGGAGTCGTTCCGGCCGTTCGCGCCCATCGTGCTTGCCGAGGACGTCGAGGAGTACTTCCAGCTACATCAGCCGAGCCCTTACATGCTGATCGTCGCCTCGGTGGCGGAAAAACAGCGTCTCGAGGTCGACGGCGCGGACAGTACGAATCCCGTGGAACGCCTGCACGCGGCCCGTAGCACGATCCCGGCCGTCACGCACGTCGACTTCTCCGCCCGAGTACAGACCGTCGACGGGGAAAGCGATCCGACCCTCTATCGGCTGCTCAGCGACTTCAAGGCCGCCACGGGCTGCTCGGTCCTGGTGAACACCTCGTTCAACGTGCGCGGCGAGCCCATCGTGGCCACTCCCGAGGACGCCTATCAGTGCTTCATGCGTACCAATATCGACATGCTGGCCATCGGCGGTTTCCTCCTCGACCGAACGGCGCAGCCGGAATGGTCGGAAGAGGGCGACTGGCGTGACCAGATTCCGTTGGACTGAGCGAGGCATCCTTCACCGTCAGCCAGAAGTACAAAGGAGTTGCATACGCTGTGCGAACCTTCCGTGATGCGGTGGTGTCGGTTCTGCTGCTGGTCGTCTACGTGGTGGTCTTCGTCCCGGCGGGGCTCATCGCCCGGCTGTCTCACGATCCGCTACGCCGCAGGCCCTCTCCCACCGCCGTGAGCTACTGGTCGAATCCCACCCCCAACGGTCGACCGGCCGGACCGAGCAACCGCCTCGGCCGCGAATCCCTGCCTTCCCGGAGCCATTGATGAGTACAACCACCGTCCCCGTTTCCGCCCCGACCGACCGCACCGACCAGTCCTCGGCCGCGCTGTCCCAGCGCATGGCCCAGCTGCTGTCGGGCTTTCAGCAGGCGCAGGCGCTCTACGCATGCGCAAAACTCGACATAGCGACCGCACTCGTCGATGGGCCGCTGCCGCTCGTCGAACTCGCCGCCGCCACCGGAACCGAGCAGACCGCACTCAACCGGTTGCTCCGGTTTCTCTGCGGAATCGACGTCGTCCGCCAGCGCGATGACGGCATGTTCGTGGTGACCCCCTTCGGAGCCACGTTGGCGGCCGGCACCCCCGGTTCAGTGCGGGACCTCGCCATCTTCTGGATGGAGACCCACTATGAGGCCTTCGGCGATCTGATCACGACCGTCCGCACCGGCGTCACCGCGTTCGACGTGCATTTCGGGCAGCCGCTCGGGGACTGGCTCGCTGACAAGCCGGAGCACGTGGCCGGCCTCGTCGGCGCCATGAACGGGGTCGCCCGCTGGATCAAGAGCGATCTCCTCGACGGGTACGTGCTGCCGCCCGGCGCGGTCGTCGCGGACATCGGCGGTGCCGACGGCACGCTGGTGGCGAGCCTGCTCGCCGACGATCCGACCCGTCGCGGCATCGTGTTCGACCTTCCGCACGTGGTGACCGCGGCGCACAACCTGCTCGCCGAGCGTGACCTGGTCGATCGGGTGGAGGTCGTCGGTGGCGACTTCTTCCGGAGCGTTCCCGCCGCCGACGTGTACGTGCTGTCCACCGTCCTGCACGACTGGGACGACGAGCGCTGTGCCCGGATTCTGGGCAGTATCGCGGCCGCCGCGCGACCCGGTGCCCACCTCGTCGTGTTGGAAGCCGTCGTTCCCGATGGCAACGAGCCGCACCCGGCCAGGTTCAACGACCTCACGATGCTGGGCATGGCGTCGGGGCGGGAGCGGACCAGGGACGAGTACGCCGAACTGTTTGCGGCCGCCGGATTCACGATCAGCCAGTGCATTTCCGGCCCGAAGCACAACCCCTTCTCCATCCTGGAAGCTACTTCGGGGCAGCTGTGAGCAGGTACTGACTGAGCACGGCACACAACAGCGCGAAGAACATCAACACCGCCATGGGCGTCGGCCCTGTGGAGCCGAACAGGCCACCGAGCGGGCTGATGACGGCGCCGAGGGCGAACTGGGCGGTACCCAGCAGGGCCGCTGCCGCGCCCGGCCGCTGCGATCCGAGAACCTGGCCGATGACCACGCTGGAGGGGACCATCATCCCGAAGCCCAGCAGCATCCCGGCAAGGCAGAGCCAGCTGAGGACCACCGAGCCCCCGACGGTGAGGATCACCGCCAGGTGGATGACGGTGGCGAGCGCGCTGATCGCCAGTCCGGCGCGGACCATGACGGCGGGCTGGACACGCCGCGCGAGCAGCCCGGCGAGAGAACTGCCAGCGGCGAGGCCGATCGCGTTGGTCACGAGGACGAAGCTGTAGAGCGATACGCTGATTCCGTAGTGTTCCTCGAAGACGAAAGCGGAATCCGCTACATAGACGTACAACGCCGCGGAGATGAACGCGAGCGCGAGCAGATTGCCGGTGAAGGCCCGGTTGCCGAGCAACTTTCCCATCGCGGTGAACGTCTGGCGGTAGCTTTCCACCTCTCGGGTCCGCACCGGTCGGGGCTCGGGTACCCACAGCCACACGCATCCGGTCAACAGCACGCCCAGGCCGGCGAGCACGAGGAAGATCGCTCGCCAGGAGCCGGTGAAATGCAGAATGGCTCCGCCCACCGGCGGGGCGACGACGGGCGCGATACCGACGACGGAGGCGGTGTAGGCCGTGTACCGGGTCAGCAGTGCGCCCTTGAACGTGTCGGCGATCACCGCGCGAGCCAGCACGGTTCCGACCGCTCCGCAGAACCCGGAGAGGAATCGAGCGGCGAGGAACAGCTCTATGGAAGGCGCGAAGGCGCACAGGACACCGAAGACCGCGGACGCCGCGGTCCCGGCGAGCAGCCGCCGCCGCCTGCCGATCCGATCACTGAGCGGTCCGAACACCAACTGACCGAGTACGAGTCCGATCAGGAAGATGCCGACCGAGAGTTGGGTCGCGGCGTTGGAGGCGGTCAATGATCTGGCGAGCAGCGGAAGGCCGGGGAGATACATATCGATGCCGAGCGGTGTCATCGCGGTCAGCATGCAGAGGGTCAGTAGGAGTGGCACGATCCGCGCCGGAGAGGTCGTCGTGCTTGCTGTGCCGCTGATCTGCGGAGGCAAAGGCCTACCTTCCGTGGGGTGGCTACAGCAAAATAGTGACCTATTATCTCCGATACGCTAGCACACCTTAAATTGACATGTCAACCTAATATGTTGCCTTGTCAACTAGGTTTGCGATACAAACTGGCCGTCCTGTGGATGTGAGCAATGGGGCGAGGTCGGTGCGACGAGGCGAGGTCAGTAAGGAACGCGTCCGTCCACTTGGGTGGCAAGTCGGTCGGCAAGCCGGATGAGCGCGGTCAGCTCCTCCTCGGTCGCCACCTGGAAGAGGTGCTGCCTGACCGCCTTGGCGTGCGGGCCTTCCGCGGTCCTGACCATCTGCGTACCGGCTTCGGTGAGGAAGATCCGGACCCCGGAGCCGTCATCGGCGGAACCGCGCAGGACCAGCCCGCGCGCCTGCATTCGGGTGAGGTGATGGGACAACCGGCTTTTCGACCAGTACATGGCGTTGGCCAGGCTCTGTTGCCCTATCTGCTGTCCGGGTGCTTCGTCGATATGCATGAGCACGGCGTGGTCGGCAGGTGACAGGCGGGAAACAGGCTTGACCTCCGCCTCGATCCGGAACCGCAGCAGATCGGCCATTTGGATGACGGAACGCCAGACGTGCCGCTCCGTGGGTGTAAGTGGAGCACTCATGTTGACAAATCTACTCGGCCTGCCAATGAACGTCGGGTTTTTTAATCATTTCGCGTCACGGTGCTCTGGTCCGCGAAGCTCACCGACGGCGACCAACCGCCCTGCGGGCGCTGTCGTTCCTCGGCCCACGATCTGTCACGCCAGAGCCGTTTCGGGCGCTCCAGGTCGCCGGAACCACCATTCGAGTGACCTGACTCTCACCCATATGGCGTGGCGTCGAACGTCTGTTCGACGCCGGCGAGGTGAGCCCGCCCGAGTCCCGGCCACGAGGGCATAAGATGGCCGATGTTTCGGCTGCTGGCGTGGCCGTGGGAGTCCACTGTGCGGTCCGCTTGGGAAGGTATGGGGTATGACGGAGCCAGGTCACGTGGAGTTGGTGTTTCGCGGACAGAAGGTGGTTCGTGATCGGGCCCTGGTGATGGCGATCCTCAACCGCAGTCGGGACTCGTTCTACGACCAGGGCGCCACCTTCGCCGAGCAGGACGCCCAGCAGGCGATCCGCCGCATCGTGGCCGACGGCGCGGACGTCATCGATATCGGTGGGATTCGGGCCGAGGCGGGCGACGAGGTCGGTGTGCGTGAGGAGATCGACCGCGTCGTGCCGACGGTGCGGTGGATCCGTGAAATCTTCCCCGAGGTGATCGTCAGCGTGGACACCTGGCGCGGCGAGGTTGCCGACGCCGTGTGCCGGGCGGGCGCGCACATCCTCAACGACAATTTCGCGGGTGCGGACCCGGAGATCCTGGACGTGGCCGCCCAGTACGGAGCGGGCTACGTCTGCACGCACATCGGCGAGCAGGAGCCGTGGTCGGTGCCTCGCCGCCACCAGTACGACGATGTCGTCGCGAGCGTCATCGAGCACACCACCCGGTTGGCGGAGTCCGCCGTGGCCAAGGGAGTGCCGCGAGAGGGTGTCCTCATCGATCCCACCCTGGGCATCCTGTACGGCAAGGACACCCAGTACAACATCGACCTCCTGCGTGGTGTGCGCTCGCTGGTCGACACGGGATGGCCGGTGCTGATCGCCCTGTCCAACAAGGACTTCCTCGGTGAGATCCTGGATGCCGACACCCACGACAGGGTGCCGGGCACGCTGGCGGCCACGGCGCTGGCCGCCGCCGACGGAGCGGTGATGTTTCGCGGGCACGAGGTCCGCGCGACAAGGCAGGTACTGGAAATGGTCGGCACGATCAAGGGAAGCCGGCCCCCGGCTCGACTCTACGAGTGGAAGTAGCGACCGAGGAGGAGACCGTGCGGCCGCGCGAGAACGCGGTACGTATGCGGGTGCTCCGCCTTTTCGTCACGGTTGGGCGATTGACGTAGGTGTCGCCGGGAACGCCCCGACAACATGGCGCTGCCGAAAGGCAACAGCCTGTGCATTCGTGGCGTTTCACCCTGGAGATACGGCACCGGCCTGACCTGAGGCGGTATCGGCGTCCGGCTTTCCTACCGGACGCCGATACCGCTGTCGCACCTCGTCTTTGGCCGGGGGCCGGAGCCGCTGCGTTGGTGCGCTCAGGAGCCGGCGACGCCGCGTGCGGTTGACGCGCGGCAGATGTCGGCCTGTTCCGATTCCACTGGCAGCGGGGCGGGCAGTCGCCTGCGGAGCACGGCGAACACCGACCCGAGGACGGCGGGCCGCGCCGCGCTCACGCGGGTGACGAACAGCGCGGTCTTGACCGCTCGGCGGCCGATCTTCACCGGCTGGGGGCCGAAGACCTCCTGGTTCGTCCACAGTTTCCCGAGGGTGAGCACGGCCATCAGCAGCGGAGCCACGCAGAACCGCCGGACCGCCGCGTCGGAGGTGGGGAGTGCCTGGATGTACTCCACGGCCAGCACGAGTTCCCGATGGCCGGCCGCGATCATCCGCCGCAGTACATCGCGTGACCGCGTGATCATGGCCGGATCGCGTAACTGCTCGGGGTTGTCGATACCGCATTCGGCCAGCACGCTGCGGGGCAGCCAGCACCGGCCGGCGTCCAGGTCGGCCCGCACGTCCTTGAGGATGTTGACCAGTTGCAGGGCCCTGCCGAACGCTGCCGCGCGCGGCTCCAGCGCGGGTAGTGCGGTCGCGGCACATCCCGAATGCCAGGCGAACAGGCCGGTCAGCATCACTCCTACGGTGCCCGCGACGATGTCGCAGTAGTCGAGAACCTCGTCCAGATCGCGCAAACCGGGCGTGCGGTCGGGCTGCGACTGCCGTTGCAGCAAGGTATCCGCCATCCCGGCGGTCATGTCCTGTACGCAGGTGCGGACCAGTTCATGCACCGGGCGTGGCCGGGCCGCAAGGTCGTCAAGCAGGATCGGCAGGCCGGCCACCAGCCGTACCTGGTCGTGGTCGGTGTCGTGCCTGAGCAGGCGGCATGCGCGGTCGGCCAGCGTCGCGGACCGCTCGCGCCAGTTCGGCGGCAGCGCCACCAGCGCACCCAGCTCCCGGAGCAGGTCGGCACGGACGCTCGCGGTGAGGGCGGCCTCGTCCTCGATGGTGTCAGCGACCCGGCACAGCAGGTATGCCTTGGCCACGATGTCGTCCAACGGGCGTGGCAGCAGCGGGGTGTTGAGCGCGAACGTCCGCGAGGTCCTGGGCAGCATGTCCCGGCTGAACGCCACGGAGTCGTGCTGCGCGAGGTGCGGAGTGGGCGGGGCGCTGGTCGCCGTACCGCTCGGAGCCTCCGAACGGAGGAGCCACCACATGTCCTTGAGGGCCATGCGCACCCTGCCTCCTTCCGCTGTTCTGCCAGCCGTACTCCGATGATGCCGATCCGGACGATCCACGCGAGGAGCCCGTGCGTGCCTGCCGCAATCGTTGCTGGAGAACGGACCTGGGTCCTCGACCTGGACCACAGGGAAACACTCGACAGAATGCCGTACCGACTTGTTCGCGGTCGTCAAGGCGTTCCATCGCGTGGAACACGGATTTGGTCGATGTCAGCTGTCCTCGGAAGATTCTAGCAGGTGAAGGAGAACACGATGCCGCCGTCCAGTTCGGACACGACGCAACCGAAACCCGTGGTCCGGCCTTGTTGCAGGCCCTCGACCGCTGTCGACGGATCGGATGGTCCTGCCGCCTCCTCGACGGTCACCGTCGAGGCAGGGCTGGTGGGTTTCCGAAGACGACCACGCCGCGCTGAAGCGTCGTTCGAGAGAAGGTCGATCACATGCCACTGTCGCGCGATTCCGCGGTCGACAGACAGGTCGTAGCGGTGGTCGGGGCCTCCTGCAGGCTGCCGCAAGCCGCCACCCCCCGTGACTACTGGCGGCTGCTGCGTGACGGGCGTGAGGTGATCACCGGCCGGCCCGAGCATCGGCCCGGCCGCCCGCGTCGGGGCGGGTTCGTCGACGGCATCGACCAGTTCGATCCGGGCTTTTTCGGCATTTCGCCGAAGGAAGCGGCCGCGATGGACCCGCAGCAGCGCCTGTGCCTCGAACTGGGCTGGGAGGCGCTGGAGGACGCCGGGGTGCTGCCCGCCGGCCTGGCGGGCACCGCGCTCGGCGTGTTCGTCGGCGCGATGGCCGACGACTACGCGATCCTGAGCCTCGGCGGTGCCGAGATCGGCAGCCACACCGCGACCGGCGTGCACCGTGGCATGATCGCCAACCGGCTCTCGCACCTGTTGGGCACGACCGGGCCCAGCCTCACCGTCGACACCGGACAGTCGTCCTCGTTGGTCGCGGTACATCTTGCCGTGGAGAGCCTGCTCCGAGGTGAGTCGTCCACCGCGCTGGTCGGCGGTGTCAGCCTCGCGTTGAACGACTCCGGCACCGAAGCCGTCGAGCGGTTGGGCGCGCTGTCGCCGGACGGACGTTGTTACACCTTCGACGCACGGGCAAACGGGTACGTTCGCGGCGAGGGCGGCGCGTTTCTGCTGCTCAAGCCGCTGGCTACGGCGCTGGCCGAGGGCGACGACGTCTACTGCGTCATTGCCGGTTCGGCGATCGGCCACGACGGTGCCGGCACCGATCTGACGGTGCCGAATCCCACCGCGCAGCAAGCCGTCCTTTCCGCCGCTTACCGGCGGGCCGGGGTGCGGCCCGACGAGGTGGACTACGTCGAGCTGCACGGTACGGGTACCCGCGTCGGCGACCCGGTCGAGGCCGCCGCGCTCGGTGCGGTGCTGGGCACGCACCGGGACCGTCCGTTGCTGGTCGGTTCGGCCAAGACCAACATCGGGCACCTTGAGGGCGCGGCGGGCATCGCCGGTCTGCTCAAGGCGGTGCTCCTGGTGCGGCACCGGGAAGTCCCGCCGAGCCTGAACTTCGAGCGGCCGAACCCGGAGATCCGGTTCGACGAATGGCGGCTGGCCGTCGCCACGCGGCCGCAACCGCTGACGGGTGACGTGGTGAACGCCGGTGTCTCCGCGTTCGGCATGGGCGGCACCAACTGCCACGTCGTGGTGCGCAGCGCGCCCGAGCGGCCGGCGACACCGAACCCGCCCGCGCGGCGCACGCTGTGGACGCTGTCGGGTGCGACGGCCGACGCGCTGCGGGATCAGGCACAGGCTCTGCTGGCGTACGTCACGCCCGATCAGCACCCGGCCGACCTCGCCTGGTCGCTGGCCATCACCCGCACGGCGTTCCCGCACCGCGCCGTCGTGGTCGGCAGCGACCACGCGGACCTGGTCAGCGGCCTGCGGGCCGTCGCGGCGGGCGAGGTCGCACCGGGCGTGGTCACCGGCATCGCACGTATCGGTCCGCGCGTGGCGTTCGTCTTCGCCGGCCAGGGCAGCCAGCGCGTCGGCATGGGCCGTGACCTGTACGCGGCCTGCCCGGTCTTCGCCGAGGCGTTCGAGGCCGTGCTCGCCGAACTCCCCGATGGGCGAGGACTACGGAACATCATGTGGGACGGGCCCGCCGAGGTTCTCGCCAGGACCGAATACGCCCAGCCCGCGCTGTTCGCCTTGGAAGTGGCCTTGTTCCGGTCGCTGACCTCGCGGGGGATCGCGCCGGACGTGCTCGCGGGCCACTCCATCGGCGAGATCGCAGCCGCCCACGTCGCGGGTGTGCTGAGCCTCGCCGACGCCGGCACGCTGGTGGCGGCGCGTGGCAGGTTGATGCAGGCCTTGCCCGCCGGGGGCGCGATGGTGGCCGTGGAGGCGACCGAAGATGAGGTCGCACCGCTGGTGACCGACACGGTGGCGATCGCCGCGGTCAACGGCCCCCGCTCGGTGGTCCTCGCCGGGGTCGCCGCCGAGGTGGAGGCCGCGGCGGCGAGCCTTGCGGCGCGTGGGCGCCGCACCCGCCGGTTGCCGGTCAGCCACGCCTTCCACTCACCGCTGATGACTCCGATGCTGGAGGATTTCCGCGCGGTTGTCGCGGGCCTGACCTTCCACCCGGCGACCCTGCCACTGGTGTCCACGGTGACCGGCGAGTTGGTCGGCGAACGCTGGCGCGACCCCGAGTACTGGGTGCGGCACGTGCGCCGCCCGGTCCGGTTCGCCGATGCCGCCAGGAGGCTCCAGGCGGATGCGGTCGTGGAGTTGGGGCCGGACGGGGTGCTCAGCGCACTGCTTCACGAGGTGCTCGGCGACGAGGTCGTCGCCGTGCCGCTGCTGAGCGCCGACCGCGCCGAGGAGACGGCTGCGCTGACCGCACTGGGCCGCTTGCACGTCAACGGTGTGAGCCCGCGCTGGGACGCGTTCCCGCACGGCGTCCGCGTGCCGCTGCCGACCTACCGGTTCCAACGCACCCGGCACTGGCTGGGTGAGACGGCATCGGTGCCGGCGCCGGAGCCGACGCGGGAGGTCGAGCCGCTGGAGTTGGTACGGTCGCGGCTGGCCGCCGTACTCGGGCACACCGACCCCGCCACGATCGACCAGGACGCCACCTTCCGCGACCTCGGGCTGAACTCCGTCACCACCGTCGAGTTCCAGGCCGCGCTCGCCGAGGCGGCCGGCCGGGCCGTCGACCTCGGCCTGATCTACGCCTGGCCGACGCCCTCCACACTCGCCGAGCACCTGGACACCGGCGCCGACCCGGAACCGGACGTCGACCCGGAGCCAGTTGTCGGGCCCGGCACCGCGACGGCGGAGGACGCGGTCGCGATCGTCGCCATGGGTTGCCGCCTGCCCGGCGGCGTGACCAGCCCGGACGAGCTGTGGGCCCTGCTCGCGGATGGTCGCGAGGCGCTCGGCCCGTTCCCGGCCGACCGAGGTTGGGAACCCGATCCGGCGTACCCGCCGATCGGCGGCTTCCTGTCGGGCGCCGCGGACTTCGACGCCGCGTTCTTCGGCATCTCACCGCGTGAGGCCGCCGGAATGGACCCGCAGCAGCGCTTGCTGCTGGAGGTCTCCTGGGAGACGGTGGAACGGGCCGGTATCGCACCGGATTCGCTGCGCGGCAGCCGAACCGGTGTGTTCCTCGGCCTCGGGCACAACGGGTACGGCGACAGCGCGGAGACCGGCGGTGTCACCAGCCTGGCCTCCGGCCGCATCGCCTACACGCTCGGCCTGCACGGCCCGGCGGTCACCGTGGACACGGCGTGCTCGTCGTCGCTGGTGGCCTTGCACCTCGCGGTGCGGTCGGTGCTCTCGGGGGAGAGCGACCTCGCGTTCGCCGGCGGTGTGAGCGTGCTGGCCACGCCGGAGATCTTCGCGGACTTCGCGCGCCAGCAGGGTTTGGCGGCCGACGGTCGGTGCAAGGCGTTCGCCGCCGCCGCGGACGGCACCGGCTTCGCCGAGGGTGCTGGTGTGCTGCTGGTCGAACGGCTCGTCGACGCGCGCCGCAACGGGCATCCGGTGCTCGCGCTGGTTCGTGGCACGGCCATCAACTCCGACGGCGCCTCCAACGGCCTTACCGCGCCGAACGGCCTTGCGCAGCGCGGCGTGATCCGTGCCGCGCTGCGCCAGGCCGGACTTCGCGGCGCCGATGTCGACGCCGTCGAGGCGCACGGCACCGGCACGAAGCTGGGCGACCCGATCGAGGCGGAGGCGCTGCTGGCCACCTACGGGCAGGACCGGGAAGTCCCGCTGCTGCTCGGTTCGGTGAAGTCCAACCTCGGGCACACCCAGTCGGCGGCCGGTGTCACGGGCGTGATCAAGATGGTGCTGGCGATGCGGCACGGCATCGTGCCGAGGACGCTGCACGCGGCCGACCCGTCGCCGTTCATCGACTGGGCGGGCGGCTCGGTCGCGTTGGCGACGACCGCGGCGCCGTGGCCGCGGACCGGTCGGCCGCGCCGGGCGGGGGTGTCCTCGTTCGGCATCAGCGGCACGAACGCACACGTCGTCATCGAACAGGCGCCGCCGGTGCCGACCGTGGTCGAGCCGGTGCCGGGGCCGACGGCATGGGTGCTGTCGACCAAGACCGCCGATGCCCTGCGGGACGAGGCTTCCGCGCTGCTGTCCTCCTCGGGCGACCTCGGTGACGTCGCCCATTCGCTCGCCACCGGCCGGACCTCGTTCGGGTATCGGGCGGTCGTGGTCGGTGCCGACCGGTCGGAGATCGAGACCGGTCTGCGGTCGCTGACGCCCGCCGTCGTCTCCGGCACGCCGAGGACGGCACTGATCTTCGCAGGCCAGGGTGGTCAGCGCGTCGGTATGGGGCGTGCCCTGTACGCGCGGTTCCCGGTGTTCGCGCAGGCCTACGACGCGGTGCTCGCGGAGCTGGGCCGGGTTCCCGACCAGGGGGCCCTGGACCGCACCGGCAACGCGCAGCCGGCGTTGTTCGCGTTGGAAGTGGCGCTGTACCGGTTGGTGGAGTCCTGGGGCGTCAGGCCGGACTTCGTCGCAGGCCATTCGATCGGTGAGATCGCCGCCGCGCATGTCAGTGGCGTGTTCAGCCTCGCCGACGCCTGCGCGTTGATCTCGGCGCGGGCGCGGTTGATGGAGGCGCTGCCCGCTGGTGGCGTGATGGTCTCCTTACCGGCGGCCGAGGCGGAGGTCGAGCTGCCCGATGGGGTGTCGCTGGCGGCGGTGAACGGTCCGCGATCGGTGGTCATCGCCGGTGCGGAGCAGGCCGTGGCACTGGTGTCGGGATTCCCGGCGCGGCGCCTGCGGGTCAGCCACGCGTTCCACTCCTCGTTGATGGATCCGATGCTGGCGGAGTTCCGGGCCGCGATCGCGCGGCTGGGCTTCGGCCGGCCCTCGATCCCCTCGGTGTCCACGGTGACCGGTCAGCTGGTCACGAACGACTGGAGCGACCCGGAGTACTGGGTACGGCAGGTGCGCGACACGGTCCGCTTCGGCGCGGCCGTGCGGACCTTGGCGGGCGAGGGCGTTACGGCCTTTCTTGAGCTGGGCCCGGATGGCGTGTTGTCGGGGTTGGTCGGCGAGAACGTCGACGCGCTCGCGGTCGCGGTGCTGCGCAAGGACCGCGATGAGGTCGCCTCGGCGCTGACCGCGTTGGGCGGCCTGTACACGGCCGGCGCCTCGGTCCGCTGGGACGCGGTGCTCGTCGGCAACCGGGTCGAGCTGCCGACCTATCCGTTCCAGCGCCGTCGGTACTGGGCCCCGAAGCGCGCCGTCGACCTGCTCGGCACCGGCGTGGAGCTGGCCGAGACCGGTGCGCACGTGCTCACCGGCACGATCTCGCCCGCCACGCTGCCCTGGCTGGCCGATCACCTCGTCGGCGGCTCGGTGATGTTGCCCGGCACCGCATTCCTGGAGTTGGCGGCGCGGGCCGGTGCCGCGACCGGACGCAACCGCGTCGAGGAGCTGACCCTGGAGGTTCCGCTGGTGCTCACCGGCCCGGTGGACGTGCAGGTCGTTGTCGATGTGGACGGCGGCGTCGCGGTGTACGCCCGCAGCGGGTCGCAGCCGTGGACCCGGCACGCCACCGGTACCACCGGCACGGGCCCACACCTCGTCGAGGACTGTCCACAGTGGCCTCCGATAGCGGATCCGGTCGACCTGACCGGCTTCTACGCGCAGTGCGCCGACGACGGCTTCGTATACGGTGCAACGTTCCAGGGCCTCACGGCGGCCTGGGTCGACGGCGACACCGTGTTCGCGGAGATCGAACCGCCCGTGGACGCCGGGGAATCGGGTCGTCGGCCGACGCTGCTCGACCCGGTGCTCCAGGCCACTCGGCTGCTGCGGTTCGACGAGCCCGGCATCGGACGGGTGCCGTTCTCCTGGCAGGGCGCCACTCTGCTCGGCGCCGGCAGGACGGCGCGGCTGCGCCTCACCCGCACCGGCGACGACTCGGTGTCGTTCACGCTGTGGGACGCCGCCGGCACGGTGCTCGCCGCCGTGGACGCGGTGGTGCTGCGGCGGATGAGCGGCACGACGCGGCCGAGCCCACTGTACCGAGTGGACTGGACGCCCCTCGATCCCGCCGAGACCAGCGCCGAGGTGGACACGCTGTTCGTGCGGACCCCCGCTGGTGACATCCGCGAGGCCACCCGCGCGCTCACCGCCCAGGTTCTCGCGCGGCTGCGGGAAACCCTTGCCACGTCGGACGAGGCGCGCCTTGCCGTCGTCACGCGCGACATGGAGACCGACCCGGCACAGGGCGCGGTCTGGGGCCTCGTGCGGTCCGCGCAGTCCGAGCAGCCCGGCCGGTTCACGCTCGTCGACGCCGACACCACCGAGGTGGGCGCGGCCATCGCCACCGGCGAACCGCTGCTGTCGGTACGGGCGGGGCGGATCAGGGCGGCTCGCCTTGCCCGGCTGACGCCGCCCGCCGAAGCGACACCGTGGAATCCGGACGGCACGGTGCTGATCACCGGCGGCACCGGCGGCCTCGGCGTGCTGCTGGCGCGCCACCTCGTGCGCCGTGGCGTCCGGCACCTTGTGCTGCTCAGCCGCCGTGGCGGTGCCGAAGACCTGGTCGCCGAACTGGCCGACGGTGGCGCGGACGTGCGCGTGGTCGCCTGTGACGCGGCCGACCGCGATGCGCTGGCCGCCGTGCTCGACACGATCGAGCCACCGCTGACGGCCGTGATCCACGCCGCCGGTGTCCTCGACGACGGTGTGCTCGGCTCGCTCACCCCGGACCGACTCGACCTAGTGCTGCGGCCGAAACTCGACGCCGCCTGGAACCTGCACGAGCTGACCGGTGACCTCGCCGCGTTCGTGGTGTTCTCCTCGGTCGCGACCACGTTCGGCAACCCCGGCCAGGGCAACTACGCGGCGGCCAACGGCGCGCTGGAGGCACTGACCCGGCTGCGCCGGTCGCGGGGCCTGCCCGCACTGGCGCTGGCCTGGGGTCCGTGGGACCTCGGCGGGCAGGGCATGGCGACCGAGTCCGACCGGCGGCGGATGGCGCGCACCGGTCTGGCGCCGATCTCCGTCGACGCCGGCCTCGCCATGTTCGACGCGGCGCTGGCCGCCGACGGTGTTGTCGTCGCCGCGCGACTGGATCTGCCCCTGCTGCGCGCCGTGGACGAGGTCGTGCCGTTGCTGCGCGGTCTCGTGCCACCGGTCGCCAAGCGCGCCCCCGAGACGACGTTGGCCGCGCGCCTGGCCGCCACCGCGGCGGGCGACCGGTTGGGCTTGGTCACCGCCTTGGTGCGGGCGCAGGTGGCCGGCGTGCTCGGGCACGGGCGGCCGGCGGACGTCGCCGTCGCCGCCCCGTTCACCGAACTCGGCCTCGACTCGCTCGGCGCGATCGAACTGCGGCGGGCGATCTCCGCCGCGACCGGACTGCGCGTACCGGCGACGCTCACCTTCGACCATCCGACGCCGACCGCGCTCGCGCGTTTCCTGCTGGCCGAGGCCATCGGCGCCGTGCCGACCGAGGTCGCACCGGGACCCGTCGGCACCGACACCGACGACCCGATCGTGATCGTCGGCATGGCCTGCCGGTATCCGGGCGGCGTCCGTTCGCCGGCGGACCTGTGGTCGCTGGTCACGCAGGGCGGCGACGGCATCACGGAGTTCCCGACCGACCGGGGCTGGGACCTCGACGGCCTCTACGACCCCGATCCCGACAAGACCGGCACCTCCTACACCCGGCACGGCGGCTTCCTGCACGAGGCCGCGGACTTCGACGCGGAGTTCTTCGGGATCTCGCCGCGCGAGGCACTGGCGATGGACCCCCAGCAGCGGCTGCTGCTGGAGACCTCGTGGGAGGCGTTCGAACGGGCCGGCATCGATCCCGTCTCGGTGCGCGGTCAGGCGGGCGGGGTGTTCATCGGCCTGATGTACCACGACTACACCACCTCGACCACGATCGACTTCCCGGACGAGGTGGAGGGTTATCTGGTCACCGGTGGGGCCGGCAGCGTGGTGAGCGGCAGGCTCGCCTACACCTTCGGCCTTGAGGGACCCGCGGTCACGGTGGACACGGCGTGCTCCTCCTCGCTGGTGGCCCTGCACTGGGCGACCGAGGCGCTGCGGTCCGGCGAATGCTCGTTCGCGCTGGTGGGCGGCGCGACCGTGATGTCGACCCCGAGCACGTTCGTCGAGTTCAGCAGGCAGCGGGGCCTGTCCCCGGACGGCCGGTGCAAGTCCTTCGCGGACGCGGCCGACGGCACCGGCTGGGCCGAGGGTGTCGGTGTGCTGGTGGTGGAGCGACTGTCGGCGGCGCGGCGGCTCGGGCACGAGGTGCTGGCGGTCGTTCGTGGTTCTGCGGTGAACTCCGATGGTGCGTCGAATGGTTTGACCGCGCCGAACGGTCCGTCGCAGCAGCGGGTGATCCGGCGGGCGCTGGCAGCTGCCGGCCTGCGGTCGTCTGAGGTGGACGTGGTGGAGGCGCACGGTACGGGGACCAGGTTGGGTGATCCGATCGAGGCGCAGGCGGTGTTGGCGACCTACGGCCAAGATCGGGAGATCCCCCTGTACCTGGGGTCGATCAAGTCGAATCTCGGGCACACGCAGGCGGCGGCCGGTGTCGCCGGGGTGATCAAGATGGTGCTGGCGATGCGGCACGGCGTCGTCCCCCGCACCCTGCACGTCGACCAGCCTTCGTCCTATGTGGACTGGGAGTCGGGCGCTGTCGAGCTGCCGACCGAGTCCCTGGCCTGGCCCGAGGCGCACCGGGTGCGGCGGGCGGCCGTGTCCTCCTTCGGCATCAGCGGCACCAACGCGCACGTGATCATCGAAGCGCCGCAGCCTGCCGCTCCTGCGGTGTCGGCCGGCGAGCCGGCCGAGGTGCTGCCGTGGCTGCTGTCGGCACGTTCACCGGACGCCCTCCGAGCGCAGGCGGCCAGCCTGGCCTCGGTCGAGGGTTCCGCCGTCGACCTCGCGTTCTCCCTGGCCACGACGCGCTCGCCGCTGGCGCACCGGGCCGTACTGGTCGGCGACTCGGATGGTCTGAAGGGTGGACTGGCCGCGTTGGCGGCCGGCGAGCCGTCGCCTGGGGTGATCACCGGTGTGGTGGGCGGTCGTTCCCCTGCGGTGTTCGTGTTTCCCGGCCAGGGCGCCCAGTGGGTCGGCATGGGCCGGGAACTGTTGGCGCTGCCGGTGTTCGCGGAGTCGATGGCCGAATGTTCGGCGGCCTTGTCGGAGTTCGTGGACTGGTCGCTGGTAGCCGCTCTCGGCGATGAGGACATGCTGGCGCGGGTCGATGTCGTGCAGCCGGTGCTGTGGGCGGTGATGGTCTCGCTGGCGAAGGTGTGGCAGTGGCTCGGTGTCGAGCCTGCCGCCGTTGTCGGTCATTCGCAGGGCGAGATCGCCGCGGCCTGCGTCGCGGGTGCGTTGTCGTTGCGGGACGCGGCTAGGGTGGTCGCGTTGCGGAGCAGGGCGATCGTGGCGATCGCGGGCACGGGTGGCATGGTGTCGGTGCCGTTGCCGGAGGCCGAGATCGTGGCGGCCGTCGCGCGGCACGGGGTCTCGGTGGCGGCGGTGAACGGTCCCTCGTCGGTGGTGGTGTCCGGTGCCGCCGAGTCGTTGGACGCGTTCTTCGCGGAGTTCGAGTCGGCCGGTGTTCAGGTCCGCCGGATCCCGGTGGACTACGGCTCGCATTCGGCGCAGGTCGAGCGGATCCGCGACCAGGTCGTCGAGGCGCTGGAGGGTATCGAGTCCCGCGAGCCCCGGATCCCGCTCTACTCGACCGTGACGGGCCTGCCGCTCGACGAGCCCGTCGACGCCGACTACTGGTACCGCAACCTGCGGCACACCGTCCGCTTCCAAGCGGCCGTTGAAGCCTTGGTGGCACAGGGTTTCGACACCTTCGTCGAGGTCAGCGCGCATCCGGTGCTGACGGTCGGGCTGGCGGAGACGGTGCGGGAGGGGTCGGTCGTCGTCGGGTCGCTGCGTCGCGGCGAAGGCGGCCTGGACCGGTTCCTGCGGTCGGCGGCGGAGCTGTTCGTCCGAGGAGTCGAGGTCGACTGGTCGGAGGTGCTTGGCGGTGGCCGTCGGCTGGAGCTGCCGACGTATCCGTTCCAGCACAGCAGGTTCTGGCCTGCCACGGCACCCGGCCGGGGCGATGTCACGGCGGTCGGCCTCGGCGCGCTGGCGCACCCACTGCTCGGCGCGGGCGTGGAACTGCCCGCCTCCGGCGGCCACCTGGTGACCGGCCGACTCTCGACGCGGACGCACCCGTGGCTTGCCGACCATGTCGTCGCCGGTGTGGTCGTGGTGCCCGGCAGTGCGCTGGTCGAACTCGCCATCCGCGCCGGTGACCAGGTCGGCTGCCCGCGCGTCGAGGAACTGACGCTGGAGGCGCCGCTCACCCTCGCCCGTGCCGGCGCGATCGTGCAGGTCGTTGTCGAGGCCGCCGACGAGACCGGCCGCCGCGCCGTCACGGTGCATTCGCGGTGCGACGGCGACTGGGTGCGCAACGCGGTCGGTGCGCTCGTCCCGGAGACGCCGCCGGAGGTCCTCGTCGACGCGGTCTGGCCACCAGTCGGCGTCGAACCGCTGCCGCTGGAGGACTTCTACCGCGCGCTGGCGGCCAACGGCTTCGCCTACGGGCCCGCGTTCCGGGGCCTCGTCGCGGCCTGGCGGCGTGGGAACGAGGCCTTCGCCGAGGCGCGACTGTCCGACACCGGGCAGGCCGGTGCGTTCGGGTTGCATCCGGCACTGTTCGACGCGGCGCTACAGGCCGCCTGGCTGCTCGACGACTCGCCTCGCCTGCCGTTCTCCTGGAACGGTGTCAGTCTGCACGCGGGCGGCGCGACTGAGGTCCGCGTCCACCTGGCGCCCTCCGGTACCGACGGTGTGTCGCTGGTCCTCACCGACGGCAGCGGCCTGCCGGTGTGCACCGTCGACTCGATGACCACAAGGCCGGTCGACGTCGGCGCCTTCGGCAGCGGCGACATCTACCGCCAGGAGTGGACCGCGATCGAGGCCACCGCGATGGGCCCGCTCACGATCGTCGGCGCCGGCCTGGACATCGAGGGCGCGACCACCTACCCGGATCTCCAGCGGCTCGCGGCGGCCGTCGAGGCCGGGATGCCCGCACCGGACAACGTGGTGCTCCCGATCGAGGCTCGGGGCGAGTTCCCGGACGCGGTGCGCACGGCAGCCCGCAAGGCCCTCGCCGCCGTCCAGGCCTGGCTCGCCGACGACCGGTTCGCCGACTCGACGGCGGTGTTGGTCACCGCAGGGGAGCCGGCCGACTCGACCGTGCGTGGGCTCGTCCGCTCGGTACAGGCAGAACACCCGGACCGGTTCGTCCACATCGGACTCGGTGGTGACCCGTCCCTGCTGGCGGCCGCGATCGGGTCGGGGGAGCCACTGATCGAGATCCACGGCGGTGAGATCACGGCCAGCCGCGTCACGCGGGCGCCGGCCGCGATGACCGTGCCCGAGGGGAAGGTTCCGTGGCGACTGGACATCGGCGCCAAGGGCACGTTGGAGAACCTGTCCCTGCTGCCCGCGCCGGAAAGCCGGCGGCCACTCGCCGAGGGCGAGGTCCGGGTGGGTGTTCGCGCGGCCGGACTGAACTTCCGCGACGTGTTGACGGCGCTGGGCATGTATCCCGGCGAGAGCCGCAGCGTCGGCGTCGAAGGCGCCGGCACGGTGCTGGAGATCGGACCGGGCGTCACGCACCTCGCCGTCGGCGATCGTGTACTGGGCCTGGTGCCCGGCGGCATCGGTGCCGAGATCGTCGAGGACGCCCGGCTGCTGGTCCGGATGCCCGACGGCATGTCCTTCACCGCGGGCGCGTCGCTGCCGGTCGTCTTCCTGACTGCCTACTTCGGACTGCGCGACCTCGCCGGGATCAGGTCCGGCGAGACGGTGCTGATCCATGCCGGAGCCGGTGGCGTCGGCATGGCGGCCATCCAGCTGGCCACGCTGTGGGGCGTCGAGGTGTTCGCGACGGCGAGTCCGGCCAAATGGGAGACGCTGCGCGGGCTTGGCATTGCCGAGGACCACATCGCGTCCTCGCGGGACCTGGCCTTCGCCGAGAAGTTCCCGCCCGTGGACGTGGTGCTGAACTCGCTGGCCGGCGAGTTCGTGGACGCCTCGTTGCGGCTGCTCAAACCCGGTGGCCGTTTCGTGGAGATGGGCAAGACCGACATCCGCGAGGGTCTCGACGTGTACTACCGGGCGTTCGATCTGGTCGACGCCGCCGGTAGCGACCGCATCCAGGAAATGCTGACCGAGCTGCTCGCCCTGCTGGCCGACGGCGGCATCCGGCAGCTGCCGACCCGGCTGTGGGACGTGCGGCAGGCGGTCGACGCCTTCCGGTTCATGAGCCAGGCCAAGCACATCGGCAAGATCGTGCTCACGCTGCCCGTCGACCCCTGGTCGGGCACCGTGCTCGTGACCGGCGGCACCGGCGGGCTCGGCAAGCTGCTCGCGCGCCACCTCGCCACCGCCTACGGTGTGCGGGACCTGTTGCTGGTCAGCCGATCCGGCCACACCGAGGGGCTGGAGGACCTCGGCGCCACGGTGCGGGTGCGCACATGCGACATCACCGACCGGGACGCGCTCGCCCGGCTGCTCGCCGACGAGGCCGACCTGACGGCCGTCGTGCATGCGGCAGGCGTGCTCGACGACGGCGTGGTCGAGTCGCTGACCCCGCAGCGGCTGGACACGGTGCTGCGGCCCAAGGTCGACGCCGCCTGGCATCTGCACGAACTGGCCGGTGACGTGGCCGCGTTCGTGCTGTACTCCTCGGTCGCTGGCACGCTCGGCAGCGCGGGCCAGGCCAACTACGCCGCCGCCAACGCCGCCCTCGACGCGCTCGCCCGCCACCGCAGGTCGGCCGGCCTGCCGGCGCAGTCGCTGGCCTGGGGTCTGTGGGCGGAACGCGGCGCGATGACCGCGCACCTCGACGAGACCGACGTACGGCGGATGGCCCGCGCCGGGTTGACGCCGATCAGCAACGAGCAGGGCTTGGCGCTGTTCGACGCGGCGATCCGGCGGCCGGATGCCACCCTCGTCCTCACGCCGTTGGCCACGAAGACCGAGACCGCGCGGGCTCGGCGCACCGTCTCCGCCGCGCCGACCCGCACGCTGTCGGAGCGGCTCGCGGGCATGCCCGCCGACCAGCGCGGCGAGGCCGTGACCGCCGTGGTGTGCGCGCAGGCGGCGGTTGTGCTCGGCGCGAACGCGGTCGCGGCCGACCGGTCCTTCAAGGACGTCGGCTTCGACTCGCTGACCGCCGTCGAACTGCGCAACCGGCTCACCGCCGAGACCGGTCTGCGCCTGCCGGCGACGCTGATCTTCGACTATCCGACGCCCAAGGCATTGGCCGCGCACCTCACCAGCCAGCTCGTCGGTGACGACGCCGAGGAGGTCGTCGCGGTGGTGGCGCCGAGGGCCGCGAGGGGCAGCGCGGACGAACCGATCGCGATCGTCGCGATGGCCTGCCGGTTCCCCGGTGGCGTCACAACGCCGGAGGAGTTGTGGAACCTGGTCGAGGCCGGTGTCGACGCGGTGGGTCCACTGCCCACCGATCGCGGCTGGGACCTGGCCGGGATCTACGACGCCGACCCGGACACGCCCGGCAGGACCTACGTGCGGGGCGGCGGGTTCATCACCGACGTCGGCGACTTCGACGCCGAGTTCTTCGGGATCTCACCACGTGAGGCCCTTGCGATGGATCCACAGCAGCGAATTCTGTTGGAGACCTCGTGGGAGGCCCTGGAGCGGGCCGGTTACGACCCGACCACGGTCGCCGGCACGCGGACCGGTGTGTTCGTCGGGACGCAGGGCCAGGACTACGGCTCGCGGTCCTCGGACGCCGATGACGGCTATCTGATCATCGGCACGGCGGGCAGCGTCTTGTCCGGTCGGGTGTCCTACGCCCTCGGCCTTGAGGGGCCTGCGGTCACCGTCGACACGGCCTGCTCGTCCTCCCTTGTGGCGCTGCACCTCGCTGCGCAGGCGCTGCGGCAGGGGGAGTGCGACCTCGCGCTGGCCGGTGGCGTATCGGTGATGTCGACCGTGGCCGGGCTGCTCGGGTTCAGCCGGCAGCGTGGCCTTGCCCAGGACGGCCGGTGCAAGTCCTTCGCCGAGGCCGCCGACGGCTTCGGGATGGCCGAAGGCGCCGGCGTGCTGGTGGTCGAGCGGCTGTCGGACGCGAAACGCCGTGGGCACAAGGTACTCGCGGTGGTCAGGGGTTCGGCGATCAACTCCGATGGCGCTTCCAACGGCCTGACCGCGCCCAACGGCCCTTCCCAGGAACGGGTCATCCGTCAGGCGCTTGCCGCGGCTGGTCTGTCCACAGCGGACGTCGATGTCGTCGAAGCACACGGCACCGGCACGAAGCTGGGCGACCCGATCGAGGCGCAGGCCCTGTTGGCGACCTACGGGCAGGGCCGGGACAACCCGCTGTGGCTGGGGTCGCTGAAGTCCAACATCGGGCACGCGCAGGCCGCGGCCGGTGTCGCCGGCGTGATCAAGATGGTCAAGGCGATGGAGCACGGCGTGCTGCCGAGGACGCTGCACGTGGACGCGCCCTCGCCGCAGGTGGACTGGGCGGCCGGCAAGGTCGAGCTGCTGACCGAGGCCCGCGACTGGGACACCGCTGGCAGGCCGCGCCGGGCCGGCGTGTCGTCCTTCGGGGTGAGCGGGACGAACGCGCACCTGATCCTGGAACAGGCGCCGTCGACCGCCGAGGTGCGGTCCGCGCCGACCGGTGTGGTGCCCTGGGTGCTGACGGCCAGGACCGCCGACGCTCTGCGGGAGCAGGCGGCCAGAATCGCGACGGTCCCGGACAACCCGGTCGATGTCGGCTACTCCCTGGCCACGACGCGTGCGGTCATGGCGCACCGGGCGGTCGTCGTTGTCGGTGACGTCGCCGGTGCCGAGGCGTTCGCCGGCGGTGAGGCCGCGCCGAACGTGGTCTCCGGCTATGCCGACGTCGATGGCGGGACGGTGTTCGTCTTTCCCGGCCAGGGTTCGCAGTGGGCCGGGATGGGCGCGGAGCTACTGGAGACCTCGCCGGTGTTCGCCCAGCGGCTGACCGAGTGCGCGGCCGCGCTTGCGCCCTACCTCGACTGGTCCCTCATGGACGTGATCAGGCAGCTCGACGGCGCGCCGTCGCTCGACCGCGTCGACGTTGTCCAGCCCGCCTCGTTCGCGGTCATGGTTTCGCTCGCGCAGCTGTGGCAGTCCTACGGCGTCCTGCCGGATGCGGTGCTCGGCCACTCGCAGGGCGAGATCGCCGCGGCCTGCGTTGCCGGTGCGCTTTCCCTGCCGGACGCGGCAAAGGTCGTTGCCCTGCGCAGCAAGGCGATCGCCGAGCAACTGGCCGGTCGGGGCGGCATGATGTCGGTCGCTCTGCCGCGCGAGGCGGTGACCGAGCGGTTGCTCGACGGGGTGGAGATCGCCGCGGTGAACGGTCCGGCCTCGGTCGTGGTCGCCGGCGATCCCGACGCCCTTGAGCGGCTGGCTCTCACCTGCGAGGCCGACGGCATCCGGGTCCGCAAGCTCGCGGTGGACTATGCCTCACACACCTCGCACGTCGAACGGATCGAGCAGCACCTGCGGGCCGTGTTGACCGACCTGGAGCCACGCGAGCCGGCGGTCAAGTTCTACTCCACAGTGGACAATGGCTGGTCGACGGCGGCGGTCGACGGCGAGTACTGGTATCGCAACCTGCGGCAGACCGTGCGGTTCGCCGAGGCGACCAAGGCCATGGTCGCGGACGGCTACCGGGCGTTCGTCGAGGTCAGCTCGCATCCGGTGCTGACCATGAGCATCCAGGACACCCTGGACGAGACCGACGTGCCGTCGGTGGTCACCGGATCGCTGCGGCGCGAGGACGGTGGGCTGCCGAGGTTCATCGCCTCGCTCGGCGCGCTGTACGTGCGGGGCATCGATGTCGACTACGCCTCGCGGTTCCAGGGCGCTCATCAGGTGCGGCTGCCGACCTACCCGTTCCAGCGGCGCCGATACTGGCTGGAGCCGTCCCACTCGCCGGGCGAGGTGACCTCGGCGGGTCTTGGCCAGGCCGATCACCCGCTGCTCGGCGCGCTGGTCGAACTGCCCGGCGACAACGGCCTCGTCGCGACCGGCCTGCTGTCGCTGAAAACCCATCCCTGGCTGGCCGATCACCTCGTCGGCGGCACCGTGCTGCTGCCCGGTACGGCCTTCCTCGAACTGGTCGTTCGCGCCGGTGACGAGGTCGGCTGCGGCCACCTCGTCGAACTCACCCTGGAAGCGCCGCTGGTGCTCCCACCCGACACCGGCGTCGCCGTGCGGGTCGTCGTGGACGGCATGGACGACGCGGACGACGGCGGGCGCCGGGGCGTCGCGGTGTACTCCCGCCCGGACGAGCGCCCTGGGGAGCACTGGATCCGGCACGCGACCGGGCTGCTGTCCGCCGACGGAAGCCCCGCCACCGCCGACGATGCCGAGTGGCCACCCGCAGATGCCGAACCGGTCGACCTCACCGACTTCTACGCCCAGCGGGCCGCCGCCGGCATCACCTACGGTCCGGCCTTCCAGGGCCTGCGCGCTGCCTGGCGACGCGGCGACGAGGTGTTCGCCGAGGTCGAGGTGCCCGACTCGGCGGGATATGGCCTGCATCCCGCGCTCGCCGACGCGGCCGTGCAGGCGGCGGTGTTCACCGTCATCGACGGCGACGCCCTGCCGTTCTCCTGGCGTGGGGTCACGCTGCACGCGACGGGCGCCACCGCGCTGCGGGTCCGGATCCGGCCGACCGGCGGATCCTCGGTGGCCATCGACCTCGCCGACCCGGTCGGTCTGCCGGTCGCCACCATCGAGTCGCTGCTGGTCCGCCCGGTCGACCTCACCTCGGTGGGCACGCCCGGCCGCGACCCCCTGCTCCGCCTTGACTGGACACCGGTCGAACCCGCGTCGCCGCGCACGCTCGCGGTGCTCGGCGACCTCGTCGTACCCGGCGTCGACAGCTACCCGACCCTCGACGCGCTGCCCGAGGTCGACACCGTGCTCGTCCCGGTCGAGATCCCGAACGGCCCGGTGCCGGCCGCCGTCCGGCGCGCGCTGACCACCGCGCTGCGTTTCGTGCACGCCTGGCTCGCCGATGAGCGGATGGCCGCGGCGAAGGCGGTCTTCCTGACGCGCGATGCGGTCGGTGCCGCCCCGGACATCGCCGCCGCCGCGGTCTGGGGCCTGATCCGCTCGGCGGCCACCGAGCATCCGACGCGGTTCGCGTTGGTCGACATCGACGACACCGCAGCGTCATTGGCGGCCCTGCCGGGCGCGGTGCTCGACGGCGAGCCGCAGACGATCGTCCGCGACGGCGTTGTCCACCTCGGCCGCCTCGCCCGCGTCACCACCACGCGCGCCGACATGTCGTGGGACACCGACGGGACCGTGCTGATCACCGGGGGCACCGGCGCGCTCGGGCGGCTGGTGGCCCGGCACCTGGTCGTCGAGCACGGCGTCCGGCACCTGCTGCTGCTCAGCCGTACCGGCAGTGCCGACGACCTCGTCGCCGAACTGGCCGAGCTGGGCGCGACCACCCGCGTCGCGGCCTGCGACGCGGCCGACCGGGAGGCGCTGGCCGCCGTGCTCGCCACCGTCGACCGGCCGCTCACCGCCGTCGTCCACGCCGCGGGCGTACTGGAGGACGCCACGGTGGACACGCTCACCGTGGACGGGCTCGACACCGTGCTGTGGCCCAAGGTCGACGCGGCCTGGCATCTGCACGAGCTGACCGGCGACCTCACCGCTTTCGTCCTGTTCTCCTCGGTCGCGGGCATCATCGGCAACGCGGGCCAGGCCAACTACGCCGCCGCGAACACCGCCCTCGACGCGCTCGCCGCCCACCGGCGTTCGCTCGGGCTGCCCGCGGTGTCGCTGGCCTGGGGCGCGTGGGAACAGCGCGGCGCGATGACCGCCACCCTCGGCCACGTCGACCTGCTCCGGATGGCCCGTGCCGGGATGTCCGCGCTGTCGACCGAACGCGGACTCGCGCTGTTCGACACGGCCCTCGGCGCGGTCGACCCGGCGCTGGTCGCGATGCGCGTCGACCGCCTCGCCGACGCCGCCGAGGTGCCTGCCGTGCTGCGCGGCCTGATCCGTGGCACTACGCGGCGCGCCGCGACCGGGCGTCACGCCGACGCGGCGTCGCTGGCCGGCACGCTGGCGGCTCTCGACATGGCCGGCCGGCGTGCCGCGGTGACCGACCTCGTGCGCCGCCAGGCCGCCGTCGTCCTCGGCCACGCCTCGTCGTCCTCGGCGGCGATCGAGCTGGACCGGCAGTTTCCTGAACTCGGCTTCGACTCGCTGACCTCGGTCGAGCTGCGCAACCGGCTGGCCACCGCGACCGGGCTGGACCTGCCGCCGACCGCGGTGTTCGACCACCCCACCGTGCCCGAGCTGGCCGACTACCTGACCGGCCTGATCGGCGAGCAGGACACCGTCCCCGAGCAGGCACCGGACCTGGTGAGCAAGCTCTACCGGGAGGCGTTCGCGGCCGGGCGGACCAGGCTCGCGAGCGAGCTGCTGATGAGCGTGGCCCGGCTGCGGCCCGTCTTCGCAGGCCCCGACGAACTGGAGCGCGGGCCAGCGCCGGTGCGCCTGACCTCGGGGCCGGGACCGGAACTGGTGTGCCTGAACCCGATCGTGCCGGTCTCCGGCGCGCACCAGTACCAGGCAATCGCCGCCGCACTGCCGGACTATGCCGTGTCGGCGCTCGCCACGCCGGGCTTCAGGCAGGGGGAGAAGCTGCCCGCCACCAAGGAGGCGCTGCTGGACTTCCTGGCCGAGACGGTGCTCGCGCATGTCGGCGGCAAGCCGTTCGTGCTGGCCGGGATGTCCTCGGGCGGCGTCCTCGCGCACGCCACCGCGCACCACCTCGCCGCAAACGGCAACGCGCCGACGGCGGTGGTGCTGTTCGACACCTACGCGATGCACGACGAGTCGCTGCGCGAGACCGGCGCCGAGTTCGGCAACGCCATGTACGAACGCGCAAGGGGCGTCCTGCCGATCGACAGCACCCGGCTGTCCGCCTACGAGTGGACCTGCGGGCTGTTCCTGGACTGGGACCCGGAGCCGACGCCGGTTCCGTCGCTGCTGGTGCGGGCCCGCGAGCCGATGAAGTCCTATCTGGCCGACCGTGACTGGCGCACGAAGCTCACCGGGATGTCGGCCAGCGTGGAGGCCGAGGGCAACCACTTCAGCCTGCTGGAGGAGCACGCCCCCGGCACGGCCAAGATCGTGCATACCTGGTTGGCGGCGCAGCGGTCGTCCCGACCGGCCCCCTCGTCAGCGTCCGGGCTCGACCCGGTCGACGTCTGAACCGGGGTCCGGGTAACTGTCCGGGACGTACACGATAACTCGCCCTTTTTCGCACAGGGTGACTTGTCTACGGCGTCGACGCTTACTCTGACAATCCGAAGAGATCAGTCGGTGACAGCGAAAGGATATCGATATCTCCGCATCCGGAACGGCGATAAACCGTTCCGGTCCGCGCACATTAGCCGACGGATTCACCCACCGGAACGAAAGCAAAAGACGACGGGGGAGCGACAATGCGTCGAAAGGGTCCTACTGTTCGCGCCGTGCTGGCGACGGGCCTGGCGGCAGGTGTCGCCCGAGGTCAGGGCGGTGCGGCAGCGAGACCCGCGCTGGTGCGGACGGGCGCGAGGACGGGATCGCGAACGCCTCGCTCCGGACCTCGTGCCCAGCTCGACGAGAGATCGCCGCGGAGGACGTGATGGCTGCTCAGCACGGGATCGGCGTCGGCTAGGCGGTCGCAAAGTGTGGACAGTGATCTGGGCAGGTGCGGGGTTGCTCCGGTGATCGGCGTCACCGCTGTCCTGTTCATGGTCGGCTGCGTGCACGCGCCCTGCCCGGTGTGCCGACGAGGCCGGTCGCTGGTCTGACGTGGGCGAAGACGCGGACCTCCTGCGCACTCCGCGCGGCCGCGCCCCTCTCGCGACGCGAAACCGGACCCACGGGACTTGACAACCTCCCCGGCGAACTGGTGATACCTTGCCAGCGGCTGGCCCAATTGGACGACGGCGCCTATTTACCTGTCGAAAAGCCATCATCAAGGTTTTCTTTTGCGGATGAGGATAGATTCAATGAGTATGTCGTTCGCTGTGCAGCCGACGCATCAGGTAATGGCGATTACCGGCGGGACCGGCCTGGATCTGAGCCCGCACCTCGTCGGCGAGGCGGCACGAGGCGGCGGCTTGGGAATAGCCGACATCACCGCCGGTGATGCCTGGGTGCTGCGTGCCCTTCGGCAGGCCGGTGAGCGGGCACGGGGCGAGGTGGGAGTACGGGTCGGCAGCGGCTGTGGGGTATCGCCTGCCGAGGTCGACCGGGCGTTGGGGCGGCGCCCTGCGGTGGTGGTGCTGACGGCGGACTCCGCGTGGTCGGTCACCGAGTTGGCGCTCGACCGCCCGGTGTTGGTCGAGGTCACCAGCACCGAGGAAGCTCGGGCGGCGGCGCGTGCCGGTGCTGTGGGAGTCGTGGCACGCGGGATGGAGTCCGGCGGCCGGGTCAGCGAACTCAGTTCCTTCGTGCTGCTACAGCAGTTGCTCGCGGACGAAGGAGTGCCGGTACCGGTGTGGGTGGCCGGTGGCATCGGCCCTCGTACCGCTGCCGCCGCCGTGATCGGTGGCGCCGAGGGCGTTGTACTCGACAGCCAGTTGTTGACGCAGCCGGAAGCCGTGCTGGCCGACGAGGTGCGCGCGGTGGTGGCGCGGATGGATGGCAGTGAGGTCGTGCGCGACGGCGATCTCCAGGGTTTGCGGCACGGGCGGCAACTGCTGCCGATCGGTCAGGACGGCTGGCTTGCCGCTTCGTTCGCACGCCGCTGGACCGGCACGGCCGCCGCCGTACGCGGTATCCAGGAAGCGATCCGGGATGCCGTGCTGTCGGAGACCACTGGCCAGGTGTTCGCCAAGGACAGTGCGTTGGCACGCGGCTTGGGCACGGCGCTGCCGGTCGTGCAGGGGCCGATGACGCGGGTGAGCGACGAGGCGGGGTTCGCCGTCGCCGTCGCCGACCAGGGCGGCATGCCGTTCATCGCGCTCTCGCTTGCCAATCCCGAGCAGTCCAGCCGGATGCTGACCGAGACGGCGGCCGCTCTGCGAGGTCGGCCCTGGGGCGCGGGACTGCTCGGGTTCGCACCGGAGGAGCTGCGGGAGGCACAGACCCGGCTCCTGCTCAGGACAAGGCCGTCCTGCGCGATCATCGCAGGCGGCCGGCCCGCGCTCGCGAAAGAACTCGAAGACGCCGGTATCAGCACCTTCCTGCACGTGCCGTCGCCGACGCTGTTGCGCCAGTACCTCAACTCCGGCACGCGCAAGTTCATCTTCGAGGGCGCCGAATGCGGTGGCCACATCGGTTCGCGGACCAGCTTCTCGCTCTGGGAAGCGCAGCTCGCGGTCGTCGATGACTTCCTCGCGGACAACCCACGGCTTGCGGCCTCGGACGTTCAGTTGCTCTTCGCCGGCGGCATCCACGACGAGCGCTCCTCGGCCATGGTGGCGGCGATGGCGGCTCCGCTGGCCTCGCGTGGCGTGCAGCTCGGGCTGTTGATGGGCACCGCCTATCTGTTCACCGAGGAGGCGGTGGCCTGCGGCGCCATCCAGCCCTTGTTCCAGCGGGCCATGGTCGACGCGACGGCGACGAGTCTGCTGGAGACCGCGCCGGGGCTGGTCACCCGATGCCTGCCGTCCCCTTTCGTCGACGACTTCCACCAGCTGCGGGCCGGTCTTGAACAGGCCGATGTGTCCAGCCGGGACCTGTGGGACCGGCTTGAGGTGCTCAACGTCGGCCGGTTGCGCATTGCCAGCAAGGGGTTGCGCCGTGAGGGCAGCGAACTGGTGGCTGTGGATGACGGGGTCCAGGCGGCGGAGGGCCTTTTCATGGCCGGGCAGGTCTCCGTGCTGCGCGCGGCCACCACCACGATCGCGCGACTGCACGACCAGGTGACCTCCGGCGCGGCTGGATTCCACGCCCGACGGCGCGCGGAACTGCGTGCGCGACGGGGCCCGCGAGCTTCACAGGACGCGACGGCCAACCCGATCGACATCGCCATCATCGGGATGGCCTGCGTGTTTCCCGGATCGCCCGATCTGGCCTCGTTCTGGCACACGGTACTCAGCGGCGCCGACCGAATCACCGAGGTGCCGCCCTGGCGTTGGGAAGTCGATCACTACTATTCGCCGGTCATGGGTCCTGACCAGGCGGGCCGGGTCACCGTGTCCAAATGGGGTGGCTTCATCGACCCGGTGCCCTTCGATGCCATCGGCTACGGCATCCCGCCCGCCTCCCTGGCCAGCATCGACCCCAATCAGCTGCTCGCGCTGGAGATGTCGAACCGGGCGCTGCGCGATGCCGGCTACCCGCACGACTCGGCACGGACCGACCACTCCCGCACCGGGGTGATCTTCGGGGCCGAGGGCGGCAGTGAGATGGCCAATGCCCAAACCCTGCGACTGATCCTGCCCGGATATCTCGGCGCGGTTCCGCAGGACATGGAGGCCCTGCTGCCGCGCGTCACCGGGGACTCGTTTCCCGGAGTGCTGCCCAACGTGATCGCCGGCCGGGTGGCGAGCAGGCTCGATCTGGGTGGGCCCAACTTCACCGTCGACGCCGCCTGCGCCTCGTCGCTGACCGCGTTGGACGTTGCCTGCAAGGAACTCCTGCTCGGCGGCAGCGACCTGATGGTCTGCGGTGGCGCCGACCTGCACAACAACGTCAACGACTTTCTGATGTTCACCTCGGCGCGCGCACTGTCGCCGACCGGCCGCAGCCGGACCTTCGACGGCGACGGCGACGGTATCGCCATCGGGGAGGGCGTCGCCGCCGTCGTACTCAAGCGCCTTGCCGACGCCGAACGTGACGGTGACCGGGTGTACGCGGTCATCAAGGGGGTCGGCGGAGGCAGTGACGGCCGCGCCCTCGGCCTGACCGCACCTCGCCCGGAAGGCCAACGACGCGCGCTGGAGCGGGCGTACGCCGTGGCCGGCATCTCGCCCGACCAGATCGGCCTCGTCGAGGCGCACGGCACCGGTACGGTCGTCGGCGACCGCACCGAACTGCAGACTCTCACCAGCGTGTTCACCGAGTCGGGGGCGCCGCGAGGCGGCACCGTGCTCGGCTCGGTGAAGTCGCAGATCGGCCACACCAAGTGCGCGGCGGGCATGGCCGGCCTGATCAAGGCCGCCCTGGCGTTGCACACCGGGGTCAAGCCGCCGACGATCAACCTCAACCGGCCCAATCCCGCCTGGGATCCGGAAACCAGTCCGTTCGCTTTCCACACCGCCGCGAGTCCGTGGGCGGCTCCGGCGGCGGAGCGGATCGCCGGAGTCAGCGGGTTCGGGTTCGGCGGCACGAATTTCCACGCCGTGCTGACCGCGCACGCCCCGAGCGCCGATCCTCGGCACGCCCGAGCGCAGTGGCCTGCCGAGCTGTTCTGCTTCCGTGGCAACGACATCGCGAGTGCCCACGGTGCGGCGCGCAAGCTGTTGGAGCAGCTGGACAAGGGCTGGGACGGCGCACTGCGACAGCTCGCCGCGACCCACGCCAGGAAGTCGAACCCACGCAGCGGTCCCGTTCGCCTTGCCGTGGTCGCCGAGGACCTCGACGACCTGGCGCCGTTGCTGCGGCGCGCCCTCGCCGGTGAGCACGACCCGTCCGCCGGCCTCGTGCAGCCGACGGAGAATGCCGAGATCGGCTCGGGCAGGGTGGCCTTCCTGTTCCCTGGGCAGGGCAGTCAACGGCCAGGTGGACTGGCCGACCTGTTCAGCGCCTTCCCCGAACTGCGCGAATACCTTTCGTTGGGCCGGGAATGGGGCGACCTGCTGTTCCCGCCCACCGCGTTCGACGAGGCGACGCAGCGCGCTCAGCGGGAAGGACTGCGGGACACCAGGATCGCCCAGCCCGTTCTCGGCATCACCGGACTTGCCGCGGACCATGTACTTCGATGCCTTGGTGTCGCGCCGGACATGGTCGGCGGACACAGCTTCGGGGAACTGGTCGCGCTGTGTACGGCAGGCTCCTACGAGCCTGCCACGCTGCTGGACCTCAGCCGGGCGCGAGCGACCGCCATTCTCGCCGCCGCCGGGGACGATCCTGGCACGATGGCCGCTGTCTCGGGGACACCGGCGCGGATCACCGAGGTCCTTGACCAGGCGGGCCTTTCGGAGCGGGTGGTGCTCGCCAACCGCAACACCCCGACCCAGAACGTCATTTCCGGCACCACCGAAGGCGTCGACGCGGCGCTGCCCGCGTTGGCCGCCGTCGGCTTGTCCGCTCGCCGCCTTCCGGTCGCCTGCGCCTTCCACAGTCCCGTCGTCGCGGGCGCGTCCGATGCGTTCTCCGCAGTGCTCGCCGAGAAACCCGTGTCCGCGCCCGCCTTGCCCGTGTGGTCCAACCGCACCGCCTCGCCGTACCCGGCGGACGCGGACGGCGTACGAGCCGAACTGGCCGCGCAGGTCGCCGAGCCGGTCCGGTTCGCCGAGCAGATCGAAGCCATGTACGACGCGGGCGCCCGGATCTTCGTCGAGGCGGGCTGCGGGCAGGTGCTCACCGGCTTGGTCACCTCGGTGCTGGGGGAGCGTCCGCACCTGGCCGTTGCCTGCGACGGCAGGCCGGGCGAGCGACCCGGTGCCAGTCTGCGCGGCCTGCTCGTCACCGTCGCCGAACTCGCCTGCGCGGGCGTACCGGTGCGGACGAGCTGGCTGTTCGACGGCCGGGACACCGAGCCCGCCGCGTCGATCGAACCTGGACGTCCCAGCTGGACCGTCGATGGTCAGCTGGTCCGCGACCAGCGCGGGGCACTGCTGCCCGGCGCGCTGGCACCTGCCCGACAGATCAAGGAGTTGCCGATGACCGCCACTGACGACGTCCCGCCTGCCGGTGCCTCGGCTCCGCTCACCGCGTTGATCACCGAGTTCCTCCGCACCGGCCAGGAGATGATCGCCACGCAGCGCGAGGTCATCTCCACCCAGCGGGATGTCATGCTCGCCTTCCTGACCGACGGCGATCCCGGCGCACGCCCGACCCGGCACACCCCGGATCGGGATCTGCCGCAACCGCAGCGCGCGGCGCTGCCGGCGCCGAAGCACTCCGTCGCACCGACGGCGGCTGTCGCGATCCCGGTTGAACCGACCGCCCCCGCGCCCCCGGCCTGGTCGGCTCCGGCGCCTGCCGGAGCCGTTTCCGCCCCGGTACGGGCGCAGGCACCGGCATTGACACCGGCACCGATATCTGCGCCCGCGCCGGCCTCGATACTGACATCGGCACCCGCACCGTTGGCGGCGCCGGTGCCCGCCCCGGAACTGGACGTGTCCTCGGTCGTCCTCGCGGTGATCAGTGAGCGAACCGGTTACCCGGAGGAGCTGATCGAGCAGGATCTGGACCTTGAGGCCGACCTCAGCATCGATTCGATCAAGCGTGCCGAGGTGGTCGCGGAGCTGGCCAGTCGACTGGAGATCTCCACCGCTGACGAGTCCCGGATCGAGGAGCTGGTCCGGTCAAGGACGGTCCGCACGATGGTGTCCGCCCTGCAACATCAGCTCAGCGGTTCCCCCGCGCCCGTCACGCAGACCACCACTCCGGCCACCCCGGCCGCTCCGGTCACTCCGGCTGTCACGACCGAACGCGTGTCGCCGCCGTCGCGACACCGCAGCGAGCCCAGCGAGCCCAGCGCGCCAGCGGCGGCCGACACCACCGAGGTACCGCGTTCCGCCGTCGGTCGCCCGCCGCACCGCATGGTGTCGCGGGCCGTCGCCGACACCCGGACTACCGGGCCCGCGGCTGGCTTGGCAGGCGCCCGGTTCCTGCTGTCCGGTGCGCCCCGGTTCGTCGAGGCGCTCGCGGGGCGACTCGGTCAGGTCGGTGCGGTCGCCCTGAGCGGGCATGATCCGGCGGAAGCCGACGGGCTCGTGCTGCTGGACCCGCTCGGCCAGGGCTCGGAGTGGCTGCTGCCGGCGGTCGTTGCCCGTCTTCAGTCCGCCCTCGCCCGCCCGCTGCGATGGTTGGTCGCCGTCGGCCGCGACGGAAGTCCGTTGACCGACGGGCTGCCCGGACTGTTCCGCACCCTTCGCATCGAGTTCCCCGCGACGATCGTCCGCTACGTCGAGGTCGACTCAGAAGCGTCCACCGACGACATCGCAGGCCAGGTCGTCGCCGAGCTGAGCACGGCGGAGTCGACTGGGGTGGTTCGCTACCGCGCGGAAGGTCGGCTGACCGAGGAGATCACGCCGGCAGGTCTTGGCCGACTCGCGGATGGCGGTGCCGGGTCCGTGGGGGACGGCCGAGCCGAGGCCCGAGCACTCCGTCTCGACGAGGAGTCCATCGTGGTCCTTGTCGGCGGTGCCCGAGGAATCACCGCTCAGGTGGCGCTCGCGCTCGGTGCGGCCAGCCGCTGCCGTATCGAGCTGATCGGCAGAACCCCGCTGCCCGACCTTGCGCAGGACAGTGACCTCGCCGCGGCCGCCGACCTGCCCGCGTTGCGCGCCGTCCTCGCCCACCGGGGTATGCGCGTGCCCGCCGAGATCGAGCGCGCCGCGCGTGACATCGTTGCCGGACGCGAGGTTGCCGCCACCATCGCGGAGCTGAGCGCGGCAGGATGCCGGGCGCGCTACCACGTCGCCGATGTCCGAGACACCGAAGCGGTCCACCGGCTGCTCAAACAGGTTCATCACGACCATGGCCGCATCGACGGGCTCGTCTACGGCGCGGGCATCATCGAGGACAAGCTGTTCGCCGAGAAGACGGCCGAGTCGTTCGCGCGGGTGTACGACACGAAGGTCGACGGAGCCAAGGCCGTCCTCACCGGACTCGACCAGTGCGGTGCGACGCCGTCGTTCGTGGTGTTGTTCGGGAGCATCGCCGCGGTGTACGGCAGCAGAGGACAGGCGGACTACGCGGCGGCCAACGACGCCATCGAGTCGATCGGCGCCCGGTGGGCCGTCGGCGGTCGTCGCTGTCTGACCGTCCACTGGGGACCGTGGGCGCCGTCGGGCAGCCACAACGGGATGGTGACGCCCGAACTCGTCGAGGACTACGCGCGGCGCGGTATGGATCTGATCGATCCCGCCGAGGGAGCACGGAGCCTGCTGCGCGAGCTGGCGTGGGCCGACCCGACCGCTACCGCGGTCGTCTACATGGCCTAGGAGCACGTGGTGGAACAGATCGCCATCGTCGGTATGGCGGCGCTCATGCCGGGCGCCGCCACACTCGAACAATACTGGCGAAACCTCGTCGCCGGGGTGGACGCCATCACCGAGGTCCCCGAAGCACGGTGGGACAGCCAGTTCTACAATCCGGCGGCCGCGCATCGACCGGACCGTGTCTACTGCCGTCATGGCGGCTTCGTCGACGACCTCGCGACCTTCGAGCCACTGCGCTACGGCATCATGCCGGCCTCGGTCCCGGACATCGAGCCCGACCAGCTGATCTCCCTTGAGGTTGCGGCCGCGGCGATCGAGGACGCCGGCGGAGCCGACCGCATGCCCGACGGCGACCGAATCGGCGTGATCCTCGGCAGGGGCGGTACCTTGAGCGGCGCGCAGGCCCGCTTCGACCAGCGGGTGCGGCTGCCCACCCAGACTCTCCAGACCCTCCGAGAGCTGATCCCCGAACTCGGCGAAGACCGCCTGGACCAGATCCGGCAGCGACTCGAAGCACAAATGGGCGGTTCGCATGCCGATGGTGTGCTGGGTGCGACGTCGAACCTTGCCGCGTCCCGGATCGCGAACCGGCTGAATCTGCACGGCACCGCCTACACGGTCGACGCCGCCTGCGCCTCTTCGCTGATCGCGATCGAGAACGCTGTCGGTGAGCTGGCGAGCGGCCGGCTGGACGCGGTACTGGCCGGCGGCACCCATCACACGCACGACATCACGTTCTGGGCGGCGTTCAGTCAGCTGGGCGCGTTGTCGCGGCGGGGCCAGATCCGGCCGTTCGACGCGGCGTCGGATGGTCTGCTGATCGGCGAAGGCAGCGGGATCGTCGTACTGAAGCGCCTGAGCGATGCCCAGCGCGACGGCGACCGGGTCTATGCGGTCATCCGGGGGACCGGCACCTCCAGCGACGGCCGGTCGGCCAGCATGTTCAACCCGGTCTCGGCCGGCCAGGTGATCGCGGTGCGCCGGGCCTGGCAAGCCGCAGGCCTCGACCCCGCCGCAGCCGACGCCCTCGGACTGATCGAGGCGCACGGCACCGGCACCCCGGCCGGTGACACAACGGAACTGGCCACCCTCGCCGCGGTGTTCGGCCCGGATGACGGCAGGCCACGGGCGGTGATCGGCTCGGTCAAGTCGATGATCGGTCATACCATGCCCGCTGCTGGTGTCGCCGGGTTCATCAAGGCCGCCCTCGCCGTGTACCACGGTGTGCAGCCACCCACGTTGCACTGTGAGCAGCCCCGCTCCGAACTGGAGCGGACCAGGTTCCTGCCGATCGCCACCTCGCGCCCGTGGGAGGGTTCGGGTCCTCGACGGGCCGGCGTCAACGCCTTCGGGTTCGGTGGCATCAACACCCATGTGATCATCGAGGAGTATTCGCCACCACGGCACCAGAAGTCGACGAAGGACACGGCTGTCCCCTTGACAGCGACCGCCTCGGTGGTCGAACCGGAACAGGCCTTGTGGCTCTCCGCCGCCGATCCGGCGGCTCTGGCCCAACTGCTTGCCGGCGACTACCACACGGTGCGCACGCAAGGCACCTCACGGGCGAGGTCCTCGGACGGCGCTGCCGACGGGCCGTGCCGCTTGGGTGTTCTTTCCCCTACGGACAAACGACTCGCAACCGCCGGACGCATCGTCGAGCGTGGTGAGGCCTGGCGGCGGGGCAGCGACATCTGGTTCGCGCCTGCGCCGATGCTCGGTGCCGGTGGTGGGAAGGTGGCTTTCGTCTTCCCCGGTATCGAGGCGGAATTCGCCCCCCGCACCGCCGACATCGCCGCGCGGCTCGGCGTGCCCGACCGCGAGTGGTCGGCCACCGACCTCGCACAACGCGGCGTCGGCTCGATCGAACTGGGCAGGCTGCTCACCGATGCGCTGCGGCGTCTTGACGTCGTTGCCGACGCGGTGGCCGGTTACAGCATCGGCGAATGGACCGCCGCGGTGGTCAGCGGCCAGATGAGCGCGGCGAACGCCGACGATTTCCTCCAGCTTTTCAAGGCCGAATCGGTGGAGGTCGCCGGGCACGTCTTCGCCGCGGTCAGCGCGGGCGTCGAGTCGGTCGCGCCGCTGCTCAGCGGGTATCCGGACGTGGTCATCTCGCACGACAACGCGCCGAACCAGTGCATTGTCAACGGGCCCGAGCAACTGGTCGAGAAGCTGATCGCGGAGTTGCGTTCGCGCTACGTCATCTGTCAACTGCTCCCGTTCCGCGCCGCCTTCCACACACCCAAGTTCGGCGCCGGGCTCAAGGCGATCGGTGCGGCACTGGGGCAGTGGCAGGTCCGTCCCCCCACCGCGCCGGTCTGGTCGGGGGTCCTCGCCGCGCCGTTCCCGTCGGATCCTGACGAGGTCAACGACCTGTTCGTCCGGCACATGGTCGAGCCGGTGCGGTTCCGTCAGTTGGTCGACGCCATGTACGAGTCAGGGGTACGAGCGTTCCTGCAGGTCGGAGTGGGTCAGTTGCCCACCCTCGTGCAGGAGAACCTGCGGGAACGAGAACATCTCGCGATAGCGGTCAGCGTTGCCGGCCGCAGCGGCATGGATCAGCTGCGACGGGTTGCCACCGCCCTGTGGGTCGAGGGTGCCACGCCCGACCCCGAGTTCCTGTCCGCTCCCGGCACCGGCCCGCGCACGGCGATGATCAA
This sequence comes from Pseudonocardiaceae bacterium, assembly GCA_036268955.1. Lineage (GTDB taxonomy): Bacteria > Actinomycetota > Actinomycetes > Mycobacteriales > Pseudonocardiaceae > CAJCJE01. The sequence goes on from DATATE010000231.1 coordinate 98,157, forward strand.
CGCGCCCGGTCCGCACCGAGGGCCGGTCCTCCCGGTGAACCTTGGCACGCCGCTGATCCGGTTGGGTGACGGTGCGGCCGACCTGCTCCACGGCGATGTCGCGACAACGGAGCCGGTCACCGCTACGGAGACCGCTGCTACCGAGGTCACCGCTACCGAGACCGCTGCTGTTGTCGAGACCGCCGCTACCGAGACCGCTGTTTTCAAGGCCGCTGTCACCAAGGCCGCGACCGTATCCGGAACTTCTTCCGGGGCCGCTCTCGACACGTTGCGCCTGTTGGCGCGGAGTTCGAGCGCGGCCGCCGAGCTGATGGGCATGTTCGAGCAGACAGCGCAGGACACCGCGACGGTGCCGCCTGCCGACACGCGCCTGCCCACCGCCATACCGGGGCCGTCGTCCGGAACTGGACCGGTCCACACGACGCTGCGGGTATCGCTGGACACGATGCCGTTCCTGATGGATCACTGCTTCTTCCTCCAGCCGGAGGATTGGCCGCACCCGGAGGACCGGTGGCCGGTGATGGCGGCGACAACCGTGGTTCACCACATGGTGGAGGCGGTTCGCCAGGCAGTGCCCGGACTCGAGGCGATCGAGGTCCGGCAGGCGAAGTTCCATCGCTGGCTGCTCGCCGCACCCGCCACCGACGTGGCGGTCACCGTCACGCCGGCCGGAGAAGGCCAGTGGTCGGTGACGTTCGGCGGATTCGCCAGCGCTGTCGTGGTGATGACCCACGGCTACCCGGCAGACACGCCGGCCGCGTTGGCGGGCGAGCCTGCGGGAGGACAACCACCGCCGCTCACCGCTGAGCAGATCTATCGGGAACGCGTGCTGTTCCACGGGCCACGATTTCAGGGCATCACCGAGATCCAGCTCATCAGCGACACCCACGTCCGCGGTGCGATCACCACGCCCGAGGCACCAGGCGCCTTGCTGGACAGCCTGGTGCAACTGCTCGGCGCCTGGCTCGACACCATGGACCCGGACCGACCGGTCGTCCTGCCGGTGGCGATGGAACGCATCCGGTTCTTCGGACCCGCGCCCGCCCCAGGCACGGTCGTCACCGGTGTCGCGCGCATCCGTCGACTCGACGACAAGGAACTGGTCGCGGACCTGCAGATTCGGCACGACGACCGGATCTGGGTGCAGCTGGAGGGCTGTAGGGAACGCCGGTTCGACAGCTCGCCGAACAAACTGCTGGCCGACCGCTTTCCCGGCCATCACCCGATGACGGCCGTGCAGCCGGAAGGCTGGACGATGGTGTTCGACTGGTGGTCCGATCCGGTGGTGCGGGACATGGCCGCGGTCAGTCTCCTGGGGCAGCGCGCCGCGCAGGAGTACCAGCGGATGCGGCCCTCCCGCAGACGCCAGTGGCTCCTCGGCCGAATCGCCGCCAAGGACGCCGTTCGCAACAGGCAATGGGAAGAGGGACGCGGCGCCGCACAGGACCCTGACTATCCCATCTATCCCATCGAGATCGGGATCGAGAACGACCACACGGGACGTCCCTGGTTCCGTCCTCGGCCGGGTTCCGCTTTCACCGACTGCGACGTCTCACTGGCGCACTGCGCCGAGATCGGGGTGGCGATCGCGCAACCGTGGGAACCCGACGCCGACCACGACGCGCCAGGGGTGGGCATCGACGTCGTCGAAGTGACCTCTCGCGACGAGGACACCGGTCGAAACCCGCTGACGGTCGATGAGTTGCGACTGCTCGGCGAGGTCGCCGACGGCGAGCGGGACGTGTGGCTCGCGGGATTGCGGGCGGCGAAGGGAGCCGTGGCCAAGGCCGAGCACAGGGGGCTCACCGACCCAGGGCCGGACGGCGATGCTGGCCGGTTCGTCGTGCTGGCGAGCGATGCCGTCGGCCTGCTGGTGAACGCGGGGGAACGTAGTTACCGGGTGGGATTGCGCGAAGCAACCAATCCCGAAGGTCTGAGGTCGCGACGTTACGTCGTCGGCTGGACCTGGGGTCCGGTCGAATGAGGAATACGACACGTTCTGCCAAATTCCGACAAGGAGTGTGTTCAGGTCGATGACCAAACAAGAGGTGGTACTGACCGAGGTGGCCGACATGCTGCGGGCCACCATGGGTGACTTCGACAACGAGCTGGACATCAGGCCGGAAAGCTCGTTCCTCGACGATCTCGGAATGGAAAGCATCGATGTGGTCGCGCTGGCCGGACGGCTACAGACCAGGTACGGAAAATCGGTGAACTTCGCGCAGTTCGTCGTCGGCTCCGACACCGCGCTCGTCACCAAGCTACAGGTCGGCCAGTTGGTCGACCATATCGTCGATTCGCTGGATCGCTCTGCCGGTGGCCAGGGCTCCTACGGCGCGACGGGGCTATGAACGAGGTCCTGGCCAATGGGCTGACCATGCACGTCGAGGAGCTGTGGCCACCGGACGAGCGCAGCCGCCCACAGGGGACCGCCGTCCTGATCCATGGGATCGCGCCCGACAACCTGGCCAGCTGGTATCTGACGCTTGCCTATCCGCTGGCCCAGTCGGGGATGCGGGTGTTGCTCTACGACCTGCGCGGCCACGGCCGCAGCGAACAATCGGCACACGGCTACCGTTTCCCGCAGTTGCTGGACGACCTCGACGCATTGATGACCCATTGGGACGTCAGCGAGCCGGTCTACCTCATGGGGAACTCCTTCGGCGGCGCGTTGGCCTTCGGCTACGCGGCTCGGTACCCCGAGCGGGTGGCCGGTGTCGTCGCCATCGAAGCGGAAGTGCCGACACCCGGCTATTTCAGCCGGTTGTCCAGGGTCGCCGACGGATTGACCGTCGTGTCCGACCACGGTCGTGCCGCCGTACGCCGTCCCACGGGGCTGGTTCACGCGCCGCGAGTGCTCGCCCTGGTCACCGAGACCTCGATCCGCGAGGAACTGCCGGCTGGTCCGCCGCCGGCGGCGGACCGGCTGGCCGCCATCGACTGCCCCGTGCTCTGTCTCTACGGTGGAGAGTCCTCGGTACGTCTCCGGTCTCCGGCCATTCGCCGCCTGCTACCCCAAACCCGCACGATCGTGTTCGCCGGCCAGCGACACACCCTCCTCACCGATCACCACCACGAGGTCGGTGAGTGTGTGCTCGGCTGGCTGGCACAGCTGCGCGGAAGCGGGTTCCGCGATCAGGACGGCTATTCGACCGCAGGGACGAGGGACGCATGACGAACGGCATGCTGGCGGTGCGGTTGGACCTGACCGAGCGCAGACTTCGGCTGGAAACGGTGCCGGTTCCAGAACCGGGGCCGCGTGAAGTACGTGTCCGCGTGGCCGCGGCCGGGGTCTGCCTGTCCGACGTTCACCTCATCGACGGCTCGCTGACTCCCACCTATCTGCCCGACGAGTCGGTCACGCTGGGGCACGAGGTCGTCGGCACCATCGACGCCGTTGGCCCAGGAGTGCGCGGCTGGAAACCAGGACTGCGGGTGGTCCTGCTGCCGGGCCACCTGCGCACGGACGGCGCCGTTCTCACTCGTGGGGTGGACTTCGACGGCGGGTGGGCGCAGTTCGTCATCGCGCGGCGGGACACTCTGGTCCGCATCCCCGACGGCTTGCCGTTCGAGCAGGCGGCCCTCCTTCCGGACGCGGTGTCCACCCCTTGGGCGGCGATCACCAGTACCGCCCGCGTCCAGCCTGGCGAGGCCGTCGGGGTGTGGGGCATCGGTGGCCTGGGCACGCACGCCGTGCAGCTGTTGCGGCTGATCGGTGCCAGCCCCGTCATCGCGGTCGACCCGCGACCGTCCGCGCGTGAACGAGCGTTGTCGTGCGGCGCCGACGCCACGTTCGCGCCGGATGATCAGGAGTTGGATCGGTTCGTCGCAACCAGTACCGACGGGTTGGGACTCAATGTCGCGTTCGACTTCGCCGGTGTGCCCCGCGCCCGAGAGCAGGCACTGGAGCTGCTCGGGCGGTTCGGTCGATTCGTTCTCATCGGGATGACGCCGGAGCCGATGACGATTTCCTCCAGCATCCGGTTCAGCTACCTCAGACAGGCGGTGCTCGGACACTACGGCTCGGAGATGGAGCACCTGGAACAGCTGGTCGGCTTGGCCGGCCGTGGTGATCTCGACCTGTCCCGCTCGGTCACCGACGTGTTCGACCTTGCCGACGCCGAACGTGCCGTCGAGCGCCTTCGCGACGGTGACGAAAGTACGATCCGGTTCATCCTCCGTCCCTGACCACAAGTCAGTGCTGCCGATGAACCCGCGCCGTCGTGGTTTCCCGATCTCGTGAACGACCACACCACACCCGACACCGAAGATGGGGAAAACCATGCGAGTGCTGTGCACCGTCAATGCCTCTCCGTCCCATGCCCGTAAGTTCATCCCCATCGCCAGGGCTCTGCTGAACGCGGGCCACGAGGTACTGTTCGTCACCTCGGAGGCGACAGCCCGCGCGCTGCGCGGCGAACCGTTCGCCATCCACACCGCGCTGCCGGACACCATCTACCAATGGACGTGGATGATGCTCGCGGCCGGCACCGAAGCGGACGCCGCCGGTGGCACACCGCGGATGCCGGCCTCCGATGAGACCGAACTGCTCAACAAGGCCTTCGCGGCCAAGGGTTGGCGGGAGCAGTTCGTGCGCGCCATCGACATAGCCCGCTCGTATCGGCCGGACCTGCTGTTGCGGGACGACTTCGACTGCGTCGGCTATGTGACCGCGGAAGCGTTGGGGGTACCGCATGTGACGATGTCGGGCGGTACGACCAACCCGCTCGATCCGCGGCGGCTGGCGGATCCGTTGGCCGCGCACGGACCCAAGTTCGGCGTGGGCACCTCGGGTCACGGCCTCTACGGCTACGGGCGCGTGGACCACGTCCCTGCTCAGTACGACTTCACCAAGTACGAGTGGCCTCGGACGCTTCGGTTCCGGCAGCCCGTACTGACTCGTCCGGGGGAGTCGCTGCCGTCCTGGATCGTCGATCTGCCCGCAACGAGACCGTTGGTGTTCGCGGCAGTGGGCACAGCTCTGCCGGTGCAGATCGAGCTACAGCGAGACGGCGTGCGGTTGCCGACCTCGCTCGACCCACACGTGCGGCTCCGGTTGGTCCTGGACGCACTGTCCCAACTCGACTGCGTAGCGGTTGTGGCGACCGGTGGTATCGACGTGAGCGATCTACCTCGGGCCGACCATGTGCATGTTTGCGACTACGTGCCACAGCCGCTGGTGCTCGAAGTCGCGGACCTGTTCCTGACCCATGGCGGCTACAACGGGATCCGTGAGGCGCTGCGATCAGGTGTGCCCATGGTCGTGCATCCCCAATGGGCGGATCAACCGCACAACGCGGCCCGCGTAGCCGAACTGGGACTCGGTGTGGCGATCGAGGATCCGGACGTCAACGATGTCCTCAAGGCCTGCGACGGCGTGCTCGCCGATCCGGCGTTCCGTACCCGCGCTCGCGCCGCCCGCAAGCACATGCTCGCGCTGCCCGAGGTGAGCAGCGCCCCGCAGGCGTTCGAACAGCTTCTTGCCCGTCAGTGAGCCGGCGGCGGTGTCGGCGTGGTCGTCCCGCGGTCAGGCGACGAGAACCTCGCCGCACTGGTCCGCTCGATGCCGTACCAGATCTGCGGACCGATGCAGCGCCTCGATTTCGGGCGGCGCCAGCTCCAAACTCCGGATACGAGGTACGCGATCCGCGTTGATACTGATCGGCATGCCGACCGCGACCCCGTCGATGTCGTACTCACCGTCCAGTCGCACAGCGGCGCACCAGTGGGATGTCGTGCTCCTGGCAAGACCACGGATCATGGCCGCGACTCCGCTCGCCGTGGTCCACGCCGTGGTGCGCGAGACACGCAATGCCGTCCAGCGGCGGTACCAGCTCTGAAGTTCGAGGACAACCGCATGTTGCTGTTCGCTGCTCAACTGAACAGGATTTCCGTCGACGCTGATGTTGTCGAACAATGGCACGCAGGTATCCCCGTGCTCACCGATTACCCAGCCGACGACCCGAGCTGCGTTGACGCCGAGTACACGTGCGACAGCGACTCGTAGCCGCAGGCTGTCGTTCCATGAGTAGCCGAGAATGCGATGCCGGTCGATCCGCGCCCAGTGGCTGAGCCAGGTGGACAGCGGATCGACAGGATTGGTCACGACCATGATGTAGCCGTCCCAGTCCGAAGGCAGCTCGGCGAGCGCACGGAAATAGGGCCGGAGAACTTCGATGTTGCCGGACAGAAAGTCGGCACGCGAGGCGGAGGGCAAGAAGGGTATCGACGCGGTGATCACTATGACATTGCTGTCCGCCAGGTCATCGAGGCCGCCGCTACGTACCGTCGAAGCGCCGAACGGCGCCACGCCTTCCAGATCCATCAGATGACATTCGACGGTCTGGCTGCGTTGCCCCAGGAGAATGATGTCGTATGGTTCGGCAGCGGTGAGCAGGGTGTAGGCGAGTGCGGAGCCAACTCCGCCGCTGCCGCCGATGATGGTTACCTTGGCCGTGGTGGACACCATGAACCGCCTTCACGTTTGGTGGTCGCGCGCCGACCGGTCACCGCGACCCAGCCGAACGAGCACAGCCACTGGGAAGGGTCCACTGTGGCCCGCTGGAATGCTTCGACCAGATCGGGTTCGATACGCTCCCCCGCGCGTGGCATGGTCGCATCGACCGTCTGCGCGTAGAGCGTTGCCCAGTCCGACCCACCCTGATAGAAGGGCACGTCGATCGAGGTGTCCGTGACCTCGAGACCGGCTTCCCGCATGACACCGGTCAATTTGTGACCGATCCGGTAGTCGACACCCTCGGTGCCACCCCAGCGGCACCATGCGGACCAGAAGCGATGGTGCATCGGGTCGGTGTTGAGCACACTGGTGGTCGCATCGGGCTCGACAAGCACCAGCGAACCACCTGGCTTGAGGGCGGCGACGCATTTCTTGACGACCTGCGCCCAGCCGGGCAAATGGTGCAACAGCGCCCTGGCCGTGATGAGATCGAACCGGGCTTCCGGTAGCGGGTCACGTAACGCGTCCAATTGCTCGACGACCACATTCGGATGTGCTGCCTGGTGCAGGAATTCCGTATTCAGGTCGGTGGCCAGAACCTGCCCCGTAGGCCCTGCCGTGCCGGCGATCCAGGCGGAGACGGTACCGGTGCCCGCGCCCAGTTCGAGGCTGCTGAGCCCTGGGCCGATCCTGGTGGTGGACAGTGCCTTGCGATGCAAGGGATCGAGGAGTTGGGCCAGCAACCGCAGGCGGTCGCGTTCACCGGCATCGATACTGGCGAATATGTATGGTGCCAACGTTTTCATCCCCTATCCTAGGTGTGTCGACCAGCAACGCGATGGCGTGCGGGTGATGGCGGACGGCGGCTATCCAGGCCGATCCGTCGGTGGTCGTGCCCTATCGCGCGACAGCGAGACGGGCAGCACGCTCCTCGGCCGGAAAGGCAACCTCGGCAACGTCCACAAGTAGATCCGGGTCTGGTACGCCACCGGGGGTGTCGCGCCAATGCGCGACCTCGACGTAACGTGCTGATCCACCAACACGGGTCACCACACCAGCCACCATCCGCGCACCTCCAACACCTGCACGGCACTGCGGAACAACCTGCGATCCTGGCGCCGTGGTATATGCCTGTTCCAGTCTCGGCTGCCTCGGCTCGGTTGTCTACGGAGCCATCAGCGTTCGTTGCCGGCCCTGGCGGACGTACGGTGTGTGGGTTCACGACCGGTGTCCCAACGCCTTGGCGTCGGTCCGAGGACCTACTCGAATCAGGCGTAATACGGTTCTTTTCGACGGCGATCTTATTGTCCGACCGCATCGTTCCTACGTAACTACCGTAAAAGAAACTAAAATCAGCACAATCCGTGGAAGTAGGTATGACGGTGCCAATCAGTGCTCCTGCCAGCGATAATGCGGCTTTATGTCCTCCGAATGGCCTAAGTGGAGGTCTCGGCCTTCGCGTAGTGGCCGCCGACAACTGTTGATCATTTTTCTTGCTGGCGAATCGACTACGGTCGGCGACGACACGTCGCACCGCGCAAGAACAATTCCGATCGTTCATGATCTGGTAGCTCGTAGTGACCGAACCGCGGGGCCGGTGCAAGCGGGTGAGGCGTGCGCGGCGCGACGATCTCGGTCGTCTCATTGCTCGTCATAGTGCGGGAACCTCAAGTACAGACCGACATCGGCAGGACGATTCGGGCCGACGGTACGGAAGCTCAACAGTTCACGCCTGCCAAGATCGACATCTGCGGACCGCGCGCTCTCGGCGCGCAGAATCGCCTCAACGGGCTCGGGCCTCAGACGTAGATAGACGTTTGCCTGCTCGGGACCGGTGGAACCGGTTCGGAAGGACAGGCAGGTCAACGGTTCGTTCTCGATCAACGGCTGACCTCCGTACACGGCGCGGTAGGCCTCCTTGGCGCGGGCGGAGTCGTGCTCACGGGCCAAGGAGGCGACCGTGTCCAGTTGGTCGACCGTTACCGGGCCATGCCGAAAGTAGACCTTTGCCCTCGCGCTGCGCGGGGATGCGAGATCGAGTGCGAAGAACTCGATCTCGTGCCCCTTGGCAGCCAACTCGTCCTGCCGCTGGGCCACCGGGCGCCAGGCCTTCCGCATACCGATTCGCGCAAGTGCCTCGCCGACGACCTCGGCCGCGTGCTCCGCGCCGTGGGCCTTTGGGTTGAGGTAGACCTTGAAGCGGGAGGGCTCCGCGGGCCTGGCAGCCAATGAATGCCATATCGTCGGGGAACCGAGCAGTGGATTGTCGGTTACGAAGAGGTCCTCGATGGACCGGTACCAGTCAATGTGGACTCCTGGCTTTCCGGCCAGCTTTCGAGTAAGAGCGCGTCCCGCGTCCTGGGCTCCTCGCGCGGTGAAGTCGGCGCCCAGCGACTCGAACAGGATCCGGACCTCCGGCTTTCGGCCGCGCCAGCTCATGGAGAACTCGGCGGGGAACCCGTCGGCCGCCACGTACGACCGGTAGCGACATTTCCGCCCGATAGGCGTGTCGGCCCAGGGTTGTATCAACTGCCGCAACTCGGCGACCGATTCCCAGATCTCCGATTCCTTGAAACCCATGCCGAAACATAGCTCAATCCATTTTTGCGAAAGAAACTCCATAAACGATTGATCCGACCCGGAGAGAACTGGACGTGCCGGAGTAGATCGATCATTCATCGCGGCGAGATTCATCTGGTACACCTCCGATGTGGTGAATAGATGCCTTGCGCGGTATGGCGATATTGTTGGCGTCTGCCCTGGTGGAGGCCAGGTCAAGGTTGCGGCGCGGCAGGGATGGGAGTGGCCGGATTGCGCGATTTTTGATTTCAAGATGTGCTCCGAAGGAGAATAACAGCGATGCGGCGACCCCGCTGAACACGAACCGGTGTGCTGCCGTGTTCCCGTCTCGGGTGACCAGTCGAAATTGGTTCGAAAACAGATTTCAACCGGGGCGGTAGGCGGGCTTCGGGCATGGTGCGGCTGGCTGATTGAATGGATGTTTCATTAAATTAAACATAAATATTTAATGGTTGATCGGTGATCGAGAAAAAAGCGGGAAGCGTTACGAGTCAGGGCCGCTGTACTGCGACGCTGCGCGTTACGCGCCTGGCCATGGGCGGCACTCCGACAACATGGCGACATCAATAGAACAATAATTCGGGTCCTTGGTGGTTGACCTGCATTATTGCCCGTGCATAACATGCCTATTACGATCGTTAAATTCTGGTTGATTTCACCCGGAACCCGAGATTCGGGGGGTAAGCCACACTATGCTGTCCAGTTCTCGCACCGCGAAATCGGTGGCATCCGCTGGGGTCGCTACGGTCCCGGCCCTGCTGGCGGCGCGGGCGATCAGTGACCCGGAGAAGGTCGCCCTGCGGCTGGGCTTGGACCGGTTGACCTATCGGGAGTGGGACGAGCGCTCGGCGCGGGTGGCCGCGAACCTGCTCGACCGTGGGCTGCGCCGCGGCGATCCGGTCGGGCTCGTGTTCGACGGTGCGGGCTGGCTCGACTTCGCCGTCGCCTACTGCGGCGTGCAGCGGGCCCTCGGTGTCGCGGTGCCGCTCGGAGTGCATCTTGGCGCGCGGACCATCACCGAGTCGCTCGGCCGGTGCGGGGTGGTGGGCGTCATCCGTGGCGCCACCGTGTCCGCGCCGGAATCCGTCGGCTGGTGCGCACGTGTCGAGGAGTTGGACGGGGCTGCGGACAGACCACTCGACGTGGTGGTGCGGCCGGCGGACATCGCGCAGATCCTGTACACCTCGGGCACCACCGGGCGCCCGAAAGGGGTGGTGGCCAGCCACGCGAACCTGACCAACGGGCTGGCCCAGACCTCCCGGCGGCGGCCACTGGCCCATTCGACGCACTGCCTGCACGCCTTCGCCCTCGGTTCCAACGCGGCCCAGGCAATGCTGGTCCAGGCACTGGTCGCCGCCCCGACCACCGTGATCGCCGAGGAGTTCGAGGCGGAGTCGTTCGTGGCGCTGATCGAGCGGCACCGGGTCGGCAGCGTGTTCCTGGTGCCGGCCATGGCCGTCGACCTGCTCACCCGTGGTGTGCTCGAACGCCACGACCTCACCAGCGTCGTGCTGCTCGGTTCGACGGCCGCCGCACTGCCGCCCTCGGTGGCGCTCGCGCTGGCCGCCGCGCTGCCGAGGGCCACCCTCACCAACTGCTACACCTCGACGGAGGCCGCGCCCGCGCAGCTCACCATGGTCTTCGACCCCCGGCGGCCCACGGCATTGGGGCAGCCGGCGCGACCGGACCAGCTGCGGATCACCGACCCGGACGGCCTGCCCGTGCCGCTCGGCGGGACCGGCGCGGTGTGGCTGCGCTCGGCCGCCCCGCCCCGTGGCTACCGCGACGACCCGGACGGCAACGCGCGCACGTTCGCCGACGGCTGGGTGGCGATGGGCGATCTCGGCTACCAGGACGCCGACGGCTATCTCCATCTCGTCGACCGGGCCGATGACCTGGTGAAGTCGGGCGGTCTTGCGGTGTCCACGGTCCGCGTCGAGGCGGCGTTGCACGAACATCCCTCGGTGGCCGATGCGGCGGTGGTCGGCGTGCCGCATCCGATGCTCGGTCAGGTTCCGGCCGCCGCGATCGTCCCCGCTCCCGGCGTCGACCGTGTCAGCGAGGCGCGGTTGCGTGCCTTCGTGGCCGGCCGGCTGGCCAGATACGAGGTGCCCGCTGTGCTCCGCTACGTCGATGAGTTGCCGCGCAACGCGGCGGGCAAGGTGCGCAAACCGGATCTGCGCGAACTGCTCGCGCTCGGCGCAGGCGCCGCACCAACACCGGTCTCAGCCACGGAGAGCGCGCTGGCGGGGCTGTGGACCGACCTCCTCGGCGGAACCGGGGACGATTTCTTCGCGCTCGGCGGCGACTCCCTGCGCGCTGCGCAATTCGCCACGCTCGCCGGTGAGTTCTTCGGCGTCCCGGTGCCGACCTCGCTGGTCTTCGACCGGCCGGATCTTGCCGGGCAGGCCGCCTGGATCGACGCGGCGCGCTCCGGTGCCGAGCCCGCCGACGACGCCGGCACGACCGACGATGGGGCAGGACGGAAGGCGGACCTGCCGCTCAGCTCCCTCCAGGAACACCTGCTGACCTGGATGCACGAAACCGATCCGCCACGCGACGTCGGCCCGATGCATGTGACGGTGCGCATTCTCGAAGACGTCGACGCCGGCATCCTGGCCACCGCGCTGAACGAGCTGACGCGGCGGCACGAGGCTCTGCGCACGCGGTTCAGCGTGGGCCCATCCGGGTGGACGGCGACCGTGCGCGACCGGCTGCCGGCCGAGGTCGTGCTGCGCGAAGCCACCGGGGCCACCGTCGACGAGCGCAGGCAGGTCGCGGCTGAACTGGTCTCCGCCGAGGTGGCCCGGCCGCCCGACTGGCGGCGGGGGCCGCTGGTTCGGCTGGCGCTGGTCCGGGTCGGACCGGAGGAACACCTCGCGGCCCTTGTCGTCCATCACCTCGTCGTGGACGGCTGGTCCATGGGTGTCCTGCTGCGCGAGCTGGGACTGCTGTACTCGGCGCTGCGTACCGGGCACCCTCCGACGCTGCCGCCCGCCGCACGCGGCAGCGAGGTGGTCGAGTGGAGCCGTCGGCAGTGGCCGAGGACGCGGGCCTGGTGGCACGGTGTGCTGGACGGTGCGCCACCGGCGGTCGAACACTTTCCCGGCCGGCATCGCGTCCGCGCCTACCGCGCCGCAGCGCACCATTTCCGGCTCGACGACGACATCGCCGCCGCACTGCGCGAGGTCGCCCGTCACCAGCGGAGCACCCATTTCGTCGTGGTCGCCGCGTGCTGGCTGGCGATCCTCGCCCGGCACAGCGGCGCCTCGGAGTTCCTCGCGCTGACCACGGTGACCGGGCGGCCCAAGCCCGAGTTCGAGACGGCGGTGGGGTGCCTGACCCAGTCGCTGCTGCTGCGGGTTCGGGTGGGGGACGACCCACCGTTGCACCGGCTGATCGAGCGGGTGCGGGACGCGCTGCTGGCCGCGACCGACCACCAGGCCTACCCGTTCGGCGAGTTCAGCGTTCCCTACCCCGTGGAGATCCCGTTCAGCCGCTGGCCGGGTGGGCCGCACATCCCAGGCTTGCTGTCCGAGCCGTTCGCGTTGCCGCACGGCCTTGTGTGGCGCTGGCCGCTGTCCAATGAGGACAGAGGAGTGCCCAAGCTCGAACTGGCCGAGCTGCCCGGCGGCGCGATCGAGGGCTGGCTCACCTACAACGACGAGGCGTTCACCGAAGACACCGTCGGGCAGCTGGTCGAGGAGCTGCTCGTGGTCCTCGCCCGCGTCGATGCCCACCGCGACCGATCCCTGTCGGAACTGACCGCTACCGGGAGCAGCCGATGACCGCACGCCTACCGATGACGCCGGAGCAGAGCGGGGTCTGGTTCACCGAGGAACTGGGTGGTGCCGGCACCGCCTACCACCTTCCGCTGACCGTCGAGCTGAGCGGAAAACTGGACGTGGGGGCCCTGCGCGCCGCCTGCGCGGCCGTGCTGCGCCGGCATCCCGTGTTGCTCGCCGCGGTGGAAGTCCTCGACGGCGTCCCGTATCTGGTTCCCGCCGAGGAGCCGCGGCTGGCGGAGACCGTTCCCGCCGAGGAGCCGCAGTTGGGGGAGACCGACGGCGTCCCGTATCTGGTCCCTGCCGAGGAGCCGGAACTGGACGAGATCGACTTCTCCGGTCTGCCGGCCGACGAGCGGGAGCGCGTGGTGGGTCGGTGCGTCGAGGCGGAATTGGTGCGCCCGTTCGTACTGGAGAAGGGGCCGCTGTCGCGCTTCACCCTCGTCAGGATCGAAGCCGACCGACACCTGCTGGTCGTGGTGGCCCACCATCTGGTGTTCGACGGCACGTCGAAGGACATCCTGGTGGCCGAGATCGCCGCCGGCTACCGCGCCGCCCTTGACGGTGCCAGGCCGGACCTGCCGCCGCTGCCCGAGTTCGCCGCACCACCCACCGACCCGTCGACCAAGGCGGCGGCGCGGGATCACTGGGCGGCGCGGTGGCGGGTGCCCCGCCCGGTGATCCTGCCGGGCCTTGTCGCCGAGGGGGAGTGCGACGCGGGCGACGTCACCGAGGGGGAGTGCGACGCGGGCGACGCGGAGTTCGTCGACGCCGGATTCGACGCCGAACTGGTGGCCGCCGTTCGGCAGACCGGTGCGCGGCTGGGCGTCACCACGTTCGAGGTGCTCCTCGCCGGTCTGCGCGCGGTGTTGTGGCGCTACGGGAACGACCCGGTCACGGTGGCGGTCGACCTCGGCACCCGGTGCGAGACCACCCGGCACCGGATCGGCATGTACGTCAACCAGTTCCCGCTCACCGCCGAGGTGGACGCGACGCTGACCTTCGCCGACCTGGCTCTGGCGACCCGCGCGGCGCTGCGCGAGCTGTATCCGGTGCGCGGCGTCCCGGTGAGCCGCGCGGTTGCCGGAGTGCCCGCCGGACTGGCGCTGGCTCCGGTGTCAGTCAGCTACCGCAGGCGAGCCGAGGAACCCGACTGGCCCGCACCGCTGACCGCGCGGACGGACTGGAGCCGATTCAACCACGCCGCCCGCAACACGCTGCACCTGCACATTGTGGACGGTCCGGACGGCATCACCGCCCAACTGCGGTTCCGGCCCACGACGCTGCGCCGCGACGGCGCGCTGCGGATCGCCGGACATCTGCGCACCCTGCTGTTGGCCGCCGCGGCCGACCCGACCCGCCCGGTGGCCGAACTGTCGCTGCTGACCGAGGACGAGCGCGGACGGGTACTCGCCGACGGGAACGGCGCCACCGTCGACTATCCCGACGACACGACGCTGGACCAGCTCCTGGCGGCACAGGTCCGCCGCACTCCGGACGCACCGGCCGTCGAGTCCGACGAGGCACGGCTCACATACGCGCAGCTGAACTCCCGCGCGAACCGGCTCGCGCACCTGCTCCGCGCGGAGGGCGTGCGCCCCGGCGTCGTGGTCGGCGTGTTCGCCCGCCGAGGTGCCGACCTCGTCGCCGGGTTGCTCGCCGTGCTCAAGGCGGGCGGGCCGTACCTGCCGCTGGACCCGGACCTGCCCAACGAGCGGCTGGCGTTCATGCTCGCGGACGCGGGCGTGGAGATCGTGCTCACCGCGAGCCTGTTGGCGCCAAGGCTGGCCGCCGTCCCTGACGTCCGGCCCATCCTGTTGGAGCAGCCGCCACCGGGGCAGCCGGACACCGATCCCGAACCGCTGGCCGGTCCGCTCGACCCGGCGTACCTGATCTACACCTCCGGGTCGACCGGCACGCCGAAAGGGGTCCTGAACAGCCATCGGGGCCTGTGCAACCGCCTCGACTGGATGAGCCGCGTCTTCCCGCTGGGCGCCGAGGACGCGGTGCTGCAGAAGACGCCCATCGGGTTCGACGTGTCGGTCTGGGAGCTGTTCCTGCCGCTGCTGACCGGTGCGCGCCTTGTCATGGCGCGGCCGGGTGGGCATCGCGACCCGCACTACCTGCGCGCCGTAATCGAACGGCACCGCGTTACGACCGTCCACTTCGTACCGTCGATGCTCGCGGTGTTTCTCGACGAGCCGGGCGTCGAGGCGTGTACCACCCTGCGCCGCACGATCTGCAGCGGCGAGGAGCTGAGCCAGAAGCTGGCCGCGACCTTCCTGCGGCGGCTGCCGGGGGAGCTGCACAACCTGTACGGCCCAACGGAAGCGGCCATCGACGTCACCGCATGGCACTGCGCGGCGGACGCGGTGGCCGCCGCCTCCCGGCTGCCGATCGGCAGGCCGATCCAGAACATCCGGGTCTACGTCGTGGACCGCGCGGACAACCCGGTGCCGGCAGGTGTGCCCGGTGAGCTGCTCATCGGCGGCCCCGGTGTCGCGCTCGGCTATCTCAACCGGCCTGAGCTGACCGCCGAGCGGTTCGTGCCGGACCCGTTCGGGCCGCCCGGTTCCCGGCTGTACCGCACCGGCGATCTCGCGCGCTGGCGCGAGGACGGCACCCTGGATTTCCTCGGTCGCATCGACCGGCAGGTCAAGCTGCGCGGCAACCGGATCGAGCCCGGCGAGATCGAGGCGGCCATCCTGGCCCACCCTGCCGTCGCCCGGTCGGCGGTGCTGGTCGCCGGAGCGGGCGAGGACCGCAGGCTGGTCGCCCATGTCGTTCCCGAGCCGGACACCCCGGCCCCGCAGGACCTGCCGGGGCTGCTGCGCGCCCACCTCGCCGCGCGGCTGCCCGACTACCTGGTCCCGTCCGGGTTCACCGTGCTGGAGCGCCTTCCGGTGACCGCCAACGGCAAGCTCGACAACGCCGCGCTGGCCGCGCTGCCGGTGACGACGCGCGCCGAGACCTCGCCCGCTGCCCCTGGTTCCGCCGATGACCTTGCGGCGGCGGTCGGCACCATCTGCGCACAGGTGCTGGGCATCGAGCTGATCGGCCTCGACGACGACCTGTTCGACCTGGGCGCGCACTCACTGACCATCACCCAGATCGCCGTCCGGCTGCGCCGCAGGCTGGGCGTCGACCTGCCGCTCCAGATTTTCTACGACACGCCCACCGTGAGCGCCATCGTGGCGGCGGCCGGGGAGACGTCCCGATGACGGCCACCTCCCTCAACCCCGCGCTGCTGGCACCCCGCCCGCCGGACCGGGCCGACCTACCGCTGTCCTGGGGCCAGGAACGCCTGTGGTTCCTGCACGAGCTGCTGCCCGGCGACACCGCGTACCACGTCTTCCTCGCCCGCCGCGTCCTCGGCCCCTTCGACACCTCGGTGTTCGCCCGCGCGCTGTCGGATGTGCTGGCTCGTCACGAGTCGCTGCGCACCCGCTTCCCGGCAACGGACGGCAGTCCGGTCCAGGTCATCGACCCACCCTGGCGGTTCGCGCCGGACATGATCGACCTGACCGAAGTGCCGGCCGACCAACGCGAGCGGCGGGCCCGCGAGGTGTGTGTCGAGGCGATCGAGCGACCGTTCGACCTCGCGGCGGGACCGGTGCCGAGGGCGGTGCTGCTGCGTCTGAACGCCGCAGAGCACGTGCTCTGCCTTGTCGTGCACCACATCGTGGCCGACGGCTGGTCACTCGGGCTGTTGTGCGAGGAGCTGGGCTTTCGCTACCGGGCCGCGCTGCGGGCCGAGGAACCCGCGCTGCCACCGCTGGCCGTCCAGTACGCCGACTACGCGCTCTGGCAGCGCTCCCGACCCGAGGACCCGCACGGCCGCCAGCTCGGCTACTGGACCGACCGACTGGCCGGCGCACCACCGCTGAACCTGCGGGAGAGCCGCCCCCGTCCCTCGGTGCGCCGATCACGGGGCGCCACGGTCCACCGACACCTGCCGGCCTCGCTGTGCACCGAGGTGTCCCGGCTGGCCAGGAGTCGGCGCGCGACCCTGTTCATGACCGTGCTGGCCGCCTACCAGGCGGTGTTGGCGCGGCACAGCGGCATGGACGACATTCCCGTTGGCACGCCGGTCTCGCAGCGTGACGATGAGGAGTTGGAACCGGTCATCGGGTTGTTCGTCAACACCCTGGTGCTGCGCGGAGACCTCTCCGGCGACCCGACGTTCGCCGAACTGCTGGACCGGACGCGGTCACTGGCGCTGGCCGCGTACGCCAACGCCGACCTGCCGTTCGACCGGCTGGTCCAGGCGCTGGACGTGCCGAGGGACCTGAGCCGTACGCCGGTGTTCCAGGCGATGTTCCGGCTCGACCCCGAGGGTGCGGTACCGCTGCGCCTCGACGACTCGCTGGCGGTGACGCCGTTCGAACTCGACCACCGCACCGCGCAGGTCGACCTCACGCTGGAGGTGACCTGGAGCGAGAACGGTGCGCGGGCGGAGTTCGTGTACGACGCCGGCCTGTTCGACGCGGCCGCGATCGAGGCGCTCGCCACGGACCTGGTGGAGCTGCTGGCCACGGTCTGCGCCGACGAGGACGTCCGACTGTCCGAATTGGACGTCATCGCCCCGACCCCGCCGCGCCTTGCCACGCCGACCGCACGCCCGGCACCCGAGCCGACCACGACACCTCCGGCCGGTGGGTCACCGGACTGCGACGGTCCGGTGGAGACCGCGCTGGCGGAAGTCTGGCAGGAGATCCTTGGGGTGCCGCGCGTCGGCGCGACCGACGACTTCTTCGACCTCGGCGGCCATTCGCTGCTCGCGGCACGGGCCGTGGCACGGCAACGCGCGGTGCTGCCGCCGGACACCCGACCGATCAGCGTGATGGACCTCTTCCGGTACCGGACCGTCCGAGCACTCGCCCGGTTCGCCACGAGCGCGGAGCGGAACGGGCCTGCCGACGATCGCCTCCTGCACGAGCTGACCCCACCGACCCAGCAGGGACACGACGGCCTCACGCTCGTCTGCGTCCCGTACGGCGGTGGCAGCGCGGTCGTCTACCAGCCGCTCGCCGACGCGCTGGGCCCGGACTGCGCGCTGTACTCGGTGTCGATTCCCGGCCACGAACTGGGCCTGCGGGAGGAACCCCGTCCGCTGGCCGAGGTGGCCGCCGAGTGCGTCGCGGAGATCCAGCAGGACGTGCGCGGGCCGGTCGTGGTCTACGGGCACTGCGGTGTCGGTGGCGTGCTGGCCGTCGAGATCGCGGTGCGGCTTCGCGAGGCGGGCCGGGAACCCGAAGCGCTGTACCTCGGCGCCACCTATCCGTTCGCGCGGCCACGCGGCCGGATCCTGGGCCGGCTGGTGTCGCTCGCCGGCCGGCAGCGACTGCGCGGCGACCGGGTGACCGCCAACTGGCTGAGGTCGATGGGCGCCGAACTGGGTGCCCTCGACGAGGAACAGGTCGCCTTCATCGCCCGCAACATCCGGCACGACGGCGAGGCCGCCGAGGCGTACTACACCGAGTACCCGGACACCGCGCGGCCCCGGCTGGGCTGCCCGGTCATCTCGGTCGTCGGTGAGCGCGACCCTGTCACCGAGTTCGCCGCCGAGCGGTACCGCGAATGGCATTTCCTGTCCGACCGCACCGCGCTGGTGGTGCTGCCGGAGGCCGGTCACTTCTTCCTCAAGCATCGGGCGAGCGAGCTGGCCGAGATCGTCGCCGGCACCCACCTCGGGCTGGCCGCCGGCACACTGCGCGCGGCCGACGAGCCGACCGGGCAGGTCCACTCCCGCTGGTGGCTGGCCGGCGTCTCCGGGATCGGGACGGCCGTTGACCCCGCCGACCTCGCCCTGGCGCGACCCGAGCGCGCCGAAGCCACGCCCGTGCAGCCGAGTATGGCCCGGTTCCTGGGCGTCTCGGCCGGACAGTTGGTGTCGATCGCCGGCTCGGCGGTGACCGACTTCGCGATTCCACTGTGGACCTATCTTCGGTTCGGCTCGCTGACCCAGTACGCCATCCTGTCCCTGCTGGCGATCATGCCGGGCGTGCTGGCCGCGCCGCTGGCCGGCGCGGTGGTGGACCGGTTGAACCGCAGGCTGGTGATGCTCGCCGGCGACGCGCTGTCCGGTCTCGGGGTGGGCGCCGTCGCACTGCTGTACTGGACCGGCACGCTGCAACTGGGCTACGTGTACGTGCTGGTCACCTGGCTGTCGGTGGCCCTGACCTTCCAACGGCTGGCCTACGCCTCCGCCGTGCCGCAACTGGTCCCGAAACGCTATCTCGGGCACGCCAACGGCGTGGTGGAGACCTTCAACGGCATCGCGCAGTTCGTCGCACCGCTGGTCGCCGCCGGGCTGCTCGCGGCAGTCGGTCTGGGCGGGGTTCTCACGCTCGACCTGGTGAGCTTCACGTTCGCGGTCGGCGTGGTCGCCGCGCTCAGGTTCCCCGCCGCGCTGGGGCTGCGCAGGCGGGAGCCGCTGCTGGCCGAGATCCTCGGCGGCCTGCGGTACTCCCTGCAACGGCCGGCGTTTCGCGCCATGCTCGGCTACTTCGCGGTGCAGACCCTCTTCCTGTCCGCCCTGCTGCTCGCGATCTCCCCGCTGGTGCTGTCCTTCGCCTCGCTCTCGGCGGTCGGCACGGTCGCGGTCCTCGGCGGTGCCGGCGCGGCGCTGGGCGGCCTGACCATGGTGATCTGGGGCGGTCCCGCGCGGCGCCGGATGCGGATGGTCGTGCTGGGCACCGTTGCGCAGGGGATATTCGGGGTGGTGACCGGGCTGCGTCCCTCGCTCGTCCTGGTGGCCATCGGCCTGGCCGGGATGCTCTACTGCCTGTCCATCGTGCGCGGCACGTACTCGACCATCGTGCAGGTCACGGTGCCGCAACGGTTGCAGGGCCGGGTGTTCGCCGTCAACCAGGTGATCGCCTGGTCGACCATTCCGCTCGGCTTCGCGGTGCTGACCCCGCTGTGGGCGCGGCTGTTCGCGCCGCTGCTCGTCGCGCACGGCAGGCTCGCCGGCAGCGTCGGCGCCCTGGTCGGCGTCGGGCCCGGCAGGGGCGTCGCCCTCATGTACGTCGCGTTCGGTCTGGTGATGATCTCCTCAAGCCTGCTGGCCCTGCGCTTCGGCCGGATCGCCCGCTTCGACGACGAGGTGCCGGACGCGATTCCCGACGACCTGCTGGGTCTGCGGCAGCACAAGGCCGCCGTCGGCAACACATCGACCGAAGGGTGACCGTCCGATGAGACTTGTCGTCTGCAGCAACAGTTCTCCCCGGTGGGAGGACGGCGTCGGGTTGCTGCCCCGATCCCCTGGCGGCCTGGTCCCGCTGCTGGTCACCTTGCTGGCCGAGCACGGCGGCGACTGGCTGTGCACCGTCCCGTTGGGCGGGAGCCCGGTCGGGCCGTCGGACCCGGACTCCGAAGACGGCGTCGAGGTGGTTGCCCTGCCCGGCGATGTGGCGCTGCACCAGGTGCGCCGGTCGAAGGCGGTACTCGAACAGCACTACGAGGACATCGGCATCCGGCTGATGTTGTGGCTGTTCCACTACCTGTTCGACACCGCCCGCGAGCCGGTGTTCGACGGGGCGTTCGCACAGGCCTGGGCCGGCTACGAGTCGGTCAACCGCGCCTACGCCGACCACCTGGCCACCGTGCTGAGGAACTCTCCCGACGAACTGGTGCTGATCAACGACTACCACCTGTTCCTGGTGCCCGAGATGCTGGAGCCGAGGGCGCACCGGGCCAGTACGGTCGCCTACTTCCACGGACTGCCGTGGTGCGAACCGGAGTACTTCGACATCCTGCCGGCCCGCATCCGGGACCGGATCCTGGCTTCCCTGCTGCGCTGCGACATCGTCGGCTTCCACTGCACCCGCTGGGCGCGCGCGTTCCTGGCCTGCTGCGCGCGGTTCCTGCCCGACTGCGCGACCGACGACGAGGGCGTCGTCCTCGACGGGCACCGGACGCGCATCTCGGTCGCGTCGTTCCCACTTGACGTGCCGATCCTGGAACGGATGCGCGACGCGCCGGAGACCGTCCGGTGGCGGCAGCGGCTCCGCGCCGCCGGCGGTGGCAGGCGGGTCATCGTCCGTGCCGACCGCATCGACCTGTGGAAGAACCTGCCGCGCGGCTTCGCCGCCTACCGCAGCCTGCTGCAACGCCGCCCCGAACTGGCCGGCGACTGGTGGTTCTGCGCCGTGGTGACCGTGCCGAGCCGCACCACCGAGCGGAGCCGGGACCTGCGGCGGGTGTGCGAGGAGATGGTCGAGGAACTCAACGAACGGTTCGGCACGCCCGGCAGGCCGGCGGTGTCGCTGATCTGGCCGGATCTCGCCACGACCCGCAACTGCGTGGTCGCCGCACTGTCCGATGCGGACCTGGTGCTGGTGAACCCGACGATCGACGGCATGAACCTGGTCGCCAAGGAGGCGCTGTACTTCGCCGAGCACGGCAGCCTGTTGCTGTCCCCGAACGCGGGCGCGTACGAGGGCCTTGCCGACCACGTGACGCCGGTCGATCCCTTCGACGTCGAGGCCACCGCGGCGGCGATGCTCGACGCGATGGACTCGGGCCAGGTACCCGCGCGGCAGGTCGCCGGACGGGAGCTGCTGCGCGGCCACGATGCCACGACCTGGCTGGCCGAACTGACCGGATCGGCCGTGCCGGGGCTGGTCGGCCGGTGAACGGGAGCACGGACACCCAGGTTGTCGTTGATCACCTGCGGCGCAACGGAATCATCGAGACCGGCGGCGGAGTGCCCTTGCCGCTGGGCATTCCCGGTGTCGAGATGCACGCCGACGGCGAACTGGCGATCGAGGGCGAGCGCTGCGTCCCGCAGCCCCGCGTCCTGTCCGACCTGCTGCGCGTTGGCGGCGGGCAGGGCGCCTACCTCGCGGACCGCGCTGCCACGGCCGCCGCGCTGCGCGCGGGCCACGACCCCGTGCTGTACCACGCTTTCCGTGACTTCCTGCCGCCACGGGAGAAAACCAGCGACCGCCTGGTCCTCACCGCACCGGGCGAACCGAGGCCGTCCAGCACCGGGCACATCTTCGCCGACCTGATCGTCTACCTGCCCGGTACCTTGCCGGGCGGGGAACCCTTCCGGTCGACGGGACACTGGAACCTGCCCGGACAGCTGGAGCTGTTCCAGACCCTGACCGGGCGGGTCCTGATGCTGGTCGGCGGACGCGCCAGCGATGGCAGGCGGTTCCTCTACGAGCAGGTCTGCGGACCGGGCGAGGTCATGGCGGTGCCGTTCGGGGTCTGGCACGTCTCCTACGTGCTCGACGGCCCCGCTGTCGTGTTCAACGTGACCACCGACGTCGGTGACGGCCAACCGGGCCACTCGGCCGATCCGGGGTTCGGCAAGTACGAACGGGCGGCACCGATCGCGATCACCGCCTGTCGGAGGGCCGACTCCCACGTGTTCACCGGTACGCCCGCGGCGCTGCGTACCTGGGGCGAGCCGACGACCGCACCCAGGACCGACTGGCTGGCACCGGGCCTGTCACTGGCGGACCTGCACCTGTACGCCTCGCCCGCGCGGCTGGCGGACCTGCAACAGGCGGCCCGAGACGCCTACCGCGACCACTGACCGAGCCGCACCGGGCCGGGCGAGGCGGCCGGATCAGGAAGGACAGCATGCCCACCGACGCCGCCACCATCATGGGTGTCATCGACAAGGCGATCGCCGAGGCCACCGCCTCGGGCGGAGACCACGTCGAGTTCGTCCTGCTCCGACACGGCAGGCCCGCCGAGCACGACCCGGCGACACCGGACCCGTCCCTCGGCCTGCTTGGCCGCCGCCAGGCCGAGGCGGCGGCCCGGTACCTGGCCCGCGAGCCGGTCGAGGCCGTGTACAGCAGTGCGTTGGCCCGCGCGCACGACACCGCTCGGATCGTCGGCGACGCGCTGCGGCGGACCGTGCGCGTCCTGCCCGACCTGCGAGAGATCACGGTGTACCGGGACGACCTTGCCCACGAGGTCGCCTGGCGCGCCGCGGCGGCCCGTTTCGCCGAGCAGGGCCGATGGGACGCGTTTCCGCTACACCGTGACGAACGGGGCCTCCGTGCCCGAGTGTGCGATGCGATGGAGGAGATCGCCCTGCACCACGCCACCGGCCCGATCGTGGTCAGCTGCCACAACGGCGTCATCAACGCCGTACTCGCCGACCTCCTCGGGCTGGAGCGGGACTACTTCGTCCGGCCGGCACACGCCTCCTTCACCCGGATCCGCCATCGCGCGGGCCGGTGGACACTGCACACCGTGAACGAAACCGGGCACCTGGACCCGGAGCTGGTGACCAGCTGACCCCTTTGTGCCGCGAACTGGTCACCCGAGGGCCCAGATCGCCGCCTGCGACCACAGCGGGGTTACCCGCGACTGGTTGACAAGTACCATCTGATTCCAGACGTTCGTATCGGACAAACGCTGGCGGAGCAGCCCGATAATGCCCGGCGGACCGGTGCGGATGACCAACACCCATGTTCACGGCAGCGGGAACGGAGCATCGTGAGCCTGATCGCGTCGCCGGAGACGATGCCCTCGGACAGCGAACTGACGCGCAGCGCGCAGTGCGGGGATGTGGCGGCGCTCGGTCTCCTGTTGGCTCGGCACCAGGCGGATCTGCGGGCGGTCGCGCTGAGCGTTCTCGGCTACGGGCCGGATGCCGAGGACGCGGTGCAGGAGGCGGCGCTGGTCGCCTTGCGCCGGATCGGTGACGTGCGTGATCCTGGCTCGGTCGGCGCCTGGCTGCGGATGATCGTGCGCAATGCCTGCCGGATGCGCCTGCGAGCCCGCAACGGCATCCAGCTGACCGACCGACTCGATCCGCGGTCCGACGTGCCGAGTCCCGAGGAAGTCCTGGATCGGCACGCGCTACAGGACTGGGTATGGCATGCCATCGAGGAGTTGACGCCCACGCTCGCGTTGCCGCTGATGCTGCGTCATTTCAGCGGTATCTCCTCCTACGAGGAGATCGCGGCGGCCTGCGAGGTGCCGCTGGGCACCGTACGCAGCCGCCTCAACCAGGCCCGCTCGAAGCTGTCCGCCGCCCTGCTCGCCACCGCCGACAAGGCACACGACGATGCCGCCACGCTGACCGCGCTGCGGGGCCGGGAAGCCGTCGAGACGCTGGCGACCGCCGAGCGGGGCGCGTTCGCCGAGGTGGCCGCCGAGCGCTGGGCACCGACCTTCGAGATCGTCGGCGGCGCCGGTGAACGTGGTGGGCGGGAGCTGGCGCTGGCCGGAATGGACGGTGACCTCACCGCGGGGGTGCGCCAGCGTTTCGTGAACGCGGTGGCCAGCCGCCAGGTGACCATCTGGGAGATGGACCTGATCAACCCGACGGATGACCCCGAACACTGCCCACCCGCCGTGATCTGGGTACAGACCCTGCACGCCGGGCAAGTGACCCGGCTGCGGCTGTTCCACCCCGAGCGGCCCCGGCCGTCCCGGTAACCGCCGCCGCATCCTGCCGGTGTCCGACGGCCGGGTCACTCGGGCGCCATCAGCTTCAGCCCAACCCCTCGGACGGTGTGCAGATAACGGGGGTTCGCCGCGGTCTCCCCGAGTTTGCGCCGCAACCAGGAGACATGCACGTCGATGGTTCGGTCGTCGCCGTGGTCCTGCCGTTGCCAGACATCGTGGATGAGTTCCGGCCGAGTGACCACCGTGTTCCGTCGCCTTGCGAGGTAGGCGATCAGATCGAACTCCAGTCGGTTCAGGTCCAACGTTCGTCCGTCGAGTTCGGCCACGCGCTGTCGCAGGTCGATATGCAGCCCGCCGACATCAAGGACGCTCTTGTCCTCGTGTTGAGTCAACCCTTCGCAGCGTCTGAGCAATGCGGAGATCCTGGCGACCAGTTGTTCGCTGGAGAAGGGCTTGACGACGTAGTCGTCAGCGCCGGCATTCAGGAGATCCACGATGCTGCGCTCGCCGCTCCTCGCCGTGGCGATGATGACCGGCACATTGGTCATCCCACGCATCATGCGCAGTGTGGCCCGACCGTCGAGGTCGGGAAGTCCGAGGTCGAGAATGATGATGTCCGGTATCCTCGCCGCCACCGAACGCAACGCGTCCGTTGCGGTACTTGCCGGTACCACATTGAAGCCCCGTCCGGTCAGTGCGTGTTGCAATGCCGTCCGCACCGACTGATCGTCCTCGACAAGCAGGATCTCGTACATGGTGCCACGGTAGAGAACCCATGCAAGTCAGAACAGATCGCGATGCGCACGGCAAGTGACATTTCAACTACTCGACGACAGGTGAGCCTGCCATCCTGGTTCCACATCCAGGCATAACCGAGGAAAACCCGAATGCTGCCCGCATTACGGGCCTGCTGCCACCTCATGTACCTCATGTAACCGTGACCAACAATTAAGGTTCTTTTGCGGTTGACCGTCCCAGTATTTGGGGGCCGATGGACGAGCGCCGATGCCGACGGCGGCCCGGAACCCCCGTCCACCTCGACGGCAGGCGGCGGCGTTCGCGCGGCAGACGTGTGGTCGATCCGGGCGTCGGAGCCGGCATCGCCGCCGAGATCCACCACTGAGCACTCGATGCGGATATGGAGCGGGCCGCACTCAGCCGTCACTCAAGGAGTCAGGATGCCGAGATATTCGGCAGGGTTCGCACGGCGGTTGTCGGGTGAACTCGCCTCTGCCGAAAAGATGAAATCAATTTTCAAGGCAGGCCATTCGGCTCGGCGCGCAGGGGTGTTCACCGCACTCGGCCGGTGACTTTCGAGCGCGGCCCCCGGTCCGGTGATGGCCCGGCCATGAACCTCGGGGAAGGTGAGAAGTCCGGGACTCGCCAAACCGGGGGCCGTTCGCTACCTCCTCCTCAGGAGGCATCTTGACGATAACGACGGCTCGCTGTCGGCAGCAACGTGGCGACCGAAAGGACGCACGTTCGCTACCCGAAAAGCCACCCCTCCTGTCATCGACGTTCCTCGTGCGCGGCAATGGGGCCGAAGGACTGACCGCTACCGGGCGGGTCGGCCGTTGTCGCGCGATATTGACGAGTCGTAGACGCCGTCCTGATTCACTATCTCCAGCAGAGTTTCACGAGCTATGACAAGCCGGTCGCGGCGCCGCGGGCATGTCGCGGGACAACGCGACGACCGTCCGGTTCTCGATGATCTTGTTCTGTGTTCTCAACTCAAGGAGATGGTCCAGATGTGGGAGATTTTGGACGATATCATCGCGTCTATCCAGCAGGAGCAGGACCGGTTGGATCCCTCCGGCGAGCTGGCTGATTCATCCGCCGTTGATCGGTTCCAGGAATTCAGCTCCGCCGAGTAGCAGTCTCCTTCTTACCCTCGTTCCAGGGACCGTGTGCCGTTTCGTGGCTCTCCGCCGATGACGGTGCGGCGCTGGGCGTCGGCGGGCGATCGTCAGCGGAACGTCACGCGGGTCGCTTCCTGCTTGCCCTGGGCGAAACCGGCACGGGCGGCCGGGATGCGGGTCGCCGGATCCATCTGGTTGGTGCCCATCGCGGCCTGGGAATCGGCGTCCGGTGTGATCACCTCGACGCGGCTGCCCTGCTTGCGCAGGGCCTCGACCTCGCTTGCCAGGTCCGTGCCCGGCATTCTGCGTATCCCCTCGAACTGCCCTTCTTGCGGCGGTGTCTGGCTCCGTCCGCCGAACGGCGAGAGCACCACGACGTTCGCATAGCCCGAGGCGAGGTCGGCGTTTTCCCCGGAGCGCACGCCACCGTTGATGTAGTGCGTGCCGTTGACGCTGTGCGTGGGGGCCATCCCGGGCAGCGCGGTGCTCGCGGTGACCGCGTCCACCAGGTCGACGCCGGAATCGCGGTCGAACGCGGCCAATTCCCCGGTATGCGCGTCGACGGCCACCACGATCATCGGCCGGTCCGGCCATTGCGGGTGAGGCAACCTGGCGGCGACCATTGCGCGTCGCGCTCCCGCCGTGGGTCCGAGTGTTGCGTCGCTCTCCAACCCGAACGCGCCCATCGCACGTCGTAGCTCGGCTGCCGAGGTGGCGGCGGCGCCGATGGCCCGCATCCGCTCGAACACTCCTGCCATCGGCAGGGACGGCGGCTGCTGCTGGTTCTGTCGGACCGGTCGAACCGGCGGGGACAGCACCGCGGCCAACAGCTCGGCCGCCGGGATACCGCTGCGCACGTGCGCTGCCGTTGTGGCACCGGACGAGGTGCCGACCACCAGATCCGCGGCCTCGGTCAGATCGAGACCGGCTTCGGCCAGCCCTGCGATGACACCGATCTGCCACGCTTGTCCGGCAGCCCCACCACCACCGAGAACCAGAGCAACGTTGTGAACCATCTGCCCACTATTTCAGCCCGTGGGCGCCTGCTGTCCATCGAAATACCAGGACCGTGCCCAATCCGCGACGGCCCGAGCCAATGTAGACAACCGGTTCCGCACCCGAAGACGGAACCAGGCCGACGGCAGACCCGTCGACCTAGTCAAAATCAGCCTCGCCTCGACAACCAGCCCGGTTCGGGCCGGCTGTCGAGCGGTCAGATGGCGCCGACGCGCAGCGCGTAGGACACCGCGTGGGCGCGGTTGTGCAGGTTGAGCCGGGTGAGCATGTCCTGGATGATTTTCTTGATGGTGCGTTCGGAGTAGCTGAGTACTTGGGCGATGTGGGGGGTGTCGGTGCCGTCGGCGAGGAGTTTGAGGACGTCGACTTCGCGGGGGGTGAGGCCGCCGGCTTGGAGTCCGTTGCTGGCGAGCATG
>DATATE010000232.1:0-77062 GCA_036268955.1 Pseudonocardiaceae bacterium
CGGTTGCTACAACGATGTGACGGGTGGGCGTTCGAAGGCGGTCAGTCAGATCGATCAGCACTACACGTGCAACATTCATCCGCGTAGTGCGTATTTCAAGGCCATGCAGGCCAATGGTCTGGTGCCGATCAGTGTGGTGGACCTGACGGCGGACACCATCCCGTACTGGGAGTTGCGGGAGCGTTCCTCGGTGGCCACCGGTATCGAGGGCCCGTTCCTGACCGCCTATCGCGAGGGCAGCTTCCACTACCTGCTCATCGCCGCCGACAAGGTCGGTTAGCGCGAGGTCGGCAGTTCCCGCAGCGCCTGGACCGCCGCTGCCCAGGCCGGGGAACTCGGCTTCAGATGGGCGAAGTGGTCGCCGTCGACCTCGACCAGCCGGGCCGTTTTGCCGGCGGCTTGGTCGGCGGCGGCCACATAGGCCGCGCTCTGCGTGAACGGCACCAGGTCGTCGGCGCGGCTGTGCAGGCACACCACCGGCACGGCGAGTGGCAGGCGGGCGATCGGATCGGCGAGCGCATAGCGATCCCCGACCTCCTCCGGCGCGCCGCCGAGCAGCTTGTGCACCGACCGGCCGCCGACCCTGTTCCGCGCGGCGGTGGCCAGGTCGAGCACCCCGGCCTGGCTGATCACGCCGGCCAGCGACACCCGAGGCGACGCGCCGGGCGCCGAAGCGGGCAGTCCGGCGCGTCCTGCGGCCCATACCGCGAGCTGACCGCCCGCGGAATGGCCGATCGCGACGAGGTTGTCGGTGTCCACATCGAGATCGGCGAGGTGGTCGATGCCGGCGGCCACATCGTCGAAGGTGCCCCTCCAGCCACCCCGATTCGACGGCCGGTAATCGAGGTTCACCGCGGTCCAGCCGCGCAGGGCCAGATCGGCGGCCAGCGGGCGGCCGAGTGCGGCGTCGTAGCCCGCGCGCCAGAAACCGCCGTGGATCACCACGACCGTGCCCTGCCGAGGAGTCCCGGTGGGGGCGTGCAGTTCGAGGTACTGATCGGGGCCGCTGCCGTAGGCGTGCCGGCGGACGCTCATTCCGCCGCGCCGCCGGACCGGTCCCGCGCCTGATCCCGTGTCCGGTCCGGTGCCTGATCCGGTGTCTGATCCGGTGTCCGGTCCTCGATGCGCAGCGGAGGCCAGCGGATCTCCGAGGGGTCGGCCGCCAGCTCCGCCGCCCAGGTCAGCAGGCCGGTGATCGCGATGCCGTGCGGCGGATGGTCGGCGTAGCGGCGGATGTTGTCCGCGCCCCTTGTCAACAGCGCGTTCGCGCCGGTGGGGTTGCCCCGCGCGGCGTGGGTCAGGCCGACGGCGAGTTGGGCAAGGCCCCGCCACAGCTCCCGGTCGGTGTCCGGCGCGGTCTTCCAGGCGTCTTCGAGGACCTCGTGGGCGTGGAAGGGCCGGTGTTCGTCGAGCAGTCGCTGGGCCTCGGCGAGGGATTCGGCCGGGGTGCGCCGGATGCCTTCCGGATACCGTTCGACTCCGGCGCTGCCGTAGGGGAGCGGTCGACCGAGGCCGTCCCGTGGCCGGGCGTTCCTGGCCCGACCGGCCTGGTCCCGATCCCGGTCCCGCGCGATGCGTTGCTCGCTCACGCCACCGATGATCGCAGATCGGGCCGAGGCCGTCCGGCGCTCCGGCCGAGGTCCGGAGCAGCGCGCGGCCGTGCCCCCGGTCGGCGGAGGTCAGGCCAGCAGGAACAGGAGGCCGGCCACGACGATGACGGCGCCGGTCGCCCCGTGTACGCCGAAGGCGACGGCCGGCTTGCCGCCGTTGCGCAGCACGATGCCCATGTCGCCGAACGCGATCAGCGAGGCGAGCAGCAGGAAGACGCCGACTACCTGGGTACTGGCCAGCACCAGCAGCGCGAAGATGAACAGGCCGGAGGCGATGTCGCGGACCGCCTTGGTGGCCAGGTAGCCGTTGACACCAGGGGCAGGCGCGATGGCGACACCGAACCCGTCCGCGCAGGCCGCGGGCTGGATGAGGAATCGAATCCCGATGACGATGATGCCGACGCCGACCAGTCCGGCGAGTACCTGGGCAATGTGCAGGGTGATCATGACGGATTCCTCCCGAGTCGAATCTAGCGTCGCTAGATGATGGGTCGACGCTAACACGAACGACGCTCGGAGGTCTAGCGATGCTAGGATAGGCTGGTGTCGATCTCAGAACGGCGACAGCGCGAGGTCGCCCAACGCGAGCAGCTGATCATCACCACCGCGCGGGAGCTGGCCGAGTCGGAGGGCTGGGACGCGGTGACGACGCGCAGGCTCGCCGAGCGCATCGAGTACAGCCAGCCGGTCCTCTACAGCCACTTCGCCGGCAAGGACGCGATCGTGGACGCGGTCGCGCTGGTCGGTTTCGCCGAACTCCTCGACGCACTGCGGATCGCGGCGGGTCAGGCATGCTCCGCCGAGGCCGCGCTGGACCGGGTCGCCGGCGCCTACCTCGACTTCGCGGCCGGCAACGGCGCGGTCTACCAGGCCATGTTCACCCTCGCCACCACCCTGCCGTTCGCGACCGAACAGGCCCCGCCGCAGCTCAAGGGCGGCTTCGGTGAACTGCGAGGGGTCCTTGCCGCGCTGCACGAAGGCTGCGAGGGCTGCGACCACGACATCGACGTGCTCACCGAGGTGTTCTGGAGCACCCTGCACGGGATGGCCGTCCTGCTGGCCAACGGCCGGATTCCCGCGCGGCTACAGGATCAGCGCAGGGCCATCCTGGTCGAGCTGTTCGGCGGCGCGGCACGTCCGGGGACCTCGGCCGTCCGAGGTCCCCGTCAGCGCTGAGCCACTCCGAAGCGCTGGGCCGGTCAGCTCGCGTAGACCTGTAGTTCCGAGCACTGGCCCGCCGGCCAACCGGTGTTCGCGGTGAAGTTGACCCGCAGGTAGCGCAGGGTGGTCGGGGTGCAGGTGATGGTCACCGTGTTGCCGGAAGCGGGGTCGAAGGTGTGCGGGGCCGAGCCGATCACGGTGCTGAAGTTCGAACCGTCGGTGCTGCCCAGTACCGAGAAGGTCTGGGTGCGCGCGCCCCAGTCCGTGGCCGGCGGCAGGTCCAGCACCAGGCGCGAGACGCTGGTACTGGTACCCAGATCGACCTGTAGCCACTGCGGGAACGCGTTGTTCGCGCTTTCCCAGTAGGTACTGGGGTTTCCGTCGACCGCGTTGCCACTGCTGTAGTTCTGGGTGTGGCTGCTCTCCGCGGACGCGCTGTTCAGCGCGAGGTTGGCGTTGGTGCCCCCGCCCCCGCCGGACACGACCGGCGCGGTCGGCCGGGTCGCGGTGAGCGCTATCTGGCCCTTGAGCATCCGGCCGCCGTCCGCGGTCAATCGCAGGTAGTAGTCCGAGGAACAGGCCGTGCCGTCCTGGTCGAGCGAGAGCAGCCCGGAACTGGCCGGCACGGTGGCCTGGGTCGGTGTGGTCTTGGCGATCTGGTTGCCCTCGCCGAACTCGTCGAACATCGAGATGTAGATGCCCTGCGCGCCCGCTCGGATCATGTTGTAGAACTGCCGCCACATCAGGTCGCCGTGCACGCGCTGGTTGGCCGAGACGTCACCGGGCAGCACGCAGGGCTGGTAGTCGATACCGTTCGCGGCGCAGTCGGCGACATCGGGCACGTTGTCGGCGGTGTAGTAGTAGTCGGAGTCGGACACGGTGCCGATCGCGCCGACCATCCACGGCGAGATCATGTTGAAGGCGTGGTAGACGTCGGAGAACCCGGCCCGCGAACCGTTGTCGCCGGACCGCCATTCCCTCGCCACCCCACCGATCACGTAGCAGCCCTGGCTCTTGAACCAGTTGATCACGTTGAGGCAGTCGCTCGCGGCGAAGTTGTGGTTGGCGTCGTCGAGGCCGAAACCCCAGATGCACACCACCGGTTTGCCGTTCTGCATCGCATAGGCCGACGACTGGGTCAGCGCGGACATCTTGTTCGTCCAGTCGACGGTGATCTCCGACGCCATGTTCGTCCAGTCCGTGACGTCGTACATGATGTAGAACTTCCGGCCGTAGGCCTCCGCGGCGCTGCGTACCTTGGTCGCCATGGCGTCGCGGGTCGGGCCCTCGCTGCCGTTCGGGTCGAACCGCTGTAGGGCAGCGGTGTCGCAGCCGTTCTGCTGCATCCACAGAAAATGGGTGTTGACCGTCTGCTGGTCGTAGGAGGAGAACAATTCCGCCGGTTGACCGTTATTGCAATTCGAGTACGCGGTTTGGTAACCGTTCGTGTACTCCGACATGTCCGGCCAGGCTTTGATGTTGTTATTGCTCGGCGACGGCGCCTGGCTCATGTTGTTGCTCCAGTGCCACCAGCCGTTGATCGGTGCCCCATCGCCGATGCAGGCGAACCAGCCTTGGTAGCCAACGGTAATCTTGCCGACCACGTCACCGGCCGGGCTGGCCTGCGGAGTGGCCGCCGCGTCGTTAACTGTTAATGGGCTCGCCAACGCGTTATTGGCCAACTCTGTTGCGGACAAAGCGCCGATCGCTGCTCCGGCGGCCATCGTGGTAATAAAGCTACGACGCGAGACTCCCATGTGGAATCCTCTCAAGTGTGGACAGCGGGCAGCCCGGCATGACCGAACCGATGGTCGGTATGGCCGAAAACCGCGCGCGGTGTTCCTACTGCTGGGTCGAGGTGCACGGGAGGCCCTGGGTAAGCGCCGACCGCCAGGAGGCCGCACTGGCGGCGGTTGCACCAGCGGGGCTGTGATCGCTGCCACAGATCGTAACGATGTTGACACCTGGCCGCAATACATCTGTGAAAGACGGCAATATTTGTACTTCAAGCCGCAAAAAGCCGCTCAGTCAGCTCGCTGCCGCTGGGCTGACCCGCCCGCCGCTGGTCCGTTCCGGTGGCCGATAATCGGTTGCCATGACCACCCCGCTGTTCGCCACCGCGCTCGTGCTTGCCGCCGTGGCGGGCGCGTTGTGGTCATTCGTCCTGTTGCTGCTCAAGCGACCGGTCGGGCTGGTGGTCCTGCTCGGCTTCCTCGGTGTGGTCGAACTCGGGCTCCTCGTGCAGGCGGTGCTGGGCATCGTCGCGTTGGCCGGCACCAGCCGGCACGTCGAAGGCCTCACCTTCGTCTGCTACCTGATCGGCTCGCTGCTGATCCTGCCGGCGGCGGCCTGGTGGGCGCGGGCCGAACGCAGTCGATGGGGCGTCGGCGTACTGCTGGTCGCCTGTCTCGTCGTGCCAATCATGATCTTGCGGATGAACCAAGTGTGGGCAGGTACCGTTGTCTGAGCCAGAATCGCAGGCCCCCGCCACCCTCGCGGAAACCACCCGCAGCGGGCCGGGTCGGGTACTGATCGCGGTCTACGCCGTTTTCGCGCTCGGCGCGACCTCCCGGTCGGTCGTGCAGATCCTGCTGCAGTTCGACCGGGCGCCCCTGGCCTATCTGCTCTCCGCGTTCGCCGGGCTCGTCTACATCGTGGCCACGGTCTGCCTCGCGAAGGCGAGCGTCACCTCGCGGCGGGTCGCCACGATCTCCTGCACGGTCGAGCTGATCGGGGTGCTCGCGGTCGGCACGGCCAGTGTGCTCGCGCCGAGCGCCTTCCCGGACGCGACCGTCTGGTCGCTCTACGGAAACGGCTACTTCTTCATCCCGGTCGTGCTGCCCATTCTCGGTCTACTGTGGATTCGCCGAACCGGTAGGACCTCGACCGAGGCGACCCCGGCGGTCGCCGGCAAATAGCCTGCGGCCGTTGAGAAAAGGTCCTGACCGGGACCGGCGCAACGGCTACAGCAGGGTCCAGGCCTTGTTCAGGACGCCGCGCAGGATCTGCTCCATCTCGTCGAAGTGGGACTGATCGCAGATCAGCGGCGGGGACAGTTGGACGACCGGTTCGCCCCGGTCGTCGGCCCGGCAGTAGAGGCCGGCGTCCCACAGGGCGGGGGAGACGAACCCGCGCAGGATGCGCTCGGACTCCTCGGCGGTGAAGGATTCCTTGGTGGCCTTGTCCTTCACCAGTTCGATGCCGTAGAAGAAGCCCGCACCGCGCACGTCGCCGACGATGGGCAGGTCGAGCAGTTTGTCCACAGTGGAGCGAAAAGCACCTTCGTTGTCCCGCACGTGCTGGTAGATGCCCTCGCGCTCGATGATGTCGAGGTTGGCCAGCGCGACCGCGCAGGACACCGGGTGGCCGCCGTAGGTCGAGCCGTGCATGAACGTGGTGGTGCCGTGCCGGAACGGTTCGGCGATCCGGTCGCTGATGAAGACCGCGCCGAGCGGGGCATAACCGGAGGTGAGGCCCTTGGCGGTGGTGAGCAGGTCGGGCTGGTAGCCGTAGCGGCGGGAGCCGAAGTCGTGGCCGAGCCGGCCGAAGGCGCAGATCACCTCGTCGGAGACCAGTAGCACGTCGTTCTCGTCGCAGATCTCGCGGACCCGTTCGAAGTAGCCGGGCGGCGGCGGGAAGCAGCCACCGGTGTTCTGCAGCGGTTCGAGGAAGACTGCGGCCACCGTGTCCGGGCCCTCGAACTCGATGGCCTGCGCGATCTGGTCGGCGGCCCAGCGGCCGTAGGCGGCGTAGTCGTCACCGTGGACCGGGGCGCGGTAGAAGTTGGTGTTCGGCACCTTGAGGCCGCCGGGTACCAATGGTTCGAAGTCCTGTTTGGCGCCGGGCAGGCCGGTGATGGACAGCGCGCCCTGTGAGGTGCCGTGGTAGGCCAGCGACCGGCTGATCACCTTGTGCTTGGTGGGTTTGCCGACCAGTTTGAAATACTGCTTGGCCAGTTTCCATGCCGTCTCAACGGATTCCCCGCCGCTGACGGTGAAGAAGACCCGGTTCAGATCGCCCGGCGCCGCGTCGGTGAGCCGCTCGGCAAGTTCGAGTGCCGGCGGGTGCGCGTGCGACCAGAGCGGGAAGTAGCCGAGCGTGCTGGTCTGCTTCGCCGCCGCCTCGGCCAGTTCGGTGCGGCCGTGGCCGACCTGGACGGCGAACAGGCCGGCGAGGCCGTCGAGATAGCGGCGGCCGTGCGAGTCCCAGATGTAGGCGCCTTCGCCGCGCACGATGACCGGCGCCTCCGCCTCGCCACCGGACATCCGGCTGAAGTGCAGCCACAGCCGGTCGTGGGCACTGCGCTTGGCTGCTGTTTCGGTGGTCGGGCTGGCGTGCTCGGCGATGGTCATGTCGTCCTCACGGGAGGTTGGCGTTGATCGCGAAAATCGCAACCTGGCTCATTCGCTACCACGTTTATCGCATATCCATCGAGCTTAAGCAACCCATAACGTTGTGTTCGGTTGATCAAACAACTGATTTCGTCGTCAGCGAGGTGAGGTCGGCTGTCAGCGGGTGCCCCACTGGTAGGACTGCTTGTGCAGCTTGAGGTAGATCATCGTCTCGACGTCGCGGACGCCCTCGATCAGCCGAACCCGGTTGGACAGCAGGTCGAGCAGGTGGGCGTCGTCCTCGCAGACCGCCTCGCAGAGCAGGTCGTAGCGGCCGGCGCAGATGATCACGTAGTCGATCTCGTCCATCGCGCCGAGCGCCTCGGCAACGGGTTCGAGCGGTCCGTCACACTTGACACCGATCATGGCCTGCCGGAACAGGCCGACCTGCATCGGGTCGGTGACCGCGACGATCTGCATCAGCCCGCTCTGGGTCAGCCGCTGCACCCGCTGCCGCACCGCGGCCTCGGACAGGCCGACGGCCTTGCCGATCGCGCCGTACGATCGGCGGCCGTCCTGTTGCAGCTGCTCGATGATCCGCTTGGAGACCTCGTCGAGGGCCAGGGCCTGTTCTGGCGTCGTGTTGTTCCTGCGCACGCGCGCATCATCGCTGGCCGCCCTGATACCGGCAACCGCCGGGTACGGTCGGAACACCTGCTCAGCCACCGTCGACGGCGAGCGCGGGCTCGGTGGGCGGGAGTTCCTCGGTGGTCCTCGACCGCCGGAAGTAGGGGGACCGGCGACGCCAGGCGATGGTCAGCGGAATGATGCCGATGGCCAGCGCGCCGAGCCCGATCCCGTTGACCGCCGCGGTGTTGCTGCGGATCGACTCGCCGAGGACCCAGAACAGGAACACCGCGCCCACCAGCGGCCACAGTCCGATGAAGATCGCGTTGCGCACCGAACTCAGGATCTCCTTGCGGTAGCTGATGACCACCGCGATGCCGGCAAGGCCGTAGTAGAAGGCGATCTGCAGGCCGATGGCGCTGATCGCGTCGGTCATGATCGTGCCGACCGAGCCGAGCAGGTTGGACAGCACGAACAGCAGCAGCGAGACGACGGCGACCACGACCGTGGCCAGCCACGGGGTGCGCCAGCGCCGGTGCGTGCGACCGAACGCGCCGGCAAGGGTGCGGTCCCGGCCCATCGCGAACATCGTCCTGGTCACCTGGATCAGCGTGGTCTCCAGGGTGGCGACGGTGGAGAGCATCGCGGCCAGCGAGAGCACCTTGCCGCCGACGCCGGGCCAGATCGACTGGCCGAGCACGAACAGCAGGTTGCCGCTGCTGCCGCTGACATCCGCCGAGGTCAGCAGCAGGTTCACCAGCAGGGTGAAGCCCAGGAACAACGCGAACACGATCAGCACGCCCACGATGCCACCGAGGCCCGCCGAGCGCCGCGCGGAGCGGGTCTCCTCGTTGAGGTTCGCCGCGACATCCCAGCCCCAGTAGTAGAAGGCGGCGATCAGCGCGCTCGCGGCGAACCCGCTGAACCCGTTGAAATGCCCGAAACCCAGCCAGGACAACGAGAACGAATGCACCGCGATCTGCGGCGCGCGAACGAAGCCGATGACCACGAACACCGTGAGGATGGTGACCTCGATGCCGGACATCACCCACTGCGCCCGCGCGGTGATGTGCGCGCCGAGCAGGACGACGGTGACCATCACCGCGAACCAGACCCCGCCGACCAGGGTGACCAGTGCGGTGTTGGTGGCAAGACTCGGGCGCACCAGGGCCAGCGTCAGCGAGCCTGCCGGCAGGGAGCCGGCGACCATGAAGATCGTCGCGGAGACGATCAGCGCCCAGCCGCTGAGGAAGCCCAGTGCCGGATGCAGCGCCTTGCCCACCCAGGCATAGCTCGCGCCCGCGTTCACGTCCTTGCGACCGAGATGGCTGAACGCCCAGGCGATGCCGAGCATCGGCACTCCGCAGTAGAGCAGCGCGGCCGGACTGGCCAGACCGGCCACCGCGACCAGCGTCGCGGTACTCGCGGCGATCGAGTAGGCCGGGGCACTGCCGGCGACGGCCATCATCGCGGTGTCCGCGGCACCGAGCACGTTCGCGCGCAGGGTGTGCTGGTCGTCAGTACTCATGGGCCGACCTCCGGTGAGGGCGTACGGGTTGGTGGCCAACGGGGACGCGTACGAGGGTGATCCACGGCACCACACCGTGTCGGGACATTTAAAGTGCTGAGAACGCATATGTCAACGACGTTGTCAACTAAATTAGTTGCCAATAGGCTACAGATCGATTGATCCGGTTGTGGTCGGTGGAGTTACGCAACCGTTTCCGTGTGTTACCGTCGTGCCAAGTCGCCTGGTGAGGAGCTTTTCGTGTCCGACAAGATCGCCTTCCGGAACGTCATCGACGGGCAAGCACGCGACGCGGCGGATGGGCGGCTGCTCGACGTGATCGACCCGGTGACCGGGGCGGTGTACGCGACCTCGCCGAACTCCGGGGAGGCCGATGTCGACGCCGCGTTGACGGCCGCCGCCACGGCCTTCGAGTCCTGGCGGGAGCGCACACCGGCGGAGCGGCAGCTGGCGTTGTTGCGGATCGCGGATGCCATCGAGGCCCGTGCCGATGAGTTTGTCCGGGTCGAATCGGCGGACACCGGCAAGCCGCTCGCGCTGACCGCATCCGAGGAGATCCCGCCCTCGGTCGACCAGATCCGCTTCTTCGCCGGTGCCGCGCGGATGTTGGAAGGCCGGTCGGCCGGGGAGTACCTTGCCGGGCACACCTCCTTCGTCCGACGCGAGCCGGTCGGGGTCTGCGCACAGGTCACGCCGTGGAACTACCCGTTGATGATGGCGGTCTGGAAGATCGCCCCCGCTCTCGCCGCCGGCAACACGGTCGTGCTCAAGCCATCGGACACCACCCCGGCCAGCAGCACCCTGCTCGCCGAGGTCGCCGCCGAGTTCCTCCCGCCGGGCGTGTTCAACGTCGTCTGCGGTGACCGCGACACCGGCCGAGCGCTGGTCGCGCACCCGATCCCGGCGATGGTGTCGATCACCGGCAGCATTCGCGCCGGCATGCAGGTGGCCGCCGCTGCCGCCGTCGACCTCAAGCGCACCCACCTCGAACTCGGCGGCAAGGCCCCGGTCGTGGTCTTCGACGACGCCGACCTCGCCGCCGCCGCCGAGGGCATCGCCGGTGCCGGCTACTTCAACGCGGGCCAGGACTGCACCGCGGCGACCCGAGTGCTCGTCTCCGCCGCCGTGCACGACGACTTCGTCGTCGCGCTTGCCGAGCAGGCGGCGAAAACCACCAGCGGCACCCCGGACCAGGACGTCTACTACGGCCCGCTGAACAACCCCGACCAGTTCGCCCGCGTCTCGGGCTTCCTCGACCGGCTGCCCGATCACGCCGTCCTGCGCAACGGCGGCCACGCCCTCGACCGCCCCGGCTACTTCTTCGAACCGACCGTCGTCGACGGCCTTCGCCAGCAGGACGAGATCATCCAGGATGAGGTGTTCGGCCCGGTGATCACCGTTCAGCGCTTCACCGAGGAGACCGAGGCCCTCGCGCTGGCCAACGGCGTCCGCTACGGCCTCGCCGCCAGCGTCTGGACCCGCGACCACGGCCGCGCCATGCGGATGTCCAAGCGGCTGGACTTCGGCTGCGTGTGGATCAACACGCACATCCCGATCGTCGCCGAGATGCCGCACGGCGGTTTCAAGCAGTCCGGGCACGGCAAGGACCTGTCCATGTACGGCTTCGAGGACTACACCAGGATCAAGCACGTGATGAGCAACATCGAGGGCTGAGCCCTGGCCGCCGCCCTCAGCCGACTGCCCGGTTCTGCTCGTCCCGCCAGGCCAGCCAGGACCGCACCTCGGTGAAGTCGAGGTCCGGCCCGCCGATCAGCGGGACGAACAGGGTGACACCGAGATCACGCAAGGGCGGACCGACCTGCTTCGGATCACCGCCGATGAACACGGAGTGCTCGATCTCGGCGGGGTCGCGGCCGAGATCGGCACAGTGTCGGGCCAGCACCCGCTGTTTGTGCGCGAGTTCGTCTCCCTCGGTGAAGGTGTGCCAGATGTCGGCATGTTCGGCCACCAGCTTCAGGGTTCTCCGTTCGCCGCTGCCGCCGATCAGCATCGGGATCGTGCTGACCGGC
The DNA here is from genome assembly GCA_036268955.1 of Pseudonocardiaceae bacterium. Classification (GTDB taxonomy): domain Bacteria; phylum Actinomycetota; class Actinomycetes; order Mycobacteriales; family Pseudonocardiaceae; genus CAJCJE01. Next base: position 11,288 of record DATATE010000232.1, read on the forward strand.
GGCGGATTCAGTGCGGCGAAGCGGGTTTTGATCCTCGGCAGTGCCTCGGCCAGTTCGGTGAGCCTGCTGCCGGGGGTGCCGGGCTCGTAGCCGTACTTCTGAAACTCCCACTCCCGGAAACCGGCACCCATCCCGAGGACGAGCCGGCCGCCGCTGATGTGGTCGACCGTGCGCGCCATGTCCGCGAGCAGGTCCGGGTTGCGGTAGCCGTTGCAGGTCACCAGCGGGCCGATCATGATCCGCGAGGTCGCCTCGGCCCAGGCGCCCAGCATGGTCCAGCATTCGAAGTGCTTGCCTTCGCGGATCTTGCCGAGCGGGAAGAAATGATCCCAGTTGAACAGGATGTCCACACCCAGTTCCTCGGCCGTCACCGCTGCCCTGCGAATGACCGAGTAGTCGGCGTGCTGAGGTTTCACCTGGAGACCGATGCGCAATGGTCGGGTCAATTCGGTGGCCATCGGCACACGATAAACAAGAACAATGAATTTCGCAAAATCAATTCAATTCTCATGTTTACCATATCACAGGTGGCCATGTTTCGGGACGTTTTTGCTGGGAATCAGCCTATTGCTCGCAGTATCCGGCCGTTCACCGGCTCGATCGGTAGCGCTCGGCTGGCCAGTGCGGCCTGTGCCTGACCGTCGCGGATCCGGACGACCAGTGACGCGGCCGCGCCGTGACCCGCGCTGGCCATCCCGGCCAGTTCGCCGGACCTGTCCAGCCGCCAGCCGAGCCCGAGCGGTTGGCCGCCACCAGGCCGATCGGCAGCGGCCGGCAACGCTTCGGCCGCGAGCGCGGCGGGCAGCAAGGTCGACCAGCCGGCCCCGAACCGGGCAAGGTCGGCCGCACTCGTCCACAGTCCGGCCGCGCCGGGCAGCAGGTACACCCCGCGTGGGACCGGGGTGAAAATCCCGTCGGAACCCAATTCGTAACCGGTCGCCGCATGATGTGCCGGGACCTCGAATGTGGAGTCGGCCATAGCGAGCGGTTCGAGTACGAGCCGAGCCGCTGATTCGGCGAAGGAACTACCGGTGACCGCGGCGATCAATTCCCCGAGCACCGCATAACCGCCATTGCTGAAGGCGAATTCACCGCGCACCCCGGAACATGCCAGCTCCGGCCCGGTCAGTTCGAGGAGATCATCGACCTGCGCACCGAACATCTCGGCCGGGGAGTCCACCCCGCCGGTATGGCTGAGCAGTTCTCGGACCGTCACGGCGGGGTCGGCGATCCGGACCGCGGTCGGATAGCGGTTGGCCGGCGCGTCCAGTTCGACCAGCCCCTCGGCGACCAGTCGCAGCACGGCCGTCGCGGTGATCAGCGTGGTCAGCGAGCCGGCCGGGAACCGGTGGCCGGTGCTGATGATCTCGGCCCTGTCCAGATCCGCCCAGCCGCGACCGACCGTCCACACGGGAGCATCGGATCGACCACAGGCGACCGTCAGTGCGACGAGCCCGAGTTCGGCGAACACCGCGTCCACGATCCCGATGGCGGCGGCGGGCACCTCGCCACCGGTCAGCGTGCGTGGATCGCGCAGCCGAGGATCGGTCACCGTGCCGGGCCGCCAGGCGCGCAGGCCGACCAGCCGGTGCGGCGGCTGCCCGGTGACGACCGCCTGCAACTGCCGGTCGCCGAGTGTGGCCATGGCATGCGTCGGGGTGTTCTCGGTGACCACCAGTTCGGCGCGGAACAACCGGGCCAGCGGCGCGAACATGCCGACCAGCCGGGTCGGCGGGACCCTGCTCAGGAACTGCTCGTCGAAGTGTTCCCGCAGCTCGGCCTCGTCCGGCGCGGTCCAGTCCGCCTCGTCGGCCGAGGTGAAGCGGGCGGCCAGCCAGTGCAGTTGGGCCAGCGCGGCCTGCGGGGACTCGGCTTCGGCGAGTTGCTTGAGTGCCGTCCAGCTGGACAACCCGTGTTCGCGGGCGATGGCCAACTGCGCGTCGTGCAGGGTGGCGAACTCGCCCGCGGCAAGGCGGCGCTTCGCCTCGATCTTGAGGTAGCGCACGTTGGGCCTGCTGGGCAGGGAGCGTTGTTGATCGGACACGGTAGCCCTTCCTGTCGCGCCCGCGGGTCCGCGTCATCGGGCAGGAAAGACCAATGTCGATCGCACATGTCGTGCACACACCGATGAGCTTGTAGCTCTTCCCGCGGACCCAGCGGCAGCCGGAACTACCGATTACCACGGTACCCCGCTCGAACGGCGCCCTGTCAAGCCGAGATCCCGTCGAGCCGCGAGCGGCAGGGCTCGGTGGAATCGTTCGAACATATGTTCTATAATCGACGGTGGATGCAGAGCCGGTGGGGAGGCGTCGATGCGGCGAGGGCAGCACTACCAGACGGTGCCGAGGCATGTGGAGGTCATGGAGCACACGGGCGGCGAATCGTTGGCACGGATGACCGATTGGGTGATCGACCTACATCTGAGCGGGCTGATCCCGAGTCAGATCTCGTTCAACGCGATCGATGACGGCGGACGGTCCGTCGGTCGGCTGCACGTCGGTCCTGGAGCGGAGTCGTTGATCACGCCGGGCGGGCATCTGGTGTTCCATCCCGGTCGGCGGCCCGGCCCCGGCACGTTGGAAGTCGTTGACGCCGAGCGGTTCTACCGTGAGTTCCAGCCGCTGCGGTAAGACTCGTGGGGTAACGTCGGCTCGTGGCTACTTTGGTGTCTTTTCACGCTCATCCCGACGACGAGAGCATCGGTTGCGGCGGCGTGCTGCGGATGGCATCCGAACAGGGACACCGGGTCGTCCTGGTGGTGGCCACGCGCGGTGAGCACGGCGGTGCCGACCGGCTTCCTCGCCGACGGCGAGCGGCTCTGGCAGCGCAGGGTCGTCGAAACGCGGGCCTGCGCGGACATTCTCGGCGTGGCACGGTTGGAGTTCCTCGGCTATGTCGACTCCGGAATGATGGGGGAGCCGACGAATGAGGAGCCCGGCTCGTTCTGGACGGCGTCCGTGGAGGAGGCCGCCCAGCGGTTGGCCGAGATCCTTCTCGACGAACAGGCCGATGTGCTGACCTGTTACGACTCAAAGGGCAGCTATGGTCACCCGGACCACATCCAGGTGCACCGGGTCGGTCTGCGGGCCGCCGAGATCGCTGGCACGCAACGGGTTTTCCAGAACACCATGAACCGCGAGCGCGTGACACGCACCATGCGGGCCATCCGCGACAGCGGCGTGAGCCTCGACTTCGAGCTGCCGGACACGGGCGGCCCGGAGGACTTCGGCACGGCGGAGGCGGACATCACCGCCGCCGTCGATGTCAGCTCCTATCTGGACTACAAGCAGGCGGCGATGCGCGCGCACGCCAGCCAGGTCAGCGAGAAGTCCTTCTTCCTCGGGCTGCCAACGGAATTCGCCCGGCAGATCTGGGGCACGGAGTACTTCATCCGCGACGGCCAGGGCCCCGGTATCACCGAGACCGATCTGTTGGCCGGCCTCTGAGCGGTGCCTCGGCGAGGTAGCTGTCGAAGGTGATCGTGCCGTCGGCATGGTCCGGGGTCAGGTTCTCGCCCGCCGTCGCGGCCCGAAAGGTCTTGCCGGGCAGGCGAATACCCAGCACGGCGCGTCGCCGTCCGGTCGCGGTCAGGTAGGCGCGGGCCAGTTCGGTCAGCGGCAGTACCCGCGGCCCACCGAAATCGGCCACCCGGCCGAGTGGTTCACCGGTGGCCAGTTCGGCCAGCCGGGTGGCCACCTCGCCGACCTCGACGGGCTGGCATCGGATCGCCGGCACCACCAGGACCGGCAGCTTCGCCAGCATGCCGAACGCCGTGCACAGCAGGTCGTGGAACTGGGTGGCCCGCAGGATCGTGTACGGCAGGCCGCTGCGCTCGATGAGCTGCTCGGCGGCGAGTTTGCCCCGGTAGTAACCAACCGGCAGCTGATCGATGCCGACGATCGAGATATAGACCAGATGCGGACGCCCGGCTGCCGTCGCGGCGGCCAGCAGGTTCTCCGTCGCCCGCACGTCCTTGGCACCGCGTATCGTCGTCGCGCAGTGGATGATCGTGCCGGCCCCGGCCACCGCGGCCTCGACGCCCTCCCCGGTGAGCAGATCGGCCACCGCCCGCTCCGGCCCCGGTCGTCGACTGAGGACCCGAACCTGCTGGCCGCTCGCGCGCAGCCGCTCGACCAACGGCCGGCCGAGGGTGCCGGTGCCGCCGGTGACCACAATCGGTGTGTGCACGTTGTCTCCTTCGCTCTCAGGAGGAGGAACCGTCGATCCCGTCCGCGCGCAGGGTCAGCAGCGAGATTTCGCTCGGCGCGAACACTCGCAGCGGCGGACCCCAGAAGCCGGCGCCCCGGCTGGTGTAGAGCTGGGTGCGCTCGTTGATCCGCTGCAAACCATGAAGGTAGCCCTGTTCCAGCCGGACGAGCAGGTGGAAGGGCCAGATCTGGCCGCCGTGGGTGTGCCCGGAGATCTGCAGGTCGACCCCGGCCGCAGCGGCGACGGCAACCTGTTTCGGCTGGTGGGCCAGTAGCACGATCGGGGTGTCGGCATCGGTGTCGGCCAGCGCGGCGGCCAGGTCGGCGCCGTGCCCGGCCAGTCCGGAGGAGGCCGCGGTGCGGTCGTCGATGCCGGCGAAGATCAGCCGGTCCCCGCCGCGTTCGACGAGATGATGCCGGTTGTGCAAGGGGTCCCAGCCGAGGCTGCCCATATGGTCGAGCCATTCCTGGGCCTCGCTGAAATACTCGTGGTTGCCGGTGATGTACAGCTTCGCCGAACCGGCCGTGATGTCACCGAGCGCGTTGACCTGCTCCTGCCGTTGCGCGACCGTGCCGTCGGCGAGGTCCCCCGCGTGGCACACCACATCCGGCCGCAGTTCGTTGACCGCCGCGGCGACCCGCTCCGACCAGCGTTTCCGGTTGATCGGCCCGTAATGGGTGTCGGCGAGGACCACGACGCGCAACCCGTCGAGGCCGGCGCCGAGCCGGGCAATGACCACGTCCGAGGCCCTGATCCTCGGCACCCGCATCGCCTCGACGTTGCCGAACAGCACCAGGATCACCGCGATTCCCAGTGCGGCGAGCCCGGTGATCCGCGCGCGCAGTGGATCATCCACTCCGGACAGTCCAAGGACGAGGCGGACCACAAGCCCCAGGACCGACCAGGTGAACATGACCCAGATCACCCCGAGGGTCGTGTCAGCGATCCGCGCCGCCGCGTCCGAACCGCCCCTACGGTGGCCCATCCGCATCGTGAGCGGAAAGCCGACGAAGGCCAACGCGAACACGACGGTGCCGACGACGAAGGCGGCCTCGGGCCACGAATCCGAGGCGACGAATGTCCACCAGGGCACCACGAACAGCAACAACAGCACGATCGGGAAAATGACCGGCATCACCCGGCGCAGGCCTCTCATCGGCGGTACGGCACCTTTCCTACCACCGTGCCCTGCATGGCCGGCGCGACCAACTACCTTTTCAGGTTACTCGCGTTCGCCGGTGTCCCGGCCGCGCTCCAGGTCGACGCCTGGCCCAGCCGGTCAGTCCAGGTACTCCGCGACGAACCGTTCCATCCCGGCGACGAAGGCGTCGGCCTGGTCGGCGGGCCAGCGTTCGAGGCGCTGCTGGAAGATCCCGGCCAGCCGATCGCGCAGTCGCGCCACCAGCGCGGTGCCGTCCTCGGTCAGCGTCAGCAGCGTTGCCCTGGCATCGGCCGGGTCGGGGGAGCGCCGCAGCAGGCCGAGTGCTTCGAGGCGGTCGCTGTGCCGGCTCACCACCGAGCGGTCCAGACCGACATCGTGCGCGAGCTTCGCCGCGGTGGTCGGCCCGACTCGGGCCAGGCCGCTGAGCACCGGATACGTTGCCTCGTCGACCTTGTCCGCGAACGGTTCGAGCAGTTCGCCGTAGAGCTGCGTCCGGTGGCGCCGTAGCAGCAACAGCCCCAGCGCGGCCTGTAGCCGCGCGCCGGCACTCTCGGTCATCTGTGCATTATGCACGCGGTTCGCGGAGGTTCTAGTCCATCCCGGTCTTGCCGGGTGTCCAGAACGGCTTGGTCAGCACGTTGCGGCGCGGCCAGTTCCGGTCGCCGACCAGGTGCCGGCGGACCAGCTGGATGGTGCGTGCCTCCCCGGCCAGGTAGGCGATGCCAGGCTCGTCCGGCAGGGTCAGCTTGGCCACCGCCTCCACCAGCGTCTGCGAGGATGCCGCCGAGGCGCCCTCCCGGAATCGCCAGGTGATCGACTCCGGCAGTGAAATCCGGTCCTCGGCAGTGTCGACCTCGACAACGCCGTAAGCCGGTGCGTTGGCCGGCAACGCGCGCAGCATCGGTCCGAACGCGACGGACGCGGTCTCCTCGCCGGCGAACAGGTGGTAGGGCGCCTGCTGCAACACGAACTTGCCCTCCGGCTTGCCGAAGGTCACCGGCTGGCCCACGCCGATCCTGCGCGACCAGGCAGTTCCCGGCCCGGCGACACCGTGATCGAGCACGCACAGCTCGATGCTGTCGTCCTGGTAGGAGGAGATCGAGTAGGTGCGGCGCGGACCCTTGCCGCTCGACTCGGCCGGGTCGGCGGCGGCGTGCACCCGTACCTGCTGACCGGGTTTCCAGGCCAGCCCGCGCAGTTCGGTCGCGGTGATCCGGATGCGGCGCATGCGCGGCGTGATCAACTCGACCGCCGTCACCGTGCCGTGCAGACTCGCCATCAAAGGTCCTCTCGCCGCCCGATGGCACCAATACTGCCAGTCCGGTGCCGAGGTGGTCAGGCCACGGCGCCCGTTGGTTCGACCGCTTCGATCTTCCTCGCTTCGATGAGGAAGCGCGGCGCCCGGCTGGTGAACGAGCCTTCGGCCTTGATCCGGCGATGCAGCGCCAGCAGTTGGTCGCGGTAGCGCTCGACGGTGAAGTCGGGCACCGTCCAGAGCACCTTGCGCAGGAAGTAGACCACCGCCGCGATGTCGTAGAACACCGTGCGCGGTGTCTCGTGGCGCAGGTCGACCACGGTCAGCCCGGCCGCGCGCGCGGCGGCGACCGCGGTCTCGGTGGCGCGGACCGCGCTCGGCGTGTGCGGCCCCATCATCGCTTCGATCAGTTCGAGTTGCTGGCCTGCACCGATCTGCTGGGACAGGTAGCTGCCGCCCGGCCGCAGCACCCTGGCGATCTCCGGCCACCAGGTGGCCACCGGATGCCGGCTGACCACCAGCTCGAAGGTGTTGTCCCGAAACGGCAGCACCCGCTCATCGGCGGTCGCGACCACCGTGCCGCGCAGCGGCCGCAGCCGGTCGGCGGCGATCCGCGCATTGGGCGGCCAGGACTCGGTGGCCACCAGCAACGCGGGCGGCCGGGGAATACTCGCCAGCACCTCACCGCCGCCGGTGTCGATGTCCAGCGCGGACGCCACGGTCGCCAGCCGCTCGCCGATCAGCCGCGCGTAAGCCCAGGACGGCCGCTGCTCGGTGGCCCGCCCGTCGTCGAACCAGGAGAAGTCCCAGCCCTCGACCGGTACCGAGGCACCCTCGGCGACCAGTTCGTCGAACTCCTCGGTGTCCGCATCCGCCGTGTCCATCAAGTCCTCATGTCCTCGTTCCCAGCGGAGATCCTCGGGGCCGGATCAGCCGGCCACGTCTGCCGGTGTCCAGACGTAGGGCGTCGTCGTGGTGACCGCGGTGAAGCCCAACCGTTCCACGATGGGCCTGCTGTCCTCCGAGGCGTCGATCTGCAGATACCGGTACCCGCGTCGCACCGCCAAGGCCGCCCGGCGGGCCAGCAGCGCCCGGTAGATGCCCCGGCCCCGCCAGCTCGCCAGGGTCGCTCCGCCCCACAGCCCGACGAACTCGGTGTCCGGCCGGAAGTCCGACCAGGCCGCGCAGACCATCCGACCCTCGGCGATCGCGGCGAGTACCACCAGCGAACCGGTCGCGTACTCACCGGCCAGCCGCTGCGCCTGATAGCTCTTGTCCTCGCTCCAGACCTCGGACTCCAGCTCGGCGACCTGCCGGAAACCGGCGTCGTCGGTGACCTCCCGCAGCTCGACACCGGCCGGCAGCACCGGATGCTCGATCGCCACCTGCTCGGCAGCGCAGACCAGTACCGTCTCCCGCTCCTCCGGGACGAAACCAGCCGCCACCAGCCGCCCGATCAGCTCAGCGGGCCGGTCGTGGGCGCGGGTCTTCCACTCCAACCCCTCACCCCGAGCCGCGAAGAAGTCCTGCTGCCGCCCGATCAGCGCATCCAGCTCCGCCCCGCTCACCCCGAGGTCGACCGGCCCGTTCACGAAACCCCGCCGCTCACCGACCACCCGCACGATCGGCCCGTCCACCTCCGCGTGGATTCCGGGCGGCAACCCGGTGGTCTCGGCAGGGCGGGCCTGTTCGTCGTAGGCGGTCAGCAGAGCGGCGACATCAGCGGCGGGCGGCATTCGCCCAAGCTAGCCGCGAGCCAACCAACCGGCATCCCTATTTCCCCTCCGCTGCGACCGGCCGTTATGTCAGACTGCCGTGGTCACGTTGTAGCCCTCGACGACGACCTGCGGCGTGCCGGAAGGGACGGACTTGGCCGGCGCGGACAGCGTGATCTCGCGGCTCTCGCCGGGCAGCAGCCAGAGGTAGTTCTCGCTGGCCAGGGTCGGTAGGACGCGGTCGCCGGACCTACGGTCCCGCAGGGACAGCCGGACCATGGCCGCGACCGAGCTGCCGGTGTTCGTCACGGTCGCGGTCAGCGCGATGTCGGCCGCTTGATGGTCTGCCGGGCCGACCTTCAGTGACACGCCCACCGTCGGCAGGTTGTTGAGTTCCTGCATGTCCTGCGCGGTCCGGTAGCGCCAGTAGGTGTTGTCCGACAACAGGTTTCCGGTGCTGTCGGTCAGCCGGAGCCGGAGCAGGTGCAGAGCCGGCAGGCCGGTCGTGAAGGCCACGGTGAAGGCGTTCGCGGTCGCCGAGGCCGCGATGCTGATGGTCTGCCGCTGAGTCGCGGCGAGTGCCGTGCCGGTCAGGTCGTAGAGGTCGGCGGTGACCGTGGCGTCGCTGATCGGCCGGGTGGTGTGGTTGGCGGCCACGACCTGCCAGTCGGAGAGGTTGGCCTGGATGTGTACCGGCTCGCAGCCTTTCCGTGCCCCGTAGTAGCTGCCGTTCACGTCGAGGTCGTAGTCGTAGGTCTGCCACACCGTGCTGTGCCAGGCCGGATGCGACATCCACAACAGCAGCGCGTTGGCGTCGTTCCACAGGTGTGCGTTCCATGCCTCGAACATCGAGCGCATGTTCTCGTAGTTGATGAACTGTGCCTTGCGGCAGAACTCGTCGAGGCTGCTTGAGGTGCCGAGCCGGTCGTTGATGGCGCCGAGGTAGGTCGCGGGCTGCTGGTTTCCGTTGGCCGACCAGTCGTGGTGAAACCAGGGGAGGTCGATGGGCCAGCCGGGATCACCCTCGCCGACCAGGTTCCGCATGCTCTCGGTCACCGACACCGTGGGAATGCCGATCTCGGTGTGGAAACCGAACAGGTCGGTGTCGTAGGTGGACGCGCTGAAGTAGTCGACCGGATCGACCCAGTAGTACGGGCCGTGGCCGGAGACGAAACCGGCCGCCGAGTCACCGAGGTAGAGGATCTCGTTGTCCAGATCGCTGACGGCCTTGCTGATCGCCGCGTCGATGGCGGCCGGGGGTTCTTCCTCGTTGGCGCCGCACCACACCACGATGCACGGGTGGATGCGGTAGCGCAGGATGGTGTCGGTCGCGATGCCGGCGTAGTCGGGCAATTGGTCGGTGAACTGGCCGGCCTCCCAGAAGTCGTTCCACACCAGGATGCCGTTCTCGTCGCAGCCGGCGTAGAACTCTTCCCTTGTGCTGGAACCGATCCAGTTGCGGATCATGGTGAAGTTCATGTCCCGGTGCATGGCCAGCACCGAGGTCAACCGGTCCGGCAGCATTCTGCGCAGCAGCTCGTCCCAGCCCCAGTTGCCGCCTCGGCAGAACACCGGGACCCCGTTGACGCTGATCTTCAACGGTACCGGCGCGTTGCTGACCGATTTCGCGTTCGTCCAGGTGTTGGCGTCGCCGGAGACCTGGATGACGTAGTCGGCGGCGTAGGCCTGTTCCCAGACGATGGTGACCTGGTCGAAGGTGACGGTCGAACCGAGGTCGAGCTGAATCCACTGGTTGTCCTCGTAGGCCGAGGACCAGCGGGTGTTCGGGTTGCCGTCGACGGCGTTGCCCGGCTCGTCGCTCGAATTGTCGATCGAGGACGAGGTCGCCGCCGAGTGCAGGGCGAGGTCGGCGCCGGGATTGGCGCTGTCGAACACCGACAGCGTCCAGATCGAGTCACCCCAGCCGGTGGCCCGCTTACCGCACTGGATCCGCAGGTAGCGCGCCTGCTGAGCGGGGAAGGTCTCGGTCTGGGTGGCCGAATCGGTGGCCGGGTCGATGACGATCGGCAGGTCGTAGCTGTAGCCGAACTGGCGGATGCCGAAGCGGGTGCCGCGTTGGTCGCTCGTCGCGCTGCCGATCCGGGCGGTGAGCCTGAGCTGGTGGAGGTCCGGGTCACCGTAACCGTTGGGCCACCACAGTTTCGGGTTGGTCAGCCGCAGCTGTGGGTACTGCGCGGCCGCGAAGCTCACGTCGGTGCTCTGGCCGGCCGCGATGGTGACCGTGGTGCTGACGCTGACGTTGTCGAAGGCCGCCTGCACGGTGACGGACTGGCTGGTGGTGCCGACATTGCGGACCGCAACGGTGATGGTCAGCTCGGCGACGGAGGTGTCCGGCAGGTTGGGCAGCGTGCTGACCACTCGGGGGTCGCCGAGCACGACCGCACCGGTGGAGCGCAGCCGCACGTGGTTCCAGATGCCGGCGGCGCGGTCGCGGACGGCGGGCATCCAGTCCCAGCCGGAGGCGGACAGCAGCGTCGGGGAGTCGAGGTAGAGCTGCCCGGACTGGACGAAGGAGTTGCCGTCCGCGCCCTTGTCGCCGGGGCTGCCTGGGTGCGGCATCGGGGTGATCTGGACGGCGAGTGCCTGCTGGCCGGCGTGCAGCGCGGCGGTGACGTCGAAGGCGGCGCGGGCGAAGGGATGGGTGAGGCCGCCGACGCTGGTGCCGTTGAGCCAGACGGCGGCCTGGTGGTTGATGCCGTCGAACTCCAGCCAGATGTGCCGGCCGCTGCCGGTCGTGAGGCCCTCCGGCAGCGCGAAGGTCCTGCGGTACCACCAGGAATGCCGGGACAGCGCCTCCGGGACGTGCAGGTTGTTCATGCCGCTGACCGGGTCCGGCAGATGACCCCGCTCGACGATGGTGGCCAGTACGGTGCCGGGCACGGTCGCGGGCAGCCAGCCGCTGGTGTCCACCGAAGGGCCGGACAGGGCGCCGCCGTCGGTGCTGCCGGCCCAGTCGTCCATGGTCAGCCGCCAACCGGACTCCAGCGCTACGGTGCCGTCGGCGGCCACGCTCAGCGCGGGCGGGGCGGTCTGGTCGGTGCCCCAGGCGGTCCAGCCGACGGCGGGCGGGCGCGGTTGGGTGCAGGTCCCGTAGACCTGGAAACCGTTGAGGCCCAGCGGGTTGCTGTTCGAGCGGGCGGTCGCGGTCAGCCGAACCCAGCGCGCGCTGACCGGTTCGGACAGCGGAATGGTCATACTGCCGCCGGGACCCGAGGTGGTCTGGTACACCGTCTGCCAGGTACTGCCATCGCCTGAGACGTCGATCTGGAAGGCCACGGCGGCGCTGGAGAGGATCTCGCCGCCGGTCGTGTTGCTGTACGGGTCACCGCTGGCCGGCACGAAGGGCGGGTCGCTCAGCAGCGCCTCGAACACCAGCCCGATCGACTCGACCTGGCAGGGCGCTTGCAGGTCGACCGCGATCCACTGCGGATCGCCCTGCACCGCACGCCATCCGGTGCCACGTACCCCGGTCTCGGCGACCTGGTCCACCGCGAACTCGACGGGGGTCGCCGCATAGGCGGTCGAGGAGGCGGTGACCGGCCGGTACAAGGCCAGTTCCTCGGGCGCCGGCGCCTGCGAGCCGGTGGCGGTCGAGCCGGACCGGTCGGCAGCGGGCGCGGCCGACGCCGAGCCGCCCGGTAGCAGCGCGGTGAGGCCGAAGCCGGCCAGCAAGGTTCCACCTGCCGTGATGAACCCTCGCCGGGACAGCGGGGCGGGTTCCATCGGTGTGACCACCACAGCTCCGATCGTCTTCGGTCGGTGGCGCGGCCCCCGCTGCGCCGTTGACAACGTTGCCATCAGGCTGCCCGTTGGCCAGGTCCTGGTTCAAGATGACAAGCGAGACAAATATTATGAATTATTCGTGAAGCTGGACATCGTTGTCATCCGACCGGTTGCACGCCGCTTCTTGCTGTCCTGCCGGGTTCGGCCGAGCTGGATAGACTGGGCACATGGGATTTCTCGATGACATGAAGAAGCAGGCCGAGGAACTGAAGGACCGCGCATCGGATTTCGTCGGCCAACACGGCGACAAGATCACCGAGGGCCTTGACAAGGTTGCCAGCAAGATCGACAGCGGCACCCAGGGCAAGTACTCCGGCAAGATCCAGTCCGGTGCTGCCAAGGCGAAGGAGGCGGTACACCGCTTCGGCGACGGCGACAAGGACGCGCAGAACTGAGCTGAGGTGGTGCTCAGCTCGGCCGGTTGAACTGCGCGGTGAACTCGGAGTGCGTCGGCGCGGCCGGCATTCGGCGTGCCTGGCCGGGGTGCAGGCCGTCGACGAACACGTGCACGTGCCGGGCGGCGAGCGCGCCGGCGTCCTCGGTGGACAGGTGCGGCATCGGGCGGCAGACCAGGGCCGACGCGGTGATGATGTCCACAGCGGTGAGGTCCTCCCGCACGCTGCCGTTCGCCCGGCCGGCCGTCAGTACCGTCTCGAGGTTGGCGGCGATCTCGCGCTGCAGGGTGAAGGCCGCCGGATCGTCGATCGCCGGGCCGCCCAGTAGCGGCAGCACCAGTTGGTCCCTGCGGTCGACGAGGCGCAGCAGCAAGCTCTCGATCGCCTTGACCGGGTCGGACAGGTTGGCCCTGGCAAGGCGCGTCTCGTTGCACACCAGCGTGTAGGCGTCCAGGACGACCTGCTTGATCAGTTCGCCGCGATCCGGAAACCGCCGATACAGCGTGGCGATGTTGACCCCGGCCATCCTGGCGATGTCATCCAGCGGTGCGGCGATCCCGCGTTCGCGGAAGGCAGCCCGCGCCGCGGTGAGGATGAGTTCGCGATTCCGAGCGGCATCGGCGCGCAACCGGGTCGGCTGCCCCATCCATCCGCCCCTTTCCCCGACTGCCGGTCGAACGATCTGGCCTGAGACTACGTCATCCCGGTGACCCCGGACGCACAAGAGAATTATTTCCTGCGCTTATATCGGTGATCGTCCGGGTCCGTAAGGCGCGGCCAGGCAGAGGTTTGCCGGTCGGCCGCGACTGGGTAGTACCCGATCGGGCGACCGCGTACGGGCCTGCGAGCGCGCCGATGTTCCTATGGTTGCGGTCACGGCGGGCAACCCCGACGGTCACCCCGCGTCTGGACAGGTAGGAACGACAGGTAGGAAACCGCGCGGCGGAGCCGGGCGGACACCGAGACGGGAGAGGTTGGCAGCGAATGGGCGGACAGTGGGGTGGCGACGATCGTTATGAGCCACATCGTCCGCCGGTGAACCCTCGCCCCGACTACGCCCACCAGCAGGCCTATGCGCGGCAACAGCCGCAGGCAGGGCCGCAGCAGGGCTATGTGCGACCGGGTTACCAGCGGCCGGCCGACGGGGACGGACCGACCGGGCGTCCGCCGGTTCGGCGGCGGCGCAGTCGCTGGCGCATCGTGCGCAGGGTCCTTGCCGCGCTGGTGGTGCTGCTGCTCGTCGGCGGTGTGGTGGCCTGGTTCTCCATCGACTCCTCGCTGCACAGGGTCAGCGCGTTGTCGGACTACGCCGGCAGGCCCGCCCAGGGCGCCGGGACGAACTGGTTGATCGTCGGTTCCGACTCCCGGCAGGGCCTCACCGACGCGCAGGCCGCGCAACTGCATACCGGCGACGCCTCGGATGTCTCCGGTGGCCGCACCGACACCATCATTGTGTTGCACCTGCCGGACAACAGCACCAAGCCGACCATGGTCAGCCTGCTGCGGGACTCCTGGGTGACCATTCCCGGCCACGGCAAGAACAAGATCAACGCGGCCTACTCCTTCGGCGGCCCCTCGCTGCTGGTGCAGACCGTCGAACAGGCGACCGGGCTGCGCATCGACCATTACGCGGAGATCGGCCTCGGCGGCTTCGCCTCCGTCGTCGACGATGTCGGCGGGGTGACGATGTGCCTGCCGCAGGCCGACGACGACTCCTACGCCGGTATCAACCTGCCGGCCGGTTGCCAGAACCTCAACGGCGCCAACGCCTTGGGCTACGTCCGCAGCCGGCATGCCTTTGCCACCAGCGACTTCGCCCGAACCGACCACCAGCGGCAGTTTCTCGGCGCGCTGGCCGACAAGATCGCCAGCCCCGGTGTGCTGCTCAACCCGTTCGACTTCTTCCCGATGATCAGCGATCTGCCCAATGCCATCACCGTGGACAACGGCGACCACCTGCAGAATCTCGTCGGGCTCGGCTGGGCGATGCGCGGGATCTCCAACGGCGGCGTTGTCACAACGGCGGTGCCGGTCAGCGGATCGACCGGCAGTTCACTGCTCTGGGACCCGACCAAGTCCCAGCAGCTCTTCGGAGATCTCAACACCGACCAGGCCGTGCCGGCCGGCCTGATCACCGACCACTGATCCGCGCTCCGGCAAGGCAGCGCCACCCGAAGCGGGGCAGCAAGGCTCAGCCACCGAGTTCGACGGCCACCTTTTCCAGGTGGTCCAGGGCTTCCTGCAGGCCGAGTTCCATCCCGGAGTTGAGGTGCGCGTCCCGGTTCGCGGTGCTGGTGTGCGTCACCAGGATCTCCACCAGGGTGCGGCCGTCGGTCTCGGTGAGGGTCAGGGTGCTCTGCGCGACCGCGTCCGGCATGCCCTCGAAGATCTCGGTACGCCCCAGCCGGTTGTCGGTCTCGACCTCGGTGAACTCGCCGTTGAAGGCGACCTCGAACCCGCCGTTGGCGGTCATCACGTAGCGCCATTTCCCGCCGACCCGCAGGTCGAGGTCGATGCTGACCACCTCGCCGCGATCACCGGCCCACCAGCGTTTCACCAGATCCGGCTCGGTGTAGGCGCGGTAGACGAGGTGTTTGGACGCGTCGAACTCGCGGGAGATCAGGATCTGGGTGTCCGAGGGCAGGGTCACCGTGGCCGTTCTGCTACTTGTCATCGCACTGCTCCTTTTCGTCGTCCTGGCTTCCCGTTACCTCGGTTTCAGCCGTCGTGGGTTCAGCCGTCGTGGGTCCGGATGTCGTGGGTTCGGCTGTCTTGAGTTCGGTGAGTACCTCGTCGAGCAGGTCGAACCGGGCCGTCCAGGTCCGCTCGTAGGAACGCACCCAGTCATGGATGGCCTTCAGCGGCCGGCCGTTGAGCCGGTAGAGCCGTTGGCGCCCTTCGTCGCGGACCTCGACAAGGCCGACCTCACGCAGCACCCGCAGATGTTTGGACACCAGCGGCTGCGCGATCTCCAGCTGCGCGACGAGGTCGTTGACCGAGCGTTCCCCGGCGGCGAGCAGGTCGAGGATCTGCCGCCGCCTCGGCTCGGCCACCGCGTTGAACGCGTCCGTCGTCGTCGCCGCCCGAGCCATGCGGCAATCGTATACCCATATGGGTATACGTCAAGCCTGACGAAAGGCGGGTGTCCGAGGCCGGTACCGGCGACCTCGAACACCCGCCTTGGCTGTGCCCGATCGGGCGTTGCGCGGGGTCGTGCGTCTGCGTCAGATCTTGGTGAAGATCTTCGAGTACGCGTAGCCGAGCGGCTTGTCGTACTGGTCGACCTCCCAGAAGGACAGTTCGCGAACGCCGTTGGAGGCGGCGAAGCTCTCCAGTGTGTTCGCGTTGCCCTGGGTGAAGTTCTCGTTGTCGTCGTTCTTGCCGGCGATCGGGGTCAGGCCGAGATGGGTCCACGCCGTTGCCGAGGACTCGCCGAAGATGCTCTCCAGTTCGCCGTGGGTCGCTTTGGCGGCGGATTCGGCATCGTTGAGCGCGTTCTGGCCGTTGCCGAAGTCCATGGTCATGATGTTGACGATGCTGACCGTGACGCCCTTGCTCTTGGCGTCCTTGAGCAGGTTCTGCGCATTGGACTCAAGACCGGTCGGGTCGACGGGGAGGGTGTAGTCGACCTGCACTGAGGAGTTCCAGGCCTGTACCTCGGCCAGGGCCTGGTCCCGGCGCGAGGTGGCCGAGGTGTTGTTGATGGTGTTGCCCTCGATGTCGAAATCCAGCCGGTAGATTCCGTAGGTGGTGACGACCTTCTCGTAGGCGGCGGCAAGGCTGGACACCGAGGTGCAGCTTTCCGCGAGTTCGGTGCTGCCGGCGCCGCCGAAGGACGCCGCGACATTACCGCCCGCGGATTCCAGCGAGCTGATCTGGGATTTGAAGGCGCCGACGGAATCCCCGCCGTCCTCCCACTGCAGGTTGCAACCACCGTTGGAGGTCAGGAATGCCAGCGTGTAGTACTTGTCGCCGGAGGCGCTCATGTCCGCGGCCATGTCTCCCGCGTCGCTGTCGGAGATCTGCAGGTAGGGTGCGGCGAACTGGGCGGGGAAAGCGAGTGGAGCGGCAGGAGCCGCGTTGGAAACACCTGCTGCGCCGATAATCAATGCGGCCGGCAGCAAAGCAATTGCGGAAGCTAAAACCGACTTGCGCAGACGTGCCATGTTTATTTCTCCAAGTCACCAGTCAAGTGGGCGCGGCAAAGCTCCTCTTGTCGAGGTACGGGCCGAAGGCTTGGGGTGGATATGTTAGGAAATCTCCCTTACATATCGGCGAACGATACGCTGGGGGATAGGGAGCGTCAAGACCTTGTTCATCAACGGTTCAGTCCGAAAACGTTGCCAGCTAATGGAAAACTGTTAATGCGTTCGTCCTGGCGAAGGCTGGTGAGGTCCAGACCACTATGTACACTGGTCCAGTCCAATTCATGATCGATTGACTTGATCGGCCCTAGTCAGCGCTCTGCTCGGCAGCCGTCATCCGGCCATTCGACACGGTCGCCCTCGCCAAGGGACACCGTCCGGGGGCCGGGAAAAGTGGTAACGAGAAAGCTCGGGCCGCTGCCGAGGACGTTTCCGTGGCCGGTAAGTAATTGTCCGAAACCGGCGCCGAGAAGTAAAACCACCCGAACTCGCCCGCCGGTGGTGAAACGATCGAAGAGTGCGCCCACCGGGGCTTGGAGGGAGTCGCGGTGAGATGGTTGGCTGGTCGCGATGCGCCGGACACGGCCGGCGTCGTGGGTCGTAGGAGGCTGGCAGTGCGGATCGGCACCGAGACGGTACATCACGTGTGGGACAACGCCTTGCCGCCGGTCGCCGAGATAGAGCCAGGTCAGCGCGTCGAACTCGACCTGCTGAACTCCTCGGGCGGCCAGCTCGGGCCGGACGCCACGGTGGCCGAGGTCGCCGCGCTGGACTTCGCCAGGGTCAACCCGGTCACCGGGCCGATCGCGGTGCGGGGCGCGGCGCCGGGGGACGCGGTCCAGGTGCGGGTGGTCGAGCTGACCGTCGAGGATTGGGGCTGGACGGCCTGCATCCCCGGTTTCGGCCTGCTCGCGGAGGACTTCCCGGATGCCTACCTCGCGGTGTCCGCGATCTCCGACGGCGTCGTCACGCTGCCCTTCGGCCCCCGGCTGCCGGTGTTGCCGATGATCGGCACCCTCGGGGTCGCGCTACCCGAACCCGGCGCGCATTCGCTGGTGCCGCCGAGCCGGTTCGGCGGCAATATGGACATTCGGCAGTTGACGCGGGACGCGACGGTGCTGTTGCCGGTCGGCGTCGACGGCGCGCTGCTGTCCGCGGGTGACGCGCACGCGGCCATGGGCGACGGCGAGGTCTGCGGCACCGGCGTGGAGACCTCGGCGCGCGCGGTGCTGGAGATCGACCTCGTCCCCGGTGCCGCGCCACGGTTCCCGATCCTGCGGACCGCGCCGGCCGCGCACCGTGTCGGCCCTGCGCTGGCCACCACCGGCGTCGGCCCCGACCTGATGGCCGCGAGCAAGGACGCGGCGAGCGCGCTGGTCGAGGAGATCGTCCGGCACACCGGCCTCGCCCCGGTCGAGGCCTACCTGCTGGCCAGCGTCGCGGGTGACCTGAAGATCAGCGAGCTGGTGGACGTGCCGAACTGGGTGGTGTCCATGCACCTGCCGCTCAGCCTGCTCGAATAGGACGCGACCTGCCCGAACAGGACCGATCCGGACAGCTATTTCGGTTCGTAGCCGAGGTTGGGTTTGAGCCAGCGCTCGACCTCGGCTACGTCGAGGCCGGATCGCGTGGCGTAGTCCTCGATCTGGTCACGGCCGAGCCTGCCGACGGTGAAGTACCGCGATGCGGGGTTGGCGAAGATCAGCCCGCTGACGCTCGCGGCCGGGGTCATCGCGAAGCTCTCCGTCAGGTCCATGTCCAGTCGCTTGGCGTCGAGCAGGTCGAACAGCATCCGCTTCTGGCTGTGGTCCGGGCTGGCCGGATAGCCCAGTGCCGGCCGGATACCGCGGAACCGTTCCGCGTGCAGGTCCTCAAGCGCAGGGTCGGCGTCCGGTTCGAACCAGTCCCGCCGGGCCTGTAGGTGGATGTGCTCGGCGAAGGCCTCGGCGAGCCGGTCGGCAAGGGCCTTCACCATGATCGCCCGGTAGTCGTCGTTGCGTTCCTCGTACTTGGCGGCCAGCGTGTCCGCGCCGTGGATGGCCACCGCGAAACCGCCGAGATGGTCACCGGCCGGGGCGATGTAGTCGGCCAGCGAGCGGTTGGGCCGCCCTTCGGGCTTCTCGGTCTGCTGGCGCAGCATCGGCAGCCGCAGCAGACGACCGGTGGACTCGCCGTCGGCGTTCAGCTCGGCATCGATGAGCAGATCGTCGCCCTCGGAGTTGGTCGGCCAGAAACCGTAGGCACCGCGCGCGGTGAACGAGCCGTTCGCGATGATCTCGTCGAGCAGCGTGTTGGCGTCGTCGAACAGTTCCCTGGCAACGGGTTGGTCGAGGATGGCCGGGTACTTGCCCTTCAGCTCCCAGGCCAGGAACAGGAACTGCCAGTCGATCATCGCACGCAGTTCGGTCAGTGCCGGCTGGACGAACCGCACCCCGGTGAAGGTGGGCACCGGCAGGTCCTCGAAGGAGACCAGTTCGCGGTTGGCCCGCGCCTGCGCGACGGTCAGCAGCGGCTTCTCCTGCCGGTTCGCATGCTGTGCACGCAGCCGGTCCTGCTCTTCGCGGTTGCTGATCCCGAGCGCGCTCGCCCGCTCGGGATCCAGCAGGTTGGACACCACACCGACCACCCGTGAGGCGTCGATGACGTGCACGGTGGTGCCCTCGTAGGCAGGCGCGATCCGCACCGCGGTGTGCTGGCGGGAGGTGGTCGCGCCGCCGATCAGCAGCGGCAGCTCGATCCCGCGCCGCTGCATTTCCGTTGCCACGCTGACCATCTGGTCCAGCGACGGGGTGATCAGCCCGGACAGGCCGATCGCGTCGGCGCCCTCGGCGAGGGCGGTGTCCAGGATCTTCGCCGCCGGCACCATCACGCCGAGGTCGATGACCTCGTAGTTGTTGCAGCCCAGCACGACGCCGACGATGTTCTTGCCGATGTCGTGCACATCGCCCTTCACCGTGGCGAGCACGACCTTGCCCTGGCCCCGGCTGACCTCGACGCGGCCCTCCAACCGGGCCTGCTCCTTCTCCGCCTCCATGAACGGTTCGAGGTAGGCCACCGAGCGCTTCATCACCCGCGCGCTCTTCACCACCTGCGGCAGGAACATCTTGCCCGATCCGAACAGGTCGCCGACGATCTTCATGCCGTCCATCAGCGGACCCTCGATCACCTCAAGGGGCCGGGCCATGGTGCTGCGGGCCTCCTCGGTGTCGTCCTCGATGTAGTCGACGATGCCGTGCACCAGCGCGTGGCTCAGCCGCTGCGCCACCGGCGCCTCCCGCCAGGACAGGTCCACGGCGCGCTTGGTGCCCGAACCGCTGACCGTCTCGGCGAAGGTGACCAGCCGGTCGGTGGCGTCCTCGCGCCGGTCGAACAGCACGTCCTCGACGAGTTCCAGCAGGTCGGCCGGGATGTCCTGGTAGACGGCGAGCTGACCGGCGTTGACGATGCCCATGTCGAGGCCGGCGCGCACGGCGTAGAACAGGAACGCGGAGTGCATCGCCTCACGGACGATGTCGTTGCCGCGGAAGGAGAAGGACAGGTTCGAGATGCCGCCGCTGGTTCGCGCACCGGGACAGCGCTTCTTGATCAGCGGCAGCGCGTCGATGAACGCCTTGGCGTAACCGTTGTGCTCGCTGATACCAGTGGCAACGGCCAGCACGTTCGGGTCGAACACGATGTCGGTGGCCGGGAAGCCGACTTCTTCGGTGAGCAGGTCATAGGCCCGGCCGCAGATGGACACCTTGCGTTCGACCGTGTCGGCCTGGCCCTGTTCGTCGAAGGCCATCACCACGACGCCGGCACCGTAGTCGCGGATCAGCCGAGCCTGCCGCAGGAAGCTCTCCTCGCCCTCCTTGAGGCTGATCGAGTTGACGACGCCCTTGCCCTGCACGCACCTGAGGCCGGCCTCCAGCGCGCTCCACCGGGAGCTGTCGATCATGATCGGGATGCGGGCGACCTCGGGTTCGGTCGCGACCAGGTTCAGGAAGGTGGTCATCGCCTGCTCGCTGTCGAGCAGGTCGGCGTCCATGTTCACGTCGAGCAGGTTCGCTCCGCCGCGTACCTGCTCCAGCGCGACGTCGACCGCGGCCTGGTGGTTGTCGCTCTCGATGAGCCTGCGGAACCGCTTGGACCCGGTCACGTTGGTGCGCTCACCGATCATCACGAACCCGGTGTCCTTGCCGATCTCGAACGGTTCGAGGCCACTGAACCGGGTCGTCGGCGGGATCTCGGGAACCTGGCGCGGGGGGAGACCCTTGACGGCTTCGGCGATCTTCGCGATGTGCGCCGGGGTCGTCCCGCAGCAGCCACCGACGATGTTCACCAGGCCTTCGGTGGCGAACTCGCCGAGCAGCCCACCGGTCTGTGCCGGGGTCTGGTCGTACCCGCCGAAGGCGTTGGGCAGGCCGGCGTTGGGATGGCTGGCGGTGTAGGTGTCGGCGAGGCGGGCGAGTTCGACGACGTGCGGGCGCATCTCCTCGGCGCCCAGCGAGCAGTTCACCCCGACGACCAGCGGATCGGCGTGCTGGATGGAACTCCAGAACGCCTCGACCGTCTGCCCGGAGAGGGTGCGCCCGCTCAGGTCGACGATGGTCACCGAGATCCACAGCGGCAACCGCGGCGCTACCTCGCGGGCGGCGGCGATCGCGGCCTTCGCGTTGAGCGTGTCGAAGATCGTCTCGACCAGCAGCAGGTCGACACCGCCGTCGGCGAGCGCGGTGATCTGTTCGGCGTAGGCGTCCCGGACCTGGTCGAACGACACCGCGCGGTAGGAGGGGTCCTCGACGCGCGGGGACAGCGAGAGGGTCACGTTCAGTGGGCCGATGGAACCGGCGACGAACCGCCCGCCCGCCTCGTCGGCGGCCTGCCGGGCCAGGTGCGCGGCCTCCAGGTTCATCTCCCGCACCAGATGTTGCAGCGCGTAGTCGGACTGGCCGATGCTGGTCGCGGTGAAGCTGTTGGTCGTGGTGATGTCCGCGCCGGCGGCCAGGTACTGGCGGTGCACGTCGAGCACGACGTCCGGGCGGGTCAGGTTCAGCAGGTCCGGGTCACCGGTGACATCGTGGGAGTGGCTGCGCAGCGCGTCGTTGCGGAAGTCCTCCGGGGTGAGGTTGGCGCCCTGGAGCATGGTGCCCCAGGCACCGTCGAGCACCGCGATCCGCTGGTCGAGCAGCTCACGCAGCGCCGAGGTCTGCCCGCTGGGACCGTGATCCGTCGTGTTTCGCACCCGCGCACCTCCCATGGTTGGGAGGCGCCCTTGCGGTGAAGACCAGGGGCCGAGCGTGGCGGGCGATTCCAGCCCGTTGCAGCGCCTCTCGACCTCGGGAGTCAAATATACCGTAAGTACTCCGCCCGTTGGGATCGTCGCGAGTGACTCCTGAGCAGAACGTGGCCGGCCGGCGGCCGAATTCGTTTGCGGCGCACCGTCGATCGGCCGGGCGATGACGAGAACTCGGTTCGAAACCCGCGGTTGATCCTGTCCACACTATGGAATCGCCTGGTCACGTCGCGGGCCAATCATGGCTTGCCGACCGAGATTAAGCTTTGTGACATGACGAACGTCGCCGCGGCCGGACTGAGCATCGGGCAGGTCGCCGAACGCACCGGACTGAGCGTGGACGCCTTGCGCTTCTACGAGCGCGAGGGCCTGATGACCAATCCCGTCGGCCGGGACACCGCCGGTCGGCGGGTCTACAGCGAGGGCGACCTCGAATGGCTGACCATCTGCACCCGACTACGCGCCTCCGGCATGCCGCTGACCGCGATCAAGCAGTACACCGAACTGGTCAGGGCGGGTAGCGGCAACGAGCCGGCTCGGCTGGCCCTGCTGCGCGAACACCAGGACCGCGTCGCCGCGCGGATCAAGGAGCTGACCGAATGCTTCGAGCTGATCAGCTACAAGGTCGAAGTCTACGCGGAGCACCTGGCCGGCGGTGACGCGGAAGGGCTGTGGAATCCGGGGCGGTGAGTTGTTCGGCCGTGGGAAGCCGTGGGAAACGGTCTGCTAGTCGACCGGCTCGCCGAAGCGGGCGATGTAGTGCCAGACCCGCTTGAGTTCCTGCTCGTCGTAGTTGCCGGTGCGGGCGGCGTCGCCGACGATGCCGGCATCCAGAAGGCCGTGCCGGGCCAGCGCCAGTCCCAGCTCGACGAACCGCGCGCCGCGAAACTCCGGGTGGCGGCGCAGTTCGCTGGTACCGAGCCGAAATCCGGGATGCCATTCGAGTTCGCACGGCAGCGCCTTGGCCAACCGCTCGATCTCGGTGTCGCGAAAACACGGATCGAGGACCAGCGCCTCGACATCCCCTGCGAGCAGTACTTGGCCGTGCACCTGCGCCTCGATGTAGTCGTCGAGCGGATCCCGGTCATCGGCAAGCGCCTTGCCCGGCAAGGACATCCGCCAGGAAACGCCGAAGTCCACCGGTTCGCAGAAGCTGTCCGGATAGCAGAAAGTGCTGCGCGCCAGGCAATCTCGGGTCAACCGGAAATGCGCGGAGCCGAATCGCGGTGCGCCGCCGACCGCTCGATCGCGGAAGTTGAGCGCCCCGTACACCGGCCGCGCGCTGGCCGGTGCCTCGTCGTAGGCGCCGCCGAACAGCCTGCTCTCCCAACGCCAGCGGTCCCCACCGGGATACGCGGTGAGCCCGCCGTTGCTGGTGCCGGTCTCGAACTGGGACCGATAGCGGCGCTGCCGAGCCAACGCGGCCAGGATCGGCTCGCCGTCGACCAGCCGGTCCGGGTGAAACTGCAGGTTCACCCGCCAGGCGGGATCGGCGGGCCCGCCGTCGGCTTTCGCCGCGACGTACTCGATCGCCCGCTGATACCGGTCCCCGTCCCGCACAGGTCGATTATCCGAACCGTCACTCGCTCGGCGAACCGATTTTCGAATTCTTAGGTGAGGTTCCCCGCACTGCGGGCACGCTCGGGACGTGGGACGTTGGGACGGGTCGGCATGGCCGAGGGCAACGCCCCGGTCCGCAACCGGCCACAAAGCTGACAGCCAGCACAACCGATCATGGCAAGGAGGCCACCAGGTGGAGTACCGCAAGCTCGGCTCGACCGGACTCGAAGTGTCCCGGATCTGCCTTGGCTGCATGAGTTTCGGCGTTGCCGATCGCGCTTGGACGCTCGGCGAGGAGGACTCCCGTCCGTTCATCCAGCGCGCGATCGAAGCCGGCATCAACTTCTTCGACACCGCGAACGTCTACTCGAAGGGCTCCAGTGAGGAGATCGTCGGCCGGGCGCTGAAGGACTTCGCCAAGCGCGAGGAGATCGTGCTCGCGACCAAGGTGCACGGCAGGATGCGGCCCGGCCCCAACGGCGCGGGCCTGTCCCGCAAGTCGATCATGGCCGAGATCGACAACAGCCTGCGTCGCCTCGGCACCGACTATGTCGACCTGTACCAGATTCACCGCTGGGACCCGAGTGTGCCGATCGAGGAGACCCTCGAAGCCCTGCACGACATCGTCAGGGCGGGCAAGGTCCGCTACCTCGGCGCTTCCTCGATGCACGCCTGGCAGTTCTCCCAGGCGCTCTACACCGCCGAGGCCAATGGCTGGACCCGGTTCGTCACCATGCAGAACCACTACAACCTGATCTACCGCGAGGAGGAGCGGGAAATGCTCCCGCTGTGCGCGGACCAGGGCGTCGGCGTCATTCCGTGGAGCCCGTTGGCGCGCGGCCGGCTGACTCGCGAGGTCGGCGAGTCGGCGACGGTACGCGCGGACAACGATGCCTTCGGCAAGAACCTCTACCCGGAGGAGCAGGCCGACAACGTGATCATCGAGCGGGTCGGCCACGTCGCGAAGCAGCTCGGTGTGCCGAGGGCGCAGGTCGGGCTGGCCTGGCTGCTGAGCAACGACACGGTCACCGCGCCCATTGTCGGCACGACCAAACCGCATCACCTCGACGACGCCGTCGCCTCCGTCGAGGTCGATCTCGGCCAGGAGCAGATCAGCTTCCTGGAAGAGCCCTACCGTCCGCACGCCATCGCGGGCTTCCGCTAGACCGGTTCGGAAGCCAGCTCGAAGACCGGTCGGCCGGGTTCGTCTCGGCCGGCCGGTACGGTGGTCGACATGGCCGCCAGGGTGGAAAAGATCGTCACCTCCGGCACGTTCCACCTCGACGGTGGAGCGTGGGAGGTCGACAACAACGTCTGGCTGGTCGGCGACGACGAGCAGGTGCTGGTGATCGACGCGGCGCACGACGCCGAGGCGATCAGGACCGCGGTCGGCGACCGGCGGCTGGTCGCGATCGTCTGCACGCATGCGCACGACGACCACGTGAACGCCGCACCCGCCCTCGCCGAGGCCACCGGAGCGCCGATCCTGCTGCATCCGGCCGATCTGGTGCTCTGGCAGCTGACCCACCCGGACCGTCGGCCCTCCGCTGAGCTGGCCGACGGTCAGCGGCTGTCGGTCGCGGGCACCGAACTGGAGGTGCGGCACACTCCAGGGCACGCGCCCGGCGCGGTTTGCCTGTACGCGTCGAGCCTCGGCATCCTGTTCAGTGGCGACACGCTGTTCTCCGGTGGTCCCGGCGCGACCGGGCGCTCCTACAGCGACTTCGACACGATCGTCGACTCGATCAGGACTCGCCTGCTGACCCTCCCACCGGACACCGTCGTGCACACCGGCCACGGTCCGGACACCACGATCGGCGCGGAAATCCCGAACCTCGGCCAGTAGCGACGCCGTCCTGCGACGCGGGGCGGCGCCAGGCGGGCTATTCCCGTTGAGGTGCGATTCGCGGTATGGCAATCGTCATGATCAGACTCCCGCTTTACCAGGAATGGGGCGGGCTCCTCCCTGCGTTGGTCAATTGCAGTGACTATAAGCCGGCCAAACCGATGCCGGTCGGGTCGCGGGCCGCAGGGTCCGTCGGGAGGTCGAGATGTCCGTCAGCGAGTCGAACGCGGGAGGGGTCCGCACCATCTCCTACGGGCCTGATCCCGCTCAGGTAGGTGATCTATACTTACCACCCGGCAACGGTCCGTTCCCGCTGGTCGTCCTGGTGCACGGCCGCTGGTGGACCGCTCTTGTCGACCGGCGCCAGGTCGCGCCGCTGGCCGAGGACCTGCGTCGAGGCGGATACGCGGTCTGGAACATCGACTACCGCACCGTCGGCCTGCCAGGAGGCGGCTGGCCCGGCACCTTCCTCGACGTTGCCGCCGCTGTCGACCTCGTCGGCGGCCTCGACCCGGCCATCGATACCGAGCAGGTCGTCACCGTCGGGCATTCCGCGGGCGGGCACCTTGCCGTGTGGGCGGCCAGCCGGCCGGACCTGCCGAAACAGGCGCCCGGCTACGCGCCCCGGATCCTGCCGATCGCCGCGGTGTCGCTGGCCGGTGTCCTTGATCTGGTCGCCGCCGACGCCGATCGGGGTGGCGCAGGGCTCGGTGACCCGGCCGCGGCCGAGCCTGCTGGTCAACCGCCGGCCGACCGGCCCGATCTGTGGCCGAGGGTGGCCGAACTGGTCGGGGACGGAGTGCTGCCGGTGCTGCTCGGCGGACACGCCGCCGAAATGCCCGAGCGCTACGCCTGGACCTCGCCGACGATGCTGAGTTCCGGCACGGTTCCGGTGCTGGCCACGCACGGCGTCGACGACGACGTGCTGCCGATCCGCTACGGCCGCAACTACCGCACCGCCGCGACCGCGCGCCGCGAACCGGTCGAGTTCCGCGAAATCCCGGCAGCGCACCACTTCGATCTTGTCGATCCCGAGCACCCGAGCTGGGCGCGGACCCTGGACTGGATCGCCGAGAGGATCAGCGGCAGGGCAGGCGCCCCGATCACGCCGAGCCGCGGATGATCAGTTCGGTCGGCAGCACGACCGTTGGTTCGATCGGCGCCCCGGCGACAAGACACAGCAGTTGGCGGGCCATCTGCCGGCCGATCTCGGTGATCGGCTGCCGGACCGTGGTGAGCGGGGGATCGGTGTAGGCGGCCAGCGCGATGTCGTCGAAGCCGATCACCGCGACGTCCTCCGGCACCCGCCGCCCGGCCTGCCGCAACGCCTGCAAGGCGCCGTCGGCCATGAGATCCGAGGCGACGAACACCGCGTCGAGGCCGGGATCGTCGTCGAGCAGTTGACGCATCGCGGCCGCGCCGGAGTCCAGGGTGAAGTCGCCGACGGCCACGATCGACCGCCGCGACGAACCGCGCAGCGCCTCCCGGTAGCCGGTCAGCCGGTCGATGCCGCCGATCATGTCCTGCGGCCCGGCGATGGTGGCGATCCGGGTCCGCCCGGCCGCCAGCAGGTGCCGCACCGCCGCCGCGGCACCGCCGACGTTGTCGACGCCGACGTAGGGCACGGAGGTCGGCCCGAGGGACCGCTCGTTGCACACCACCGGGATGCCGATCCTGGTCAGCGCGGCCGGCAGCGGATCGGCACCGTGCAGGGAGGCGAGCATGACGCCGTCGACGTGGTGCGCCGCGATGGACCGCTCGATCCGCGCGTGGCTGGCCGGCGAACCGGCCAGCAGCAGCACCAACTGCTTGTCCGCCGCCTCCAGTTCCTGGCTCACCCCGTGGATGACGCCGGGGAAGAACGGGTCGTCGGAAAACACCCTGGTGGTCGGTTCCGGCAGGACGAGGGCGATCAGGTCGGTGCGCCGGGTGACCAGCGTGCGCGCCGCGTGATTGGGCACATAGCCCAGTTCGGCGATGGCTCGCTGCACGGACTCCTGGCTCGCCGTTGTCACCGGCAGCCCGTTGACGACCCTGGAGACCGTCGCGCGGGATACCCCGGCCCGCGCCGCGACGCTCTCCAACGTCGGTCGCCGTGGCCCGGTCCCTGCCCGCTGCATGCTCATTCCCGCTCCGCCAACTCCCCCTGCCGCGCCACTCGCGACCGTGTCACCTACGACTGTGCCATCCGCGCCACCCGTGCCGCTCGTGACGTCGCCGGCCACCCTGCCGGCCACGCTGCCCGAGGTGCCGATCCGGGCGTCGTCGGCCGATGTGCCGATGTGCCGATTGTCCCCGTTGTCCGCTGCCTGTTGCCGGTTCACCAGGTCTCCGTCCCCTTGTCTCTCGCTGTCATCATCCGCTGATTTGAGAGCGCTCTTAACGAAAGACGCGCAATTCCGCCTTTCGAAATGGAACTGTTAACCGTCAATCAGCCGAATGTTGCTAGCTGGGGCGTTTGCAGGGAACTCCTGGTCTTGACAGTCATTTGTGACCGGCACCACTCTGGGCAGCTGAGAGCGCTCTTAGTCGATCCAGACGTTCGATTCAGATAACCAGACCAAGAGCCGCATCGACCGTATTGGCGCCGGACAACGTCGTCCCGGCTAGCAAGGGAGAAGTGATGGCCGATCCCCGTCCACAGTCGCGAAGGAACTTTCTGCGCGCCGCGTTCGGCGCCGCCGCCAGCGTGCCACTGCTGGCCCTGACCGGCCTTCCAGGGTCAGCGGCACCGGCCGTCATCAGCAACGGCCGGACAAGGGGTGCGGTCGTGTCGAACGGGGCGAATACCGCCGCGAGCGTGCTGCCGATGACGTTCGTGAACAACACCGGCCAATACGCGAACTCCGCGATCTGGATGTATGTCGTCGGCTCGAACTCCAGCGGCCAGCAGGCCTACGTCACCGCCGACGGCACGCTGACCCCGGTCACGCCCTCGCTCAACGGCCCCAGCGGCTACGCCGACCTCTCGATCCCGTTCGCGGCCGGCGGCAACACCACGCTGAACCTGCCGACGATGTCCGGCCGGATCTACTTCTCCATCAACGACAAGCTCCAGTTCAAGGTGGTCACCGACGGCAACGGCAACTCGGCGCTGCAGTATCCGGCCGGCTGGGTCAGCAGCGACGCGAGCTACTCGGTGCTGCACGACTGGATCGAGTTCACCTTCATCAACGGGATGTACTGCAACACCACCATGGTGGACATGTTCAGCATTCCGCTGGCGATCGAACTGAACGGCACCAGTCAGCAGACCACCGGCACCCTCGTCGCCGGTGGCCGCGACGCCATCTTCTCCGGTATCGCCGCGCAGTCCGACTTCGGCCAACTGGTGCTCGGCAACGGGTTGCGCGTCCTCGCACCCGGCCACGGCATCGACGCGGGCCTGTTCTCCTCGACCTACTTCGACTCCTACGTCGACCAGGTCTGGAGCAACTACGCGAGCAACAGCCTCAACGTCACCATCAACTCGACCACCTACGCCGGTCAGGTGTCCGGCGACAGCCTGGTGTTCACCAACGGCGGCGGCACCTTCGCCAGGCCGACCACCTCGGACATCTTCTACTGTGCCGGCGCCCTCGCCCCACCGGCCGGCAACGCCGGTCCGGTCGCCGCCGACCTCGGCGCCGCGTTCAACCGGTCCACCCTCCTGAGCGACTCCAACCAGCCGGACACCAACCCGGCCGACTTCTACCAGAACTCGGTCACCAACCACTACTCGCGGATCATCCACGAGAACACCGTGGACGGTAAGGCCTACGGCTTCCCGTTCGACGACGTCGGCAGCTTCGCCTCCTACGTGCAGGACGGCTCGCCGACCTCGATGACGGTCACCCTGACCCCGTTCAGCTGACCGGCCCGTGCCCAGCGGCGGCGATGGCTGACCGGTCCATCGAGAACCGGCCGGGGCGCAGGCTCACGGGAAAAGCCTCACCGAAAAGCCTCACCGGGAAAGGCGAAGCGCCGACGGGGTTGCTCACCCGTCGGCGCCTCTTCAACAGCAGTCGTGGGGCCCCGTGACCGGGCCAGAGCAGGGATAGCCGCTACCGCGCAGGGTCAAACCAG
Organism: Pseudonocardiaceae bacterium; assembly: GCA_036268955.1. Taxonomy (GTDB): domain Bacteria; phylum Actinomycetota; class Actinomycetes; order Mycobacteriales; family Pseudonocardiaceae; genus CAJCJE01. Next base: position 40,719 of record DATATE010000232.1, read on the forward strand.
GAAAGTTCAACTTTTTTCGCCGAACATGGTTCGTGCTGGTCGGGGAGCCGAGGTCGACGGAAGATCGGGCGGGTCGGTCTCGGCAACGGTGCCCGCTGCTGGCCGGCTGGATGCTCGGTGGCCGGGTCGCGCGTCAGTCGGTGTTCGCGGGGAGGCCGGCGAGGTGGGCGAGCACGGTGTCGGTGATCTCCGAGAACGCGCGCAGCTGTTCAGGACTGAGCAGGTCGAGGAAATGCCGGCGGACCGAGCGGACGTGCGCGGGCGCGGCGGCCTCAATGGCGGTCGAACCGTTGGCGCTCAGGCTGATCGACGCGCCTCGGCCGTCCTCGGTGTGCGTCTCCCGCGTGATCAGACCGCGCTGCTCCATCCTGGTCAGGTGATGCGCGAGCCTGCTCGGCGACCAGAGCAGCGCCTCGGCGAGCGGACGCAGCCGCCAATCCTCCTCGGGACGCTCACCGAGGGTCGACAGCACGCAGTAGTCGGCGTCGGAAAGCTTGGCGTCGGCGGCGAGATCGCGGGCCACCTGTAGATCGAGCAGGCCCTTCATTCGCCGGTACCCCATCCAGGCCCGCGCCTCGTCGGCGGCGAGCCAGGGCGACTGCGACTCCATGCGGCCAACCCTAACGGTCGTTGACATGTCAATGAGCACGGGGGCGTAGGTTCGGTCGTTGTGGACGGCGTGGACGGCAGAGTCGATGGCGGGGTGGACGGCAGGGGCGATCGGGCGGTGTGGACGCGCGTGTCGGCCGGGCGCGACCAGCCGCTCGATCTGCTCGCGGCCCGGTTCGTGCACCATCGGTTCGCACCGCACGCCCACGAGGAATTCTCCATCGGCGTCTGCACAGCGGGGGTGGAGTTCCTCGACTATCGCGGCGACCGCTGGTATGCGCGGCCGGGCAGCGTGGTCATCCTCGAACCGGACGAGGTGCACACCGGCTCACCGGCGATTCCGGACGGTTTCAGCTACCGGGTGATGTATCCGGCTACCGCGCTCGTTGCCGAAAGCGGGCTGGCCAAGCCACATTTCCCGAATCCGATCGTGTACGACCCGCAACTGGCCGACGCCCTGCGGCGTACTCATGTCGAGCTGACCGAGGGCAGCGATCCGCTCGCCGCGGAATCCCGCCTCACCTGGAATCTGGCCACCATGCTGCACCGGCACGCGGTCCGGCGCGGCAGCGTCGCGGGTGCCGACGGGGCAGGCGCCGCGCCGGGGGAGCGGGTCGCCCGCGCGGCCATGGACCGGCTCGCCGACCAACTGCTCGATCCGCCCTCCCTGCAGGACATCGCGGCCGAACTCGGCTTGTCCCGGTTCCAGCTGCTGCGCGCCTTCCGCGCCTCGGTCGGCCTGCCGCCCTACGCCTGGCTGGCGCAGTACCGGGTGAACAGGGCCCGCTGCCTGCTTGCCGAGGGCTACCGGCCCGCGCAGGCCGCCGCCCTGGTCGGGTTCGCCGACCAGGCGCACCTCAACCGCTGGTTCCGGCGGGTCGTCGGGGTCACGCCGGGCAGCTTCCGCAATAGCGTTCAAGACAGCATCGCCCGGCTACCCCGATCCTGACGCCAACGAAGGACGGCAAGGGAGTTGGCGTTGAGTCGTCGTGGCTGGGTGCTGTTCGCGCTGATGGCGGTGATCTGGGGCTTACCGTACGTCCTGATCAAGATCGCGGACGGTGGCGTTTCGCCGTATGTCATCGTGTTCGCGCGGACCTCGATCGGTGCCGTCGTACTGGTCGGTTTCGCGCTGCGGCGCGGCAATCTCGCGCTGTTGCGCCAGCATTGGCTGCCGTTGCTCGGGCTGGCCGTCACCGAGATTCTCGGCCCCTGGTTGCTGCTGTCCGACGCTGAACGCCGGCTGCCCAGTTCGCTGACCGGGCTGCTGATTGCCTCGGTGCCGATCATCGGCGCCCTGCTCGGCCAGTTCGCGGCGCGGCCGGAGCGCCTGAGTCCGCTGCGCTGGTTCGGGCTGCTGCTCGGCTTCGCCGGGGTCGCGGTACTGGCCGGGCCCAACCTGTCGGGCGGCAACCTGTGGTCGGTCGCGGAGGTGCTGATCACGGCGGTGAGCTACGCGATCGCGCCGCGCATCGCCGCGAGCAAGCTCGGCGCGGTGCCCGGCCCGCTGACCTCGGCGAGCTGCCTCGGCTTCGCCGCCCTCGTCTATCTGCCGGCCGCGCTCCTGACCTGGCCGCACACCGTGCCGGCCACCAGGGTCCTCCTCGCGCTGGGCTGCCTCGGACTGGTCTGCACGGCCATCGCGTTCCTGGTGTTCTTCGCGCTGATCAGGGCAGAGGGCCCGGCCAAGGCGATGGTGTTCACCTACCTCAATCCGGCCGTCGCGGTGGTCGCGGGCGCGCTGATCCTCAACGAGCCGATCACCCTGATCACCATTCTCGCCTTCGTGCTGATCCTGGCCGGATCGGTACTGGCCACCCTGCACCGCACCAGGAACCGCACACTCGAACCCCTCGCTCAACCGGCGGCCTGATAGCCCACTGTGGACAGTGCGATGGTGACGTACCGGCGGGCCAGGGTGGTCGGCGACATCCGACCGCCCGGCCGGTACCAGCGACCGACCGCATCGCACATGGTCAGTACCGCGCGGCTGGTCTCCACCGGGAACTCGGTGTGGAAGGCACCTTCGGCGTTGCCGTCCGCGACGATGCCGCGCAGCAGCGTCTCCAGTTCGTCGCGCAGCGCGACGTAACGGGTCCGGTTGTCCGGTTCCAGGCTGCGGATCTCCGACTGCAGCAACCCTTGGGAGGCGTGCCGGGCCATGAACTCCACGACGCATTCGATCAGCGCGGCGAACCGGCTCACCGGATCGGGCGCCGCCGTGGCCAGTGCGGCGGCACACAGGTCGAGCAGGGAGGTCATGCTGCCCATCAGCAGCGACACCAGCATGGCCTGCTTGCTTTCGTAGTGGTAGTACAGGCCGGGCACGGTGACCCCGGCCCGCCGCGCGATGTCCCGGACCGTCGTGCCGTGGTAGCCGTGCTCGTCGAAGGCCGATTTCGCGCCGGCCAGGATCGGTGGGAGCTGCCATTCCCTTGCCGGGTCACCGGTCGACCACGGCAGCTCGTGTTCCCGGTTGGTCGCCACATCGCCTCCCTTCGCGGCCGCTCAGGAACCGGCCTGTCCAGGAACCGGCCCGCCCAGGAACCGGCCTGTTGAGGAATCGTGCCGCTCGGGAGCGGTTCTGTTTCAGCGGCCGTTCTGTTCAGGAACCGGGCAGCAGCACCGGTTTGATGACCTCGCCGCTGATCGAGGCCTTTTCGGCGGCGTTGATCTCGGCCAGCGGGAACGTCCGGATCAGCTTGTCGAACGGGAAACGGTCCTGCTGCCAGAGCGCGATCAACCGGGGAATCATCAGCCTCGGCACCGAGTCGCCCTCGAAGATGCCCATCACGTTGCGCCCGAAGGCCAGCGTCGACGGCGTGATCGTCACATCGCCCTGGTGCACCGCGACCAACCCGCAGGTGCCGGTCGGGCGCAGGCTGTTGATCGCGTTCTCGACGACCGCGGGCACGCCAGTGGTGTCCAATGTGTACTGGGCGCCGCCCTCGGTGAGCCGGTAGAGTTCACCGATCACGTCCGTGGCCTCGGCCGCGTTGATCACGTGCGTCGCGCCGAGTTCCTCGGCGACGGCCAGTCGCGCGGGGTTGAGGTCGACCGCGATGATCGTGGTGGCACCGGCGACCGTGGCCGCCATGACCGCCGAGAGGCCGACCGCGCCGGCCCCGAACACCACGAAACTGCTGCCGGGCAGTACTCGCAGTGCGTTGAACACCGCACCGGCCCCGGTCTGCACGCCGCAGCCGAGCGGGCCGAGCAGTTCCAGCGGCAGTTCGGGATCGACGACCACCAGGTTGTGCTCGGTGACCAGCGCGTGCGTTGCGAAGCTGGACTGGCCGAACCAGCGGGAGCCGATCTCCGCGCCCTGCGCGTCGCGCGCCGAGATGCTGCCATCGAGGCTGCGGCCGAACAGGTTGCGCTGTAGGAACGTCGCGCAGTAGGCCGGGTGGCCGGTCAGGCAGTTCGCGCAGTCGCGGCAGTGGTCGAACGAGGCGATCACATGGTCGCCGACGGCGACCCCGGTCACCTCGGACCCGACCGAGGTGACCACTCCGGAGCCCTCATGACCGGCGATCATCGGCAGCGCGCCGAAGAAGGCGGGGCTGCGCGGCATCAGGTCGGTGTGGCACAACCCGACCCCGCTGATCTCGACGACCACCTCGTTGGCGCCGGGTTCGGCGATTTCGACGGTTTCCAGGGCGTGCGGGGCGTCGTTGGCGCGCAGTACGGCTGCCGTGATCAGCATGACGTCAGTGTCCTCACTGTTTCGGTCGGTTCGCAACCGGCAGGTAGCGGGCCCGCAGTTCGCCCTTGACGAGCTTGCCGGTCGGGGTGCGCGGCAGCTGCTCGGTGAAGTCGATGCTGCGCGGGCACTTGTAGTGCGCGATGCGGTCCCGTACGTAGCCGAGCAACTCGTCGGCCAGTTCGGGGCCGACGAGGACGCCGGCTTCCGCCCGCACCACCGCCTTGACCGCCTCGCCCATCTCCTCGTCCGGCACGCCGATCACCGCGACGTCCAGCACCTTCGGATGCAGGGCGAGGCAGTTCTCGACCTCCTGCGGGTAGATACTCACCCCACCGGAAATGATCATGAAGGCCTTGCGGTCGGTCAGGAAGAGGTAGCCGTCCGCGTCGAGCCTGCCGATGTCGCCGACGGTCGTCCATTTCGGATGGTCCGGGTGCTGGGCCTGTGCCGTGCGGTCGGGATCGTTGTGATAGTTGAACGGCGGCGTCTCCTGTGCCCAGTAGACCGTGCCGACCTCGCCGGTCGGCACCTCCGCGCCTGCGTCGTCGCAGATGTGGATGACGCCGTAGATCGCCCTGCCGACCGAACCAGGTTTGCGCAGCCAGTCCGCGCTGGAGATCGCGGTGGCACCATTGGATTCGGTGCAGGAGTAGTACTCCTGCAGGATCGGGCCCCACCAGTCGATCATCCGCTGCTTCACCTCGACCGGACAGGGCGCCGCGGCATGAATGGCGACCCGGTGGCTGGACAGGTCGTAGGCCCGCCGAACGGACTCCTCGAGTTTGAGCATCCTGACGAACATCGTCGGCACCCATTGACTGTGTGTCACCCGGTGCTCGGCCATCGTGGCCAGCGCGGCGTGCGCGTCGAACCTCGGCATCAGCACGACCGTGCCGCCCAGCGCCTGCACCATGCCGCCGAACCGCAGCGGCGCCGCATGGTAGATCGGGGCCGGGGACAGGTACACCGAGTCCTGGTCGAACCCATAGGCCGTGCCGAACAAGGCGACCATCTGATCACCGGGCTCGTCCACCTGCCGGTCCGGCAGTGGCGTCTTGACGCCCTTCGGCCGGCCGGTGGTGCCCGAGGAGTAGAGCATGTCCGCGCCGCGCGGTTGGTCGGCCAGCGGCTGCGCGGACACCGAGGCCAGCGCGGTCGCGTAGGACTCATGGTCGGGCAGTGGCTCGCCGAGGGACAGGCGGTGTCGCACTACTGGCGTGCGCGGGATGAGCGCCGCCGCGAGTTCGCCCAGCTTCGAGGCGATCACCAGCGCACGGGCGCCGCAGTCGTTGAGGATGTAGGCCGCTTCGTCGGCGGAGAGGTAGCGGTTGACTGCGGTGATGTAGAGCCCGGAGCGCTGCGCCGCCCAGTACACCTCGAAACAGCGCGGATCGTTGTCGGTGAGCAGTGCGAGGTCGTCACCGGGGCGCAGACCCGCCTCGTGCAGGTACCGGGCCAACCGGATGGAGTTCTCCTCCAGCCGCGCATAGCTGATCGAGGTCCCGGTGCCCGTGTGCACGACGGCCGGCTTGTCCGGGGTGAGCTTCGCGTACGTCCCTGGATACATGCGCTCTCGCAACCTCCGTTGATTGACGCCGTACCTTTCGATGACCCCGCTACTTTAGTTACCGATCGCTAAGTACAGTGACGAACGATCCCGCTGTCGTCAAGCGTGCCGAGGTGGAGGTAGCCGGAATGCCTACCGTTCCCGAGTCGTCGGACGGCGCCCTCGGCGCTGTCAACTCGGCGGTCGCCGATCTGCTGGCCCTGACCGAGGTCGACGAGGACACGTTCGACGGCTGGTGTCACGACGGCCGACCGGGCTGGATCTACGGCGGCCATGTCGCCGCGCAGGCCCTTGCCGCGGCCGGGGCGACCGTGGCCGCGCAGCGGGTCGCGCACTCCCTGCACGGCTACTTCATCCGACCCGGTCGGGCCGAGGAACCGGTCCGCTACCAGGTCGACCGCACCCGCGACGGCCGGTCGTTCTCCACCCGCCAGGTCAACGCGATCCAGCGGGGGAAGGTGATCTTCGCCCTGCTGGCGTCCTTCCACGTGCCCGAGGACGGGTTCAGCCACCAGTTGGCCGAGGTGTCGCTGCCGCCGGTGCCCGAGCCGGACGGCGAACTGGTCGCGCTGCTGAGGAACTCCGAGATGGAGCGGTTGATGGACATCCGGCCGGTCGACCGGGACGCACCCAACGGTCGCCAGCGGTTCTGGATGCGCATTCGCGAGCCGCTCGGCGACGACCCGCTGACCCACGCCGCCGCGCTCACCTACCTCTCCGACAGCTATCTCGCGCTCAGCACGATCCTGCCGCACCGGCGCCCCGGCCAGCTTCCGGTCACCTCGCTGGACCACGCGCTGTGGCTGCACCGGCCGTTCCGCGCCGACGACTGGCTGCTGGTCGACCAGCGCGGTTCGATTGCCGCGGGCGCGCGCGGTCTGGCCACCGGCGAGTTCTTCACCGCCGACGGCGTGCTCGTCGCGACCGTCGGGCAGGAGGCGCTGATCCGCGATCCCCGCTGAGTGCATCCGATCGGGCTCTTGCGGGGTGGCCGAGTTCGTTCTAACTTTATTGAGCGATCGCTAAGTACGCCTGGATTGGCGATGAGCCGGCGATGAGGAGCTCGACGATGAGCAGCGATACGGCCGATGTCAGCAGGGCCGGGCTCGTACTGGCCGATCCGACCGTCTACACCGAGGAAGGCCGACTGCATCAGGCTCTCGCGCTGTTGCGTGCCGAGGACCCGGTGCACTGGGTGGACCCGCTGCCGGAGTTCAACCCGTTCTGGGCGGTGACCAAGCACGCGGACGTGCTGGAGATCGAGCGGCAGCACGAGCTGTTCATCAACGAGCCGAGACCGATCCTGGCCACCGCCGAGATGGACCGCAAGGTCGCCGAGGAGGGCCAGGTACTGCGGACCCTCGTGCACATCGACGACCCGCGACACCGGGTGATGCGCGCGATCGGCGCGGACTGGTTCCGGCCGAAAACCCTGCACGCCATGGAGATCCGGATCAGGGAACTGGCTCGCCGCTACGTCGACCGGCTCGTCGAACTCGGCGGTGAATGCGATTTCGTCCGCGATGTCAGCGTGCACTATCCGCTGTTCGTGATCCTGTCCCTGCTCGGCCTGCCCGAGTCGGACTTCGGCCGGATGCTCACCCTGACCCAGGAGATGTTCGGCGGCCAGGACACCGAACGGCAGCGGGGCACCGATCCGGAGGCCGGGATGGCCGCCGCGATAGACATGATCACCTATTTCCAGCGGCTCACCGAGAACCGGCGGACCAAGCCGACCGACGACCTCGCCTCGACCATCGCCAACGCGCGGGTCGACGGCGAGCTGCTCTCCGATGTGGACGCCTCCTCCTACTACGTGATCATCGCCACCGCTGGGCACGACACCACCAGTTCGACGATCGCGGGCGGACTGCACGCGCTGATCACGAACCCGGCGCAGTTGGACCGGCTGCGCGCCGAACCGGACCTGATGTCCTCGGCCGCCGAGGAGATGATCCGCTGGGTGAGCCCGGTGAAGGCGTTCATGCGGACCGCGGTGCGCGACTACCAGCTGCGCGGAGCCTCGATCAGGAAGGGCGAGTCGCTGCTGCTGTCCTATCCCTCGGCAAACCGGGACGAGGAGGTTTTCCACGCGCCGGAGGTCTTCGACGTCGGCCGCAACCCCAACCGGCACCTCGCCTTCGGTTTCGGCGCGCACTACTGCCTCGGCGCGACCCTGGCCAGGATGGAGACGAGGGCGTTTTTCGCCGAACTCGTCCCACGACTGCACTCGATCGAACTGGCCGGGCAACCGGCCGGCATCGCCACCACCTTCGTCGGTGGCCTCAAGCGTCTGCCGATCAGGTATCAGCTGACCGAGCGAGGAGCGTGAACCATGGTCGAGACCGTGGCGGAGTCGGGAGCCGAACTCGCGGAGTTCCGGGAGCGGGCCCGGACGTGGCTGGCGGCCAATGTGCCGCAGGCCGGGAGCGTCGCCCCCGACGACATCGAGGTCGCCAAGCGCTTCCAGGCCGCCCTGCACGACGCGGGTTTCGCCGGGATCACCTGGCCGGTCGCGTACGGCGGCCAGGGCCTTCGCGAACAGGCACAGCTGGCGTTCAACGAGGTCGCCCGCGATTTCGACCTGCCGGTGTTCTCGTTCATCATCGGCCTTGGCATGTGCGGCCCGACCATCGTCGACCTCGGCACCGAGGAGCAGAAGATCCGCTACCTGCGGCCGCTGCTGCGTGGTGAGCAGGTGTGGTGCCAGCTGTTCTCCGAGCCGGGCGCCGGTTCGGACGTGGCCAGCCTGCAGAGCCGCGCCGTCGCCGACGGGGACGGCTGGGTGCTGGACGGCCAGAAGGTGTGGACCACCCTCGCGCAGCGCGCCGACTTCGGCGCCGTGCTCGCCAGGACCAACTCCGATGTGCCCAAACACAAGGGCCTGACCATGTTCATCGTGGACATGCACGCGCCGGGGGTCACCGTGCGGCCGTTGCGCGACATGACCGGCAGGGCACCGTTCAACGAGGTGTCCTTCGAAGGCGTCCGAATCGGCGGTGACGCGGTGATCGGCGCCGTCGGCGAGGGTTGGCGGGCCGCGGTCACCATGCTCGGCCACGAACGCGTCTGGATCGGTACCTCGGTCGCGCGGCGCTCGGACCCGTTCGCGTTCACCGCGCTGGCCGAGGACGCCCGGGCCCAGGGCCTGCTCGCCGATCCGGCCATCCGGGCGGAACTCGCGGAGCTGTATGCCCGGCAGGCCTCGCTGCGGCTGTTCACCGCCCGGCTGCGCCAGGAGGCCAATGCCGGCAACCCACCCGGTGCGCGCGGATCGGTGGCGAAGCTGGTCGGCGCCCTCAACGCCGCCTATGCCGTGGAGGTCGCCGGCGCCGTCGCCGGACCTTCCTCGGTCGCCGCGACAGCGCAGGACCAGCACGCGCTGGAGCGGGCGATCGCGATGAACGGCGCGCCGTCCTCGGCGATTGCCGTTGGTACCAACGAAATCCAGCGCAACATCATCGGCGAACGCGTACTCGGCCTGGCCAAGGAGCCCGCCGTCGACCGCGATGTGCCCTTCCGCGAACTGAAGGTCGGTACCCAGCGGGGAGATGCCTGATGGAACTCGTACTGAACGCCGAACAGGAAGACCTGCGCGCCACGGTGCGGAAGTTCCTACAGGCCTCCTCGCCGATGACCAAGGTCCGGCAGGTGGTCGACGGTGCGCAGGACTACGACCCCGCCCTGTGGCGGCGGCTCGCCGGCGAACTCGGGCTGACCGGCCTCACCGTGCCCGAGGAGTACGGCGGCGCGGGCGCCGGCCAGGTCGAGCGGTCGGTGGTGCTGGAGGAGATGGGCCGCGCGCTGCTGCCGGCGCCCTACCTGTCGGGCATCCTGGCCGCCGACACCCTGCTGGCGCTCGACGACGAGGACGCGAAAACCGAGCTGCTGCCCAGGATCGCCGCCGGTGAACTGTTCGCCACCGTCGCGATCGCCGAGGACAGCGGGCGCTGGGAGGCGACCGCGATCGCCACCACCGCGACGGCCGACGGTGCCGGCTGGCGGTTGTCCGGACACAAGAACCTGGTTCTCGACGGTGCCGGTGCCGGCGTGCTGCTGGTGCTCGCGAACGGTCCGGACGGGCCCGGTTTCTTCCGGGTCGACGGCGACGCGGCCGGTCTTACGGTGACCCCGTTGGTCAGCTACGACCCGACTCGCCGGTTCGCCCGAATCGACTTCGCCGACACCCCGGCCGCCGCGCTGGCCAGCACCGACCCGGTCGCCGTACTGGCCAAGGTCACCGATCTCGCCGCGCTGGCGCTGGCCGCCGAATCCCTCGGCGCGCTGGCCCACTCGCTGGCGCTCGCGGTGGACTACGCCAAGGTCCGGGTGCAGTTCGGCCGCTACATCGGGTCGTATCAGGCGGTCAAACACCTCTGCGTGGATTCCTATGTGGACTACGAGCTGGCCTGTTCGGTGCTGCGCCAGGCCGCCTGGGCCGCGGATGCCGCGCCGGAGGAGTTCCCGCTGGCCGCGGCGCACGCCAGGGTCAGCGTGCTGCCGGCCGCCTTCCGGGTCGCCGCACGCACCGTCCAGGTACACGGCGGGATCGGCTACACCTGGGAGCACGACGCGCACCTGTACTACAAGCGGACCAAGGCCAACGAACTGCTGCTGGGCGGAGGGGTCGCCGCGCACGCGGTTCTCGCCGATCGGCTCGGGATCTGAGGGTTAGGGTTGCCGGCAACCGATTGCCGGGGAAAGGGTCGAGCGACGTGGCGAAGACGCTCGGTGCTGTCGGCACCGTCGAGCAGGACGAGCCGGGCGCGGACTGGCGGGTGTCCGAGCGCGCCGAACTCTCGCCCATCCTCGCGCACACGCTGGCCGCGTTCGAGGAACACGGCTACCACGGCACCTCGGTCCGCGACATCGCCGGCCGGGTCGGCGTCACCGTGCCCGCGCTGTACTACCACTACCAGAACAAGCAGGCGATGCTGTGCGCGCTGCTGATGGGTTCGATGGCCTCGCTGCTGTCCCACTGTCGGTCCGCGATCGCCGAAGCGGCCGGCGATCCAGCCGCCGAACTGTCCGCGCTCGTCGAATGCCTCGTGCGGTTCATGGCCTACCGGGGGTCGAAGGGGTTGCTCGATTCCGAGATCCGCAGCCTGGAACCGGACAACCGGGCGAAGTACATCGCGTTGCGCGATGAGCTGGACACCGCGACGCGCCGCATCATCGCCGACGGCGTCGCGGCGGGGCTTTTCCGCACCGAGTTCCCGATCGAGGCCGGGCGCGGACTGCTGACCATGTGCCATGCGGTGGCCAGGTGGTACCGGTTGGACGGCGGCCTGAGCCCGGAGGAACTCGCCGAGCGGTATGTCGCGCTCGGCCTCGGCATGGTCGGCTACCAACCGGCCGGCCAGCAACCGATCAGCCAGCAACCGGCCGGCCACCAGCCGCGCAAACGGCAGGCCCGAACCAGGTAACCCGCGCAGGGGAGCGAGGCGATGCCGCGAACCGCGAGCGGCAAGATCCAGAAACACGCGCTGCGTGAGCGCTTCGCCTCCACCTGACGATTCGCCTCTCCCACGGTTCTCAGCCCTGGTCGGCGGCGTCGGCTTCGGCTTCGGCGAGGTGATCGTCGATGAGGCACAGCAGCGTCTGCATCGCCCGGCTCGGCTGTTTGCCCGCGATGGTCGCGAGGCTGTACTCCCAGCGCGGTGCCTTGCCGGCCAGCGGCACGATGACCATCTCCGGCGCGGGTTCGAGATCGAGGTCCGGGACGACGGCGACGCCGAGCCCGGCGCGGACGTAGCTCGGCACGGTGGTCAGGTCGGACACCTCGATCACGATTCGCCTCGGCGCGCTGATCGCGTCGAACGCGCGGTCCACCACGATCCGGTTGCCGAATCCCCACGAGGTGTCCACGAAGGGCTCGCCGGCCAGGTCGCGCAGGGCGATCTCGGTCCGTCCGGCCAGCCGGTGCCCGGCCGGCAGCAGCGCGACGAACGGCCGCACAGCCAGCACCGTGGTACGCAGCCCGGCGAGATCGGTTCCGGGCAGGCCGAGCAGGGCCATGTCCAACCGCCCGTGCCGGACGTCCTCGGCCAGTCCGCTCGACCCGGTCACCGACACGCTGACATGGATGTCCACCAGCGGATACCGCCGATGGAACGCACCGAGCAGCGCGGGAAGGTCGAGCACGGTGATGCTGGTCAGGATACCGATCCTGATGCTGCCGCGCAGGCCCTCCGTCGCCTCCTGCAACACCGCCTTCGCCCGCTCCACCGCTTCCAGCGCCGCCTTGGCCTCGGGCAGGAACGCCTGACCGGCCTGCGAGAGCGCGACCCGCCGGGTCGATCGGTCGAACAGGGTGGTGCGCAGTTCGGTCTCCAGCGACCGGATCGCCGAGGACACCGAGGACTGCACGGCATACAGCCGCTGCGCGGCCCTTGTGAAGCTCAGTTCCTCGGCGACGGCCACGAAGTATTCGAGCTGGCGGGTCTCCATGCCGCCGATTATCGACCACCTCGATAAGTATTGGCGGATCTATCGGCTGCTGGCGGTCAGTTCCCGGACGTCCGGTGCCGGGGCCGGCAGCGGGAGACCGTAGTGCTCGCGCAGGGTGCGGCCGGTGTACTCCTCGCGGAACAGGCCATCCGCCCGCAACAGCGGCACCACCTGCTCGACGAAGTCCTCAAGGCCGCTCGGCAGCAGCGGCGGCATCACGTTGAAGCCGTCCGCGGCGCCCTCGGTGAACCAGAACCGGATGTGCTCGGCGATCTGCTCCGGCGTGCCCGCGACGACCTGGTGTCCGCGACCGCCGCCGAGCCTGCCGATCAGCTGGCGCAAGGTCAGCTTCTCCCGCTCGGCAAGGTCCTTCACCAGTTCGAAGCGGCTCTTCGCCCCGTTGATCGCGGCGACCGAGGGCAGCGGCGGCAGTTGTTCGTGCAGCGGATGCCGGGTCAGGTCGACACCGATCAGATCCGACAGTTGACGCAGCGCGCGGACCGGGATGATCAGCTCGTCGAGTTCGGCGGCCAACTCATCGGCCTGCGCCTGCGTGCCGCCGAGCACCGGCACGATGCCCGGCAGGATCTTGATGGTGTTCGGGTCCCGGCCCGCGGCGATCGCGCGGGACTTGAGGTCGGCGTAGAACGCCCGCCCTTCGGCGAAGGTCTGCTGGGCGGTGAACACCGCTTCCGCGTGCCGCGCGGCAAAGGCCCGGCCGTCCTCGGAAGAACCGGCCTGGACCAGCAGCGGCCGACCCTGCGGACTGCGCGCGATGTTCAGCGGTCCGCGCACGCCGAAGAACTCGCCGCGATGGTTGAGTTCACGCACCCGGTCAGGGTCGGCGAACCGGCCCGTTGCCTTGTCCCGCACCAGCGCGTCCGCCGCCCAGCCGTCCCACAGCCCGGTCGCGACCTCGACGAACTCGGCGGCCCGCTGGTAGCGCACCGCGTGTTCCTGGTTGGCGTCGCGGTTGAAGTTCTGCGCCGACCGGTCCCCGGCCGTGGTGACGATGTTCCAACCGGCCCGGCCGCCGCTGATGTGGTCGAGCGAGGCGAACGAGCGCGCCAGGTTGTACGGCTCGCTGAACCCGGTGGACGCGGTGGCGATCAGGCCGATGTGCTCGGTCACCGTGGCCAGCGCGGTGAGCAGCGTCAGCGGTTCGAAGCTGCTCGCGATGCTGTGCTCGATATCGCCCCAGACCTGCACGCCGTCGGCGAGGAACACCGAGTCGAACGTCCCCCGTTCGGCGATCAGGGCCAGCCGCTGGAAATGCCGGACGTCGCCGACGAGGTGCGGATCTGTGCTCGGGTGCCGCCAGGCCGCCTCATGGTGGCCGACGCCCATCAGGAAGGCATTGAGGTGTAGCTGTCGGTCCGCCATCAGCGTGCTCCAAGGTGGTCTTCGTGGTGGTTCATCAGATGTCGTCGATCTCCGGCACGCCGAGTTCGGCGAGCAGCCTGCCCCGCAGCGCGCCGAACTCGGCGGTGTCCTGGCGGCGCGGCTGCGGCAGGTCGATGAGGGTCGGCCCGCCGAGCCGGCCGTCCTTGCCGAGTACCACGACTCGGTCGGCGAGCAGGATGGCCTCGTCGACATCGTGGGTGACCAGCAGGACTGCGGGCCGGTGCCGGGCGCACAGGGTGCGCAGCAGCGCGTGCATCCTGATCCTGGTCAACGCGTCCAGCGCGCCGAACGGTTCGTCGAGCAGCAGCAGATCGGGTTCGCGGACCAGGGCACGGGCGAGCGCGACCCGCTGCGCCTCCCCGCCGGAGAGCGTGCCCGGCCAGTCCCGCTCGTGGCCGGCAAGCTCCACCTCGCGCAACGCCTGCCGGCCCAGCTCGCGTGGGGTGTCGCGCGGTAGGCCGAGCAGCACGTTGGTGAGCACCCGCAGCCACGGTTGCAGGCGGGGATCTTGAAAGACCACCGCCCGCCGCGCCGGTACCGCGACGCTGCCCGCGTAGTCGGGATCGAGGCCGGCCAAGGCCCGCAACAGGGTGCTCTTGCCGGAACCGCTGCGGCCCAGCAGCGCGACGAACTCGCCCCGCGCGATCTCAAGGTCCACTCCGGACAGTACCTGTTGCCCGCCGAAGGACCGCGTCATCTCGCGGACCCGAACCGCCGGTGTCAGTGCGGTGGTCATCTCAGCCTCCGTCGAATCCGCGTCGCCAGACCAGCAACCGCCGTTCCAGCAGTCGAACAAGGCCGTCAGAGGCCAACCCGAGCAGGCCGTAGATCAGCAGGCCCAGCACGATGATGTCGGTTCGGTACCAGCTCTGCGCCTGATTCATCAGATAACCGATGCCGCTGGTCGCGTTCAACTGTTCGGCGATCACCAGGATCAGCCAGCTCGCCGTCAGCGCGAACCGAAGCCCGACAAGGAAACCCGGCACCGCGCCCGGCAGGATCACGTACCGGATCAGGCCGGACCGGCCGAGCCCGAAGGCCCGACCGGACTCGACCAATCGGTTGTCCACCCCGCGAATACCGGCATAGGTGTTCACGTAGACCGGGAACAGCGCACCGAACGCGACCAGCGCGACCTTCGGCAACTCGCCGACCCCGAACCAGATGATCACCAGCGGCAACAGGCCCAGCACCGGTAACCCGCGCAGGATCTGCATACTCGAATCGACAAGGTCGTCGCCGATCCGGAACAGCCCGGCCACCACCGCGAGCAGCACCCCGAGCGGAACCCCGACCGCGAGACCCTCACCGGCCCTGATCAGCGAGGCGAGCAGGTTCGTGCCCAGTTCGCCGGTAATGCTCAGATCCCAGGCCGCTCGCAGCACCGCGCTCGGCGGTGCGAGTATCTGCGACGAGGCGACCCCGAGCGAACCGAGCAGTTGCCAGACCACCAACAGCAGCAGCGGCCCGCCGAGCCGGCGAGCCCAGCGCGGCAGCCGCAGCCACGGCTTGCGGTTGTGGCGCAGGGTAGCCGCTTCCAGCAGCCACCGGCCCTTTTCACCCTCGGCCGGTACCGGTCTACTGACCGGCGTCGCGATGTCGATGGTCGACATGACCGTTTGCCCTTCCCTTTGCCGACACGGCCCCGCCGTACCGGCTAGTTGACGACGACCTGGTGTTCGTCGGTGAACGGCCGACCGGCCAGCAGTTCGGACTCTCGGCCGTCCGGACCCTTGGGCACATCACCGATCAGGGTGATCCGGTGCAGGGTGCGGACCACGTCGAGGTGCTCGATGTCGCGCGGGGCCAGATGGGAGGTGGCCCGGTTGTCCCAGAACGCGACGCTGCCGGCCTCCCAGCGGAACCGCACCGTGTACTCCGGGCGGGTCAGCTCGCCGTAGAGCAGTTCCAGGATCGCCTTGCTCTCGGCGGGGGAGACGTCCACGATGTGGCTGGTGAAGCCGGGGTTGACGAACAGCCCCTTCTCCCCGGTCACCGGATGCACCCGAACCACCGGATGCACGGCGACCAGCAGGTTGTCGTTGATCCGCTTGGCGTACGCGGAGTTTCCGTCGGTCGGCTTGCTCGAACCGCCGTAGCGGTGCTCGGCCCGCAGACCATCCACAAAGGACCGGATCGGCTCGGACAGTCCCTCGTAGGCCGCGACCAGGTTGGTCCACTGGGTGTCGCCGCCGATGCTCGGCACCGTCTCCGCCCGCAGAATCGACGCGGCAGGCGGGTTCACCGCCGCGGTGACGTCGGTGTGCCAGCCGTTGAAGTAGCTGTACTGCCGGCGAACCTGCTTGCGGTAGTCCTGGCCGTAGCGCTGCTCGTAGCGGCGCGGGTCGATGGTGAAGATCTGCGGGAACTCCTGCGGCGGGGCGTCGTCGTGCGGGTGCGCGTAGGTCAGCTCGCCGAACTGCCGGCCGAAGGCGATCTGGCTGGCGTGATCGAGCTGCTGGTCCCGGAAGAAGATCACCTTGTACTTGTGCAGCGCCGCCCTGATCTCGGCAACGGTCTGCTCGGACAGCGGCTCGGCGATGTCTACATCGGAGATGTCCGCGCCGATATGGCCGGCCACCGGCCGCACCGTGATGGTGGGGGTCGACACGTCAGCTACAGCGGTCATGATCTCGTTCCTCTCCTGGATACGCTTTTCAGCGTTACCGTCTCAGGCGCCGGGTTGCTGGGCGGCCGCGACGGATTTGTTGAATTCACTGATGATCGAATCATCGAACTGCGGGGAAATGTCGACATGGCTCGGAATGAGTCCGTTGCGCACCCACAGATCGGCCTGGTTCTGTTGATTGGTACGCACCTGCTGGTCAATCGGAATATAGGTGCTCGAACCGGAACCCTGATAGATCAGTTGACCGGCCGCCGGAGTCTGTTTCAAGGTGTTCACGTAATACTGGGTGATCCATTGCTGAGCGTGACTGTTCACCCAGTTGTTCGACTTCACGAGGCGCTGCACGAAATCCAGCAGCGCGGCCTTCGTCGCCGGGTCGTCAAGGGCTGAACTGCTGGCCAGGGTGAAGCTGTAGCTGGCGTGGAAGTCCCTGCTGTTGGTCAGCGCGACCGCGTCCGGATGCTGCTGCTCGTAGTCGACGAGCTGCTGCTGGGAGACGGTGGCGGCATCCACGGTGCCGGACTGCAAGATGTTGCCGAGGTTGAGCAGCGGCACGTCGACGAGGGTGATGTCCTTGACCGTCAGCCCCTGCGCGGCGAGTACCCGCAGCAGGAAGCCGTCCGGTGCGGTGTTGCTGGTGGTCGCGATCTTCTTGCCGCGCAGGTCGGCGAGGCTGTGGATACCACTGCCCGGCCTTGCCAACAGGGTCGTGCCGGGGCCGTTGGTGGCGCTCACCGCGATCGCCTTCAGCGGCAGGTTGCTGGCCTGCGCGAACATCGCCGGGGTGTCGCCCATGAAGCCGACGTTGATCGCGCCGGCGCCGAACGCCTGGTTCACCAGCGGACCGCTGCCGAACTCGTCGAACTGCACCTTGTAGGGCAGGTTGTCGAGTTCGCCGGACAATTTCAGCGGCAATTCCACGATCTGCTGCTGATCGCCGATCCGCAGCGTGACCGAGCCGTTGCCGAATTCCGTTGCCGCATTCGACGTCGCACATGCGGTGGTGATCCCGAGTAAGGCGATCATGGTCACGGCAATAAGGACGCGTTTCATCGCGGCTGCTCCCAACGGGGTACGAAAATGAAGTGCGAAATCCACTGTGGCTACGTTGTCGTGGGTGATTCCGCTCAATCAGCATGCCGGGCGGCGTCCGGCAGGGTCAACATTGCGAGTTGTGAAATTAAGTCCACCCACGTGCTGGGAAAGCGGCGGTCAACGAGATTCCGCGGCTGCCACACTCGGCATGGTCGCGACGGCGCAGCCGAGGCCGGTCGGGTCGCGGTACACCGCCTCCAGCGCGACCGTGCCGGCGGCGACCGCGAGCAGGTCGGCGGCCGGGAAGCTGGAGACGACCACCTGCCGAACCGGATCGGTGCCGGCATGCGACCGGGCGGCGACCGTGGCACGCAGCGTGTCCAGGCCCTCCGGCAGGAACAGCATGCCTTCCTCGGTGATGACCAGCACGTCCGGGTTCACCACGGCCAGCAGCAGCGCGACCGCGCCGCCCAGCACCTCGGCCCTGCGCAGAAACACCTTGCGCGCCCGTGGATCACCCGCCTTGGCGGCGGCGAGCAAGGCTGGAAAGGACGGTCGCGCGATGATCCCCTCGGCGGCCGCGCGGTGCGCGAGGGCGCTGCTGGACACCGTCGCCTGCAGACAGCCGCGCCGCCCGCACGGACACCGCAGTGCCGGGTCGCCGAGCGGCTGATGCGCGATGTCGCCCGAGGTCGACCCCGGCCCATGGTGCACGCTGCCGCCGGTGACGATCGCGGCATCCACCACATTGCCGACGAAAAGGTGCACGACGCTCGCCGCCGACCGCGCCTGACCGAACAACTGCTCGGCGGTGGCCAGTGCCCGCGCGTGGTTGTCGACCACGACCGGTGCCCTGGTGTGCCGGGCGAAGATCTCCCGGACCCCGACCTCCCGCCAGGCCAGCGGCGCGTGCTCGACGACGACACCGCGCCCCGGATCGACCCAGCCTCCGCTGGCCACCCCGACCCCGAGCAGCATCCGTTCGCCGCTGTGCCGCCCGACGAACGCCGGCAGCCTGCGCGCGGCGGCGCTCAGTACCGCCTGCGGCGAGCTTTCCTCGTGCGGCAGACTTTCCTGGGCGAGCACATTGCCGCGCAGGTCGAGGATGGCCAGGGTGCTGTGCCCGACCGCGATGTGCACCCCGGCCACCACATGCTGGTCCAGATCGATGTCCACCGGCAGGTGCGGCCTGCCGAAGCCACCGGCCGCGGCCTGTTGGGGGAGCTGGCGGATCAGGCCGCTGGCCGCGAGGTCGGCGGTGTGCCGGGTGACGGCGGCCGGGCTCAGGCCGGTCGAGCGCGCGATGGTGCTGCGCGCGACCGGGCCGCGGTCCAGCACCGCACGCAGGACCGTGGCGGCGCCGGACGCGCGGGAACCCGGCGTTGCCGACGACATGCTCCGATCGTGACAGCGTCACCCGCGCCGAACCAGTGCGAGGACCGGCCGCCCACCAGCTGAGAAAGCCGGCCGGACTACCTGGCCAAGGTCAAGGCCGTCGGTGCCGCGTCGCTCACGCCGGAATCCGCACCGGGCGAATCGGTATCAGGTCGCCGCACCCACCGCGCTGATCAGGGCCAGCGCCTCGTCGAGGTCGAACTCGGCGTGCCCGCCGAAGTCCACTGTGGACTTCCGCGCTGCCGGGACCGTCCTGCGCGGTGCGGCGTGGATGTCGTCGACGCCGGTCGCCGCGAGCACCGCGCGGGCGTTGTGTGCGCGGATGCCGCCGCAGGCCATCACCGCGAGGCCGCCGTCGGCGACCCGCACCATCTCCGCGAGCAGCGGTGCGCCCTGCTCGGCCCGGTTGGCCTGGCCGGAACTGAGCACCCGCCGCACCCCTCGCGCCGCGAGCCGCTCGATCGCGGCCAGCGGCGCCCGGCAGACGTCGATGGCCCGGTGGAAGGTGACCTCACAGCCCGCCGCGGCCGCGGTGAGGTCGGTGAGGACGAGGTAGTCCGGGTCGTCGTGGTCGGTGAGCGCGCCGATGACCACCCCGGCCGCGCCTGCCGACGCCGCGTACCCGACATCGGCGATCATCGCCTCGATCTCGGTCGGCGAGTAGTGGAAGTCGCCGGCGCGGGGGCGGATCAGGACGTGCACCTCGACCTGCCGGCAGTGCGTGAGCACGGTGTCCAGCAGGCCGGGGCCGGGCGTGAGGCCGCCGAGCGCGCCGGCCGAGCACAGTTCGATGCGTTGCACATCGAGCGAGTTCGCCGCGATGGCCGCGTCGACGCTGTCCACACTCAGTTCCAGTCGTACCGGCAGTTCCAGACGCGTCTGCCGCGACGGTGAGTTCAACGCGCTGCCCTCTCTGTGGTTCGTGCCGCCCGCGACATCCCTACACCCGGTCGCTGCCGCCGGGCGAGGCCGGTGACCGTCCTTCGCACCGCGTTCGGCGCCCTGGTCAGCCGGTGTCTTCGGGCTGCCGACTATCGTGCTCCGGGTGATGGCCCTGATGAGTCTCCTGCCGCATGCGAGCATTCCGAGCCCGCCGATCAACGGCTTCCACCTGGGACCGCTCTACATCCGCTTCTACGGCCTGATGTACGTGGTCGGCATCGCGCTGGCCCTGGTGGTCACCCGGCGGCGTTGGCGGGCCAAGGGCGGCTCGCCGGACCTCGTCGACGAGATCGCGCTGTGGGGCGTGCCGGCCGGCATCATCGGTGGCCGGATCTACTTCGACATCACGACGCCCGCCGAGATCCCACCGCACTGGTGGGGCGTGTTCGCGGTCTGGCAGGGCGGCCTCGGTATCTGGGGCGGCATCGCGCTGGCGGCCGCCGTCGGTATCTGGCGGCTGCGCAGGGCCGGTGTCGACGTCGGCGAGTTCATGGACGCGGTGGCTCCCGGCATCCTGTTCGCGCAGGCCATCGGCCGGGTCGGCAACTACTTCAACCAGGAACTCTTCGGCGGACCGACCTCGCTGCCCTGGGGCCTGCAGATCGCGCCGGAGTTCCGGCCCCCCGGCTACGAGCAGTTCTCGACCTTCCACCCGACCTTCCTCTACGAACTCATCTGGGACGCGGCCCTCGCCGGTCTGCTGATCTGGCTCGGCCATCACCGCAACATCCGGCCCTATGGCCTTTTCGCCCTCTATGTCACCGGTTACTCGGCGTTCCGGATCTTCGAGGAGTCGCTGCGGGTGGACTACTCGCAGTACTTCCTCGGCCTGCGGCTGAACTTCTTCGTCGCCTCCGTGCTCACGGTGCTCGGCATCGTCTGGTTCATCTACACCCAGCGCCGCACTCCCAAGCTGCGACCGGTCGATCCGTCGGCCGTCGACGGCACCGGGCTGACCTCGGCCGACGGTGTCGATTCGGCGCCGGGCGGCCCTGAGGATCTTGCCGGCTCTGCCGACAACGGTGAGGAGGTCGGTGGCAACGACGAGGCCGAGAGTGACGGCCGGGCCGCTGCCGACGAGGCCGACGGCGACGAGGTGGACAGCGACGAGGCGGACGGCAAGGACGGGGCCGACAAGGTGGAGCAGACCGCGGCGGCCGGCGAACCCGTTGCGGAGCGCGGCGAGCGGTGACCGGGCGGCGCGAGGACGCGGCACTGCTGTGGTTCCGGCGTGACCTGCGGCTGGGCGACCATCCCGCGCTCGCCGCCGCCGCCGAACGGGCCGAGCGCTGCCTCGCGGTCTTCGTGCTCGACGAGCGGCTGCTGGCCCCGGCCGGACCGGCGCGGCGGATCTTCCTGAGCCGGTCGTTGCACGTACTGCGGGAGCAGTTGGCCGGCCGACTGCTCGTCGTGGCCGGTGATCCGGCCACCGTGCTGCCCCCATTGGCGGCCCGCCTCGGCGCGGACAGCGTGCACATCTCCGCCGACTGCGCCCCGTACGGTCGCGGTCGTGACGACGCCGTCCGCGCCGCACTCGCCGAGACCGGGATCGACCTGGTGACCACCGGTTCGCCCTACGCCGTCACGCCCGGCCGGGTGCGCAAACGTGACGGCGATCCGTTCAAGGTCTTCACCCCGTTCTTCCGCGCCTGGTGCGACCACGGTTGGCGGGCGCCCGCGATGACCAGCGAGTCTACTGTGGACTGGGTTGACCCTGTCGAGGTGGCCGAGTCGGTGCCGTTGCCCGAGGAGTCGATGCCCGAGGGGCTCAGCTTGCCGGAGGCGGGGGAGTCGGCCGCGACAACGGCCTGGCAGGACTTCCGGGAGGCTGCCCTTGCCGACTACGACCGGCACCGGGATCGCCCCGACCTGCCGGGCAGCAGCCGACTGTCCGCGTACCTGCACTGGGGTGCCCTGCATCCCAGAACCCTGTTGGCCGACCTTGCCGACGACCGCCCCGGCGCCGAGGCGTTCCGCCGCGAACTGGCCTGGCGGGAGTTTCACGCCGACGTGCTCTGGCATCGCCCGGAAACCGCACGGCGCAACTACGATCACCGGTTCGACGTCATGGACCACGAGCACGGGCCGGCCGCCGACGAGGCGTTCACCGCCTGGTGTGCCGGCGCGACCGGCTACCCGGTGGTGGACGCCGGCATGCGTCAACTGCTTGCCGAGGGGTGGATGCACAACCGGATCCGGATGGTGGTGGCCAGTTTCCTCGTCAAGGATCTGCACCTGCCGTGGTGGCGCGGGGCACGGCATTTCATGCGACACCTCGTCGACGGTGACCTGGCGTCCAACCAGCTGAACTGGCAGTGGGTCGCGGGCTGCGGCACCGACGCCGCGCCGTACTTCCGGATCTTCAACCCGATTACCCAAGGCCAGAAATTCGATCCGGACGGCAACTACGTCCGCCGCTACGTACCGGAACTGCGCGGCGTGCCCGGCCGGGCGGTGCACCAGCCCTGGACCCTGCCGGCCGGCCCGCCGACCGGTTATCCGCTGCCGATCGTCGAACATGCCGAGGAGCGCCGCGAGGCTCTGCGTCGTTACGGCGCCGTCACCGGCTGACCTCCTCCTCGGTCGCCGAGACCGAGGAGGAGTATTCCGCTCGGGCCAGGCCGACCCGCCAAGTGGCGGGTGATTCCCGCCGCCTGGCGTGGTGCGGGCGGCAGCGTATCCGGTGAAGATGGCACTGACAGTCACAAGGTAGTGGCTTTGAGATCAGGGGAGTCACGATGACCACCACGGCGCCCGAATCCGATGCGGTCACGGTAGGCCCGCCGCCGCCGTTCGACCCCGAGGTCGCCGCCGCGCTCGACGTCATCCGCGAGCGGATGCCGGCGACGGTGACCGCCGACATGCTGCCGATGCTGCGTGCGGCCCAGACCCAGGCTGACCTGACCGACGAGGCCATGAGCATGGACGGCGCGTTCACCGTGTCCGAGCGGACGGTGCCGGGCCCGGCCGGTGATCCGGACATCTCGCTGGTGATCTGCCTGCCGGCCAGGGCGAGCACGCCGGTCGCGGCCCTGTACTTCATCCACGGCGGCGGCATGGTCATGGGCAGCAGCCGGGGTGCCGGCATCTCCGTCGTTCTCGAGATCGCCGCCGAACTCGGTGTCGCGGTGATCTCGGTCGAGTACCGGCTCGCCCCGGACAGTCCGTATCCCGCCCCGGTCGAGGACTGCTATGCCGGTCTGTTGTGGACGGTTGAGCACGCTGTCGAACTCGGGATCGACGCCGACCGGCTCGCGGTGGGCGGTACGAGTGCGGGCGGCGGCCTCGCCGCGGCCACGGTGCTGCTCGCACGGGACCGAGGTGGCCCCGCGATCGCCGCGCAGCTGTTGTGGAGCCCGATGCTCGATGACCGCAACAACAGCTACTCGGCGCGGCAGATGGCCGGCCTCGGCATCTGGGACCAGAGCGCCAACCAACTCGGCTGGACCGCGTTGCTCGGCGCGGCCCAGGGCGGCCCCGACGTGTCGCCGTACGCGGCGCCGGCTCGGGCACAGGACCTGTCCGGACTGCCGCCGACCTTCATCGACGTCGGATCGGCCGAGACCTTCCGGGAGGAGGCGCTCGACTACGCCTCGCGGATCTGGCGGGCGGGCGGCAGCGCGGAACTGCATGTCTGGCCGGGTGGTTTCCACGGCTTCGCGTTGCTCGCCCCGCAGGCGGCCATCTCGCAGGTCGCGCGGCAGGCAGCACTGCCCTGGCTGCGCAGGACGATCGGGATCTGAACCGGGAGGCACGTGATGACCAGTACGATTCCCGATCCCACGGTCGGCCCGCCGCCCCCGTTCGACACCGAACTCGACGCGGCACTCGACATGATGAGGGAGCGGTTGGCGGTCACCGGATCCTTCGGTGTCGCCGACATCCCCGCGCTGCGGGCGACGCAGGCCGAGCTGTTGCGGGTCAGCGACGAGGATCTGCACCGGGACGGCGCGTACGTCGTGTCCGAGCGGGTGGTGCCGGGACCGTCCGGCGAGCCGGACATCTCGCTGCTGATCTGCCTGCCGGCCAGGGCAAGGACACCCGTCGCCGCGATCTACCACATCCACGGCGGCGGGATGATCATGGGCGACCGTCGCCTCGGCGTGCCCGGTTTCCTTGCCATCGGGGAAGAACTGGAGTTCGCCGTCGTCTCCGTCGAGTACCGGCTCGCCCCGGAGCATCCGCATCCCGCGCCGATCGAGGACTGCTACGCGGGTCTGCTGTGGACGGTCGAGCACGTCGATGACCTCGGCATCGACCCGGACCGCATCCTGGTGGCCGGTGGCAGCGCCGGCGGTGGCCTTGCCGCGGCGACCGCGCTGCTGGCCAGGGACCGGGGTGGGCCGCGACTGATCGGTCAGGTGTTGGCCTGTCCGATGCTCGATGACCGCAACAACAGCTACTCGGCGCGGCAGATGGCCGGCCTCGGTATCTGGGACCAGCACGCGAACGGGATCGGCTGGCGGGCGTTGCTCGGCGCGGCGCAGGGCGGCCCCGACGTGTCGCCGTACGCGGCGCCGGCTCGGGCGACCGATCTCGCCGGGTTGCCCCCTGCCTACCTCGATGTCGGCTCCGCCGAGACGTTCCGGGACGAGGTCCTCGACTACGCCGCACGGATCTGGCGGGCCGGTGGGAATGCCGAGCTGCATGTCTGGCCCGGCGGTTTCCATGGCTTCGCGGCGATCGCGCAGGCCGCGCTGTCCCAGGACGCCGGTGCCGCGCTCCCGCTGTGGCTGCGGCGAGTGCTCGGCAGCTGATACCAACCCTGATCCCACCCCGCATGCCCTCGCCGGCACTGTGGCCGGGCAGAACCGGGCAGCCGGAAGAGGGCAGGCTGGGCAGGGCACGTTTGACAAGGCACGATGACGATATGCAGGAACTCGTCGGACGACTGGCCGAGCTGGATCCGGACGCGGGCGCCGCGGTCAAGGTGATCGCCTATTTCGACCGCCTCGTCGAGGGCCGCGCCGGTCTCGAACCGATCGTGCGCGGCGCGGCGGTGCTGGCCGGGTGCCCTGCCCGGCTGGTCGACGACGAGCGACGGGTGCAGATCAGGGTCGATGTGGCAGGCCGGGTCCAGGGCGGAATCGGCCTGCCCGACCCGAACTGGCTGTCCGCGCCGCTGCGGCCGGGTGGTCCGCCGGTGCTGTGGCTGGAGCGGTCCGGGCCGGCCGGTCCGGTCGAAGCGATGGTGCTGGAAAGGGCCGCGTCGGCGGCGCGGGGCGTACTGGAACGGACCAGGGGCCGGGCCGTCGCGGCGAGCATGGACGATCCGGCCTCGGTGGAAGTGCTGTTGGACGGCGCGACCGCGGCGCAGTTGCGGCTGCGGGCCGCCCGCCAACTCGGCCTCGCCGAGGACGCCACGGTCCGGGCGGTCGCGCTCGCCGAGCGGCCGGCCAGGATCGAGTCGGTCGACGGCGCGAACTGGCCCGCGCACGATGCCGGTGCCGACGAGCGCGCGGGTATCGGCCCGATGGGTGGGGTGCTCGACCTGCCGGCCTCCTATGCCGCGGCGCGGACCGCGTTGCGGTTCACCGCGGCCGGCACCGAATCCGACCCCGGTCCGGGGATCGTGCACGCCGATCAGCTCGGTGGGCTCGCGGTGCTTGCCGGCGTCATCGGGCCGGACACCGAGCCGATCGCCGATGTCGACGCCGTCCAGCGGGCGCGCGGCGAGGCACCGTGGGTGCTGGCGACCCTGGTCGCCGTCGCGACCAGCCCGAGCCTGCGTACCGCGGCCGTCGCGCTGCTGGTGCACCATTCGACGCTGCAGGAACGGCTCGGCAACGTGGAGCACCTGCTCGGCTGGTCGATCCGTGATCCGCAGGGCCGGCTGCGGCTGCAACTGGCCCTGGCCATGTGGCGGCTGCACCAGCAGCCCTGACCCTCAGGTGGGTCAGGCCGCCTGTTCGGCGCGCACGACCTCGTCCCAGTGCCGCTGCGCGGCGGCGCGCCATTCGGCGTGCTTGCGGTGGAACAGTTCGGCGGCCTGCGCGCCGCTCCAGTTCGTCGGCAGCAGTGGCAGCGGCAGGCCGGGGTCGAGGAACGGGAAGCGGCGCCATTCGTGCACGAGCTGGGTCTGTGCCTGTAGCGCCGCCTCACCGGAGTTCGGGGCGAGGCCGGTGAACTCGTCGATGAACTGCTCGTAGTGCTCTTCCAGCTCGCGAAGGTCCCAGGCCCGCGACACCATGTCGGTCACGTCGCCGATGTCGCCGTAGGAGGCGATGAACGACATCACCGGCGAGCCGACCTTCAGTTCGGCGACGATCTTGTCGGCCTCGGTCTGCCGGGTGGTGTTCGGGCTGACCCACACGCCGGGGGCCGGTGAGCCGAAACCGGCCCAGGTGAGCTGGGTGCGGACCCGGTGGCGCAGCTCGCGCTGGGACTCGGGCACCGAGACCAGCAGCATCAGCCAGCGGCCGTCCCAGTCGGGCTTGTCCCTGCCGAACGCGTAGATCCGCTCGGCGCCCTCGGTCAGCAGCCTGCGTCCAGGGGCGGTCAGCGACCAGCGCACTCGGCGGCCGACCCGCTCGGAGCGCAGCCAGCCCTCACCCGCCGCGCGGGACAGGGCCTGGCGGGCCGACTTCTCCTCGATGTCGAACACGCCGAGGACGTCGACGAGGGTCGAGGTCCAGACCGGAACCTGTCGCGGCAGGACGTACTCGCCGAGGATGGTCATCAGTACCGAGCGCGCACTGGTGTGACTGACCTCGCGTCGCCTCGTCACGCTCGGTCGCGGTGCAGCCACTGCCATTCTGCTTCACCAGCCTTGCTCAGCCACGGATAACAGTCCCACGGTAACCGATCGTCTCTACTTCTTGCCTGAACTGCCAAGGAGACAAGGCGGACACGATAGGTGACATATTTTTTGTAATAAGAGATGTTTATGTAGTCCGTGCAGTCGTTTGCGGTCTTGCTGGTTCGTCGAGCGAGCACGATCCAGTTGGTAGGCAGCTTATCGAATCCGGGTCCAGGAGTTCGTGGACCGTTGAGCGTGAGGCGGGTCACCGCTGTTATATCCGTTAAATCCGATTCTGGCTCGGCTAAAGTAGTTCGACAGCCGAACCACTTTGCTATTCTGGCTTCGTGACCGAGTCGGAGCAGACAGCCCAGCCGGCGACGGGCCACCCGCAGACGGGTCAGGCCGAGTCGCTGCGGCGGGCAAGGACGGTTGAGGCGGTGCGCGCCCTGGCGCGTGCCTCGCGGCTGCTGGAGCGCGCTTCGGGTGAGCTGAGCCTCGCGCACTACCGGGTGCTGTCCGCGATCGCCGCGGGCGACGAACGCGCCTCCCGAGTTGCCGAACGGCTGGCGCTGGGCAAGCCGGCGGTCAGTGCCGCGGTCGAGTCGCTGAGCCAGCGCGGCCTGCTGACGCGCTCCGGCGTCGCCGGTGACCAGCGCGCGGCAGCGCTGCGGCTGACCGAGCAGGGCCGTGCCCTACTGGACAACGTGGAGACGGACATGATCAACAGAATGGCGGACCTGCAGGCCAGGACCCCGGACGGGGACAAGTTCCTTGAGGTTCTCGGCTGGTTGGGTGCGGCCATCGAGGAAGCGGCCGAGGAACGGATGACCAACCGGCGCGGCAGCGGGAGCGGCCGGTGAGCGGGACGACCGCGCAGGCCTCGAACACCGCACAGGCCTCGAACGGTGGGCCGGCCGGCGACAGCGGGTACGGCAATGGCAGGTATGGCAAGGACGGTAAGGAGCGCGGCTGGATTCGGCGGCTCGGCGGCTATCTGCTCAAACACCGGCGCAATGTGCTGCTCGCGCTGACCGGGGCGCTGCTGGGCAGCGCCTGCCAGACCCTGGTGCCGCTGATCGCGCGGCAGATCGTGGACGGCGTCGTCGTGCAGCGCGACTCACCGCTGTGGCCGTGGCTGTTGCTGCTGGTCGTGGTGGCCGTCGCCAGCTTCGGCTTCACCTACCTGCGCCGCTACCGGGGTGGCCGGGTCGGCCTTGAAGTGCAGTACGACCTGCGCAACGCCATGCACGACCACCTGCAGACCATGGACATGGACAACCTGGACCGGATGTCCACCGGCCAGTTGGTCGCCCGCGCCAACTCCGACTCTACCCTGGTGCAGGGCCTGCTCAACTTCCTGCCGATCATGAGCGGCAACGTGCTGCTGATGCTGCTCTCGCTCGCGGTGATGTTCTACCTGTCCCCGCTGCTCGCGGTGGTCAGCCTGATCGTCGCGCCGGTGCTGATCATCGTCTCCTACCGGATGCGCTGGCGGGTCTTCCCGGCCACCTGGGACGGGCAGCAGCGGGAAGGCGATGTCGCGCAGATCGTCGACGAGGACGTCAACGGGGTCCGCGTGGTGAAGGCCTTCGGCCAGGAGGACCGCGAACTCGGCCGGATCGTGCGGGCGGCGAAGTCGCTGTACGGGTCGCGGATGCGCGCGGTCCGGCTACAGTCGCGCTACCAGCCGCTGCTGGAGGCGATTCCCTCGGTCGGCCAGGTCGCCATCCTCGCCTTCGGCGGCTGGCTCGCGCTGCGTCACCAGATCACTCTCGGCACTTTCCTCGCCTTCTCCACCTACGTCGCGCAGTTCGTCGCGCCTGCCCGGCAGCTGGCCGGGGTGCTGACCATCGCGCAGCAGGCACGGGCCGGGGTCGAGCGGATCTTCCAGCTGCTCGACCTGCCGCCCTCGATCGTGGACAAGACCGACGCGACCGACCTGCCCGAGGTGCGTGGCGAGATCACCTTCGCCGACGTGCGCTTCGGCTACGAGGCCGAGGCTCCGGTGCTGGACGGGTTCGACCTGCGGATCGCGGCCGGGGAGCGGGTCGCCATCGTTGGGCCGAGCGGCAGTGGGAAGTCGACCGTCGCGATGCTGGTGTCGCGGTTTCACGACCCGGACTCCGGCGCGGTGCTCGTCGACGGGCACGACCTGCGCACGGTGACGCTGAAGTCGTTGCGGCGTCAGGTCGGCGTCGCGTTCGAGGACAGTTTCCTGTTCTCCGACACGGTCCGCGCGAACATCGCCTACGGTCGGCCGGATGCCGACGAGGCGGACATCGAGCGGGCCGCGCGGACGGCCGCCGCGCACGGCTTCATCTCCGAACTGCCGGACGGGTACGACACCATGGTCGGCGAGCGCGGGTTGACGCTCTCCGGCGGGCAGCGCCAGCGGATCGCGTTGGCACGCGCCATTCTGGCCGATCCACGCATCCTG
Source organism: Pseudonocardiaceae bacterium (assembly GCA_036268955.1). Classification (GTDB taxonomy): domain Bacteria; phylum Actinomycetota; class Actinomycetes; order Mycobacteriales; family Pseudonocardiaceae; genus CAJCJE01. Next base: position 69,635 of record DATATE010000232.1, read on the forward strand.
ATCCTGGACGACGCGACGAGCGCGATCGACGCGAAGATCGAGGAGGAGGTGCACGACGCGCTGCGCGGGGTGCTGGCCAACCGGACCACGCTGCTGATCGCCCACCGTCGTTCCACCCTGCACCTCGCCGACCGGATCGTCGTGCTGGACGAGGGTCGCGTCGTCGAGCAGGGCACCCACGAGGAACTCGTCGGGCGCAGCGCGATGTACCGGACCCTGCTGTCCGGGCTGGAGGAGGACCTCGCCGCGCAGGTCGGCGACCGGATCGAGGCGCTGGCCAGCATGACCACCACCGATTCGGCCTGGTCGGGCGGGAAAGCGGTGGTGAACAACGGCAACGCCGCGGTGCGCAACATCGGCGCCCCCAGTATCGGACCGGGTCTCGGTGGCGGTGGGAACGGCTGGCGGCTGAACCTGGCGCCGACCCCGGAACTGCTGGCCAGGGTCGCCGCACTGCCCGCGGTGCGGGACTTCCCCGAGGTCGACGTCGCGGCGGAGTCGCGGCACGACAAGGGCTTCCGGTTGGTCAGTCTGCTGCGTGAGTTCCGTCGGCCGCTGCTGGTCGGGCTGGTGCTGGTCATCCTGGACGCGCTGGCCGGTCTCGCCGGCCCGTACCTTGTCAAGTCCGGTGTGGACAATGGGGTGACCGCCGGTTCGCAGACCGTGCTGTTCGTGGCCTCGGCACTGTTCCTGGTGGTCACCATGGCCGACCTCGTCGACCAGATCGCGGAGACCTTCGTCACCGGGCGCGCCGCCGAGCGGATCATGCTCTCGCTGCGGGTGCGGATCTGGGCGCAACTGCAACGGCTCTCGCTGGACTACTACGAGCGCGAGATGGCCGGCCGGATCATGACCAGGATGACCACCGACGTCGACCAGTTCGAGTCGCTGATCGAGAACGGCCTGCTCTCCGCGCTGGTCTCGCTGGTCACCTTCGTCGGCGTCGGCGTCGCGCTGGTGCTGATCAACACCGAGCTGGGCCTGTACACCCTGCTCGTGGTCATACCGCTGGCGATCGGCACGGTCATCTTCCGCCGCAAGGCCGCCCGGCTGTATGACCTCGCGCGGGAACGGATCGCGATCGTCAACGCGGACTTCCAGGAGAGCCTCTCCGGCGTCCGCGAATCGCAGGCGTTCACCCACGAGGCGCAGACCAGCAAGCGTTTCCACCAGCTCGGCAAGGACTACCTCGCCTCGCGGGTCGCCGCGCAACGGCTGGTCGCGGTCTACTTCCCGTTCGTGCAGCTCCTGTCGGCCGGCGCGGATGCCATCGTGCTCGGTGTCGGGGCCGGGCTGATCGCGACCGGGCACCTGAGCACCGGGGCCCTGATCGCCTTCATGCTCTACATCGACATGTTCTTCTCCCCGATCCAGCAGCTGTCCCAGGTGTTCGACTCCTGGCAACAGACCAGGGTCTCGGTCGGCCGGATCGCGCAGCTGATGCGGCTGGACACGCTCACCCCGCAACCGGCGAAGCCGGAACACATCGGGCGGGTCAACGGCGAACTCGTGCTGTCGGCCGTCCGGTTCTCCTATCCGGCGATCACCAGCTGGCCGGGCGGTCCGCGTGGCGCGCAGCGGCTCGGACCCGCCGATGCCCGCCCGGTGAACGCCGCAGGGCACGTGCCGACCAAACCGCCGGAGGCGCTGCGCGGCATCGAGCTGCGGATCGCGCCGGGGGAGACGGTGGCCATCGTCGGTGAGACCGGCGCCGGCAAGTCGACGGTGATGAAGCTGCTGGCCCGGTTCTACGATCCGGACGAGGGCAGTGTCCGGCTGGACGGGCACGACCTGCGCGCGCTGGACCTGCGCGAGTTCCGCCGGCAGCTCGGTTATGTGCCGCAGGAGGGGTTCCTGTTCTCCGGCAGCATCAGGGACAACATCGCCTATGGCCGGCCGGAGGCCACCGATGCCGAGGTGGAGACCGCGGCGCGGGCGGTCGGCGCGCACGATTTCATCGCGGCCCTGCCCGGCGGCTACCTGCACGCGATGGCCGAGCGCGGCCGGTCCATGTCGGCGGGACAGCGGCAGCTGATCGCCTTGGCCCGCGCCGAACTCGTCGACCCGGCCGTACTGCTGCTCGACGAGGCGACCTCCAACCTGGACCTGGTCACCGAGTCGCGGGTGGCGGCAGCCATGCAGCGGCTGGCCCACAACCGCACGACGGTCGTGATCGCGCACCGGTTGCAGACCGCGAAGACGGCCGACCGGATCGTGGTACTCGACCGGGGCCAGGTCGCCGAGATCGGCTCGCACGATGAACTCCTTGCCATGAACGGGAAGTACGCGTCGATGTGGCAGGCGTTCGAGATGGTCAGCGGGGCCGGTCCGAGGGTGGCGCACACCGCGCGCTAGCCGGCGTGTCCAGGTTGACGCCGGTTTCTATGACCCGTACCTGGTCAGCGATGCCCGCAGCGAGGACCGCACCGCGTTCTGACCTCGCCCTTGCCCTGCCCCGGCTCAGCCTCGTTGCTCAGCTGACCGGGGTCAGCGGGGTGTCCCAGCCCAGTAGGCGCAGCAGGTCGTCGGCCTTGTCACCGGCGGCCTGCTATGTCCGCTGCCGTTGCTCGGCCAGATCGCGATGGGCACACCGCCTTGCGAACCGTAGGCCTCACATGATGATATGAAGGCATGCGACTTTCGGAACGGCATCAATCGATCGCAGATCATGTTCGAAAGTCCGCACGAGTGAGCGTGGTCGAGCTTGCCGAGGTGCTCGGCACCTCGGAGGTGACGATTCGCCGGGACCTTGAGGAACTCGCCCGCCTCGGCGTGCTGCGCAGGGTGCGCGGCGGCGCGGTCAACATCCTGGGGCAGGGCGAGGAACCGCCGTTCGCGATGCGCGAGATGCAGGCCGTCGAGGCGAAGACCCGGATCGCGGTGGCGGTCGGTGAGCTGATCGCCGACGGCGAGGTGGTCGCGCTGGACAGCGGCACCACCGGTCTTGCCGTGGCCAGGGTGCTCGCCGGCCGGAACCTGACCGTGCTGCCGCTGTCGCTGCAGGGGGCGAACGTGCTCGCCGATGCCGCGCCGACGCGGGTCATCCTGCCCGGCGGCGAACTACGCCCGGTCGAGCTGACCGCGGTCGGCCCACTCGCCGAGGCCACCCTGCGCGCACTGCGCTTCGACACCGCCGTGATCACCTGCTGCGGTGTGTCGGTCGCGGCCGGGCCGACCGCCTACCGGCTCGCCGACGCAGCGGTGAAACTAGCCGCGATCGACTCGGCGACCCGAGTGGTGCTGGCCGCGGACTCCTCGAAGTTCACGCGGTCCGCGATGGCCGTGATCGCGCCGCTGACCCGCATCGACGTACTGGTCACCGATGCGGCACTGCCGGCCGCCGTCGCCGAGGAGATCACCACGCTGGGGATCGAGGTACGGCATGGCTGACCGCGATCTGACCAGCGAGGTGCCCGGTGGTGAACTGCCCGGCGACGAGGCCGATGTGGTGCTGACCACGCCGAAACGGCCGGTCTCGGCGCGGGCGGCGAGCCGGGCGCGGTTCGCGGTGAACGTGGTGTTCGTCATCCACGGTGTGCTGTTCTCCTCGTGGACCGCGCACGTTCCACAGATCAAGGCGTTACTCGACCTCAGCGACAGCCAGTTGGGCCTCGCCCTGCTCGGCGCGCCGGTCGGTTCGGTCACCGCGACCCTGCTGATCGGTCCGATCCTGGCCAAGGTCGGCAGCAGGCGCGCCGTGCGGATCGCCGCGGTCGGCTACTGCGTTGCCGGTGTCCTCGTCGGCGTCGCGCGATCACTGCCGGAACTGTTCGCGGCGCTCGCGATCTGGGGCCTGTTCCAGGGCGCTCTCGACGTGTCCATGAACACCCAGGCGATCACCGTCGAGCAGGCACTCGGCCGGCCGATCATGGGCAAACTGCACGGCAGTTGGAGCATCGGTTCGCTGGCCGGCGCAGGGGCCGGTGTCATCGCCGTCGCGGCCGGCATCACGCTGACCTGGCAACTACTGGTTCTCGGCGCGCTCGCCGTGGTGGTCGGTGTGGTGCTCATCGCCCGACTGCTCGACGACGCGGTGGTGCGACGCGCCCCGCGCGGGCGACGGCGCCGACGACCGCCGAGCGCGGTGCTGCTGGTCCTCGGCGCGATCGCCTTCGCCGGCCTGTTGGCCGAGGGCGGGACGGCCGACTGGGCCGCGGTCTATCTGCGCGACTCCCTGCACGTGCTGCCGGCGGTCGCCGGGTTGGGCTACACCGCGTTCGCACTGACCATGGTCATCGTGCGACTGGCCGGTGCCCGGCTGCTGCGCAACCACACCCCACGCGCGGTGATCAGTGTCTGTGCCGCGATCGCCACCGTGGGCATGACCGCCGCGCTGATCATCGGCAATCCGGTGGTCGCGATCATCGGCTTCGCGCTGTTGGGTATCGGCCTCGCCTCGATGGTGCCGATGCTGTTCAGCGCGGCCGGCAACCAGCCGAACACCGCGCCGGGTACCGCGGTGGCCACGGTGTCCTCGGTCGGCTGGATCGGGTTCATGGTCGGCCCGCCGCTGATCGGCCTGATCGCCGGACACTTCTCCCTGTCGCTGGCACTGGGCATCTTCCCGCTGCTGACCGCTTTCGTCGCCATCCTGGTGCCGAAGGTGCCGGCACTGGACCGGGCGCGCCCGACCACCGAGGAGTGAAGGCCGGGCGCCTGACGCCGAGTGCCTGCCAGGACGACGGCGCGCCTAGCCTGAACCGGCCCGTTCGCCGCTGATCCGTTGCGAGGTCCGATGTTGCCGTTGCGCTCGGTTTGCCTGTTCATCGTGGCCGCCGTGTTCGAGATCGGCGGCGCCTGGCTGATCTGGCAGGGGATCCGCGAACACCGGGGCTGGCTGTGGATCGTCGGCGGCGTTCTCGCGCTCGGCGCGTACGGATTCGTCGCGACGCTGCAACCCGACGCCCAGTTCGGCCGGATCCTCGCCGCCTACGGCGGTGTGTTCGTGGCCGGCTCGCTGGCCTGGGGCATGGTGATGGACGGCTACCGGCCGACCCGCTTCGACCTGATCGGAGCCGCCGTCTGCCTTGTCGGCGTCGGCCTGATCATGTACGCGCCGCGCGGCGCGTAGCGCCTTGTCATCCTGTCGGGAGTGGTCAGGACGTGCTGGATTGTTCAGAAAGGCAGGCCGACGCTGCAGGTGACCGGGCCGGCGTGTGCCGGGTCAAGTGCGTTGGCGACCATGTTCTCGACGTCGAGGTCGTAGGCGAGTCCGATGTGGCCGACCGGGTCGAACGGGCAGTAGTTCTGCACGTACTCGTTGGTGACACCCGGTTCGTTGATGAACGCGGTCTCCGCTGTTGTCGCGGACTGGTGCGGGGTGACCAGTTCGTCGGTGCGGGAGGCGATCACCGTGTAGGAGATGCCCGGCTGCGCGATCGGCCCGTCGTCCAGCCTGACGACACCGGAGCCGCCGGCGATCAGCTCGTCGCAGGCAGCGCAGCCGAACTGGTTGAGTACCTGGTTGACCAGGTTGCGCAGTTGCAGCGTGTTCGCGACGCTGACCAGTCCGGCAAAGGTGGTCCCGTGCGTCGGCGGCGCGAGCGCGACCACCTTGTCCACCTGGCCGGCGATGCCGAGTTCCTTGGGAACGTAGAGCGATTGGAAGCCGCCCTCCGAATGGCCGATGATGTCCACCTTGGCCGCCCCGGTCTCGGCGCGGACCTGCTCGATGAAGTCCTTGATCTGAGCCGCGGACTGATCGAGGTCGACCAGGCCGCCGACCGGGATGCCGGGTGCTTCCTCGCCGTAGGTCAGATCGAAGGTGCAGTAGCCTGCCGCGGCCAGTTGCAGCGCGAGCGGACCGACGTTGCCAGGACCGTTGCCGCCGAGGCCGTGCAGCAGGACGACCGGGGACGGATGCGCGGCCGAGGGATGACAGGACGGGTTATCGTATCCACCGGTTCCGGCAGCGGACGCACTCGACGCGCCGCCGACCGCAAGGCCGCCGACCACGATGGCGACCGCGAGCACTGACCGGATGAGTCTACGGCGCATGAGGAACTCCCTTGTCCTTCGATACCCGTCGGTATTGGATACTCATCAGTATCGGGTTGCACGGCGCTGTGTCAAGGGTCACCATCAAGCTTTCACCCGGTTCCGCGCCCGGTCCGGTTAGCGTCCCCGCCCGGCCTTTGGATTCCGCTCGGTATCGAATATTGCTACCGTTGCCCCGTGGCCGGCCCCCGAGGTACCCGAACCCGACCGCTGCGCTCGGAAACCCGTCGCCGGGTCCTTGACGCGGCCGCCGAAGTCTTTGCCGCGCGCGGAATCGCCTCATCCTCGGTAAGTGACATCGCGGCGGCGGCCGGGCTGACCAAGGGTGCGGTCTACTCGAACTTCGACAGCAAGGACGAACTGGTCCTGGCGCTGATGGAAGAGCATGTGCTGCGCCGTCTACACAACGCGATGGCCGCCTTCGACGCGGCCGAGGACGTCGGTCTCGCCGTGCACGATCTCGGCGCCAGCCTCGTCGAGGCGATTCACTCGGACCTGACCTGGCAGCATCTGCTGTTCGAGTACTGCGGGCTGGCCAGGCGCGACCCCGCCCTGCATGCCGCGCTCGGCCAGCGACGTAGGGAGGGTCGCGCCGCGGTGGCCAGGGCCATCGAGCGAATCGGGCGGGCGCGCGGCGTGCCACTGCCGATGACCCCGGACGACCTGGCCGTCGCGATGCTGGCGATCTCCAACGGACTCGCGCTGGAAACCGGTATGGACGCCGACGGTGTTCCCGACGACCTCTTCCCCCGTCTGATCGCCTTGATCGTCGACAAACCAGCCCTTGCTGAGCCCGCCGGCAAACCTGTCGCTGCTGCCGGCGCAAAATCAGCCGCCAGCGCCAAAGCAACCGCCGGCGCGAAAAAAACCGCTGCCGCGAAATCGGTCGATGCGAAATCGGTCGATGCGAAATCAGCCGATGCGAAATCAGCCGATGCGAAATCGGCTGGCGCACAGTCGGTCGGCGCGAAGTCCGCTGTCGTCAGGTCGGCCGGTGCGAGGTCCGCTGGCGCCAAGTCGGCCGGTGCGAGGTCGGCTGCCGCGAAACCGGACAAAGCCGCGCCCCCATCAGCTACCGCCACCAAGCCGACCGCCGCGTCGAAACCAGCTGCGGCAACCAAACCGGCGCCCAAAACAACCGCCGAGCCGAAACCTCGCCGAAGCTCGAAAACCAGCCGCTGACCCGCGCTCAGCCCGCCGACTTGTCCACAGCGGCGAAGATTATCCACAGCTGCCCATAATTCCGCCCCTTTCGCAAGGCCTGCCCAAGGCCGGGGTGGTGCGACCCAAGGGCAATGCCACGTAGCTTAAGTGGATCTTGTTGTTGTGTGGGGTTGGGTTGGGTTGGGGTTTTTGGGTGGTGGTTCGGCGTGGTGGGGTGGTCGTTGGGTGGGTTGGTGGCACGGTCGGTTGTTGTGGATTCGATGGTGA
>DATATE010000233.1:0-5708 GCA_036268955.1 Pseudonocardiaceae bacterium
CCACGTGGTCGTCCACGAGCACGTAGAGTGCCGTGAGGAGGGTGTTCAGATCGTTCGTCACAGACTGATCATGGACGCCCTCCTCCCATGCCCGGACAGCGGCATCCCTTCACATGATCTTCACCGCATCAATCATCTAGAAGGGCTTGTCCGCGCCCTTGCTCGTGAACTCGGCCCGCACGGTGTCACCGTCAACTGCGTCCGCGCTGGTTCGATCGAGGTGCCCGCCGAACACACTGTCGTCGCCGATCACGGCGCGATGGTCCTTCGACAGCTCGAGCGGCAATGCGTCAAGCGTCGTGGTCACCCGGACGACATCGCCGCCGCCGTGGACTTCCTCGCTTCGACTGACGCGGGATTCATCACCGGCCAGTGCCTCACTGTCGACGGGGGCTGGTGCATGACATGATTCCCAGCCCTCTATGGATGCGGCACGGTACCTGCGACGACGGGCTGTGTCGTCCTGGAGCCCACGCCCGTCCAGGCAGCCCGCTCACTATCGCGGGCATCGTCGAAGCGGAGCTGACCGCCCGCGAGTTACACCAACACCGCTGGCAGCCGACGATCGTCGTGTCCAGCCCGCTGCTGCGTGCTCGACAAACCGCCGCCATCGTCGCCAGCGTGCTGGGCGCTCGCGTTGCGGAACCGATCGACACGTTTGCCGAGTGGCAAGCCCCGTACTGCGTGCTCGGCCGGACGTCCAGCCAGTCCCCGCCCGACTACCGGGCCTGGCGGGAACGACGCGCACACGACCCGGATAGCGCCTTGCCTGGCGGCGAAAGCCTCCGCATGTTCGCCGAGCGCGCCGTGGAAGCCGCGACCATCGCCCACGAACTCACTGGGGAGACCGGCGCGGTATTGATCGTGTCCCATCGACTGCTCATCGGTGCCGTCGCCGCACTGCATCACGGCTACCGGCATCCGGCCGACGTCTTCGGCTTCGCCAGCGACTTCCGCCTCGGCCCGGCCCACCTATGGACGCCCTCAGACAGGGAGAAACGTGATCAACGACCATCCTGACAAGCGGATCTTGCCGCACGAGTCGGACCACGAGCGGGCCGTTCGCCAACAGCTCGCCCGCCTGATGGCGGCCACGCCCATTCCGCCGGACGAACTGGTCGACAACCTGGCCCTCTATCTGCGCCGGCAGCCGCTGACCGACCTGCTGTCCCTGGACGCGCTGTACCGGATGATCGTCGACGTTCCGGGTGTGATCATGGAGTTCGGCGTGCATCGCGGACGCCACCTCGCCGCACTCACCTCGCTGCGTGGTGTCTATGAGCCGTACAACCCCCATCGCCGGATCGTTGGCTTCGACACCTTCACCGGCTTTCCGGACGTGGCCGACGTCGACACGAGCAGCCCGAGCGCCGTCGCAGGCAGGTTCGCGCTGGCCACCGACTACCCGCGCCATCTGCGCGAGGTGCTCGACGCGCATGAGCAAGGGGAGCACCTCGGCCATATCCGACGAACCCTGATCGTCCAAGGTGACGTACGCGAAACGCTCCCACGCTACCTGGCCGACAACCCGCACACGATCATCGCGCTGGCCTACTTCGACCTGGACCTCTACGAGCCGACCCGCGACACCATCAAGGCCATCCGGCCGTATCTCACCCAGGGCAGCCTGCTGGCCTTCGACGAACTCGCCCATGCCAAGTGGCCAGGGGAAACAGTCGCGCTGCGCGACACGCTGAGCACTGACTACGGCCCGCTTCGGTCGCTCCCCGGCCGCGCCACCCCGGTCTACCTGCGGTGGGGTAAGTAGCCTGAGTCAGGCAGCCGCGGTCGCCTCGACCAGCAGAGCTTCCCGGTTGGCCAGGATGAACTCCTTCAACGCAGTCGGCTTCAAGTCGACCGACGCCAGGTCGGCGCCGCGCAGGTCAACCCGGTCCAGTTCGTACCCGCCGCGCGACGGATCACTGAACTCAAGGCCGCTACGGGCGGACTCGTGGAGGCTGGCCAGCCTTGCGACGAAGAAATGCTGCACCGCGACCCCGGAGTCCGACGGCGAGCTGAACAGGAAGACTTGCGAGGCGTCCGTCGCCGTGGCCCCCAACTCCTCGGCCAACTCGCGGTGCAGGGCGGCCTCCACCGAGGCATCGGTGTCATCCACACCACCACCCGGTGCTGTCCAGTAGGGCGCCTGCCCCGGCTTGGTCCGCTTGATCAGCACAAGCTGACCACGGTCGTCGATCAGAATCGCCCGCGCCGCACGTCGTCCAACGGCCACCGTCAACTGTTCCACCACGCCGACCAGCTTAGGGCCAAAGGGCAGCCGCTATGCGCCAGCTACGAGATCCACCACCGACCCCACGGCACGAGGCACGCCCTCTCGCTGGCCCCATGACTGTCGGGCGCAGGCAGCTTCGCCGCAGTCGATCACGCGGTGAGTCAATGTCCGCAGCTGGCATCTTGGTGACACTAAGTTACTGTGCGTGCGGGATGTGACACACCGTCGGGGTAAGGTAACAACGCCTGCAGCTCTGGCGACGTGGTAGGCAATAACACAAAAGCAGGGGCTCAGGCTCGTGACAGGCCATGGCGTCTACCTGAACGAGTGGGTGTAGTTGCAATGTTACGGCTGGGGCGATGCGGTCGGACAGTACCAAGACAAGCCATGGTATCTGGTCGCCAATGTCACCCGGCCGACGAACGACGGCTGGTTCAACGCCCACTACATCAACGACGGCAAGAATGCCAACGTTGTGGATACGGGCGTGCCTGCTTGTTAGTCCAGGTCTCAAATCCTGGTCATTTGTTGTATAATTGCGAACAGAATATGATAATTCGTTTGCTTGATACATTCTTGGCGTACGGAATGCGACTGTCCGATGAGTCGTACCTTTCGGTCGCGCCACCCGTGTGGGTGACATGTCAGTGAGTCAACCTCTCGCCGTTCGTGGCGTGTCGTTGGACGCGCGTCATCGCCGAGTGCTGTCGGCAGAGGCGACTAGGGTTGACTCCAGCCCGCGTGATGTCGGGCCGCAACGAGGCGTGAACCGGCCAGAAAAGGACAAAGAAGACATGCAGAGGTTGATCGTTCCCGCGAGCGATGATCGGCGGGCAACTCGTCCGCGCGACGGGAGGATCGCCTGATGGCCCGTCCACGTAATAACGGTACGCAGCCGGCCAAGTCACTCGAGAAGACCTTGTGGGAGGCCGCCGACAAGCTGCGCGGCAACCTTGAGGCGGCCGAGTACAAGCACGTGGTCCTCGGGCTGATCTTCCTGAAGTACGTGTCTGACGCCTTCGCCGCACGTCGTACAGCGCTGGAGGCGGGACTAACCGACCCGGAGTCCGACGACTACATCCCTAACCAGGCTCGCCGGGAGCGCATCCTGGAATCTCGCGACGAGTACACCAGCCACAACGTCTTCTGGATTCCCGAACGAGCCCGCTTCGCCCACCTCCAGGACAACGCCAAGCAGCCTGGTATCGGCCAGTTCATCGACGAGGCAATGGACCTCATCGAGTACGAGAACCCCTCGCTCAAGGGCGTACTGCCCAAAAACTACGGCCGTGCCGACCTGGATAAACGCCTGCTCGGTGAACTGGTGGACCTCGTCGGCACCATTGGCTTCACCAATGTTGACCACGGCTCTGACGACGTACTCGGCAAGGTTTACGAGTACTTCCTCGGCAAGTTCGCCGGACAGGAGGGACGCGGAGCCGGCGAGTTCTACACACCGCGCAGCGTCGTGCGACTGCTGGTCGAAATGCTGGAGCCGTTCAAGGGCCGCGTGTACGACCCCTGCTGCGGCTCCGGCGGCATGTTCGTACAGTCCGAGGACTTTGTGCTCGCCCACGGTGGCCAGCGCGACGACATCGCCATCTACGGCCAGGAGTTCGTCGGTGCCACATGGCGACTAGCCAAGATGAACCTGGCCATCCGCGGTATCGAAACCAACCTCGGCGACCGCCCGGACGACTCCTTCCACCGCGACCTACACCGCGACCTACGTGCAGACTTCATCCTGGCCAACCCACCGTTCAACAAGGACGATTGGTACTCCGAAGCGTTGGCCGACGACCCCCGCTGGAAGTACGGCTTGCCACCTGCATCCAACGCCAACTTCGCCTGGGTCCAGCACTTCATTCACCATCTTGCACCCAACGGCACGGCAGGCTTCGTATTGGCCAACGGCAGTCTCTCGTCTAAGACCAACAGAGAGGGCGATATCCGTCGTAAGCTCGTTGAGGCTGATCTTGTGGACTGCATCGTGGCGCTGCCAGAGAGGCTATTCCTCAATACTGGTATCCCGGTCTGCTTGTGGTTTGTTTCCAAGAACAGGCATGGCAATGGTCACCGGAAGCGTAAGGGCCAGGTTCTCTTTATCGACGGTCGCAAGCTTGGTCGTATGGAGACGCGCACGCTGCGAGTGCTCTACCCAGACGACATTGCCAAGATTGCCAACACCTATCACACCTGGCGTGCTAAGAACTCCATCGAGCCTTACGCGGATGTGCCTGGTTTCGCCAAATCCGCAACTCTGGATGAGATCACTAGACACAGCTTTGTGCTGACGCCTGGTCGTTACGTTGGTGCTCCCGATGCTGATGTGGACGATGAGCCTATTGATGAGAAACTGACGCGCCTTTGTAAAGAGCTCGACACTGAATTCGAGGAAGGTCGTCGTCTGGAGCAAGCTGTGAAGACAAGCTTGGAGAAGCTGAAATATGGCAATTAGTGCAACAGTTCCTCAAGAGACGCTGCATATTCCCGCAGCGTACGGAGCCCTGCCTAGTCATTGGGCTTGGGCACGCCTCGATGATTTCTGCAATGGTGTTTATGACTGTCCGCACTCCACACCTCGGCTCACCAGCACGGGACCGTACGTTGTTCGCACACAAGACATCGCGACCGGCACTTTCCGTCCGGAACAGGCAGCTCGTGTTTCGGATGAAACCTTTCTGGAACGGACGACGCGTGCGACACCACGCTACGGCGACCTTCTCTACAGTCGCGAAGGCACCTATTTTGGTGTCGCCGCCGAAGTACCAAAGGGCTTCCAAGTATGCCTCGGTCAAAGAATGGTCTTGATTAGGCCGAATCCCCGATTGATCGACTTTCGGTACCTTTGCTACTGGCTTAATTCGCCTCTAATGGCGACACACATACACGGCTTTAGGGATGGGTCCGTTGCGGAACGACTGAATCTGCCGACGATCCGTTCCTTGCCGGTTGTTGTTCCGTCGCTGGCCGAACAACGCTCAATCGCTTCGACGCTGCGCGTGCTTGACGATAAGGTCGAATGGAATCGTCGTGTCGCATCGCTTCTTTCCGATCTGGTGTCTACGAGCTTCACGGATCTTATTACTCGGTATCGTGAATACGAGCCACTTTCGACGCTGGCCACCTTCCATAAGGGTGTTTCCTATCGAAGCGCGGACTTGAGTCCGTCAACCACAGCGATGGTAACATTGAAATCGTTTGATCGAAATGGTGGCTACAAACAAAACGGTTTGAAACAGTTTGTAGGAAAATACAAGCCAGAGCAGAAGGTAGACCCAGGCGAGCTCGTGGTCGCACAAACCGATCTGACGCAGGCGGCGGAGGTCGTGGGCCAATGGCCATGAGTTAAGGGTTCTGTGAGATGATCTCGGGGTGGCGAACGGCAAGGCGGCGGGCTCGGTCCGGCTGGCTGATGAGGTGTCGATTGGTTTGCTGGCAACGGTCTTCCCTGATGAGCGAGTGGTCGCGGCGA
>DATATE010000234.1:0-52514 GCA_036268955.1 Pseudonocardiaceae bacterium
CCACCGTGTTTGTACCGCCCCGCCTCCGCGTCCGGGCGCGTCAGTTGCCATCGTGCGGGAGTGACGGTGCTCGGGCTGTCCGAGGGCGTCGCCGATGCGCCGGGTGGTTGCTTGCGCCGGGCGGCTGCTCGCGCTGGCGGCGTCATAGTGATCGATTTCAGTCTGCACTGAAGCTATAGTTAAATTAGTCCGGTTTGCGGGCGCCGACGAATTGCAGGAAACCGTGCACCTGCTGCTTGATGTCGACGAAACCGAGGCCGGCCAGCACGTCGGTGAGTTCGTGTCTGCCGAACAGACGCGCACCGCCGAACTGCCAGAGCGGTCCGGCCAGCGCCCGGCTCACATGCGGCTCGCCACGCCCACAGCTGGTGAACAAGGCCAGCCGGCCGCCGGGCGCGAGCACCGCGGCCATCCGCTCGACGGCCAGCATCGGATCGTCGAACAGGTGCAGGGCGAGGAAGCAGCCGACCGCGTCGAAGCCACCCGTGCGCAGCGGCAGCTCGGTGGCGTCGGCGTGCAGATAGGCCACGTTCTCCGCGTGGGTGTCCACGACCGCGCGTTCCAGCATGGTCGTCGAGGCATCCACGCCGATGGCCAGGCCGCGCTCGCCGACCGCCTCGGCCAGTGCCCGGGTGAAGTTGCCGGGGCCGCAGGCCACGTCGACGACGACATCACCGGGTTCCAGCCGCAGGTAGTCCTTGGCCAGCCGGAACTCCCCCTCGGTGCTCGGCCCGAACGGTCCCTTGATGGCCTGGCCGAAGATCGGGCGCCACCAGCGCTCGTAGATGGTGGGCACGAGCTTGGTGTGCATCAGCCAGCTGACCGCGCCGGAGGGGTGGGGTCGCTGGTCGTCGAGCAGGTCGAGGTAGCCGCGCACCAGGGTCGGCGGATGGCCGGTCTCCACCAACGCGGCAGCGTGCCAGACGGCGTTCGGAAGCTGCACGTGCGCCTCGGCCATCGAGCCTCCCACTGTGTCACAGCCTTCGCCGTGCGGCCGGCCCGAGCCAGTCCCCGACCACCACCCCGGCAAGATCATCAGGTCCATCAGATCGCCAGGGTCGTCGGGGTCCTCACGCCGTTGGCCCGCGCCGGCCGCAAACTAGTCCAGTTGGCCGGGAGTGTAGATCCACCGATCCGACCGGCGGACACCTACCAGCGACAAACCGGCGAAGTTCACCCTTCCCTCAGCGGACCGCCTTAGCGAGTGACACCGCGAACCGGCCCTGCGAATCGGTCAGCCAGGTGGTGAGTTCGAAGCCCGCCTCGGCCAGTTCGGCCTCGACGACCTCGCGGCGGAACTTCGCGGAGACCTCGGTGCGCAGTTCCTCGCCTGCCGCGAAGTCGATGGTCAGGTCGAGGTCGGCCACTCGCACCCGCATCGGCCGCGTCGCGCGCAGCCGCATCTCGATCCACTCCCGCTCGGGGTCCCACAGCGCGACATGCTGGAAGGCGTCGACCTCGAAATTCGCGGTCAGCTCCCGGTTGAGCACCCGCAGCACATTGCGGTTGAACTCGCCCGTGACCCCGGCCGCGTCGTCGTAGGCACGCACCAGCGTGTCCGGGTCCTTGACCAGATCGGTGCCCAGCAGCAGCCACTCCCCCGCATTGAGCACCGAGCGGACCCCGGCCAGGAACTTGGCGCGCTCGGCCGGCACCAGGTTGCCGATGGTGCCACCGAGGAAGGCGACCACGCGCGGCGCGGAACCGGGCAGCCGGTCGAGGTGTTCGGTGAAGTCGCCGAGCACGCCGTGCACGGTGAGACCGGGATAGTCGGCGGCGATCGCGGCGGCGGCTTCGCGCAGCGCGGAACCGGACACGTCGAGCGGGACGAAGGCCTGGAGGCTGCCGTGTTCGCGCAACGCGGTCAGCAGCAGACGGGTCTTCTCCGAAGAACCGGAACCGAGTTCGACCAGGGTCCTCGCGTCGGTGCTTGCCGCGATCTCGGCGGCGTAGCTGCCGAGGATCTCCCGTTCCGCCCGTGTCGGGTAATACTCCGGCAGGGCGGTGATCCGCTCGAACAGCTCACTGCCGCGCGCGTCGTAGAACCACTTGGGCGGCAACGACTTCGGCTCCGCGGTGAGGCCGGCGAGCACATCGGACCGCAGCGCACCGTCAAGATGGTCGGCGCTGAGATGGTTGTCGATGGTGATTCCAGGGGTGGTGCCAGGGGCGCCAGCGGGGTTATCGGGGTTGTCGTCGGTGAGATCGGTCGAGTCAGACATCGGCGTCCTGTCCGCGCGCGCCAACCGGCGATCCGCGCTCGAGTGCGTACTGGGTGAGACCGGTACGGGTGGCCAGCAACAGTTGCCGGTCGGCGACCGGCGTCCAGGCTGGGTCGGTGTCATAGGGTTCTGAGGCGATCACGGTGCGCTCGCCGTCGTGCAGTACGGAAAGCGAATGCCACCAGGTGGTGGCGACGAGGGTGTCGCCACCGGTGAGCAACAGGTTGAGCCGGGAGCCGGGAGCCAGGGCGGCCACCGTGGTGACCACCTCCGCCACCGCGACCTCCGGTGCGGTCCCGGCACGCAACCGGTGCCGCACCAACGCCCACAGCAGCGCGGCGTCGGTCGGCGCGTCCAGGGTCATCAGGTCCGTGACGGGAAGCCGCGCGGCAAGGTCGGCGACCGAGCCGGGCCAACCCGCGATGACCCCGTTGTGGCTGAACAGCCAGCGGCCCTCGGCAAAGGGCATGGACGCGGTGTCCACCACCGGCATGCCCACCGTGGCCGAGCGGATCGCGGCGAGCAGCGCGGTGCTATGGGTGACGCCGGCAAGGCCGGGCAGGTTCTCGTCGCTCCACATCGGAGTGGCCCGCCGGTACCGCACCGGCCGGCCCGGCTCCGGATACCAGCCGATGCCGAAGCCGTCGGCGTTGATGGTGCCGCCCTTGCGCATGTCTGTTGGTGCCCAGCTCTGCCGCAGCAGGGAATGCGGCGGGCTCAGCAACAACTCGGCGAGCGCGGTCGGCGGACCGAGATAGGCCAGGTGTCGGCACACCCGCGATCAGTCCGTTTCGTCTTCTCGCAGGTCCCGCGCGAGACGGAACCCGGCGAAGATCTGCCGCCGGATCGGGTAGTCCCAGTTGCGGAACGTACCGCGCACCGCGGCCGAGTCGGTACCGAACGAACCGCCGCGCAGCACCTTGTACTCCGGTCCGAAGAAGACCTGCGAGTACTCCGGGTACGGGAACACGGTGAAACCGGGATAGCCGTGGAAATCGCTGCTGGTCCACTCCCAGACATCGCCGATGAGCTGCTGTGCCCCGTTCGGCGCGGCACCGGCCGGGTACGCGCCGACCGGAGCCGGACTCAGGTGCCGCTGGCCGAGATTGGCGTGTTCCGGGCCTGGATCGGCGTCACCCCACGGATAACGCCGGGACCGGCCGGTGGCCGGGTCGAACCGGGCCGCCTTCTCCCATTCCGCTTCGGTCGGCAGCCGCTTGCCGGCCCAGGCCGCGTATGCCTCCGCTTCGTAGAAGCACACGTGCACAACGGGTTCGTCGGCGGGAATGGGTTCGACGACGCCGAACCGGTTGCGCAGCCAGCCATCGCCGTCGCGCTGCCAGAACCGTGGCGCGACAAGGTCGGCCCGCACCCGATGCGCCCAGCCTGCCTCGCTCCAGTACCGCTGCTGGTCATAGCCATCGGCCGCGATGAACCGCTGGTAGGCACCGTTGGTGATCGGCACGGTGTCCAGGTAGAACGAATCGACTCGCACGGTGTGGGCGGGCCGTTCGTTGTCCAGCGCCCATGGTTCGGTCGAGGTGCCCATGGTGAACGAGCCGCCAGGAACGAGCACCTCGGCCGGCAGACGCGCGCCACCTGCCCTCGGTGGCGGCGGGGCGTGCAGCACGGCGGCCCCGGATCGCAGTTGGTGGGTGGCGAGCATGGTTTCGTCGTGCTGCTGTTCGTGTTGCACGATCATGCCGAAGGCGAAGGCCTGCTCGACCAGCCGGCGACCCGCCAACGGAGTCCGTTCCAGCACGTCAAGGGCCTTGTCCCTGACCTCGCGGACATACTGACGGGCCTCGGTCGGGCTCAGCAGCGGCAGCTGCGGCCGGTCCACCCGAGGGTGCTGGAAGGCGTCGTAGAGTTCGTCGATGTCCTTGCGCACCGGATCCCGGCCGCCGACATCGCGAACCAGCCACAGCTCTTCCTGGTTGCCGATATGTGCCAGATCCCAGACCAGCGGGGACATCAGCGTGGAATGCTGTCGCACCAGGTCCTCGTCGTCGACCGCGTCGGTGAGCACGGTACTGCGATCCCTTGCCCTGCGCAGGTTCGCCTCGACCGCACCGCGCAGCCGCTCCGGGCTCAACTCGCCCAGGCCCGCCGAACCGGTGTCGATGCCGCCGGTCCTGATGCCGCCGGTATCGGTATCGCCTGCGTTGATATCGGTTGCGTTGATATCGGTTGTCACAAACGCTCCCCTCCGGAAGGTGCACCCGCGATCCGTTGGTGCAACTGCTTGATCACCGAGGCGGTCAGCTCGGGACCGAGGTCGGTGTCATCGGCGATCACCCGGTCGGCGAGGTCGACAACCGACCTTGCCGCGGTGGCGATCCGTTGGTCGGCGAGCCCGTAGCGGGCCGCGTGCAGCCAGCGGTTCGCGGCCGGCGCGGTGATCTCCAGTACGTCATCCACAGTGGATTCCCTGGCCAACAGGCCGATCAGCAGGGCGGTCGGTGCGATCCAGTCCTCGCCCTGTTGCGCGTCCAGATAACGCACCTCGAGATAGCCGCGCGGCCGTACCGGGGGAAAGAGCGTGGACACGTGATAGTCCAGATCCTCGGTGGTCGGCCGGGTGGGCAGGGCACCGTCGATCCACTCGGCGAAACTCACCTTGATCGGCGGCTGCCAACGGCCGTCCGGCCGCCGGACACAAATGACCGGCACGTCGAGCACGTGCCGGGCCCAACTCGCGGCCGGGTCCGCCGTCAGCACGGCGGGTGGTCGCATCCTGGGGGGATCGGTGCCGAGCAGGGTGCGCAGCCGGGCCGAGGCCCAGGACGCACACGGGCCGCGGAACTGATGGGAATTGGCGAACAGTGCGGTGAGCACCGGGCCGAGCGCGTGCACGGCGGCCCATCTCGCCGCCACCCGGTCGCCCTCCCCAGCGTCGACGCAGACCTGCAGGCCTGCCGTGCTGCACATCATGGCGATGCCGTCCGGCCCGATGGGCTCGAACGCCGCCTCCATGGCGGCATAGCGGGGGGTGTCGAGCAATCGGCGAGGCGACCGGTACTGGTCGATGCCTCGGGCTCCCATGATGAGGCCACTGGCCAACAGGAGTTCACGCAGCAGAGCCGCGTCCGAGGAGACGGTCGCGATGAGGGTGGACAGTGACGGGCTGGTCGTCGATGAGATCTCGACCTGCCCACCCGGTTCAACGGTGATCAGGCTGCCGCCTGGTAACGGCAGGTGGGGACTGTCCGGGTTCAGGCTGGTCGGCGCGTGCGCGCCGAGCGCGTCGGCGAGGTGCTGGGCATCCAGGTACCGAGTGTGGTCGTGTACGTGGTGCACGGTCCATTCCAGCTCGACGCCGAGCAGTCTCGGTGGCCCGTGCTTGAAGCAGACCGATGCGACGTAGGTCTCCGCGGCTGCCCGGTCGTGCAGCACGGTCGCCATTGGCTCGGCCGGTTTGTCCGATAGCATGGTCATCTTCATCACCTCTTCCCTGACAAAATGAGACACAGCTTCGCTGGGTCGTTTCGACGCTACACGCGGGGTCTGACAGTCGCCGGGGTCAGAAACCTTTCGCAACTGTGAACAGTCTTCGAGGCGCGGACGGCTTCGGATGGATCCCCGCGTGGATTCCGCATGAAACCTTCAGACGCGCGCCCCCGGCCCCCTTGACGCCCGCTCGATCGGACCGGCGCATCCACCGATTCGGGTCGGCGACCGCTCGGCAACCGTACGTACGGTTTGCGGCGCGCGGTGATCTGCTGAGAGCATCTGAAGAATGCCACGGGTGAGCCAGGACCATCTCGACGCACGTCGCCGACAGATCCTCGACGGCTCGCGCACCTGTTTCGCCCGCTACGGCTACGAGGGCGCCACCGTTCGCAGGCTGGAGGAGGCCACCGGGCTGTCCCGAGGCGCGATCTTCCACCACTTCCGGGACAAGGAGTCGCTGTTCCTCGCCCTCGCCGAGGAGGACGCGCTGCGGATGGCCGAGGTCGTCGCCGAACAGGGCCTGGTCCAGGTGATGCGCGATCTGCTCTCGCCTCGATCGGCCGATGCCGACGGCGAACAGCCTGCCGACTGGCTCGGCACCCGGCTTGAGGTCTCCCGCAGGCTGCGCACCGATCCGGACTTCCGGTCCCGCTGGGCGCAGCGATCCGAACAACTCGGTGTGGCCACCCGGGACCGGCTGCTGCGCCAGCGCGCGGCCGGCAAGCTGCGCGAGGACGTGGACGTTGAGGTGCTCAGCGCCTTTCTGGAACTCGTCCTCGAAGGCCTCGTCTCCCACCTCGCGATGGGCCTGCCGGCCGACAACCTGGAACCCGTACTGGACCTGGTCGAGCAGAGCGTCCGCCGCCGCTGATCCGGCCGACGAGCCGCCGGCAGGGGGCTGGTGATGGACGCCGGCCGCTGGTCACAACCAACCGTCGAACCTGACCGGTTCCTCGGCCCGCCTGCGGGCTCTGAAGGCCGCGACCCTGGTCCGGGTCGCGCAGGTCGGTTCGCAGAACCGCTGGCTGTGATTGCGTGCCTGCTCGACGAACACCACCCGGCAGTCATCGGCGGCGCACACCCGCATCCGGTCGAATCCGCCCTCGCCGAGCAACTGGGCAAGACCGGTCGCTGTCAACGAGGTCAGCCATTCGGCCCAGCCCGCATCGGGCCGGGACACGTGCAGGTGCCAGCCGACCTTCTCGTGGTGGTGGAGGTAGGGCGCGGTCGCGGACCGCGCGAGCAGCTCGTTGAGCAGCCCGGCGGCCTCCGCCTCGGTCGGTGCCTCGAAGACCGCGCGCAGGTCCGACCGCAGTTCGAGCACGTCCAGCCAGTCGAAGGTGGTGACCTCGAAGGGTTCGGGTTCGCCGTTGGCGGCCAGGAACTCGTGCAGCTCCCGCGCGCCGTCGAGCCGGTCGAACCCGTTGCCGAAGGTGTTCACCAGGTCAACGGCCATACCGACGAACCTTTCGGGCTCGCGTACCGCCCTTGTCGTCATCAGCTGCCGCCTTCCTGTCCGCGGATGCCCGTGAAAGTGCAGTGGACGCGATTGTAAAGTAACGCCTATCTTAGGCTAAGCCGTTACATGTGAAATGGGGGAATATGGGTCGCCTCGGGGTGTCTCGCGTCGGAGTGTTGGCCCGGTACTGCGGCGCGGCGACCCTGGCCCGACTGGCCGACGAGATGCTCACCCCCGGCCTCGTGCTCCTGGTGCAGTTACGCACCGGTCATCCGCAGGAGGTCGGCCTCGTCACCGGCGCCTGGACCCTGCCTTCGCTGGTGTCCGGCCCGGTACTGGGTGCCTGGCTCGGCCGGTTGCACCGCCGCGCGCTCGCGCTGGCCGCCGGTCAGCTGGTCGTGGCGTTGAGCGCCGTCGCGCTGGTAATGACCGTCGGCCACACGCCGATCTGGGTGCCGATCCTGGTCGCGGCCGTCGGCGGTGTCGTGGTGCCGGGGACCAGCGGTGGATTCACCAGCCTGGTGCCGAGTCTCGCGCCGGGCTCCGCGTTCGGCCGACTGAACCGGATGGACGCGACCACCTTCAACCTCAGCAGCATCGCGGGCCCCGCCCTGGTCGGCGCTCTGGCCGCCACCATCGGCCCCGGTCCCGCACTGCTGGTGGTGAGCCTGATCGCCATCGCGGGCGCGGCCGCCGCACTGAGCATTCCCGGCTCCCCGCCCGTTCCTGGCACCATCCCGTCCGTTCCCGGTACCCCGTCCGTTCCCGGTACCCCGACCGTTCCCGGCACCCCGACCGTTCCCGGTTCCGCTTCGGGTCAGGACACTGACCGGCGCGTCGGCATCCTGGCCACGGTGCGGGCCGGGTTGCGCCAGGTGGTCAGCTCTCCCCCGCTGCGCGGCGCCACCGTGGCCAGTGTCATCGGATGGGGTTCGGTCGGCATGCTCGCCGTCGTGCTGCCGCTGTTCGCCGGAAAGCTCGACGGGCACCCGACCTACAGCGGCTACCTGTGGACCGCGTTGGAACTCGGTTGCCTGCTCAGCACGTTGACCTTGGCGCGGCGGGAAACCCGGCGACCGGACCGGCGGGTGCTGATCTGCACGGCCGCCTTCGGTGTCGTGCTGGTGAGCTGGCCGTTCGCGGGCTCACTGCTGGTGGCCCTTCCGTTGCTGGCCATCGCCGGCATCGCGTCAGGGCCGACGCTGCCGGCGCTGTTCGCCACCCGGCAGCGCTACACCCCGCCCGCGCTGCTCAGCCAGGTCAGTACCACCGGGGCCAGCCTGAAGGTCGGCGCGTTCGCCCTCGGATCGGTCGTCGGCGGCGCACTCGCGCCAGGTCTCGGCGTCGGCCGGGTGATCCTGCTCGTCGCGGCGGCGCAACTCCTCGCGGCCGGCGCCGGCTGGTTGGCCGGTCGCGAACCGGGTTCGGCGCGGGACACGGACAAGGACACGCGGATAGCCGTGGGCGATGGTCGCTGACCGGGTCGAACCGCGTCCTCGTCCGCGGTCGCCTCGGTCGAGTCCGACGCACAGGGCACGCGCCTCGGGTGATCGCCCGTGCCGACCGCCGGCGCGAGTTCGGCGCGAGTTCAGTCCCAGTAACCGGCTTCCTGCAACACCTTGAGGTGACCGAGGGTGCTGCGGCCGGTGATCCGGATCAGTGGGCCATCGCCCGCCGGTGCCGAGGCCAGGATCTTTCGCTTGCCGAGCACCGCGTTGCCCTCGTCGATGACGGTGGCGTCGGCGCCGACGATGAGCACCACCTTGCCGCAGAAGGAGGACGCGTCGACCAGAAGTTCCTCGCCGGGCGCCGCGTCGGTCAGTTTCAGGAACACCGCGCCGAACAGTGCCCGCGCCTCGACCCGCCTGCCGGGTTCCGGGGATCGGACGATCTTGCTGCCGACCGCGACCACCCGCTGCGGTACCGCGGTGGCAACGGCGGGCCTGCCGAGATCGGTGAGATAGGGCGCGAGTTCGGCGTGCGTGCGGCAGCCCCAGGCCAGCTCAACCCGCTCGGCGTGTTCCTGCCAGCTCAGCCGACCGTCGGCAACGGCCTCGTTGAACACCGCGACGGCGGCCTCGCGCTCGGCGTCGGACAGGCGCAGCAGCGCGGTGTCGGTCGCGGGACCGGGCGCGGCACCATCAGTCGCCCTCTTCGCCGGTAGCTGCGGAAGCGTGGCCACGTTCTCACCCCTTGTTAAATGGCTATCTTAGATGGCAAGATTCTTGTCGATTCTTACAGTTTCGTCAAGACACTTCTGGGGCTCCGAACCACCTCGCAGTACCGCCGGCCCGTGACAATGCCGCCGTGCCATGGCGACACCGACGGGAGAGACCGTACTGAATCGGTCATCTTGCCGAGACGGCTGGATCGGGCCACCGTGGACCACAGCGGCACGGTACGCAGCGACACGATGCGCGGGGGCCGGCAGCGGCAGTCGGAGGGAACAGGCATGGCATTGCGCGAACAGGCCCGGTTGCGGTTGGCATTGTTCTTCTTCCGATCGGCGCTGCGCGGGCACGCGCTGTTCGGCGATCCAGCGGCCGCGGTACTCAACCGCAGTCCGAACACCTCCCCGTACCGGCTCTACGAACGGGTTCGGGAACGCGGTGAACTCAGCCGCAGCAGCCTGGGGATGTACACCACCGCATCGCATTCGGTGGTCAACTCGATCCTGCGCGACCACCGGTTCGGCGTACGCACCGCGGACAACAACAGCCGGGAGACCTTTCAGCCGGCCGGTGTGGCCCGAGGCCAGGACGTCCATCCGATCCAGGATTCCTTCCTGTCCCTCGATCCGCCGGCGCACACCCGGCTGCGCAAGATGGCCGCGCCCTGGTTCACCCCACGAGCGCTGCGGGCCCAGACCGAGCGGATCGAATCGGTGGTCGAGAGTTTCCTCGACGAGTTGGCCGGCCGGGACGAGTTCGACCTGATCGACGACTTCGCGGTCCGGGTGCCGATCCAGGTGATCTGCGATCTGCTCGGCGTGCCCGGCCAGGAGTACGAGCGGTTCATCCCGTGGGGCGCGATTCTCGGCGCCTCCCTCGATGATGTGCGGACCATGGCCGAGCACCGCAGACTGCGCGGCGCGCTCGGTGAGATGGCCGAGTTCTTCGACGGCCTGATCGCACTGCGGCGCGAGCAACCGGGCGATGATCTGGTCAGCGAACTCGTGCGGGCCGGCGCCGAGGACCCCGAGGTGCTGCACACCGATCTGGTGGCCAGCACCGAAATCCTGCTCGTCGCCGGTTTCGAGACCACGGTCAACCTGATCGGCAACGCGGTGCTCGCGCTGTTGCGCAATCCGGACGCACTGGCCTGGTTCATCGCCAACCCGGACCGCGCCGACGATCTGGTGGAGGAGGTCCTTCGGCATGATCCGCCGGTGCAGCTCACCATGCGCCTGGCCCATGAGCCGGTCACCATCGCCGGTGTGGACCTGCGTCGTGACGATGTCGTGCTGATGCTGTTGGCCGGTGCCAGCCGCGACCCCTCGGTCTTCACGGCGCCGGAGCGGTTCGATCCGACCCGGCCGAACAACCGCGACCACCTTGCCTTCTCCGCGGGCGTGCACTACTGCATCGGCGCGGGACTGGCCCGGATCGAGGCAGCGGTCGCACTGCGCGCCCTGTTCCTCCGCTACCCGAAGCTGGCCCAGGCAGGGCCGGAGCGCCGCCGGCATTCCCGCAACATCAACGGCATGCTGCACCTGCCGGTACGCGGCAACACGGTGCGCCGGTCGGTACTGACCTGAGGATCGCGACGCGCTCACTCCTGCCATCGGTGTCACCTGCCGTCGGACAGTGCCGTCGAGTCGCTGATAGGTTTCCGCCCGCCGGAACTGTGTCGGCCAATGGCAGCGGATGGAGATCGGGAACCGATGAGCACGGTCGAGGAACTCGCAGGCGACATCAACGCGGTCGGCTGGACGGCGTTCGGGATGGCCTGGACGAGGGCCAGGGAGAGTCGGCAGGCGCAACGATGGTTCACCGATCCACTGGCAGAGTCGTTTCTCGACACGATCAAGTCGGCAGCGCCGTTCCCGCTGCCGCCCTATGTCGAGCCGCGGGGCGAACCGGCCGCCGATCGGTTCCTGCGCATGCTCGGCGATTACGCCGCGGTCCGTACCCGGTTCTTCGACGACTACTTCCGTCAAGCCTGCGCGGCAGGCTGCCGGCAGGCGGTGATCCTGGCCGCCGGCCTCGACGCACGCGGCTACCGGCTCGACTGGCCGGCCGGTACCCGGCTGTTCGAACTGGACGTGCCGGCGGTGCTGCGCTTCAAGCAGCGGGTGATCGACGCCTCCGGTATCGAGCCGACCTGCGAGCGGGTCACGGTCGAGGTGGATCTGCGCACCGACTGGCTGCCGAGCCTGCGCGCCGCCGGCCTGCGCACCGACGAGCCGATCGCCTGGCTGGTCGAGGGCCTGCTGCTCTATCTCAGCGACGAGTCGAGTCAGCGGCTGCTGCGCGCGCTGACCTCGGCCTCGCCGGCCGGGAGCCGACTGGCCGTCGAACATACCCAGATCAGCCTGCGGGAGCTGCCGATGTTCGCGGTGGCCGCGCAAGGCCTCGGTCAGGACCCGGCCGAGTTGTGGCCGGGCGGCCTCGCCGAGGAACCGACCGAGTGGCTGGCCGGCGAGGGTTGGCAGGCACAGGCGCATGATCCGGCCGCGCTGGCCGTCGACTACGGACGGTCGACGCCGGCGCTGCTCGACCCCGCGCAGGGCGGCGGTCCGTTCAGCGCGCTGGTCAGCGCACAACGCTGAGTGCCGAGCGCTGAGCGTTGTGCGCCACACCGGAGAGTCGGGTACCGACCGCTGCGCACCGAACGCGACACCGGAGAGTTGGCAAACTCACTCCGACGCGCGACAACAGCCGGGCAACCGGGCGACGAACCAACTATGCTGTCCGCATTCGACTTCCCCGCTTTTGAGGAGTGATTCCTCCGGTGCGCGACGCACCCTCGCCTGGCAGTAGTGAGCCGGGGTCCGCCCCCGGCGACACCAGCCCGCCGGAATCAAGCCCCGGCTGCCATATCGGCCCGGCTCATCGCGCGCTGGGGGTGTCGCGGTGACCGGGCCGGTGCTCGACGCCCTCGGCGTCCTACTGGTGTTGGTCCTCACCGCCGGTGCCGCCGTGTTCGTCGCGGCCGAGTACTCGCTGACCACCCTGGAGAAACTGCAGGTCGACAGGCATGTCCGCCAGGTCGGTGACCGGCGCGCGAAGCGGGTGGCCAAGGCGCATCGGGCGTTGTCCTTCCAGCTCTCGGGCGCGCAGCTGGGCATCACGCTGACCACCCTCGCGGTCGGCTACATCGCCGAACCGGCCATCGCGGGGCTGCTGCGCCCGGTGCTTGAGGCGATCGGCCTGCCGCAGGAGGTGGCGCAGCCGCTCGGCCTGTTCATCGCGCTGCTGCTGGCCACGACACTCTCGGTGGTCTTCGGCGAGCTGGTGCCGAAGAATCTGGCGATCGCCCGCGCGCTGGCCACCGCCCGCTGGGTCGCCGGGTTCCAGACCTGGTTCTCCACGGTGTTCAGCTGGCTGATCAACGCGTTGAACAGCTCGGCGAACTGGGTGGTCCGGCGGCTGGGCGTCGCGCCGGCCGAGGAGCTGCGCTCAGCCCGCTCTCCAGAGGAACTCGGTTCGCTGGTTCGCTCCAGTGCCCAGCAGGGCACCCTCGACCCCGGCACCGCGACCCTGCTGGACCGGTCGCTGCGGTTCGGCGACCGCACCGCCGAGGAACTGATGACGCCGCGTGTCCAGGTGGAGTCGCTGCGTTCCGACGCGACCGTGCTCGACCTCGTCGACGCCAGCCGGCAGACCGGTTTCTCGCGGTTCCCGGTGCATGACGGCGACCTCGACGACGTGCGCGGCATGGTGCACGTCAAACAGACCTTCGGCGTTCCGGTGCAGGAGCGGGCGAATACGAAGGTCTCGTCGCTGCTGCGGCCGGTGCCGACGGTGCCGGAGACCCTGCCCGCCGACGCCTTGCTGGACCGGGTCCGCGACTCCGGCCTGCAGGTCGCCATCGTCGTCGACGAGTACGGCGGCACGGCGGGACTGGTGACGCTGGAGGACCTGATCGAGGAGATCGTCGGCGATGTCCGCGACGAGCACGATCGGCGGGAGACCGCGCCGGTGCGTTCGCTCGGGCCGAACAACTGGATGGTCTCCGGTCTGCTGCGCGATGACGAGGTGGCCGAGGCGACCGGTTTCCGGATGCCCGAGGGCGAGTACGAAACCCTGGCCGGCATGGTGGTCGCGCGGCTCGGCCGGATTCCCGAGGTCGGCGACGAGGTTCGAGTGGACGGTTGGCGGATCACCGTGCTGAGCATGGACCGGCACCGGGTGGCCGAACTGCGGCTCGGCCGCCCCGGCCACGGGGACCCGTCATGAGCAACGGCCTCGCCCTGTTCCTCACGGTCTTGTTGTTGGGCGGCAACGCGTTCTTCGTCGGCGCCGAGTTCGCGGTGATCACCGCACGCCGGGACCGGTTGGAGACGTTGGCCAACGAGGGCCGCAGCAGGGCTCGCACCGCGTTGCGCGGCAGCGGCCAACTGCCGCTGCTGATCGCCGGCGCCCAGCTCGGGGTCACGCTGTGCTCGCTGGGCCTCGGTGCGCTCGCCGAGCCGACCATCTCCGACCTGCTCGCCGATCCGTTCACCGCGCTCGGAGTACCCGATGCGGTGGTGAACGTGGTGAGCTTCGCGATCGCGCTGTGCATCGTCACGATGCTGCACACGCTGCTCGGCGAGATGGTGCCCAAGAACCTCGCCCTTGCCGGGCCGGAACGGGCCGCGATGTGGCTGGTCCCCATCCATCTGCGGTTCTGTCAGCTGACCCGGCCGCTGCTCAACCTCTACACCGCGATCGCCTCGGCGGTGCTGCGACTGATCAGGGTCACGCCGAAGTCCGAGCTGGACAGTGCGTACACGCCGGACGAACTGGCCTCGCTGATCGCCGAGTCGCGGCGGGAAGGGCTGCTGGAGGGGTCCGAACACCGCAGGCTGGCCAAAACCCTGTCCTCGACCCACCGCACGGTCGCCGATGTCGTGGTGCCGCTCGCCGAACTGACCATGCTGCCCACCGAGCCGACCGTCGGCGATGTGGAGACCCTGGTGACGCAGACAGGTTTCTCCCGGTTCCCGCTGCGCGGCGCGGACGGTCGGCTGGCCGGCTATCTGCACGTCAAGGACATCCTCGATCTGGCCAACGGGGAGCCGTCCACCCCGGTGCCGCCGAGCAGGGTGCGCGGACTGCCGCAACTGCCCGTCGACGCCCGCCTCGACGAGGCGCTGTCCGCGCTGCGCAGGGCGAACAGTCACCTGGCCAGCGCGGTGCGGCCGGACGGGTCGACGGTCGGCGTCGTCGCGCTGGAGGATCTGGTCGAGGAATACGTCGGCACGGTGCATGATGGCACCCACGTCGGCTCCTCGACGCTCCCTGTTGATCCGTCGGAAGCGACCACCGCATCATGACCGAGCACACCGAGGCCGAGGCGGCCACCGACGTCGAGGGCTGGCAGCCCGATGCCGCCCTCGGCGGCGCCTTCCAAGCTCGCACCCTGCCGCTGGGCGCCGACCCGTTCGGCGAGGTGGTCGCCACGCTGGTGCGGCTGCCCGCGACCGTGACGCCGGTGCGCGGCGCGCTGCTGCTGGTGCACGGCTTCGCCGACTATTTCTTCCATGCCGAGCTGGCCACCGCGCTGGCCGGGCTCGGCTTCGACGTCTACGCGATCGACCTGCGCCGCTACGGCCGGTCACTGCGGCCCGGTCAGCTGCCCAACTTCGTCACCGACATGCACGTGCACTTCGAGGAGCTGGACGACGCGGTCGAGCTGATCCGCGCGGAGTCGGCCGGTCGCCGGCTCGTCGTGTTCGGCCATTCGACCGGTGGCCTGATCACCGCACTGTGGGCGCATGCGCGGCGAACCGAGGGAATCATCGACGGGTTGGTGCTCAACAGCCCCTGGCTCGACCTTGCCGAACCGTGGCCGACCAGGGTGTTGGGCAGTCCGGTCATCGAACTCGTCGGCAGGCTCAAACCGACCTACGTCATCCGGCCCGCCCTGGGCACCGCGTACGGCGAGGGTCTGCATCGGGACTATCACGGCGAATGGGACTACCGGTTCGAGTGGAAGCCGCTGGAGGCCGTCGCGGTCCGCGCCGGCTGGCTGGCCGCGGTCCGGCGCGGTCACCGCGAGGTACATCGCGGCCTTGCCATCAGCGCGCCGGTACTGGTCATGCACTCCTCGCGCAGCCTGCTGCACCAGACGGTCTGGACCGAGGCGAGTATGCGCGCGGACACCGTGCTGGACGTCGACCAGATCCACCGGTGGGCCGCGAAACTCGCGCCAGAGCCGGACGTCGTCGTCATCCCCGACGGTATGCACGACCTGTTCCTGTCCGCGAAACCGGTGCGCGCCAAGGCACTCGCCGAGGTGACCGCCTGGTTGGACACCCACCTGCCGGCCTGATCCCCTACCGCCGATCCGGCCTGTGAATGCCAGTCGCAGGCCGGCGAGGCCGGGCGTGGCGGCCGGATATCGTGTCAGCGTGTCCACCGAACCCGTGGTGCTCGCCGAGCAGGCCTGGCAGGCCGAGCGCGCCGCGCACGAGGCGCGGGTGCGCCGGTGGACCGATCCGCATCATGCGCGCAGAGCGCGCGGCGAGAAGCATCCGGTGCTGGACTTCCTGTTCACCTACTACTCGCAGCGCCCGGCCCGGCTGGCCCGCTGGAGTCCGGGACTCGGCGTCGTACTGGCCGGTGCCGGCGCGAAGGAGTTCCTCGACCGGCCGGGGTTCGTCGAGGTCGCCGCCGGCGTCACCCTCGATCCCGGCAGCGTGTCGCCCAACCGGCTGGACACCGCGGAGTTCATCGGGACGCTGCTCGCGGCGACCGCGCGGCGAGCACCTCAGCTGGGCTGTTTCGGCCTGCACGAGTGGGCGATGGTGTACCGGGCGAGCCAGGAGCAGGTCCGGCACCGCGACTGGCCGCTGCGGCTGGGGGCGGCGGACACCGATGCGGTGTTGGAGGGGCTGACCGTGCGCTGCGGTCACTTCGACGCCTTCCGGTTCTTCACCCCGGCCGCCGTCGGCCGCAACACGCTGACCCCGACCCGGCGCAGCCAACCAGCCCTCGAACAGCCGGGTTGCTTACATACGAATATGGATTTGTTCAAGTGGGCTTACAAGCTGGACCCGTTCGTGCCGGCCGAGTTGACCGCGGACTGTTTCGAGCTGGCGTTGCGCATCCGCGAGCTGGATATGCGCGCCAGCCCCTACGATCTGCGTCCGCTCGGCTACGAGGCGGTACCCATCGAAACGCCGCAGGGCCGCGCGGAGTATGCCCGTCAGCAGGCCGAGTTCGCTCGGGAGGCGGCGCCGCTGCGCGCCACACTGCTCGCGGTCTGCGCCGATCTGCGTGCGCGTCGGGCCGCTCGGTTGGTCCCGGCGAATCCGGGACCGCCGGTCGGTGACTACTGACCGCAGTTTCATACTCCGACTAACTCCCACCTGTTAGCGTGGCGCCGGGTACGAATACCACTCTGCGTGTCTCGATCGGCCCTGGCCGGCGCGGTCGCACGCCGAAAGCTGATCGGGTTGCGCCGATCGACTTGCTGATCCGTTTGTGCTGATCCGTTTGTTAGGGGAAACGTCGGATGTCTCGACACCGGTCGGACAAATGGACGATGCGTCGCCAGGCGGCCGCTCCGCTCGGCCGTCGTCGCATCGCGCGCTGGCCGCTCGCCGTGCTCGGTCTTGTCGTTGTCGTCGTCATCGGCGCGGTGGCCTGGATCTGGGTCAGCGGTGTACTGAGCAAACGAGCCCAGGAACAGGCCCATGCCTGCGGCGCGGGCCCGATGACCGTGCAGGTCGCCGCCGCCCCGTCGATCGCCGTCGCCACCAGGGACGCGGCCGTCACCTACAACGCCGAGCAACAGGTGGTCGCCGACCACTGCATCGTCGTCGAAGTCAGCTCGGTCGATCCCGGCGCCGCGCTGGCCGGGCTGACCGGTACCTGGGACGCGGCCAAGCTCGGGCCGAAACCGCAGGCCTGGATCGCGGACTCCTCGCTGTGGACCAACCAGCTCGCCAGCCACGACGGCGGCATGATCGCCGACGAACCGGAGTCGGTTGCCAGCAGCCCGATCGTGCTGGCGATGCCGCCGGACGCGGCGAAAGCGGTGGCCGGGTCCAGCTCGCTGTCCTGGTCCGGGGTGCCCAACCTGCTCGCGGCGACCAACGGCTGGGCCGATCTCGGCGAACCGAACTGGGGCGCGTTCACCGTCGACCTGCCCGATCCGGCAACCAACCCGGCCAGTGAACTCGCGCTGGAGGCCATGGTCGATCCGGTCGGCGCCACCGGCCCGACCCCGCTGACCGCCGAGGAACTCAGCTCCGCCCCGGTCGCCCGGGCACTGACCACGGTGGCGACCAAGCAGCCGACCACGCTGCCGTCCAACACGCTGACCGCCTTGCTCGCGCTGGCAAAGGCGAACGGGGTGCAGTCGGCGCCGTACTCCGCGGTGCCCGTGCCCGAGGTCGCGCTCTACGAACGCAATGTCGGCCTCGACGGCGAACCCAAGCCGACGAACATCCTGGACGAGGTGCGGTTGGCCGGTTCGGGGCCGCGCGTCGACTTTCCCTTCGTGCCGCTGTCCGGTGACTGGGTGAGCAGCGAGCAGGGTGAAGCGGCGCAACTGTTCCGGACGTTCCTGCGCAGCCCCGCCGAACAGGCCGAGCTGGCCAAGGACGGCCTGCGCACCAGCGGCGGTGCCGGCCATCCTGAGCCGTCGCCGGGGATGGACTGGGGCTCCGTCGTCACGGTGTCGCTGCCGACCGATCCGGCGACCAGCCAACGGCTGATGACCGCCTGGACCGGCGCCCAGTGACCCCGAGCGGCACCAGCGGCGATCACGAGGCCTGATGAGCGAACCGACGATTCCCGACTGGGCCGCCGATCTCGGCCTCACGGCGCACCCGGAAGGCGGTTTCTACGCGGAGACCTGGCGCACCGAGCTGACCGTGCCCGCCACCGCGCTGCCCGCCGAGTACGGCACCGATCGGGCGGGCGCGACCGGGATCTACTTCCTGCTCGCGGCCGGGCAGCGTTCCGCCTGGCATCTGGTCCGTTCCGACGAGCTGTGGCTGTGGCACCGAGGCGACTCGGTCGTGCTGCTGCTCGGCGGCAGCGGCCGCACACCGGGCGAGGTGACCGAGCTACGCCTCGGGCCGGCCGTCGAGCGGGGCGAGCGTCCGCAGGTCCGCGTCCCCGGCGGTGTCTGGCAGGCTACCCGGCCGGTCGCGGACGCGGTGCTGGTCAGCTGCGTGGTCTCGCCCGGTTTCGACTACGCGGACTTCCGGCTCGACCCGTAAGCCTGAACCGACCGTCGCGGCCTCGGCCAACGGCTACAGTTCCGCTCGTGGCAGACCTTGGCACCATTTCCAACCTGGCGACCGCGGCGGGCACCCTCGTGCTGGCGGTGGCCACCTTCGCGTCGATCCGGTCGGCCAACCGCTCAGCGCGCTTCGCCGAACGCGCGCTGATGCAGAACCTCAAGCCGGTCCTCGTGCCGTCCAGGACGGACGATCGGTACGAGAAGCTGATGTGGGCTGATCGCTACTGGGCGAGGCTGGAGGGCGGCCGGGCGATCGCCACCATCGTCGAGGACAACATCTATCTCGCGGTGTCGCTGCGCAATGTCGGTTCGGGCATCGGCATCCTGCAGGGCTATCACCTTGTCGCACCGTTCGAGATGGCACCGGTACAACCCAGGCCGCCGGAGCAGTTCCGCTTGCAGACCAGGGATCTCTACATCCCGGCCGGGGACACCAGCTACTGGCAGGCCGGGCTGCGTGACAAGGAAGACGAGTTCTACCAACCGGTCCGGGACGCCATCGAGGCGCGGGAGCCGTTCAGCGTCCAACTGCTCTACAGCGACCACGAGGGTGGCCAGCGCACGATCAGCTGGGTCAGCCTGTTTCCCCACGACAAGGAGGACGGCGAGCAGACCTGGCTGACCTCGGTGGCCCGGCACTGGACCCTGGACCGGTTCGACCCCCGGCACTGAGCGCGGCGGTCGGAGGGCGCCGGATGGTCAGCGGTTGAGCAGCAGAACGACGAGGACCATCACGATCACGACCGCGACCAGAATGGGCACGATGTAGACCTGGATGTCCGCGAACGGGTTGGCAGGCCCCGGTTTGCGCGCGGGGGTGGCCGGCGAACCGCTGCGGGCCTGCTGCTGGCGGACAGCTGGCAGGCCGGTCGCCGACTCGACCGCCTTGGACTTGCGGGAGAACAGCGGGATGAACGAGGCGCCCTCGGTGTGGTGTCCCCGCTTGCCCCTGCCGTGCCGGGAATGCGACCGGCGATCGTCGTCCCGGCCGGTTGAACCGTCCCGGTCAAGATCGGCGTCGAGGTCGGCGTCCTGCTCGCGGTCGAGGCCGAAGTCCTGGTCGAAGCCGCGGTGGAACTCGGTGTCGTAGTCCGAACCGCTGCGGTAGTCGTCCTCGAACTCCTCGAACAGTTCGTCATCGACGCCACTGGGGAACTCGTTGCCGAAGTAGCGGCTCTGCTGCGGCCGGGACCGCCGCCCGGCCGGTGGGCGGCCGAACTGGGTGCCCTCATCGCGTTGGCCACCACCAGTTCCCTCATGCCGGCCGCCACCCTGCCCGCCGCCGCGCTGACCATCGGGACCCTGGCGGCCGTTGCCGTGCCGGCCGCGATCGTCCGGACCGCCGATGAAGGATCCGCCGCCGTCCTGCATGGTGCTCACTCCTCAGGCCTGGGGCGCACGCGCAACGGAAGACACTACCGCTGACCCGGCGGCTACGACGACAGCGCAACGGTAGTACGCACCGTAGTCGCCGAAGGTCGCCCCATGAAACCATGCCGGACGGGCCAAAGCCCAACCCGGCGCCGTCTGTGCTGGTGGGCGCCGGGTCTCGCCGGAAAGAGCGGGCCAGGTCAGTTCTGGTAGGCGTCCAGTGGCGGGCAGGAGCAGACCAGGTTGCGGTCGCCGCGCGCACCGTCGATGCGACGAACCGGCGGCCAGACCTTCGGCCCGGTCAGTCCGGCGGGGAAACCGGCCTCTTCCCTGGTGTAGGGGTGGTTCCACTTGCCGGCGACGCTGGCCGCGGTGTGCGGGGCGTTGCGCAGCGGGTTGTCATCGGCGGGCCACAGGCCGGCACCCACCTTGTCGATCTCCTGCTTGATCGCGATCATCGCGGTGCAGAAGCGTTCCAGCTCGGCGAGGTCCTCACTCTCGGTCGGCTCGACCATCAGCGTGCCGGCCACCGGGAAGGACATCGTCGGCGCGTGCATGCCGTAGTCGGCGAGCCGCTTGGCGACGTCGTCGACGGTGACACCGGTGGCCTTGGTGATCGGCCGCAGATCGAGGATGCACTCGTGCGCGACGAAACCGCCCGCGCCGGTGTAGAGCACCTCGAAGTGCCCGGCCAGCCGCTTGGCGACGTAGTTGGCCGCCGCGACCGCGGTCAGCGTGGCCCTGCGCAGGCCGTCGGCGCCCATCATCCGCACGTACGCCCAGGAGATCGGCAGGATCGAGGCGCTGCCCCATGGCGCGGCCGAGACCGGTCCCGGTCCGGTCGCCGGGCCGGCGGCCGGCTGCAGCGGGTGGTTGGGCAGGAAGGGGGCCAGGTGCTCGCGCACCCCGATCGGCCCGATGCCGGGTCCACCGCCGCCGTGCGGGATGCAGAAGGTCTTGTGCAGGTTCAGGTGCGAGACGTCCGAGCCGAACTTGCCGAACCGGGCGAGGCCGATCAGCGCGTTGAGGTTGGCGCCGTCGACGTAGACCTGACCGCCCGCCTCGTGCACGATCTGGCAGACCTCGCGCACGGTGTCCTCGTACACCCCGTGCGTCGACGGGTAGGTGATCATGATCGCGGCGAGGTCGGCGCGGTGCTCATCGGCGAGGCGGCGCAGGTCGGCGACATCGATGTTGCCGTGCTCGTCGCAGCGGACCACGACAACGCGCATCCCGGCCATCACCGCGCTGGCCGCGTTCGTGCCATGCGCGCTGGAGGGGATCAGGCAGATGTCGCGGGCGGCCTGACCCCGGCTGTGGTGGTAGCCACGGATGGCCAGCAGGCCGGCGAACTCGCCCTGGCTGCCGGCGTTGGGCTGGAGGCTGATCGAGTGGTAGCCGGTGATGCCGGCCAGCCAGTCCTGCAGGTCGGTGACGATCTTCAACAGCCCGGCCGCGTCCTCGGCGGGTGCGAACGGGTGCAGGTCGGCGAACTCCGGCCAGGTGATCGGCTCCATCTCGGCGGTCGCGTTGAGCTTCATCGTGCAGGAGCCGAGCGGGATCATGCTGCGGTCCAGCGCGACGTCCTTGTCCGACAGCGCACGCAGGTAGCGCAGCAGCGAGGTTTCCGAGCGATGCGTGTGGAAGACCGGGTGGGTCAGGTACTCGCTGGTCCGGCGCAGGCCGGTCGCGGCGAGCGGGTCGGGTGCCGCGGCGTCGAGTTCGTCGATGTCCGCTTGGCCGATGTTCGCGGCCTGGTCGCCGAACGCGGCCAGCACCAGCCGCAGGTGGGCGCGGGTCGTGGTCTCGTCGCAGGCGATGGCGACCTGATCGGTGTTGACCAGCCGCAGGTTGACCCCGCGTGCCCTGGCCGCCGCGACGACGGCCTCGGCCCGGCCGGGCACGGTGACCAGCACGGTGTCGAAGAAGGCGTCGTGCTCGACGTGCGCGTCGGCGAACCCGCGCAGGCCCTGGGCGAGGGCGCCGGCCATCCGGTTGACCCTGGTCGCGATCGCGCGCAGGCCCTCGGGCCCGTGATAGACCGCGTACATCGAGGCGATCACCGCGAGCAGGACCTGCGCGGTGCAGATGTTGCTGGTCGCCTTCTCCCTGCGAATGTGCTGCTCGCGGGTCTGCAGCGCGAGCCGGTAGGCAAGGGCGCCGTCCGCGTCGATGCTCACGCCGACCAGCCGACCGGGCAGGTGTCGCTCAAGGCCGCCACGGATCGCGAGGTAGCCGGCGTGCGGGCCGCCGAAGCCCATCGGCACGCCGAAGCGCTGGGTCGAGCCGACGACCGCGTCCGCGCCGATCTCGCCGGGCGCGCGCAGCAGGGTCAGCGCGAGCGGGTCGGCCGCGACAACGGCCATCGCGCCCGCTTCGTGGACGGCGGTGATCAGCGCCTCGTGGTCGCGGACCGCGCCGGAGGCGCCGGGGTAGGACAGCAGCACGCCGAAGAACTCGCCGCCGGGCAGGCCGTCGGTGAGGTCGGCGACGGTGATCTCGATCCCGAGCGGCTCGGCCCTTGTCCCGATGACCGCGATGGTCTGCGGCAGGGTGTCGGCGTCCACGACGAACCGGTTGGACTTCGCCTTGCCGGCGCGCCGAAGCAGCGTCATCGCCTCGGCGGCGGCGGTCGCCTCGTCCAGCATGGACGCGTTGGCCACCGGAAGGCCGGCCAGGTCGCCGACCATGGTCTGGAAGTTCAGCAGCGCCTCCAGCCGGCCCTGGGAGATCTCCGGCTGGTACGGGGTGTAGGCGGTGTACCAGGCCGGGCTCTCCAGCACATTGCGTCGGATGACCGGCGGGGTGACGGTGCCGTGGTAGCCGAGGCCGATCATCTGCACCATCGGCCGGTTGCTCGCGGCCAGCGCGCGCAGTTCGGCCAGTGCCTCGGTCTCGGTGGCCGGCTCGGGAATGCCGAGGTCGGCAAGGGCGAGGTCGGTGTCACGGATGGACGCCGGCACGGCGCGCTCGGCGAGTTCGTCCAGTGAGGAGACGCCGATGGTCTCCAGGATCGCGTCGAGTTCGACGGCACGCGGGCCGATGTGACGGTCGACGAACGGCGTGCCGTGTTCCAGCGCCGCCAACGGGATGCGGTCGATACTCATGAGCTGTGCCTCCGGCTTCGGGGGACGGGCATCGTCTCGTCCTGCCGGCGCGCACGCCCGCAGAACTTCCTGCCCTCCCCCTCTGTCCGTACCCGCTTTTCGCGGATGCCTGAGAGCTTCAGCCGATCGATTCGGCCTTGCACCGTCGGCGGGGTCGACCCTGTTCGACTTCTGAGGCAAGACCCGCTTTCCAGAGGCGTCTCACCCGCACGGTCCCTGCCGCCTGAGAGGTTCCGGGGAGGAGTTGCTCCTTCGGCGCCGAAAGGCCCAAGTCAGGGCCGTTCGAACTCTCCCGCACGGGTTTCCACGACTACCCACAAAGGGTACCCGGAGATCGCCCGAACCGAGCCAGTGGCCTGCGCGACACGCGGCGGCCCCTCGGCGGCGGCGACCTGTTCACCTGCGAAATCACCCTGCCGAACCGGGTACGCCCGACAGAGTGGCAGAAGTCAGCCGGTGCGGCGTTCCCTGCGGTGCCGCGCCAGTTCGTCCTCGGTGACCATTTCGATCTCGCCGCCGTCGGCACGCTCGGCCGGGAACTCGTGAATGGTGCCGCTGATCTCGCGCATCGCACCGCTGACCGCGATGCCGAACACGCCCTGGCCGCCCTGGAGTAGATCGACGACCTCCTCCGGCGAGGTGCACTCGTAGACCGTGGTGCCATCACTGAACAGGGTGATCTTGGCAAGGTCCGCGACCCCACGCCGACGCAGGTGATCGACGGCGACCCTGATGTTCTGCAACGAGACCCCGGTGTCGAGGAGCCGCTTGACCACCTTGAGGACCAGGATGTCCTTGAACGAGTACAGCCGCGCCGAGCCGGAGCCGTGCGCGGTGCGGATGGTCGGCGCCACCAGCGAGGTCCGCGCCCAGTAGTCGAGCTGGCGGTAGGTGATACCCGCGATCTGGCATGCTGCCGTGCCTCGATAGCCGACCAGTTCGTCAGGCAACGAAGAATCCGGGAACAGCGCAGCCTGCTCGCCAGGATTGCCGCTGCCGGCCTGGTCGGGTATTTCCTGCACCACGCCTGCCTCCCCTCGTCCGGCCCTGATCGGGCCGGTGAGCATCGACCGCGATCCCCCGGCTGGGGTCCGTCGGTCACGCTCACGCGGCGGTGTCATCAACCCTGCGAATCACACCGCCGCGATGTACTGCTATCGACGGTAAGACCGGGCGAGGACCCGGTCAACGCGACGCGCGGGAGCGCGACCAACCGTAAACCTGAGGTCGAGCTTTATCAGCGGGTCGCCACACCCGATCGACAGTCCCCCACCTACGAAAACGGCTCGGTCGACACCGATAAAGGTGCCGATCGAGCCGTTCGCACGGTTGGTCTCCTTCGGCTCAGGTGTCCGCGCCGCGAAAGTCTTCCGGGGAGACCGAGTCGAGAAACTCGCGGAACTTCTCGACCTCGTCCTCTTGCTCGTCCGGG
Organism: Pseudonocardiaceae bacterium; assembly: GCA_036268955.1. GTDB lineage: Bacteria > Actinomycetota > Actinomycetes > Mycobacteriales > Pseudonocardiaceae > CAJCJE01. Next base: position 24,451 of record DATATE010000234.1, read on the forward strand.
ATGATCAACCCGGCCTCGGCGAGCACCGACTCCTCGGCGTGGATCGGCACCCCGACGCGCAGTGCCAGCGCGACCGAGTCACTCGGCCGGGCGGAGACCCGGACATCGCCGTCGAAGACGAGTTCGGCGTAGAAGGTGCCCTTCTCGAGACCGGTGATCCGCACCTGCTCCAACTCACGGCCGAGCGCGGTGATGATCTCCTTGAGCAGGTCGTGGGTCAGCGGACGGGGCGGCCGGACGCCCTGTTGTTCAAGGGCGATGGCAGTGGCTTCGACCGAGCCGATCCAGATCGGCAGATAGCGCTCGCCGGACGCCTCCCGCAGCAGCAGGATCGGCTGGTTCTGGGGCAACTCGACTCGGACACCGACGACTCGCATCTCGCTCATCGGGACTCGCCTCCTCTAGCAACCAACAACCAACCGCGTGCATCACTGCGGAGTTTCGCATCCCCCTCTGACGCTACCCGCCAGAGGACGCCAATGCTCGCCTCTACATGGAGGTTAGCCGTTACGATACGACATTTTGCCGACGAATCCGGCAGTTCCGCCGCCCATCTGGCCCAACCATCGAAGGAGAACCGAGAAAGACCGGAGACGAACAGCGGGTCAACCGCCGGTGACCGCACGCAATCCGGCCTTCACCAACAGCGTGTGCAGGGTGACCGAGAGTGCGGCGAGTTCGCGGACGACCTCATCGGCGCGGGCCCGCGCGTCGGGGTCGCGATGCCGCTGCAACGGCGTCACGATCTGTTCGAGCAGGCCGACCTCGCGGTCGGCGGAAGCCCGGAAGGCCCGCAGGTGCCGAGGCTCGATGCCGAACTCGGTCATGGTCTTGACCGTCCGCGCGACCACGACGGCGTCCGGGTTGTAGAAACCGGCGGCACCGGGCCGAACCAGGCCGTACTGCTCCAGTTCGGCCAGGGTCGCCGGGTCGATGCCGACCTCGGCGAGGAACTCCTCCTTGGTCATCCGGATCTCGGTGCCGACCGTGAAATCGGCCGCGGTCGGCGCGCCGGGAACCGTCATCGGCGCATTCGCGCCATCGATCCGGGGCGTGGCAGCGCGCTCGACCGGGTTCCTGGCCGCCACCAGATTGGCCAGCCGGGGAGCGCCGGGCCTGCGGCCGTGATCGGCGGCGTCCAGTTGCTCCTTGATCACCTTGAGCGGGAGGTAGTGATCACGTTGGGCGGACAGCACGAACCTCAGCCGATCCACATCGGCCGGCGCGAACTGCCGGTAGCCCGAAGGGGTTCGACCGGGACAGACCAGGCCCTCGGATTCGAGGAACCGGATCTTGGAGATGGTCACGTCCGGAAACTCGGGGCGGAGTTGTGTCAACACCGCCCCGATACTCAACCCGTCGCGTTGTGGCCGCCCCGCCGCAGTCACCAAGAACTCCTCACCCGATGCACCCGCAGGTGCCCGACGGTGTGTGCGCGATCGCCGGACCAGGCCCCCCGGCCTAGGACCGCGCAGCGGTCTCAGGCGCCAGGACCGGTCAGGAACACCAGTCGGAACTTGCCGATCTGGACCTCGTCGCCGTTGGCGAGCACCGCCTGGTCGACCGGCTCGCGGTTGACGTAGGTGCCGTTGAGGCTGCCGACGTCGATGACCACGAACTCGCCACCCTCGCGGCGGAACTCGGCGTGCCGACGGGAAACCGTGACGTCATCGAGGAAGATGTCGCTGTCCGGGTGACGGCCCGCGCTGGTGGTGTCCCGGTCGAGCAGGAACCGCGAACCGGCGTTGGGACCACGCTTGACAACGAGCAGGGCAGAACCGGTCGGCAGCGCGTCGACACCGGCGACACTGGGTTCAGGGGCGGGCGTTTCGGTCGGCTCGACCTCGGAGAGGAAGTCGGCACGGAACACGGAGGTCCGTTCCGGCAATCCCTCCGGTGGTACCCCTGGCCCGTCGTTCGTGCTCACCTGGGCTCTCCTCCTGCTGCTGGACTCTTCGTGACCGTCCAAACGTACCGTGCCCGATGCCTCGCCCCGGCGTTGACTCCCCTTACGACCGAACAGTCGACGAAAGATCGTTATCACGCCTGCTCCGAAAGCTGCCGATATGCCTCGGCGTCCAGCAGCGCGTCCACCGCGGCCGAATCGGCGATCTTGATCTCGATCATCCAACCTTCGCCGTACGGGTCCGAATTGACCAGTTCCGGACTGGCGTCCAGCGCCTCGTTGCGGCCGATGACCTCGCCGGCGAGCGGAACGTAGATGTCCGAGACGCTCTTGGTCGACTCCACCTCGCCAACCGCCTGACCGGCGGCGACCTGCTCGCCGACCTCGGGCAGCTGCACGAACACCACGTCGCCGAGCTGGGTCTGGGCGAAGTCGGTGATGCCGACCCGCACCGAATCCGCGCCGACCAGTGCCACCCATTCGTGCTCCTGGGTGTACTTCAGCTCCTCGGGTACCACCTTCGAGCTCTCCTTACGGTTGTGACCACGACGGTTTGCCACAACTTCGCCGCCAAGTCCTGTAGTGCCCAACTTAGCCAACCGGCCCGGACCGCCGCACGGCGATCACCACCTGAGCCACGTAGAGCAGGCCAGACCAGACGTAGAGCACCGAGCCCCAGATGACGAACGCGTAGCCGACCGGCCGGACGATCGTCGCCGCCGTCGACCCACCCTGCGCGAACAGCATCAGCGGAAACGCGTAGAGCAGCGCGAATGTGGCACCCTTGCCGACATAGTGCACCTCGGGCGGCGCGTAACCATAACGGCGCAGCACCGGCAGGCACAGGCCGACCACGACGTCCTTGGCGACCAGGGCCACCGCCAGCCACCAGGGCACGATGTCCCGCAGCACGAACGCGACCAGGGTGGCGAAGATGTAGAGCCGGTCGGCGGCCGGGTCGAGCAGGGCGCCGAGCCGACTCATCTGGTTGAGCCAGCGGGCCAGCTTGCCGTCCAGCCAGTCGGTGAACCCGCTGAACACCAGCACCGCGAGGGCGATCAGGTCGTCGTGCGGGCCGAGCAGCAGCCACAGGAACACCGGTACACCGGCCAGCCGCAGCACGCTCAGCGCGTTGGGCACCGTCCACCAGCGGTCCATCGACCGCTGATCGGCGGTGACCGGGGCGGTGGTTGCCCCGGCTGGTCGTTCGGCGAGCCCCACACGATCCTCCCGCTGCCCCTGCCTGGTGAAACAGGCTCAGCCTGCCACAGTGCGCCGACGGTGCGCCGATGATCGACGGGGCGGGAGGGTGGAGAACAATCACATGTCCCGGCAGCTGTCCGCGCCGGACTCAGTTCGCCCGCCGGCTCCAGCCGCGGCGCTGCAGGTCGGCACAGCTGAACTCGACCGCACGGCCCCGGTCGTCGACGCCGACCCAGCGGGGACGGTTGACGATGAGTTCGAGGACATAGGCGTGGCCACGACTCCAGACGACGCTGCACGGCGCGGTCGGCAGGGACTCCGACCCGCTCCGGGTCGTCTCGTCGGTGCCGGTTACCAGGGGCCGCTCGGTGGCGGGCCGGTTGGTGGCCAGGTCCTGCCGGGTCTCGGTGGTCGTGCTCATGTCTGTCGGATACCTCCGCAAGGGGCGTCGATCGGGGCGCGGCTTTTGTTAGCGCTGCCCGAAATTATCGGCCCTCCTGGGGAGTACGACCGACCATTCGGCGGATGCGCGCGGCCACCGCACGGCTGGCATCGGTGAGAGCACATGCTCGTGCCGGCAACGGAATGGGCCGTCGGTCGGCGCGGGACCGTCCACCGACGATCTTCGACCATCCGGCGCGGGTAACCGGGGGTAACACCAGGGTGATGTCCCGGCCATCGAAGCGACGGCCGACGGCCCGGCCGCGTGCCGCACACGCGGCCGCGCCGGGAACGTCGGTGGTGGGACGTCGGTGGTGGGACTCAGTCGCCGTGCGGACGCAGGGTCACGTTCGCCTCGACGGTCTGGCCGGGGCCGATCCTGATCGGGGTGGCCATCGGCTGGTAGAGGTTGGCGACCACGGTGTACTGGCCGTCCGGCAGGCCTTCCAGCCGGTACTGGCCGGACTCGTCGGCGACCACGCTGGCGGCCACCCTGCCCTGTTCGTCGACGGCGGTGAGCGTCGCGCCGGCCAACGGTCGACCGGCCCGCGAGCGGACCGCTCCGAGCACGCCGCCGACCGCGGCCAGTACCAGGTCGACGGTGACCGGCCCACCGGTGACGGTGACCAGCGCGGCGGCCGGCTGGTGGCCCTTGGCGTCCGCGGTGACGGTGAGCTGGCCGTCCGGTATCCCGCCGACGCGGTACTCGCCGGTCGGCGAGCTGGTGGACTGGCCGACGACGACTCCTTCTGAGTCGGTGACGATCACCGTCGCCGCCGGCACGCCCGGCCCCTGCGGGGCGGAGCGGACCGCGCCGCTGATCGAGCCGGCGCCGTCGAGGACGAAATCGCGCCAGGCCGGCCGGTGCACGTCGATGGTCGCGGTCTGCGCCTGCGGGCCGAAGCCGGGTGCGCTGGCGATCACGGTGTAGCCACCGGGCCGCAGCCCGCTGAGCTGGAAGCCGCCGTCACCTTCCACCAGCGTCCGCTCGACCTGCTGACCGGCCGGGCTGGTCACGGTGACGACGGCCCGTGCGATCGGTTCGCCGCCATTGCCGAGAACCTTGCCGCCCAGCAGCGTGTCGAACTCGTGCACCCCGTGCCCGTTGGTCGGGTTCCCGTTGGCGAGGGCGCCGAAGCCGTTGGTCGAATGCCCGTTGGCCGTGGCGAAACCGTTGGCCGGCAGGCCGTTGGTCACCGGCCCGTCGATGGGTAGCTCGTCGACCAGTTCGCTCGGTCCGAAACCGCCGTCGCCGGCGATCCCGGCCAGTTCGGTGCCGAGGTCCTCGGCCGGTGCCTCGGTGACGATCTTGGCCATCGGCTTGCACAGCAGCGAGGCGACGGCGCCGATCAGGCAGGCCACGATGGCGAAGACGAACGCGATGGTCAGGCCGTCGGCGAACGGGCCGGAGATCAGGCTGGGGAAGAAGCTGCGGCCGGTCAGGAAGCTCACTTGGGAGGCCGGCAGCTGGTGGATCGTCGTGCCGAGCAGCTGCTGGATCGGGTTGTAGCCGAGGAAGGCCGCGAACAGCACGCCCACCGCGGGCAGGCTGGCGATCTGGCTCGCCGCGTGGACCGGCACGCCGTGCGCGACGAGACCGCTGCTCAGCGCGGCGGGCAGGTGCGCGGAGAGGCCGGCGATGATCAGGCTGAAGAACACGCCGATGGACAGCACCATCGCGGCGTTCTGGAAGGTCGCGGTCATGCCGGCGCCCGCGCCGCGGGCGTTGCCGGGCAGGCTGTTCATGACCTCGGCGCGGTTGGGCGCCGAGAACATGCCCATGCCGAGACCGTTGCACAACAGGATCGCGGCGAAGGCGATGTAGTTGAAGTTGACCGGGACGATGATCAGCGCCACGAAGGTCAGCGCGGTGATGGTCATGCCGATCGCGGCGAACAGCCGGGTGCCGACCTTGTCGGATAGCACCCCGGACAGCGGGGCCGAGGCCAGGAAGCCGACGGTCATCGGCAGCATGTAGATACCGGCCCACAGCGGGGTCTGCGCGAAGCTGTAACCGTGCTGGGGCAACCAGATGCCCTGCAACCAGATGATCAGGATGAACTGCAGGCCACCTCGACCGAGTGACGCGGTCAGGTTGGCCACGTTGCCGGCCGCGAACGAGCGGATCTTGAACAGCGAGAGGTTGAACAGTGGATTGTCCACTTTGGTCTCGATGATGCCGAAGATCACCAGCATGATCACGCCACCGGCCAGCGCGCCGAGCACCCAGGGATTGGTCCAGCCCATCGACTTGCCGCCGTAGGGCTGAATCCCGTACGTGATGGCCACCAGCACCGCGATCAGGCCGATCGCGAAGGTGAAGTTGCCCCACCAGTCCATCTTGGCGTGCTGGCGCTCACCGACGTCGTGCAGCTTGATGTAGGCCCAGATGGTGCCGAGCACGCCGACCGGCACGGACACCAGGAAGATCAGGTGCCAGTTCACCGGCGACAGCAGGCCGCCGATGACCAGACCAAGGAAGGAGCCGGCGATCGCGGCGACACCGTTGAAGCCCATGGCAAGGCCACGCTGGTTGGCCGGGAAGGCGTCGGTGAGGATGGCGCTGGAGTTGGCCATCAGGAAGGCGCCGCCGATGCCCTGCACGATCCGCCAGCCGATCAGCCACAGCGCGGCGCCGCTGCCGGTCATCCAGGTCGCGGCGAGGAAGATCGAGGAGATGGTGAACACGGCGAAGCCGAGGTTGTACATCTTGGCGCGGCCGAACATGTCGCCGAGCCGGCCGAAGCTGACCACCAGTACCGCGGTGACGACGAGGAAGCCCATCATCATCCACAGCAGGTAGCTGGTGTTGCTCGGGTCGAGCGGGTTGATGTCGATGCCCTTGAAGATGTCCGGCAGGGCGATGAGCACGATCGAGGAGTTGATCGTGGCGATGAGCATGCCGAGGGTGGTGTTGGACAGCGCGATCCACTTGTAGCTCGGGCCGAGGTCGGCCAGGGTCCGATGCCGCCGGTCCGGCGCCCTCCCGCCCGGCTGTCCTGCTCCCACTTCGTGCGCTGCGATGGCCACGGCCACCCTCCCCGTCGTGCTCAGGTTGTGCTCGAACGTGACGGGTCGGCGACCCGGCACAGTCCGTCTCCACGGTTCCTCAATTACTTTAACTATGCTAACTAATTTTGTTTGCTGTGCACAACTATCAATCTGGGTCGGCGCAGTGAAACTGATCACCCCGAACACCGCGAAAGGCCCGTCGACGCGCTGACGTCGACGGGCCTTTCGCAGGTCAGAGGTCTAGACGGCGGGTAGACCGTCGCCAAGGACCGCCTCGATATCCAGTTCGACCCGCAGTGTGGTGCCCACCGCGGCGACCCCGACTCGGATCATCGGGTTGTAGTTCATCGCGAAGTCGTCTCGCTTGAGGTCGGTGACCGCGTGGAACGCCGCGCGGGTGCCACCCCAGGGATCGGGGCCGACGCCGAGGTAGGTCAGATCCAGCGCGACCGGGCGAGTGGTGCCGTTGAGCGTCAGTCTGCCGTCCAGCCGCCACTTCTCCCCGCCGACCTGGGTCAGGTTGGTGCCGACGTACTGGATGACCGGATGCACGTCGACCCCGAGGAAGTCGGCGGAACGCATGTGGTCGTCGCGCATCTTGTTGCCGGTGTCGATGCTGGCCGCCTCGATCAGCGCGGTCACCCTGGACTGCTCGATCGGGTTGCCTACCTCGATCTTGCCGCTGAACTCGCCGAACCGGCCGCGCACCGTGGCGAAGCCCAAATGCCGGGCGGTCACGTAGATCGTCGAGTGCATCGGGTCGATGGTCCAGGTCCCGGCCGGCGGCAGTTCGGTGCCGGCCACCCTCGGCAAGGTGATCATGCCGAGGACCGCTGAGCCGCTGCCGGTGACCAGCGCGGTGCGCGCCGCGGGGTCGAAGCCGGCCGCGGTGATGATCGCGGTGTAGTTGCCCTGCGGCAATGGTTTCGTCGCCAACCGGCCGTCCACCTCGGCACCGACCCTGGCCACCTGCTGGCCGTTGGCGTCGGTCACGGTGAGCACGGCGCCGGGCACCGGCCAACCGTCGGAGGTCTGCACGATGGCCGTCACCCCGGTCGCCTCGTCGGCCGGCACCGAGGGCGGGACCTGCGGGGCGGCCGTCTGCGGGGCATCGGCCTTCGCTGCCGAGGCCTGCGCCGTCGCGGACTGCGGGGCCGAGGCCTGCTCGGGAACCGACGCCAGTGAGGCCGTCGAGGCGGCGCCCGAGGGGGTCGCGGCCGGACCGGGAGTGATGACGGGTTTGTCGAACCAGTCGCTTCCGCCGGGCCCGGACTGTGGAGTACTCATCGGTGTCCGCCCTCCGGTCCGGGCACCGATGAGACATTCGTACGCGGTGTCATTGATTCACTCGCAAGCTCGTTCATGCCTCTGGGTGTCCCAATCGCACGTCGTGTTCGCCGTATTCGCCGCCGACCACCCGCAGGGTGCTTGCCACCGGTGGGTAACCGCTGGCGATCACCGTGTAGTCACCTTCGGGCAGATCGGCGAAACTGTACTCACCGGCCTCATCGGTCGTTGTCACCCCGACCACGTTGCCGGCGTTGTCGAGCAGGGTGATCCGCGCGTCTGGGACCGCTCGCCCGTCGGCCACCCGTGCCACACCGCGCAGGTTCGACCCACCGGCCAGCTCAACGTCCTGGGTGCTCATCCCCGCCGCGGCGACCGGAACGGTCAGCGCGATCGGCTGATAGCCCTCCGCGCTGATCACCAGCGTGTACGCCCCGCCCACCAGTTCGGCGAAGAGGTACTTGCCGGTCTGGTCGGTCAGCTGCGAATCGACGACCTCACCCCGGTTGTCGGCCAGCGTCGCGGTCGCCCCGGTCACCGGAGTACCGCGTCCGGCGATGGTCACCGCACCGCTGAGGCTGCTGGTGCCGGTGAGCACGACGTCGACGGTCACCGGACCGGAGCCGACGGTCACCGTCGAGGCCTGTGGCTGGTGCGCACTCGCCGAGGCGATCAGCACATAGGCACCCGATCCCGGCACCGCGATGTGGAATTCGCCGCCCGCGCCGGAGACGTTGCGCCCGACCTGCCGGCCGGCCATGTCGATCAGGGTCAACGCGGCATCGGCGATCGCGTGACCGTCCGATCTGCGCACTTGGCCACTGATCGACGCACCGTCGGTCTGAGCTGGGACAAATCCCTCACTGACACTTGCCATCCGCACCGCTCCTGGATATTCGCCAACCCCCACCGGGTGTTGGGCGGGCACCGGGGCGTTGCCGAACTCGTCCGCGAACGATCGTCCGTTGAGATCCGTCGAGCCACGCTCGATCGACTCGTAGTCTGGAACGCTCACGCCTCCTCCTTCACCGCCGGGTCCGTCCTCGGCCATTCTGGCCTCTATGCCGGACTGCGTCCGCAGCGGAACCTCTTTCAAGAACAGCAATACACCGAATCCGACCGCGACCACGACGGCAGCGGTCAGGAAAACGGGATGCAGCGAGTCGGTGAAACCGTCCAAGAACGGTCTCGCCAATCGCGGATCGAGCTTCTGCACGAACGACGAGTCCTGCAACAATCCACCGGCGGCGGCGCTGCCACCGGTATGGTGAAGTATATCCAGTACTGGCGCGTTCAGTGGATTGGCCACCACCGAAGGATCGTGCAGCGCCGCCTGGAAAGACGCGGTCGGCACATCCCGCGAGAACGCGCCGGCGATTTTGCCGCCGAGCACACTGAACAGAATGGACAGGAAAACCGCTGTTCCGAGCGTCGCGCCCATCTGGCGGAAGAAGGTCGCCGAGGACGACGCGACGCCCATATCCCTTGCTGGCACGGCGTTCTGCACCGCGATGATCAGCGTCTGCATGCAGTTGCCGAGACCGAGACCGAAAATGAACATCCAGATGTCGGTGTACAGCAGCGAGGTGTTCGCGGTGATGGTGTTCAGCAGCAACAGGCCGGCGATCATCAATGCGGTACCAAGGAGTGGGAAAATCTTGTATCGACCGGTTCTGGCAATCAACTGACCGGACAGGACGGACGTCAGTGCGATTCCCAGCACCATCGGCAGAATCAGCAGACCGGCCTTTGTCGGCGAGGCACCCTTGACAATCTGCAAATAGAGCGGAATAACCGCCATACCGCCGAACATGCCCATACCGACAATGAAGTTGGCACTCGACGTGACACTGAACACACCCGAGCGGAACAGTCGCAACGGGATCAGCGCCTCGTCGTGCATCAACAGTTCGGCGATGAGGAACAACACGAGACCGACCGCGCCGACGCCGTAGCACAGCCAGGCCCTCGGCGAGGTCCAACCCCACTGCTGGCCCTGCTCGGCGATGATCAGCAGCGGTACGAGGCAGACGGTGATGGTGATCGCGCCCCACCAGTCGATCCGGTGCTCGCGCCGGGTGTGCGGGATGTTGAGCACCTTCGCGACCACGATCAGCGCGATGGCCGCGATCGGCACGTTCACCAGGAACACCCAGCGCCAGCCGGCGATGTGCAGGATCTGCGACTGACCGGCCAGGAAACCGCCGATCACCGGCCCGAGCACGCTCGCGGAGCCGAACACCGCGAGGAAGTAGCCCTGGTACTTGGCCCGTTCCCTCGGCGGCACGATGTCGCCGATGATGGCCAGCGCCAAGGACATCAGACCACCGGCACCGAGGCCCTGGAAGGCCCGGAACGCGGCCAGCATGTACATCGAGGTGGCGAAGGTGCAGGCGATCGAGCCGATGATGAAGATCAGGATCGCGGTGATGAAGAACGGTTTGCGGCCGTAGAGGTCCGAGAGCTTGCCGTACAGCGGCGTCGCGATCGTCGAGGTGATCAGGTAGGCGGTGGTCGCCCAGGCCTGGAGGTCGAGACCGTGCAGGTCATCGGCGATGGTGCGGATCGCGACCGAGACGATCATCTGGTCCAGCGCGGCGAGGAACATGCCGAGCATCAGCCCGATGAACACCAACACGATCTGCCGATGCGTCAGCGCCCCGGTCGGCAGCCGTGGACCCGACGGTGCCGCACCGTCCTGGTCGCCGCCCTCGGACCGGTCGACAGCCGCGTCCGGATCGAACCGCGCATCCTGGCCGAGAACCTGCGACCGGTCGAGGGTCGCCGCCCCGGCACCATTGGCCGCGGCACCATTGGCCCCAGCACCGTTGGCAGCGGCATCGACGCCGTCGGCAGAGCCTTCGGCTAACCGGGTGCGGTCCAGTGGATCGGTGTCGCCGGGTTGGTCCGTCCCGTCCGGACGGCGCGGCTGGGTCGCGGTCATGGTGACTGTCCCGGTGTTCTGAAGTCCTCCGCGTAGCGTTCGGAGAAGTCCGCACCGGCCTCGAAGTCGGTGTTGAGCCGGTCCATCAGGACGGTCAACGACTCAAGGTCGGCCATCGACCAGGAGCCGAGCACCTTGGCCAGTAGCTGGCTGCGCAGCCTGCGGTTGTCGTCGAACACCCGGATTCCCTCGGCCGTCGCCACCAGCAGTGAGGCGCGGCCGTCGAGCGGATCGGCCCTGCGTTCCAGCAGGCCGTGCCGGACGAGCGCGGTGGTCTGCCGGCTGACCGTGGACGGATCGGCGTGCACCGCGTCGGCAAGGGCCGTCAGCCGCTGCGGTCCGACGCAGACGACGTGGGCCAGCAGCGCGTAGGCCGCCGACTCGATGCCGTCGTTGCGCTGCTGCACGATCTGCACGGCGAACCGCTTGACCAACCGGAGGAATCGGGTGCACTGACTGCCGAGTTCACCGGCCGCGACCAACCGAGGGTCACTGGACTCCGGTTGAGCAGGACCGACATCAGCGACATTGTTCACGTTCTCGGCATTACCGGCATTGCTGGCAGTACTGATTGCGGTGTCGTCGTTGACCTGGTGGTCGGCATGGTTTTCGACATGAGAAGTCCGCATTACGGGCACGTCAGGCAGCACGACCGCCACCTCCTTCACGCCGTTGCATGAGGTACGCAATTAGTTGGTAAGCGCAACAATGCGCCTCATCGGGAGCCGAACGCAAGCCGAGTGGCGGTGTGCCGCGCACCTTCCCCCGACCGAGCTAACGTCACAACGGCGACGGTACCGATTAGCTCGAAATGTCCGCAATGTAGGTCACCGTGTGCCGGCGATCAGATCCGGGCGGTGATCGCATAGCGCTCGTCGTCGACGGGCTTTCCCCACAGCCGCGACTCGGCGCTCAGCGGCTCGATCCGCACCTCGGCGACCAGCGGTCGCAACGCGGCGGCGAGCTGCTCGGCGCCGACCCCGCCGTCCCAGGGCAGCTCGCCGACGCCGGCGGCGTACGGCGCGTCGCCGGGACCGGTTCTGCGCCAGCGCCCTTCGACGAGGACCAGCCGGCCGCCCGGTCGAAGGCGGCTGATCCACTCCCCCAGCGCGGCCTGCGGATCGGGCAGTGTCCACAGCAGATGCCGTGCCAGCACCACGTCGAAGCGCCCTTCGCCGGTCGGCGGCACGCCCGCGTCGCCGACCAGGAACCGCGCGACCCGACCGGCGGCAGCCAGCTTCGCCTCGGCCAGCGCGACCATGGCGGGCGCCAGATCGATGCCGGTCACCCGGTGCCCGGCCTGCGCGAGCAGCAAGGACAGCGAGCCGGTCCCGCTGCCGACATCGAGCACATCGGCCGGCGCGTCCGGCAGCCAGTCGGCCAGTTTCGCCGCCCAGGCCGCCCTTGTCACGGAATTCCGGAGGCCGTGATCGGGCTCCTCGTCGAAACAGGACGCCGCCGCATCCCAGTACCGCGCGATGGCCATCGAGGAATCGTCCATACCGCCAGTCAACAACAGCGCACCGACAACAACGCACGCGGTCAGTGGCGAGAGGTGACGTGGCGGCGCCAGCCCGGCAGGCGGGAGCGTTCGGTGTCGACCGGTTCCGGCAGGGCGAGCGTGCCGTGGCTGCGGCGCAGGTCGTAGGGCAGCGCGAACTCAAGGCCCAGCAGCGCCAGCAGCACGGCGGGCAGCGCGAACCAACTGCTGAACGCGACCCGGCGAGCCAGGTAACCGGGCCGGAACTTCGCGTTGAACAGATACAGCGACTCGACCTGGATGAACGGATCGAGCAGATGCAGGGTGCGATAACCGAGCTGCTGCACCGGAGTGCGGTCGCCGCCGCGGTCCAGCAGGCCGCGGAAGGCCGCGAAGTTCAGCGATACCAGGCCGATGCCGCGGTCCTTGGCGTAGTCGACGATCTCGACGATCATCCGCTCGTTGAGTCCGTTGAGCCTGCCGCGTTCGCGGCGCATCACGTCGAGCGACAGCGCGGCACCGGGAACCGGCCTCGGGCCGTAGCCGAGCCCGGCCGGCAGATAGCGCTGGAAGCCGACCACCGAGCCGGCCGCGTCGAAGGCCAGCACGAAGATCGTGTCCGGATGCCGGGCGTTGTCGAAGAGGCCGTCGAGCATCATGGAGAAGCCACGCTCCCTGGCCTTCCCCAGCCAGCGCGCGGACAGCCGCGCCATCTCCGCGAGCAGCTCCGGCGAAAGCTCGGCGGCCGGGACGACCCTGGTGCTCACACCGGCGTTGTAGGTGCGGCCGACGGCCTGCCGGACGTTACGCATCCGGCGGGTGGCCAGGCTGAAGTGCTCGACGTCGAGCATGACCTCCTCGCCGTAGTTCACGCCGGACATCCCCTGTTCACGCCACAACCCGGCCAGCTCCGTGCGGGCGCCGAGCACGGCGGGCCGCCAGCCGTTGCGCCGGCACAGGGCGACGAACCGCGCGAGGAGTTCGGGATAGGCCGCCGGATCGCCGACCGGATCGCCGCCGACGACAGCGACGCCGAACAGCACCCGGTAGCCGAGTACCGCGTTGCCGTCCGCGCTGAACAGGTAGGACTTGTCCGAACGCAGCAGGAACGGGGCGAGCGTGTCCGCGCCCTGTGCCCGCACGAGGCAGGCCACCCTGGTGCGCTCACCGGCACTGCCCGGCGCGGGCGCCGCGGCCGAGTGCATCGCGCTGACCAGCACGACCAGGATCACGATGAAACCGGAGGCGGCGAGGCCGAGGTAGGGCACCCAGTCGTGCCGGGCGGCCCACCCGATGAGCACCGTGACGGCGAGCGCGACCGCGCCGTTGCGCACCGCGGCCCGGATCTGGCCGCGATCGGGCACCGCGGTGAAACCGTGGTGGCACAACACCAGTGCCAGCGCGTAGGCGAGTGGCAGCGCGCTCCAGGCCGAGTGGTCGACCGCGACGGTGACCCAGCCGACCAACAGCACCATCGCGACCAGCGCGATCATCCTGGCCCGGAGCAGCCCCCAGCCGAGTGCCACCAGCAGTGCGGCGAGCAGCAGACCGTGCAGTCCTGGGTGGTCGGCGGTGAAGCCGTGACTCGGCTGCGCCGCCCAGCCCGGCACGGTGTGCCTGAGGCCGACGACACCCGCGTAGCCGCCGACCGCGATCGCGATCAGCCCGAACGGCCATACCCGTACCTGCCGACTCAACCCAACCCTCCCCTACCCCGAACCGCGCCGAACATGCTCCCGACCCGAGCCGTCCTGACGTTCGCACCAACCTCCGCGTCTATCGACTTTATGCCCGCTTCACCCGATCCGCAGGTCGATTCACCGGTCCGGCCCTCGGTCCGCTCCGCGCCGGCGAAAGGTCAAGGCGGCGACGGAGGTCGCCGGTGAGACCTTCGACCGCCTGCGCCGCCGACCACCCCAGGACGGCGACACCGAGGGCAACGGGGCATGATCGGCATCGGTCACCAGACTCATCGCAGGTTCTGATCGCCTCGAACCACCATGGATCGTCACGGAGGGCAGCCATGACCGATGCGGCACCCAGTTCGGACCTGACCGGTTGGCGCCGGGCCCCGTTCACCGGGGCGGGGCTGACCTACGACTGCTACGAAAAGGGCGAAGGCCCTGGCGTGGTGCTGATTCCGGAGGTCCCCGGCATCACTCCCGAGGTGCTCGGTCTTGCCGACCATCTGGTCGAGCAGGGTTTCACGGTGGTCGTGCCCTCGCCGTTCGGCACCCCCGGCAAGTCGCTGTCGGCCGGCTACGCGCTCGGGGTGATGGCCCGGCTGTGCGTCGCGGCGGAGTTCCGCGCCTTCGCCACCAACGCGCAGCGGCCGATCACCGGCTATCTGCGCGCCGTTGCCAAGGATCTCGCCGGCCGCACCCCCGGCCCCGGCGTCGGGGTGATCGGGATGTGCTTCACCGGCGGCTTCGCGCTGGCCACCGCGGTCGAGGACGTGGTGCTCGCGCCGGTGCTGAGCCAGCCGTCGGTGCCCTTCCCGCTCGGCGCGGCCCGCCGCCGCGACCCAGGGGTGTCCGAGGCGGAGCTGAGCACGGTCGTCAAGCGCACCACCGAGGACAACCTGTGCGTGCTCGGGCTGCGCTTCAGCGAGGACATGGCCGCGGGGCGGGCGCGTTTCGCCACCCTGCGCGAGCGCCTCGGCGACGCCTTCGAGGTGATCGAACTGGACTCGTCGCCGGGTAACCCGACCGGGTTCAAGCGCGGCGCGCACTCGGTGCTGACCGGCGAGGTTCGCGAGCAGCCGGGCCATCCAGCCCTTGCCGCCCGCGAACGGGTCGTCGCGTTCCTCCGCGAACGGCTCACCGCCGCCACAACGGACTGACGGTCCGAAGCCGGCCGCCTCAGCCGGCTTCGGCGGTGACCAGCGCGGTCACCTCGGCGTCGAGTTCGGTGACGTCGATGCCCATCGCGGCGAGGGTGCGCACGGCGGCGCTGCGGTCCAGTTGCAGCAGACCGTGCAACACATGTCCGGTGCCGATGTGCTTGTGGCCGAACTTCACCGCGGCGCGCACCGACAGTTCCAGTACCCGCTTGGCCTCCACGTCGAAGGTGGCGCGAGTCTGGTTGGTTTGGCCCACGCTCAGATCGAGGGCGCCGGGTCCGAAGCTGGACTCGACCGACCTGCGGACGGCATCGAGGTCGATGCCAAGCGTGGCAAGGGCTTCCGCGTCGAGGTCGACCCGCCCGGCGATCCGGCCGCGGACGTCCTCGGTGGTCAGTCCGTGCCCGTGCAGCACCCGCGCGGCCGGACCGTGCTCGCCGGCGAGCAGACCGAGCAGCAGATGTTCGGTGCCCAGTGTCGGCCGAGTCGTACGCGGCCGATTGGGCACCGCGACCGATCGTTTGGCCTCCTGTTGGGCGCGGGTGAGCACATCGCGCGCCTCAGTGGTGAACCGCTCCAACATCGCTAGTCCTCCTTTCCGAACAGCCGTCGACCGGCGCCGTACTTCTTGTGTACCGCCTGCCGGCTCACCTCTAGCCGGTTGGCGATGTCCTGCCAGGACCATCCCTGGTTGCGTGCGTTGTTGACCTGCAGGGCTTCCAGCCGTTCCGCCAGTTCGCGCAGCGCCCGAACAGCCCGCAGCCCGATCTCCGGATCGCGGCTACTCGCCTGTTCGGCGAGTTGGACTCCATCACTCATAGTGTCAACATAGGTTGACAACCCGCCTCTGTCAACCCAGGTTGACACTTCGCGGCAGGCCCCATGATCAGCGCTGAATGATCAGCGCTGACGGCGCGGGGTCGACTATCCGTTGAGGTAAGCCAGAACCGCGAGCACACGCCGGTTGTCGTCGCTGGAGGGCGGCAGTCCGAGTTTGGCGAAAATGTTGTTGGTGTGCTTGGAAACCGCTTTCTCCGTGACGAACAGCTTGCCGGCAATGGCCGCATTGGACCGGCCCTCGGCCATCAACCCGAGCACCTCGCCTTCCCGAGGGGTGAGTCGATGCATCGGCTCGCTGCCGGCGTTGCGGGCCAACAGCTGCGAGACGACCTCCGGGTCCATCGCGGTACCGCCGTCGGCGACCCTGCGCACCGCGTCGAGGAACTGGCCCACATTGGCCACCCGGTCCTTGAGCAGGTAGCCGACCCCACCCTGGCCGTCGGAGAGCAGTTCGCGGGCGTAGAGCTGTTCGACGTACTGGGACAGCACCAGAATCGGCAGGCCCGGCACCTGCGCCCGTGCCGAGATCGCCGCGCGCAGGCCCTCGTCGGTGAAGGTCGGCGGGAGCCGAACGTCGACGACGGCCACATCCGGTTTGTGCTCCACGAGGGCGTGCAGCAGCGACGGGCCGTTGTCCACCGCCTCGACGACCTCGAAGTCGTGCGCGGTGAGCAGCCGAATCAGGCCGTCTCGGAGGAGGGCGAGGTCTTCACCGAGGACAACACGCACGGCAGCTCCATGGTCACGATGGTGGGCCCACCCAGCGGGCTGGCGATGTTCACGATTCCGTCAAATGCTGACAGGCGCCGTTCGATGCCGTGCAGCCCGCCACCGGAGGCCACGCTCGCGCCGCCGCGACCGTCGTCACCGACCATCACGCCGAGCCGGCCGTCGGTGTGGGTCACCCGCACCCAGCCACTGGTCGCGCCGCTGTGCTTGGCCACGTTGGTCAGGGTCTCGGCGACCGCGAAGTAGACCGCGGACTCGACCGGCGCGGGCGGCCTGCCGGGCAGCTCGACAGTGACCTCGACCGGCAGCGCACTGGCCATCGCGAGGGCGCGGACCGCGCCGTCGAGGCCGCGGTCGGCGAGCACCGGCGGATGGATGCCCCGGACGAGATCGCGCAGTTCGGACAGGGCAAGGCCGGTGGACTCACGTGCCTCGGCGAGCAGACTCTGCGCGGTTTTCGGGTCGCTGGCGATGATCTCCTCGGCCATGCCGAGGCTCATCCCGAGCGACACCAGCCGAGCCTGGGCGCCGTCGTGCAGGTCACGCTCGATGCGGCGCAGCTCGGCGGCCTGGGTGTCCACGGTTTCCGCGCGCGATTCGGTGAGCTGCACGACCCGTTTGGCCAGTGCCTCACTCTGCACCGGCCCCAGCAGCCACCGGTTGAGCCGGGCGTAGGTGGTCAGGCACGGCCGGGTCAGCCACAGGAACAGGCCGATCGACACGGCGCTGAAGACGTAGGTGACGAAGGCGGTGCCGACGCTGTCGACCTTGACGATGCCGTAGTTGGTCTCG
The DNA here is from genome assembly GCA_036268955.1 of Pseudonocardiaceae bacterium. Lineage (GTDB taxonomy): Bacteria > Actinomycetota > Actinomycetes > Mycobacteriales > Pseudonocardiaceae > CAJCJE01. Next base: position 41,927 of record DATATE010000234.1, read on the forward strand.
AAGACACCGGGCGGGGTGACCGCGTACAGGAACGGCAGCACGAGGTAGAAGGCGGCCGAGAGCAGCAGCGCGATCGGCACCAGTGCGAGGAACAGGCCGGCGGTCGCGTTGACCAGCAGCCAGGCCAGGTCGCGCCAGGTCGCGCGGTCGGTGAGGTGGCCGCGGACCTTGGCCAGCCACCAGCCCTGCGGCGCCGGCTTGTACGGGCGGGCGATCGGAATGCCCAGTTCGCGGGTGGCCCACAGCCGGTACTGGTCGGCGTAGCCGCGCAGGCAGGCGATCAGGACCATGCTGGCCGGGATGCCGACCCAGACCGGGATCAGCGCGATGAAGGTGATCACACAGCAGAACAGCGCGATGCCGACGAAAGAGTACAGGCCGAGTGCAAACCCCCAGCCGGCCAGCTGAAGCCGGTTCGGCGTGGTTCGGGTCCGTTCAGCCACTTCGTCCTCCAGCGCGTTGTTTGGTTGCGCTGTCCATTGTGGCGTCATGGACCGCCGTTGTCCGTGGTGGTAGGTCCACCATCGCGTAGGGGGATTATGCCTCCCCTCGGCACGCGATGACCTGGTTTTGGACCGATGACTCCAGAAGAAGCTAGGATGGGCACATGAGCACGGACGAACCGAGCGCGACGGCGCCTCGGCTCACCCGCAAGGGTCAGGCGACCCGCGACCGGATCGTCGCGGCGGCCGCGAAGCTGATGTTCGAGAAGGGCGTGGCCGGTACCAGTACCGAGGACGTGCAGATCGCGGCCGGGGTGAACACCTCGCAGATCTACCACTACTTCGGCGACAAGCGGAACCTGGTCCGCTCGGTGATCGCCTTCCAGACCGAGGCGATCCTGGCCGCCCAGCAGCCCCTGCTGAGCAGGCTGGACAGCCTGGCGGCGCTGCGTGCTTGGCGGGATGCCATCGTCGAACTCCAGCACAGCCGGCAGTGCAAGGGCGGTTGCCCGATCGGCTCGCTGGCCAGCGAACTCGCCGATTCCGATCCCGACGCGCGCGCCGACCTCGCCATCGGCTTCGACCGCTGGGAGGCCGCGATCAGGGACGGCCTGCGCACCATGCACCAGCGCGGCGACCTGCGTCCGGAGGCCGACCCCGACCGACTCGGCCTGGCCACCCTGGCCGCGCTGCAGGGCGGTCTGCTGCTCACCCAGACCCGCCGCGACACCCTCGCCCTCGAAGCCGCGCTGGACACCGTGCTCGACCACATCGCCTCGTTCACGACCGATACGGCGGCGACAGGGGATGCGGCGGTGCCGCAGCCGGTGCGGTAACCGCACGTAGGACACCCGCCGACTCGATTGGCCGCTTGCGCGCGTGTTGCCGGCCGGGAAACATACTGCTGGCCTTCCGCGACGTGCCCTGTGCGCGACGTGTCTCGACGCGGCGGGGCGAAACGGCTGGAGGGCACCGAGATGAACTCCTCACGCGGTACGGCGATCGGGGCCGGCATCATCGCGATCGCGACGGTGGTGGCCATCAGCGGTGCACCCGCCTCGGCCAGCCAGTCCGGTCCCGCACCGGGTGGTCCGGGCGCGGCGTCCTATTTCGACACCGCGCGCAAGGACTGCGTCGGCACGGCGGCCGGTGGCTCCAAGGTCTGGTACACCGTCGCCGACGGCGTGCTGTCGGACGTCTACGAGCCGACCATCGACAACACCAACGTGGCCAGCCTGCAGTACGTGGTCTCCGACGGTTCGACCTTCACCGACCTGCAGACCCGCGACCTCACCTACACCGTCGCCGCCGATCCGACCGGGATGGCCTGCACGGTCACCGCGACCAGCGCCAAGCACCACTACCAGCTGATCACCACCTACCTGACCGACCCGGCGCGCGACACCGTGCTGATGCGCACCCGGCTCGTCGGCGCGAACACCCGTGACCTGCACGTCTACGCCCGGCTCGACGCGCACATCAACGGCAACGGTGGTGGTGGCGCGCAGAACGGCGGCGCGGACACCGGCACCGTGGCGCGGGTCGGCCACGCGGCCGTGCCCGTCGTCGACGACACGGCCACCACCAGCGAGGCGACCAACCGCGACTACGCGGTGCCCACCTTCGCCGCCATGGAGTCGAGTTCGGCGACCTCCAGCGCGAGCGTCGGCTACGCCGGCACCGCGGGCGACGGGCTGACCGAACTCGACGCCACGCACGCTCTGGGCACGACGTACACCTCGGCACCCAACGGCCACATCGTGGCGACCGAGGACGTCACCCCGCGCCCCGGCGACCCGATCACCCTCGCCCTCGGTTTCGGCCGGACCCAGGCCGGGGCCCTTGCCACGGCCGGCGCCTCGCTCGCCGCGCCGTTCCCGTCGACCCAGGCCCGCTACGAGCAGGGCTGGCAGCGCTACGACGCGACCCTGCGCCGGCCGCCCGCGCGGCTGGCCGGCCTGTCGAGCACGCAGGTGCGCACCTCCTACTACCTCAGCGCGAACGTGCTGAAGGCCAGTGAGGACAAGACTTTCCCCGGCGCGATCGTGGCCTCGCTGGCCAGCCCATGGGGTCAGGCGGTGAACGCGGGCACGCTGGTCGGCGGGAAGCCGGTGTACTTCGGTTCCTACCGTGAGGTTTTCGCCCGCGACCTGTACGAGATCTTCACCGGCCTGCTCACCGACGGCGACCTGGCCACCGCGCGCGATACGGTCCGGTTCCTGTTCGACCGCCAGCAACTGCCCAGCGGTGAGCTGCCGCGCAACTCGCTGGTGAACGGAGAATCCGCGCCGGACACCGGCGGCGACCAGCTCGACGAGTCGGCCTACCCGATCCTGATGGCCTACCAGGCAGGTCTCGGCGGGGATGACACCCTGTGGAGCCAACACATCGAGCGCGCGGCCGACTTCATCGTCGCGCACGGACCGTCCTACGGGGTCGAGCGTTGGGAGGAGCAGTCCGGCTACTCCCCCTCCACCATCGCCGCGGAGATCGCCGGGCTCACCGCAGCGTCGAAGATCGCCACCATGCACGGTGACACCGCCCGCGCCCAGCTCTACCAGGCGACCGCGGACGACTTCCAGCGCAACATCAAGAACTGGACGGTCACCACGACCGGCCCCGATGCGCCGCGCTACTTCATCCGGCTGTCCAAGACCGGTGACCCGAACGCCGCGATCAGCTACAGCCTCGGCAACGGCGGCCCCACCGTCGACCAGCGCCAGGTCATCGACGGCGGTTTCCAGGAACTCGTCCGGCTCGGCGAGCTGTCCCCGACCGACCCGGACGTGCAGTCCTCGCTTTCCGTGCTGGACAAGCAGATCTCGGTGAGCACGCCGAGCGGGGTCGGCTACTACCGGTACGGCAACTCGGCTGCCGAGGGCAGCGCGGACGGCTACGGCGACTGCTATCAGCCCAGCCAGAGTTCGTGCACCAACTCCGGCCAGCCGTGGCCGACCACGGACACCGGCACCGGGCACCTCTGGCCGGTCCTCTCCGGCGAACGGGCCGAATCCGATCTGGCCACCGGCAACAAGACCGGCGCGAGCGCGCTGCTCAAGGCGATGACCCAGTTCTCGTCGGGGGTCGGCCTGGTCCCCGAGCAGGCCTGGGAGGACCCGGATCTGGCCGCCTCGCCCTACGGCAGCGACCCCACCACCGCCTCGATCGGTTTCACCGACGGCAAAGCGGCCGGTTCGGCATCACCACTGTCCTGGGCCCAGGCGCAGGAACTGCGGCTGATCGCCGACCTCGGCGCGGGCCGGGCACTGGAACAGCCGGCCATCACCACCCAGCGCTACGTCGACCAGCCCGCTCCCGGCACGACCCCACTCACCATCACCGCACCGGCCGGCGGCGCCGTTCTCGAGTCCAGTTCCACGGCCGTCACCGGGACGACGACGCCCGGCGCGAAGGTCGTCGTGGAAGCGGCCGACACCGACACCGGCAGCCCCGCCGCCACCGCGACCGGCACCGCGACCGCGGCAGGCACCTTCGACATCACCGCGCCGATCGGCTTCGGCACCAACGTGATCACCGTCGCATCGACCACTTCGGACGGTCGCAGTACCGGCTACGCGCAGACCACGGTCACCGGTGACGTCATCGGCGGCACCACCGTGCTGGACGTCACCGACCCGGCCGGTGACGACAACGGGCCCGGCACCTACCAGTACCCGACCGCGGCCGATTTCGTCGCGGGTTCCTTCGACCTGACCCGGTTCCAGGTGATCGAGGTCGGCTCGACGGTCTACCTGCGCACGACGCTGCGCACCCTGACGCCGACCTTCGGCAACGTGCTCGGCGCGCAACTGCTGGACATCTACGTCCATCAGCCCGCCGCGACCACGACCTCCACCAGCGCCGCCTACCCGGCCCGCAGCTACACCATCGCGCCTGCCGACGCCTGGAGCCAGCGCATCGAGGTGCAGGGCTTCGCCACCCCGGTCTGGCAGGACGCCAACGGCAACTCCCTCGGCACCGCGACGGTGGTCGCCTCCACCACCGCCAACACCGTCACGATCGCGCTGCCGGCGGCGGCCTTCGGCACCCCGGCCACCGGCTGGTCGTTCGCGGAGGTGCTCACCGGCCAGGACGGCTTCAACGCCGACCAGGCCCGCTCCTTCACCGCGACCCCCGGCCCGGACACCTTCGGCGTCTGCGCCGCCGGCAACAACAACCCGATCTGCGCGGTCAGCCCGGCCGACGTGCCCAACGCCGTCGACGTCCTCACCCCGCCCGGTGTCACCCAGTCGACCGAACTGGACCCGACCCGTGGCCCAGTGGTGATCGCCGCCGTCCCGGTCGGCTGACCCCGCTCGACCCGATCCGGCAGCGCGGAGTTCAGTAGACGTCGCGGACGTAGCGTTTGGCGGCCGCCAGCCGGGCCACATACGCGTCGGCACCGTCGCTGTCGAACCGGCCGTGGTGGGCGATGACCTCGCGCAGCGCGCGGTCGACGTCCTTGGCCATCCGAACGGCGTCACCGCAGACGTAGAGGTGCGCGCCGTTCTCCAGCCAGCGCCACAGTTCGGCGCCGTGCTCGCGCATCCGGTCCTGAACGTAGATCTTGCCGCGCTGGTCGCGGGAGAACGCGAGGTCCAACCGGGTCAGCACATCGGCCGCGCGCAGCGCGTCGAGTTCCTCGCGGTAATAGAAGTCGGTGGCCTCGTGCTGCTCGCCGAAGAACAGCCAGTTCGGCGCGGTGTCGCCCGATGCCTTGCGGTGGTTGAGGAATCCGACGAACGGGGCGACCCCGGTGCCGGGGCCGATCATCACCATCGGTACGGTCGGATCGGCGGGCGGCCGGAAATGCGGTGCGCTCCGCACGAACACCGGCACCGGAGGATCCGCGTCGATGTCCGCACCGGTATCGGCATCGGCGAGAAACCCGGAGGCGACGCCCTTGCGTACTCGTCCCGCCGGGTTGTCGTAGCGCAGCACGGACACGGTCAGCTGAACCCGACCGGGTTCGGTGAGCGGACTGGAGGAGATCGAGTACAGCCGGGGTTGCATCCGGGTGAACGCGCCGACCCAGTCCTGGGCGGTGGCGCGGACGGCGAACTCGGTGGCGACGTCGACGGCCTGGCGGCCCCAGGCCCATCTGGCGAGCCCGTCCTTGTTGTCCGGGCGCAGCAGCGTTTTCAGTTCACGGGACTGGCTGTGCTCAGCGATGAACCGCAACAGGCCGGGGGTGATCTTCGCGATCTCCAGCTGCCGGCGCAGCGCCTCGGCCAGTGGCATCGGCCCGAGGTTGGGGAGGCCGACCTGTTCGGTCGGGTCGAGGCCGGTGACCGCCAGCCACTCCAGTACCAGGTCCGGATCATTGTCCGGGTGCACGCCCAGCGCGTCGCCGACCTCGTAGGTCAGGTCGGTGTCGCGCAGGTCGAAGGTGAACTGCCGCACCTCCTTGCCCGCTCCCGGCAAGCTCAGCAGGCGGTTGCCGACCAACGACACCGTCCGCACCGCCGACTTGCCCGCCGTCCCGGTCACTGTTGCGGTCTCGGTGGCCGGGGCAGCGGCTTCGGTCACCGACGGGGCAGCCGGTGACGCCACTTCGGCCGGCGTGGCGGTGAGCGCGGCGAGAACCTGGTCGAGCCAGACCGTGGCCGGGTCCTCGAAGTCCGGCTCGCAGTCGATGCGGGGCAGCAGTCGCCGCGCGCCGAGTTCGTCGAGGCGCTGGTCGAGGCGGCGGCCGTGGCCGCAGAAGTTGGCGTAGCTGGAATCGCCGAAGGCCAGTACCGCGTAGCGCACGCCGGCCAGCGCGGTCTCGCCCGAGATGGCCAGCCGGTCCCAGAAGCCCGAGCCGTTGTCCGGGGCGTCCCCGTCACCGAAGGTACTGGTGAGGATCAGCAGATCGGCCTCTCTTGGCAGGGATTCCGGGATGGCGTCGGCCATGCACAACACGGTGGGTCGATGGCCGGCCTGGGCGAGCGCGGCGGCCGTGGTGGCGGCGAAGTCCTCGGCGTTGCCGGTCTGCGAAGCCCACAGCACCACCACCGCCCGGCTCGGCGCGACCGTCTCGGCCGATCCATCGCTGCCGGGCGACGCTCCGGAGAGGCCCGTTTCCGAGAGGCTGGTTTCCGACCGGCCCGGCGTGGTCCTTGAGTACATCCCGGCGAGCATCCCGTTGATCCACCGCAGGTGTGCCGGTTCGATCGGCGCGCTCGGCGGCAGGGTGGGCACCGAACCGACGCCCTGCGCGGCCGCATCGGTACCGACACCGACCAGGAAACCGGCCAGATAGTCGCGTTCGGACTCCGCAAGGGCCGGCGGTGCGAGGCTGGGAATCCCCAGCCTGGCAGCCAGTTCGGCGACAGTGGTCTGGTTCGGGTCCGCTGCCGGCGGGACGGTGGACGGGATCGTGGGTGGGGCGGCGGACTCGGTTTCGGTGGCGCGGGTGGCCGGCGCGACCTTGGTCAGGGTGACCGCGCAGACCTTGAACTCCGGCTGGAAGGAGAGCGGGTCGACCGCGTCGTTGGTGACGGCGTTGATGCTCAGGTACTCGCCGAACAGGTCGTTCCAGTGAAACGGTGCGAAGGTGTTGCCCGGCCGCACCCGATCGGTCAACACCGAGGGCAGTACCGCACGGCCACGCCGGGAGGCGACCTCGACCTCGTCGCCGTCGCCGATGCCCAGCGCCTCGGCGTCGGCCGGATGGATCTCGATGAACGGACCGGGGTTGAGCTTGGTGAGTTTGCCGATCTTGCCGGTCTTGGTGAGGGTGTGCCACTGGTGTTGCAGGCGCCCGGTGTTGAGCACGAACGGGTAGTCGTCGTCCGGCAGTTCGCTGGCCGGCAGGTGCGGCCTGGCGAAGAAGACCGCGCGGCCGGTCGAGGTCGGGAACCACAACCTCGGCACGCTGCCGTCCGCCCGCCGGCCCAACCGCTGTGAGACGCCGTCGTTGAGATAGCGGATCGGATTGCGGTCGGCGCCATCGTGTGTCGCACTCGGCCACTGCACCGGTGCCTCCCGCAACCGGTCGTAGCTGACGCCGCGCAGGTCGTAGCCGGTCACGGGGTTGGCGAAGCGCTTGATCTCGGCAAAGACCTCCTCCGCGCAGGTGTAGTCGAACGCCTCGGCGAAGCCCAGTTCGGCGGCGACGCGCGCGATGAGCCGCCAGTCCGGCAGGGCATCGCCCGGTGGCGTGACGGCCGATGGGAGGGCGGTGAGGTTCCGCTCCGAGTTGACCATGACACCGTCGCCCTCGATCCACATCGCGGCGGGTAGCACGATGTCGGCGTAGGCATTGGTCTCGGTGTCGGCGAACACGTCCTGGGTGATGATCAGTTCGGCGGCTTCGAGTCCGGCCAGGACGGTCTTGCGGTTGGCGACCGAGCCCACCGGGTTGGTGCAGATGATCCAGCAGGCCTTGATCTCGCCGGAGGCCATCCTGGCGAACATGTCGATGGTGCCGGTGCCGACCTCGGTGCGCAGGGTGTTCGGGGGTAGGCCCCAGATCTCCTCCGTGACGACCCGATCGGCCTCGACCAGCACCGACCGCTGACCGGGTAACCCCGGCCCCATGTAGCCCATCTCCCGGCCACCCATGGCGTTGGGCTGGCCGGTGAGCGAGAACGGGCCGCTGCCCGGTCGGCAGATCGCTCCGGTGGCCAGGTGCAGGTTGATCAGCGCGTTGGTGTTCCAGGTGCCGTGCGTGCTCTGGTTGAGCCCCATGGTCCAGCAGCTCATCCACTCCCCTGCCGTACCGATCAGCGTCGCGGCCGTGCGGATGTCCTCCTCGGCGAGGCCGGTGAGTTCGGCGACGGTGGCCGGCGGGTAGTCGGCGAGGAACTCGGGCAGCGCGTCGAAACCCTCGGTGAACTCGGCGATGAACTCCTCGTCGAGGTGCCCGTCGGCGACGAGCAGGTGCAGCAGACCGTTGAGCAGAGCCAGATCAGTGCCGGGCTTGATCTGTAGGAACAGGTCGGCTTTGGCCGCGGTGGCGCTGCGGCGCGGGTCGACGACGATCAGTTTCGCGCCCGCCTTGACCCGATCCATCATGCGCAGGAACAGAATCGGGTGGCAGTCGGCCATGTTCGCGCCGATCACGAAGAACACGTCGGCGCGGTCGAAATCCTCATACGAGCCGGGCGGCCCGTCCGCGCCGAGCGACAGCTTGTACCCGGTGCCCGCGCTGGCCATGCACAACCGGGAGTTCGACTCGATCTGGTTGGTCCGCACGAACCCCTTGGCGAGCTTGTTCGCCAGGTACTGCGCCTCCATCGTCAGCTGCCCGGAAACGTAGAACGCGACGGAGTCGGGGCCGTGCTCGTCGAGGATGGCCCGCAGTCGACGCGCGGCAGTGGAAATCGCCTCGTCGACCGGGGTCGGCACGCCTTCGGCACCGCGCTCCGGCCGGATCAGCGCGGTGCCGAGCCTGCCCGGCGCCGCGAGCAGTTCGGCGCTCGTCGCGCCCTTCGTGCACAGCCGTCCGCCGTTGGCGGGGTGGCTCTTGTCACCCACCACCTTCAGCGCCCGCCGACGGCCGTCGGTGTCGATCGCGATGTCGAGCGCGATCCCGCAGCCGACGCCGCAGTAGGAGCACACGGTCCTGACCGAGGTGTCGACGGTGCCGCGCACGGACACGAACGGCTCCCCTCGTCACCGGTATCGACGAGGAGAAAACTAGGCACGGCCCGTTACACGCGGATGACCTCGATCGAGGCAGCGCGTTACATCCCGCGCACCGATCGGCCGAGCAGGCTGTGTGCCGTTGAGACCAAGCTCACGCACGGCCTCGAACTGCGGAAATGACCGTCCGCCCGGCTGGCTTGCCGGCCGGCGCCCCAGTGCGCGCGGCCCGTCGGAAGCCCGGCAGCCGTTTCGCCGTCCTGACCAGCAGCCGCGTGCCCGGTCCTCGACTCTCCCGACGGTGGTCAGCATCATGGAGTCACATCGCGCTGGCCTGGCGTCTGACCGGGTGGTTCTGATCCGCAAAGGTGGGGCCGCATATGCGACACATATACCTTCTCGGCGATCCCGGATACGGTCACGGAGATGATCTCCTGTCCCCGGATGTCGGAGGCCGCGATGGAGCGTTTCCTTGCGCCGCACGAGGCGGCTGTGCTGGCTGGGGATGTTCGAGTCGCGTTGTGCAGCGAGGTTGACGGTGATCTCGACGACCAGACGCTCGCAGCCGCGTTGACGCATCTACAGAGCTGCTACCCGCTGCTGACGGGCCGGTTCTCCACCAAGGACGGCCGTCCCCGGATCGTTGTGAATGACGGCTCGGCGCAAGTGGTACTTGGTCACGGCACGAGCTTCGAGGAGGAGGTCAACGCAGCTCCCACCTGGACGCCTGGACCTTTGCTCCGAATCACCCTGCTGCGTGAACCCACTCGTACTCGCCTGGTGATGACCCTGCCCCGCGCCTTCGTGGATGGCATGAGCTATCTGGCGGTCCACAGTCGGTTCTGGGCCAGCTACGCCGCGCTGCTCGCGAACGAACCAGCACCTGTCAAGATCGTCGAACCTGTACTGGGACCAGCGCTGGACGACCTGCTGGCCGCTCGCTTCTCCCAGCAGCAGCTCCACGACTTCGTAGCGCGACGAGCGCAGGCGGATGCCGATGTGGTGCCAGCGGTCCTGCCACGACGAGCGTCGGTGAACGGCAAGCCCGGAGCCGACCAAACGTTCCGGACCATTGCCGTCGAGGTCGACGCCGACCGAAGCGAAAACGTGGCCCAGCAAGCCCACGGCGCTTCTCTCACCGTCAACGCATTGGTCTCCGCGGCCCTGCTCACGAGTCTGCGAACCTTTCTGGAGCCGTCGACCGGAACGGCACGGATACTGTGCACCATTGCCGCGGACATGCGCCGCCGCCTGCAACCCCCGATCCCGTCCGAGGTACTCCAGTCGGCGGCGACCACAACGTCGATCCGTCTGGACGTCGACTCGTCAGCCACACCCGTAGACGTTGGCCGCGCACTCGCCGGCCAATTGAGCGCCGCGCTGGACTCAGGCGCCGCAGCCATGGAACTCGCCGCCTTCGAGTACATGATCGACCACCATTGGTAGTCAGGGGCGCGGTGTCCCGAAGGACCCGGTTCCCCATCCCCCTTTCAATCCGTACGTGCGGTTTTCCCGCATACGGCTTACCGATGATCTTCTCGACATGGTTACGCCACCCTCGGATAACGGATAGT
>DATATE010000235.1:0-1701 GCA_036268955.1 Pseudonocardiaceae bacterium
CGAAGCGAACTGGGTCGTGTGATCTCCTAGGCGGAGCCAGACGAAGTTCGCTTCGGTGTCCGGGACCGTCCAGCCGTCAGCCCGCAGGGCGGTCGTTACCCTGTCGCGTTCCTTGACGACCGCCTCCACGCGCTCCAGGAGCTCGTTCTCGGCGTTCAGCGAGGCCACCGCGGCGGCCTGGGCCACTGAGCTAACCGTGAAGGGGAGCATCGTCTTGCGCACGGCCTCAGCCACGGCCTCGTGGCCGATGAGGAAGCCGACACGGAGGCCGGCCAGGCCGTAGGCCTTGGAGAAGGTGCGGAGCACGGCCACGTTCTGACGGCTACGGTAGAGGTCAATGCCGTCGGGAACGCCAGGGTCGCGGATGTACTGGCGGTAGGCCTCGTCGAGGACAACCAGGCAGTCACCGGGAACCTGATCGAGGAAGTCGATGAGTTCCTGCTCGCGGACGACAGTGCCCGTTGGGTTGTTGGGGTTGCAGACCAGGATGAGTCGCGTCTGGGGCGTGATGGCCTTGGCCATCGCCGCCAGGTCGTGCGTCTCGTCCTGGAGGGGAACCCTGACCGACGTTGCACCTGCCAGGTCCGCGAGCGGCGGGTACGCCTCGAACGAACGCCAGGCGTAGAGAACTTCGCTGCCTGGCTCACAGACTGCCTCTATCAGCTGCTTGAGGACCCCCACCGAGCCGCAGCCGACGGCGACATGGCCGGCCGGCACGGCGAACCGCTCCGCGATCGCACCGATCAGCGTCTCCGCGCCGTTGTCCGGGTAGCGGTTGATGCCGCTAACCGCCTCCGCGAGTACCTCGAGGACCGACGGCAACGGCCCGTACGGCGACTCGTTGGAGGACAGCTTGTGCGCTTCGCCGGTCGCTACGACCGGCGCCTTGCCCGGCTTGTACGCGGGAAGCGTGCCAAGCACGGGCCGGAACCGGGGTGATAGGTCACTCATGCACTTAGATTAGGACAAGGACTTGGTAGCGAAGGCGTATGCCTGCTGGCCAAGCTCCGTGACCGCCTGCTCGGTGGCGTTCGGGCCGACTACCGTCACGGTGCCGATGAAGCCCTTGGCCTGGTAGACGAGCGACCACATCTCATCGGACTTGGCGGTGGCCGGGTACACGTTCAGGACCCGGGCCTGGTTCCCGATGCCGCTGATCGCCTTTTCCTTCATGGCGTACGTGTAGGTCTTGCCTGCGACCGTCTCCTGGTACTGCGCGCACCCGGTGGGCACGTGCGCGGCGAGCACAGTTGCCGCGGACTTGGCGGAGGACGCGATCAGCACCTCCGAGACCCCGTTGGTGCCGACCCGGAACGTGACGGCGGCCGCTGGTGCGGCCCCGAGCGCGGCCGAGTTGAACCCGACCGTCGCGGCCTCGGCACAGGCCTTGGGCGTCACCTGAACGCTACTAGCGGCCTTGCTGTTCGCCGCCTGCATGGACTCGTACGTACCGCTGCTCGCCGGCGCGGCCGCCGCGACCCCGTTGACCCGCGTGAGCAGGGCCTCCCGCAGCGTCGCCGCGGTCAGCGCCCCGTTCGCCGCACTCGAGGCGGTCGAACCCGACGCAGCGGTCGAGCCCGCCCCATTGCTGCAGCCAGCCATCCCGGCCACGGCCGCAGGCACAAGCAGCAGCCCCGATGCGATTCGCCAGCAACTGCCAGCCATCCCTCACCCCTTAACGCTACGGAACACACACATGAC
>DATATE010000236.1:0-3017 GCA_036268955.1 Pseudonocardiaceae bacterium
GTTGCAGCGGCCAGGGCTGACGCTCGACCACGGCCGTGTGATCATCGCCTACGGCCAGAACGCCGGCGACTGTCCCGGCCCCAACGGTCCTGCCCACGGCTACGTCGTCTCGATCCCGGAGACGGGAGGACCGCTGGACTATTTCCAGGTCGGCAGCGGCAGGGATCGGGGGGCGGTGTGGATGGGCGGAAGCTCTCCGGTCGTCGACCCGCAGGGGAACACCTACGTGGCCAGCGCCGATGGCTACAACCTCGGCCCCGGCCAGCCGTACGACGACAGCGACGCGGTGCTCGAGCTGTCGCCGGCCATGCACCTCGAGTCGATCTTCTACCTCCACGACTGGCAGCAGCTCAGCGCAGGTGACCTCGACCTCGGAGCCGGGGACCCTGTGCTCGTGGACGGTTTCGTGTTCCAGGTCGGCAAGACCGACACCGCCTACCTGCTGCGACAGGGGCATCTCGGCGGCGAGGACGGTGAGGTCGCGTCGCTTCCGGTGTGCCACGGCAACCCCGACGGCGGACACGCGGTGATGGGCTCGGTCGTCTACGTGCCTTGCCGGAACGGCGTAACGGCGATCAAAGTTTCGGCTAAGGCCCCGTACCTAAAGCAACTGTGGACCGACAACGACGGCGCCACCGGCGCGCCCATCATCGCCGACGGGCTGGTCTGGACGATTGGCACCGACAACGCGGTGCACGGCCTCAATCCAGCCAACGGCAGGCAGGTCGTCTCGATTCCCTTCGGCAGGCCCGCGAACCACTTCCCGACGCCATCGGCCGCCGATGGCCTGCTGCTGCTGCCGGGCACCAGCCAGGTCTTCGCCTTCATGGGTCCGGCAGGGCTGCCGCCGGCGCCCCTCGATAGCTGAGATGTGCGCGGCCCCAACGCATCGTGAGCCGTTACCGGAACTTGCGTGAGCTGAGCGATAGACGCGCGGCCGCGTGACCGACGCCGTGTGCCACGTTGACCGCGATTCGTCACAGCGAAGGCTCGGCCGAGAACCCACCGGTCCTCTCTTAGGTGATTTGCCCGTCGCGACAGCCATGCGTCGAAGGCCTCGGTGCCGACCAGCGGTTCGTGGACAAGCTCCTTGGACCAGATCCACTTGCCGGGCTCGTTCAACTTCTGCTCGGCGGTGTGACCGAGCGCGACGTCGTTCACGTCGATGAGCAGTTCGGTTTTGTGCTGCTTGCTACAGAACGTCTGCGGCCCTGTTCGATGGCGCGATGCGTCGCTACTGCTCCTCTGTCCACCTGCCGTCGGCGTCGAGGTTGCCGAATACATGGCCGGAGAAGTGGCCGCCCGCGATGATCGTCCGGCCGACCCGGCTGCGGTCCAGAAGGTTAAGGCGGTGGTCGGCTGCGAGCGCCGGATCGGCGTCGGAACGGAATTGCCAGTGCGGCGCAGTGAGCTGGGCCGTGGTGTGGAAGGCGTCGCCTAGGAGCAGCAGTCGTGTCTCAGACGCCGGATCGGTGATCAGCAGACTGGTGTGGCCTGGGGTATGACCCGGGGCCAGGACCCTTTGCATGCCGGGGGCGGGCGAGTGCGCACCGAAGAATTCGACAACCGGGGACAGCGGTGCGAGGACTGCCTGCGGGTCCGGCCCGGTGGCCTCGGTCTGCGATTGCCAGTGGTTCCACTCGGCGCGATCCACCAGATGCCGGGCATGGGGGAAGGTCAACCCGCCTGTGCCGTCGCCAGTCCAGCCGACGTGATCCCGATGCAGGTGGGTGAACAGGACGAGGCCGATATCCGCCGCCGACAGGCCCTCCGCGCGCAGACTCCCCATCAGCCCGCCGCCTTCATAGGTTGCGACGCCACGCACTTCGAGGTTGATGTGTCCCAGCCCCAGGTCGATGAGGGCTGCGCCGGAGTCGTTGCGGACAAGGAACGAGCCGACGCTCGCGACCAGCCAGCCGTTCGAGTCGAGGAGATGCCGATGCGACGCCCAGTCCTCCGCCGTGGTGGCCGGGAAGAGCGCCACTGGGTCCGCGTGAACCACTCCGTCCGGGAGATAGGTGACAGTGGTTGCTCCGATCTGGACCTGGTGTCGAGATGCGGCCTCAGGCATGGTGTCCCCCAGCGTCGTGCGTCCGGTCATTGGCTACCCTCGACGAGCCGAGGTTTTCGATCAAGTACGCACTTGCAAGTACGCGATACCTGCAAGTACTCGATACCTGCAAGTACGCGCTAACGTCATCGCATGTCCTCGCAAACCGGCTCGCGTCCCCGCCCCGGTAGCCGGCGGCCGGCGCAGGCCGTACCCGTCCTCGAGCCGTGCACCCTCACCTGCCCGACCCGGCAAACGCTCGACCGGCTAGCCGACCGGTGGACCGTGGTACTGCTCGAGCACCTGGAGACGGGCGCGAAGCGGTTCGGTCAGCTGCGCGACTCCACTGCCGGCATCAGTGAGAAGGTGCTCACGCAGACCTTGCGCAGCCTTGAGCGCGACGGTCTCATCGCCCGCCGGGTACATGCAGGTGCTGCGCCACAGGTCGAATACCGGCTCACCACGCTGGGTCGCTCATTGCTGGATCCGCTCGCCATGGTGCGCTCCTGGGCACAGCGGCACATCGCAGAGATTGAGCGCGCGCGCCTCGACTACGACGAAGCTGGCACAGCAGGAACCCCCGGCCACCGCGCCGGCCACAGCCGCAGGCTGCACGATGAGTCCAGCGGCGCAGGCCTCGATGCAGGCAAGCGCGACGCTTTTGTGCCAGCAAGTGACTGACTGCGGCCCTCCGGCCCGCTTGTCCTTAGCCGCTGGCCAGGGTGCGGTCGAGGAGTGGGAGCAGGCGGTCCCAGTGGCGCTGCAGTCCGGAGGGGCTGAAGGCGTCGGTGTCGGACATGGTGAAGCCGTGGATGGTGCCGGGGTAGATCTCGGAGGTGTAGTCGACGCCTGCGGCCTCCAGGGCCTGGTTGAGCTCGCTGATGGACTCGGGCGTCATGTCGCCTTCGGCGAGGCCGAGGTGGACCTGGGCGGTGATCTCGGGGAAAAGGCGGTGCGGGCTGTCGGG
>DATATE010000237.1:0-52883 GCA_036268955.1 Pseudonocardiaceae bacterium
ACTATCCGTTATCCGAGGGTGGCGTAACCATGTCGAGAAGATCATCGGTAAGCCGTATGCGGGAAAACCGCACGTACGGATTGAAAGGGGGATGGGGAACCGGGTCCTTCGGGACACCGCGCCCCTGACTACCAATGGCAATCTATGATCTTCCGCTGCACACACTCGACGGTGCGGCCGCTTCGCTCGGCGATTTCAAGGGTAAGACGGTCCTCGTCGTCAACGTCGCCTCCAAGTGTGGCCTGACGCCGCAGTATGCCGGCCTTGAGCGGCTGCAGGAGCGTTATGCCGAGCGCGGTTTCACCGTGGCCGGGTTCCCGTGCAACCAGTTCGGTGGGCAGGAACCGGGCACCGCCGAGGAGATCGGCACGTTCTGCTCGGCGACCTACGGGGTGACCTTCCCGATGTTCGAGAAGATCGAGGTGAACGGCGACGGCCGGCACCCGCTCTACACCGAACTGACCGCGAACCCGGACGCCGACGGTGCGGCCGGGGACGTCCAGTGGAACTTCGAGAAGTTCCTGATCGACCCGACCGGCGCGATCGTCGGCCGGTTCCGGCCGCGTACGGAGCCGGAGGACCCGGCGGTCCTGTCCGCGATCGAGGCGACCCTGCCGGCCTGACACCAGGTTGATCGAGCGCGGTGGTGGCTCCGGGAGAGTGCTCGGGGCCACCGTCAGACGGGCAGCCGGGTGGTGAGTTCGGTCAGGGCCTGGCCCAACGGCAGGTCGACCCGCACGCTGGCGTATGCGTCGCCCCGTGTCGGACCGTGGTTGACGATCAGGACCGGTTTGCCGGCGTCGGCGGCGCGGCGGACGAACCGCAGCCCGGACATGACGGTCAGCGAGGAACCCAGCACCAGCAGCGCGTCCGCCTCGTCGACGAGCCGGTAGCACCGTTCCACCCTCGGCCGTGGCACGTTCTCCCCGAAGAAGACCACATCGGGTTTCAGCGTGCCGGACCCGCAGTCCGCGCAGTCGACCAACTGGAACGCGCCCACCACCTCGTCGGCGAGTTCGACGTCGCCGTCCGGGTTGATCCGGCCCGCGGCGCCGTCGAAGGACGGGTTGGCCGCGCGCAGCCGCAGGTCCAGTTCCTCACGGGCGCTGACCCGTTGGCAGTGCAGGCAGATCACCCGGTCCAGGCTGCCGTGCAGGTCGATGACATCGGGGGTGCCGGCGGCCTGGTGCAGTCCGTCGACGTTCTGGGTGATGACCGCCGAGACGACACCGCGTGCGCACAGTTCGGCCACCGCGCGATGCCCGCTGTTGGGTTTCGCCCTGGCGATGGTGCGCCAGCCGAGGTAGCTACGCGCCCAGTACCGGCGTCGGCCGGGGAGGCTGCTGGTGAACTCCTGGTAGGTCATCGGGGTGTGGTTGCGTAGGCTGCCGGCCTCGCCCCGGTAGTCCGGTATCCCGGACTCGGTGGACAGCCCCGCCCCGCTCAACACCGCGACCCGGCCCTGCGCGAGGACCGGGATGATCGGCTCGATGTCGCTGCCGCGAGGTGCGGGAGGACCGGTGGGTGTCCAGGTCAGAGTGGGCCGTGTCCGCACCGGCCCAGTTTACGTCCTGCCGCCCACCGGCCGATGTCAGCGCAGGTCGGCGCGTAGCGGGCGGAAGAACTCGCGGATGTCCTCGACCAGTGCGGTCGGCTGTTCCAGGGCCGCGAAATGGCCGCCGCGCTCGAACTCGGTGAACCGCACCAGGTTGTAGGACCGTTGCAGCCACTCCCGAGGTGCCACGGCGATCTCCTTCGGGAACGCGGCGAAACCGGTCGGGGTGGGGACGTAGCCGGGCTGGGCGAAGGTGCCGGTCGCGTGCTGGGTTTCGTAGTAGAGCCGGGCCGAGGTGGCGGCGGTATTGGTCAGCCAGTACAGGGTGATGTTGGTCAGCAGGTGGTCCTTGCTGAACACCGACTCCACGTCCCCGTCGCAGTCGCTCCAGGCCCGGAACTTCTCCACGATCCACGCGGCCAGGCCGGCGGGGGAGTCGGCAAGTGCCGCGCCGAGCGTGCCCGGCCGGGTGCCCTGGATGTGGCTGTAACCGCCGCCTTCGGCGCTCCACCGCGCCCTGCGCTGACGGAATTCCTGCTCCGCCTCGGTCAACGGCGCGGAGTTCTCGTCGATGACCGGTGCGCCGGCGGCCATGTTGAGATGAATGCCGGCGACGTTCGCGCCGTGGTCGCGGCCGAGGCTGGTGGTGACCGCCGCGCCCCAGTCGCCGCCCTGCGCGCCGTAACGCGGATAGCCCAGTACATCGACCATGAGCCGGTTGAACATGGCGCCGATCGCCTGCGGGGTGATGCCCGGTCGGCCGGGATGTGGGGAGAAGGCGTAGCCGGGCAGGCTGGGTGCGACGAGGTCGAACGCGTCGGCCGGGTCGCCGCCGTGTGCGGCGGGGTCGGTCAACGGGCCGATGATCTTGTGGACTTCCCAGAACGAACCCGGCCAGCCGTGCGTGAACAGCAGCGGGAACGGGGCGGGGCCGGTGCCCTTCGTGTGCACAAAATGCAGGGTGTCGCCGTCCACGTCGGCGAGGAACTGGGGTAGTTCGTTGAGTCCGCGTTCCGCGGCGGGCCAGTCGAACTCGGTGCGCCAGTAGGTCACCAGCTCGTCGAGGTAGGCCGGGGGAGTGCCGTGCGTCCAGTCCGTGCCGGACAGCTCGCGGGCCAGGCGTGTCCTGGCCAACCGGTCGGTGAGGTCGGCGAGCTGTTGTTCGGTGGTGGAACTGCGGAACGGGCGCACCTGGTCTGCCACTTCGTCTCCCGATCACCGTCGCGTCGGCTACCTACGACCACCAGCATGCCACCGGACGATCATGCCCGCCGCGACGTCGGCACGGTAGCGTGGCCATCGTCGTCACCCACGCACCGGGCAAGAAGTGCAAGGCCGAGCGAACACCGGACATCCCGGCCGTGCCGTTCGCGGTCTCGGCTACCGGCAACACCTGAGCTGTCGAACCGCCAGCCGTTTCTGTGCCCCGCAACGGATCGAGACCGAGGGACATCGCCATGAACTCCGCCGAAACCCCTGCCGCGCCCGACCCGCGCGTCCCCTCGGCCATGCCCGACACGCCGTACCTGCCCGAACCGACCGGCCGCCACGCGGTCGGCACGACCTCCCGGTACCTCAAGGACAGTTCGCGCCCCGACCCCTGGGTCGCCGGAGTGGACGCACGGGAGCTGATGGTGTCGCTGTGGTACCCGGCGGTCTCGGCCGACGGCGACCGTGCGCCGTACCTGACCGCGAGGGAGTCGGAGCTGCTGCTCGCCGACAGCGGCATCACCAGCGTGCCGGGTGCGGTGTTGAGCACGACCCGGACCAACGCCGTCGCCGATGCCCGACCGGTCGGGCGGGAGCGGACGCTGCCCCTCGTCGTGCTGTCACCCGGCTTCACCAAACCCCGCGCCACGCTCACCGCTCTCGCCGAGGACCTGGCCAGCAACGGCTGTGTCGTCGTCGCCATCGACCACACCTACGAGAACAGCGCCACCACCTTCCCCGACGGCCGGGTCACCACCTGCCGCGCCCGCGAGACACGCGCGAGAGGTGCGGGGTTCTGGGAGAAGGTGGTCGCCGGTCGGGCCGCCGACGTGTCCTTCGTGCTCGACGAACTGACCGGCGCACACCCGACCTGGCCGTACGCGGCGCTGATCGATCCGGCTCGGATCGCGATGGTCGGTCACTCCATCGGCGGCGCGAGCAGCATCGCCGCCCTGCTCGCCGATCCTCGGATCCGCGCCGGCATCAACATCGACGGCTCAACACACGCCCCGATCCCGGCGGGCGGACTGGCCCGGCCGTTGCTGTTGCTCGGCAAGCGATCCGCCCATTCCCCCGGCATCGGGAAGGCCACTGAGGCGACCTGGGAACGGGACTGGACGCTGCTGACCGGCTGGCGACGCTGGCTGGTGGTGACCGGTGCGCTGCACGTCTCCTTCACCGACCTCGGCCTGCTGGCCGGCCAACTCGGCATCGGTCCCCGCGCCGAACTGCCCGCCGCCCGGGCCATGGACATCACCCGCGACCACGTCCGGGCCTTCGTCGACCTGCACCTGTGCGGCACACCGCAGCCTCTGTTGGACCGGCCGAGCGCGAACTACCCCGAGGTCACCTACGCCCAACCAGCGGAGTCCGCGCACTGATCCCGGCCCCGACACGGACCGTAGTCAGGTCTCGGTGCGGCTACCTGATCGGGTCGCCGACCGTCTGGATAGGACACACAAAAACATGAACTATTCTTCTCGTTTCGCGCCGAATGATCACCCGACCGGCTGAAGAATCCGTCGCCGCGTTTCGAATGCCCGACAAATGATTACCTTCCATCTGTTGTGGATTCGCGTCCGCAGGTCGTGGAGCGGGCAGAAACGCCGAATACCGGCGGGACGCGATAGTGGAAGGGAGAAGCCCAGTGTCAACGCACACTCTGGCCGCGGTCGACATCGGCGGAGGAATATCCTCCGCCTGGACCGCGATAGCCAACTTCGTGCCCAAACTCGTCGCGTTCCTGGTCATCCTGTTCATCGGTTGGGTGATCGCGAAAGTCATCGGCAAAGTGGTCGGCAAGGTACTCAACAAGGTCGGCTTCGACCGCGTCGTCGAACGCGGCGGACTCAAGACCATGCTGGAGCGCAACAACTACGATGCCTCGCAGCTGATCGCCAAGGTGATCTACTACGCGATTCTGCTGATCGCGCTGGAAGTCGCCTTCGGCGTGTTCGGGCCCAACCCGATCAGTACGGTGCTGACCGCGATCGTCGGCTGGATACCCAAGCTGATCGTGGCCATGCTGATCGTGGTCATCGTCGGCGCCATCGCCAAAGTGGTCAAGGACCTCGTCGGCGGCGCACTCGGCGGCCTGTCCTACGGCCGGATGCTGGGCACCGTCGCCGCCGTGTTCATCTGGGGCCTCGGCATCATCGCCGCCCTCAACCAGATGGGCATCGCCACCGCCGTCACCACCCCGGTGTTGATCACCGTCCTGGCCACCATCGGCGGCGTGGTGGTCGTTGGTATGGGTGGCGGCCTCATCACGCCGATGCGGCAGCGCTGGGAGACCTGGATCGGCCACCTCGAGACGCAACTGCCGGAGGCCAAGGCCCACGCCGAGGCCTACCAGCGCGGCAAGGAGGACGCCGCCCGCTCCGGTGCGCAGCCGATGGAACAGGGCAGCGGGCGGGAGCAGGCCATGCACGGCGGAATGTCCACATCGGCCGGTGAACACACCGGTTGGGCGGCGCCGCCGGCCGGGATGCCCGAGGGTATGCCCGACCGAGGCCAGGATCCGCAGCCGCCCTCGGGCGGGTACCGGTAGTACCCGGTCGAACCGGTAGGAAAGCGGAGCCGGTCGGTCGGACCTCAGTGTCCGGTCGGCCGGCTCACCTGCTCTCGGGTCCTTCGCAGGCCGATGCCAGTTGCCCGGTCGGCCGGTTCGCCAGCGCGCACACCCCGAGCAGGCGGGAGGTCAGCCAGTCGGCCCCGGCCCAGTCCGTCAGCTCCCGAGGCACCTGCGGCCGCCGCCCCGACTCCCCGGCGTGGTCGAGGAGACCGCGCGCATAGCCGGCCAACAGGATGACGCCGGCCACCGTGGCCGAACCCTCCACACCGAACTCCAGGATGTCCCGGACGGCGGCCGAGTGCTGATCGATGACGGCGGCAAGGCCGGGCATCACGGCCGCCGCGGCGAGGCCGGCCGTGCCCAGCTGATCATGTAGCTGGGCCAGCGCCCGGCGGGCGGAGAACTCGGCGACGGCGGCGGCAAAACCTGGCATGCTACCCAGCGTAGCCAACGATGGTATCGATCGGTAGAGGTCGTCGACTTTTCGTCGAGTTCTCGTCACGATAAGTGATCAATGTCATTGCTCGGCCCCGGACGCCGCGGCAACGTAGCGGGCGGTCATCAGCAAGGCGATCCACCGATCGGCCTCATCGACCGCGCGGCCGGCGAGCGAACGGCCCAGCCGCTGGTCGGTTCGACTGAATCCCCGGCCGTACCGCGACTTTAGTCGGTTCCCGACGATACCTTTGCCGCTTGTTCGGCCGGGGTGACACGGGATCTACTCCGGACACAAGTCTTTCGCGCGCGTTGACGAAAGTCTCCGGAGGGAATTCTGTGAACAGACGTCGACTGCTGACCGCTGCCACGACACTGACCTTAGCCGCCGCCGTGGCGATGCTGGGCGACGGTTCGGCGCCCGCGCTGGCCGTGACCACCACCCCCGCCATGGCACCCGCGATCGACGGCGCCGCCTCGGGCGGCGCGGTGATCGTCGTGCTGAAAAACCAGCACGACAACCTGAACCTGAAGGCCCAGGGCGCGCAGCGCACCTCGGTGACCCACGCCGACCAGCAGTCCATCGTCTCGGACATCACGGCGCACGGCGGCACCGACATCACCCAACTGGTCAGCGTGAACGCCGTCGCCGCCCACCTGCCCGCCACCGAGGTCAGCAGGCTGCGCGCGAACCCCGCCGTGGCGGAGGTCACCCCCGACGCGACGCTACAGGTGCAGCCGCCCGCGAACGTCCCGCAGGAGCAGGCGCCCAAACTCAGCCCGGCCCTGTGCCCGAGCGACCCGGCAAAGCCCTTCCTCGAACCGGAAGCACTGTCCGTGCTGCACGTCGAGACGGACAACCCGAACGACCACCAGCAGGCCAGCCAGGTCGCCACCGGCAAGGGCGTGCTCATCGCCATCGACGGGATGAACCAGCTCGCCGGCAACCCGAACTTCATCCGCCCGGACGGCTCGCATGTGGTCATCGACGCGCCGAACCCGAACGAGGACGACAGCGACGGCGAGTACTACGGCGACGCCTCCTCCGTCGCGGGCCAGGGCCTCGTCACCTACGACTACGCCACGGAACTGCCCTACTCCGGTCTGCCCGCCGGCTGCACCTTCCGGATCAAGGGCGTCGCACCGGACGCCTCACTGGTCGACATGTCCGAGGTCGACACGCCGGGCAGCAGCGGCGGGGCGATCCAGCCCGAGTCGGAGTCGCAGGTCGTCGCGGGCATCGACAGGTCGGTCGCGCTCGAACACGCCGACATCCTGTCGGAGTCCTACGGCTACACCCAGCAACCCGGCGAGTACTCGGTCTTCTACGCCGCCAACGACGCCGCCGTGGCGGCCGGGGTGACCGTGGTGGTCTCCTCCGGCGACAGCGGCGTGTCCGGCACGGTCTCCTCACCGGCGACCGACCCGCAGGTCATCGCGGTCGGCGCGACGAACACCCTGCGGCTGCTCAGCCAGGGTTACGGCTACCGCGGCTGGACCAACGACAACATCACCTCGCTGTCCTCCGGCGGCACCGCGCCGAACAACCGGGTCGTGGACCTCGTCGCCCCCGGCTACAGCGGCGAGGCGGCCTGCAGCCCGACCGGCAGCGACTGCCCGGACAACACGCTCACCGAGGCCTTCGGCGGTACCAGCGAGGCCTGCCCGCTGGTGGCCGGCGCCGCCGCCGACGTCATCCAGGCCTACGCCGGCAGCCACCACGGCACCAAGCCGACCCCGGCGCTGGTCAAGCAGATCCTGACCGGCACCGCCCAGGACATCGGCGCCCCCGCCGACGAACAGGGCGCCGGACAGCTCGACGTGTACGCCGCGGTCCGCGCCGCGCAACAGCAACCGGGCAGCACCGTCGGCGGCCAGGCCGCCGCCAACTCACCCGGCCTGATCGCCGCACCGTCCCAATTGGACATCACGGCGAACGCGGGCGGCAGCGCGCAGAGCGTGAGCCTGTACAACACCAGCGCAACCGCGACGAAGGTGACCGGAACCTATCGCTCGCTCGGCGCGGCCACCCAGATCGGCCCGACCACCGTCGAACCGGTCAGCGCACCCGACCCGAGCCTGCCGGTACCGGCCGAAGGCGCCACCGCCGCCCCGCCGGTGACCTTCACCGTGCCCGCCGGCCTCGACCGGCTCAACGCCGACATGATCACCCCGGACCCGACCAACGGCACCATCCTGTCCTTCACGCTCGTCGACCCGAACGGCAAGCTGACCCAGATCTCCTACGACTACGGCACCCCGTCCTCGCATGCCGGCCGGCCGGGTTCGGTGCCCGACATCCAGCACGTCGAGGTCAGCGCCCCGACACCGGGGAAGTGGACGGCGAAGATCCTCTGGGCCAACGGCCGTGGACACCTGCAGTCCGCGCCGAACGTGCCGGGCACCTTCACCGGCGACATCTCCTTCCGGGTCACCGGCCAGCACTACCAGACCTCGCCGGCGAGCAAGCCGGTGACCATTCCGGCACACACCAGCGTTTCGGTCCCGCTGACCGTGACCATGCCGGCCACCCCCGGCGATCACCCGGAGTCGGTGCAGTTCGCCGCGGCCAACGGCGCGCGGACCTCGCTGCCGGTGCTGCGGCGCACGCTGATCCCGGCGGCCGGTGGCGCGTTCGACACCACCATCACCGGCACCGTCGGCAGGGGGGTCGGCCAGATCAGCACCTACAACATCGATGTGCCGCAAGGGAAGAAGGACATCGACGTCAACTTCCACACCGCCGATGCCAGCCCCGACAACACGTTCACCTTCTACCTGATCGACCCCAACGGCAAGGTCGTCGCGACGGACGCGACCCCGACCACAACCGTGCGGGGCGTCGGGGCGGGCAGCCCGACCGCGGATGCCGCGCTGGTGCAGGCCAATCCGATGCCGGGCCGCTGGGAGATCGACGTCGAGCTGGACCTGACCGTCAGCGGCAAGGAGTTCACCCAGAACGTCGCGGGCACCGTCGGCTACGACAGGTCCTCGGCCTTCGCCTACAACCTGCCGACCAGCACGAGCACCACCCTCGCGCAGGGCAGCAGCACGCCGCTGGACTTCCGGGTCACCAACACCACCGGTATCGGCCGCTCCTTGCGCCTCGGATCGGCCACCGGTGACCTCTCCGGTGGCGCGGTCAGCACGCCGATCTACCTCGCGCCCGGCACGACGGCGCTGTTCACCGCCGACCTCACGCCCACCGCGGCGGCCGGGACCGTGGTGAGCGGCTCGGTCGCGGTCACCAGCAACACCAGCGAACGCGGGTCCACGCAGCAGATCGCCACCCTGCCCTACACCTACACCGTTGGCGCGGCCACCAGTCCGTAGCGGCCCAGTTCGTCGCTGCACCCGTTCGGCGCGGCCACCGGCAGGTCCGAGCCGGTCAACCGGCGCTCTCGGCGTCGGTGACCAGTTCCAGCACCACCTGCAGGGTGGCCGCGTGCCGCTCCTCCGGCGTCGCGGCGGACACCTCCAGCGGCGCGTAGTTGCCGAGGTGCAGCATGGCCATCGCCATGTTGCAGCGGATCTGCGCACGCAGCGGCGCCGTCGGGTTGACCAGCAGTCTGCCGAGGACGCGGAAGCGGTCCATCAGCTTGCCGGAGTCCTTCAGATCCCGCACCGCCGACTGGTTGCCCTGCACGAACTGCATGATCGACGAGCCGGAGCGGGCCAGCACCGCGGCGTAGCGGCGGACGATCTCCCTGCGGATCTCCAGGGTGAGCTCCTGGCCGCCTGCCCAGTCGACGATCTCGTCGATGTGGGTGAGGTAGTCGTCGAACAGGCTGCCGACGATGTCTTCCTTGGTGCGGAAGTGATAGTAGAGCGCGGCCTTGGTCACGCCGAGCCGCTCGGCGATCTCCCGTAGCGAGGTCTTCTCGTAGCCCTGCTCGGCGAACAACTCCAGCGCGACGGCCTGGATCTTCTCCCGCGTGCCACCTCGGCCCTGCTCCGCGGCCATTGTTACCTCCCGACCCAGCCAGCTTACTT
Source organism: Pseudonocardiaceae bacterium (assembly GCA_036268955.1). GTDB lineage: Bacteria > Actinomycetota > Actinomycetes > Mycobacteriales > Pseudonocardiaceae > CAJCJE01. The sequence goes on from DATATE010000237.1 coordinate 9,768, forward strand.
GACGACCGGCTAGTGACTAGCTTACCGTACGGCAAGTAAGTGCGATAGCCGGCCGCGTCAGCGAGCCATTCACCGTTGTTGATCTGATCCTGGAGCTTACTGATGACGGAAACCACAGCCGTGAACACAACCGGCCAACCGACCACGAGCGGACCGCCGACACTCACCAAGCGGGCCATCTACGTGGCCATGGCCGGGTTGATGCTCGGCATGCTGCTGGCCATGCTGGACAACCTGATCGTCAGCACCGCGCTGCCGACGATCGTCGGCGACCTCGGCGGTCTCAACCACCTGTCCTGGGTGGTCACCGGCTACGCACTGGCCTCGGCGGCGTCGACGCCGGTCTGGGGCAAGCTCGGTGACCTCTACGGCCGCCGCGGCATGTACATGTCCTCGATCGTGGTCTTCCTGATCGGCTCGGCACTGGCCGGCCTCTCGCAGAACATGAACGAGCTGATCGGCTTCCGCGCCCTGCAGGGCCTCGGCGCCGGTGGCCTGATGGTCGGCGCGATGGCGATCATCGCCGACCTGGTCCCGCCACGGGAACGCGGTCGCTACCAGGCACTGATCGGCGGCATGATGCCGATCGCGTTCATCGGCGGCCCGTTGATCGGCGGCCTGCTCACCGACGACCTGAGCTGGCGCTGGGTGTTCTACATCAACATCCCGCTGGGTATCGCGGCACTCGTCGTGACCGGTCTTTTCATGAAGCTGCCGAGGCAGCGGATCGACGCGAAGATCGACTACGTCGGCGCGATCCTGCTCGCCGTCGGCGTCGTCTCGCTCACCCTCGCGGCCAGTTGGGGCGGCAGCCAGTACGCCTGGGGTTCCTGGCAGATCATCGGCCTGTTCGTGGCGAGCGTGGTGTTCCTGGTCGCCTTCGTCTACGTGGAGAGCCGGGTCGCCGAACCGATTCTGCCGCCGAGGCTGTTCGGCAACCGCAACTTCACCGTCGCGCAGATCCTGAGCTTCCTCGTCGGTGCCGGCATGTTCGGCGCGGTCAACTTCCTCCCGCAGTACATGCAGAACGTGCGCGGCGCCTCGGCGACCGCCAGCGGGCTGCTGTTGCTGCCGCTGATGTTCGGCATGCTCGCCGTCATGCTCAGCACCGGTCAGATCACCAGCCGGACCGGACGCTACCGGGAGTTCCCGATCATCGGCGGCGCACTGATGACCGTCGGCATGCTGCTGTTGCTGATGCTCGGCGTGAACACCACCACCGTGCTCGCCTCCGGCCTGACCGCGGTGCTCGGCCTCGGCATGGGCTTCGTCATGCAGAACACCAACCTGATCACCCAGAACAGCGTCGACCTTCGCGACATGGGCGCGGCGACCGGGTCGGTCACCCTGTTCCGGTCGATCGGCGGCTCACTCGGTGTCGCGCTGCTGGGCTCCATCTACACCAGCAAGCTCACCGACACCCTGACCAGCGGTCTCGGCGCCAAGGGCGGCGCACTGATCTCCGGTGGCGGCTCGATCCCGCCGTCGGTGGTGCTCAAGCTGCCGGCCCCGATCCGCGAGGTGTTCCAGTCCGGCGTGGTCAGTGGACTGCACGGGGTGCTGATCGGCGGCGCGATCATGGCGGCGCTGGCCTTCGTCGTGGCCTGGTTCATCCGCGCCGTACCGCTGCGCGGGGCCACCGCCGAACCGGAACCGCTCGTCTCCGTCCAGAGCGCCGAAGCCCTGGTCGTCCCCTCGGCCGTGGACTGAGATTGGTGAAAGTGGCTACCGAAGGAGGGCAGGTGCGGTTAGCGTCGCCCTGGTGACCGACAGCTACCTGCGATTCCCGCACCTGCACTCCGACCTCGTCACCTTCGTCGCCCAGGACGACGTCTGGTTGGCCCCGCTCACCGGTGGCCGGGCCTGGCGACTGTCCGCGGACCGGGTGCCGGCGCGCAATCCCCGGTTCTCGCCGGACGGCGCCAGCATCGCCTGGGCCAGTCAGCGCGACGTGTCACCGGAGGTGCACCTCGCCCCGACCGCAGGCGGACCGAGCACCCGGCTGACCTACTGGGGTGACCCGACCACCGACCTGCTCGGCTGGCGCGCCGAGGGCACGGTGGTGGCCAAGACCGCGGCGGGACAGCCGTCCAACCGGCACACCTGGGCGCACGCGCTGCCGGCCGGCGGCGGCCCGGCCGAGCAGTTGCCCTACGGGCCGGTCGGCGCGCTCGCCTTCGGCCCCGGCGGCGCGGTCCTGTTGGCCACGGTGCTGATGTCGCGTGAACCGGCCTGGTGGAAGCGCTATCGCGGGGGCACCGCCGGCAAACTCTGGCTCGACCCCACCGGGGCGGGCGAGTTCAGCCGGATCCTGGCCGACCTCGACGGTCAGCTGGAGAGCCCGATGTGGGTGGGCGAGCGGATCGCGTTCCTGTCCGACCACGAGGGCGTCGGCAGCCTCTACTCGGCCGCGCCGGACGGCAGCGACCCGCGCCGACACAGCGCCGCCGAGTTCTACGCCCGACACGCCAGCAGCGACGGCACCCGGATCGTCTACGAGTCAGCGGGCGAACTGTGGCTGCTCGACGGTCTTGACAGCGAGCCCCGCAGGCTCGACATCACCCTCGGCGGCCCGGCCGTCGGCCGGCAGCCCTGTCCGGTCGACACCGCCGAGCACCTCACCACCGCCGTCCCGGACCACACCGGCCGGGGGAGTGTCGTGGAGGTTCGCGGCACCGTGCACTGGCTGACCCACACCGACGGCCCGGCCCGCGCCCTGGCCGCGCAACCCGGTGTGCGGGCTCGGCAACCCGTGGTGCTCGGTGACTCCGGCAACGTCGCCTGGGTGACCGACGCGGATGGCGAGGACGCCGTCCAGATCGCCTCGGCGGACGGTGCCGACCCGAACGTGCCGCCGCGTCGGATCGGGTCCGGTCAGCTCGGGCGGGTCCTGGAGCTTGCCGCCGCCCCCGACGGCATCCACCTCGCGGTGGTCAGCCACGACGGTCGGCTGCTGTTGATCGACACCGACTCGGCGGAGATCGCCGAGGTCACCAAGGCGGCCGAGGGGGATCCGACCGGGCCGGTGTTCTCGCCGGACTCCCGTTGGCTGGCCTGGTCGCATCCTGGTCCTGATCCGTTGCGGCAGATCAGGATCGCCGCGCTCACCGACCTCGCCGCGACCGAGGTCACCGATCTGCGCTTCAGCGACTTCAACCCGGTGTTCACCAAGGACGGCAAATACCTCGCCTTCCTGTCGGTGCGCAGTTTCGACCCGGTCTACGACGTGCACGTCTTCGAGGTGTCCTTCCCCCGAGGCTGTCGCCCGTACCTGATCGCGCTCGGCACGGAGACCCCGTCGCCGTTCGACCCGCAACTGGCGGGCCGACCGCCGGTCGAGGAGGAGAAGAACGACAGCGGGGACGAGCCGGAACCGTCCACCGTCGTCGATCTCGACGGCATCGCCGATCGGTTGATGGCCTTCCCGGTGGAGCCGGGCGACTACGCCGACCTACAGGCTGGTGAGAAGGCGGTGTTCTGGCTGGCGAATCCGGCTTTCGTCGTCGGTGACCACCGCAGGCCGTTCGCGCGCAAGAAGCCGAACCTGGAGCGGTTCGACCTGACCAAGCGGCGCGTCGAGCGGGTCGAAACCGAGATCGACTCCGCGACCGTCTCCGGCGACGGCCGCAGGCTGGTGATCAGGGACGGCGACGAGCTGCGGGTGGTCCCGGCCAGGCACAAAGCCGGTGGCGACGACAACGACGACACCACCGTCGACGTCGATCTCGACCGGATCCAGGTCACCGTCGACCCGGCGGCCGAATGGCGCCAAGGCTTCGACGAGGCCGGCAGGCTGATGCGCGACCACTACTGGCGCGCCGACATGGACGGCGTCGACTGGGCCGCCCAACTACGTCGGTACCGGCCGATCCTCGATCGAGTCGGGAGTTACGACGACTTCCGCGACCTGCTCTGGGAAGTACAGGGCGAACTGGGCACCTCGCACGCCTACGTCATCCCACCGGAACCCGGCACCGGCGGCCGGCGCGCGGTCGGCAAGCTCGGCGCCGACCTGACCCGCGGCGCCGACGGGCAGTGGCGGATCAGCAGGATCCTGCCCGGCGACAGTTCCGACCCCGGTGCCCGGTCACCGCTGCGGGCGGTCGGCATGCGCATCCGTGCAGGCGACGCGATCCTCGCCGTCGACGGCCAACCGGTCCCCGCCGACCTCGGTCCGGCGCCGCTGCTGGCCGGCACCGCCGGCAAACCGGTCGAACTCACCGTCGCCCCGGCTCAGGGCGGTACGCCACGCCGGGTCGTGGTGACGCCGCTGGCCGACGAGATACCGCTGCGCTATCAAGCGTGGGTGACCGGTCACCGGGACTACGTGCACGGCAAGACCGACGGCCGGGTCGGTTACCTGCACGTGCCGGACATGATCGCCAACGGTTGGGCGCAGCTGCATCGTGATCTGCGGCTGGAGGTGCGGCGCGAGGCATTGGTCGTCGACGTCCGGGAGAACCGGGGCGGGCACCTGTCCCAGTTGGTTGTCGAACGGCTGGCCAGGACCGTGGTCGGTTGGGGTGTCGCGCGGGACGGCTACGCCGTGGAAACCTACCCCCAGGACGCGCCGCGCGGGCCGATCGTCGCCGTCGCCGACGAGTTCTCCGGTTCCGACGGCGACATCGTGAACGCGGTCATCAAGGCTCGCGGTATCGCGCCGGTCGTCGGCGTCCGCACCTGGGGCGGCACCATCGGCATCGACATGCGCTACCGGCTCGTCGACGGCACCCTGGTGACCCAACCGCGCTACGCGCACTGGTTCGACGGCCCCGCCTGGGGAGTGGAGAACCACGGCGTCGACCCGGACATCGAAGTGGTGCGCACCCCGCAGGACCGGGCCACCGGGCGCGATCCGCAACTGGACACCGCGATCGAACTCGTCCTGCGCACCCTCGCCGATCATCCCGCCGCGACCCTGCCGCCGCTGCCGCCACCGGGAGTCCGGTGATCACCTCGACCTGACCGACAACCCGTATTCGACACCATGTCGTTGATCCTCGACACTCCGTCGAGGACAATGGGCGGATGCCGCAGCCCCCGCCGTCGCGCGCCTCGCAGACCACGCCGGGCGCGCGGCGTCCGCCCCGACGCAAGGGCGACCTCACCGGTCAGGCCATCCGCGACGTGCTCGCCGGCCTGCTCGCCGGTCGCGCGCTGGCCGAGATCACCGTCGACGAGATCGCCAAGGGCGCCGGGATCTCCCGATCGGCGTTCTACTTCCACTACGAGTCCCGCGAAGCCGTGCTGCACGCGCTCACCGAGCAGATCACCGACGACCTCTACACCTCCGGCACCGCCTGGTTCCGGCGCACCGACGAATCACCCGGCGACGCGCTGCGCAGGGCGATCAGCCAGACCGTCGCGCTGTGGCGGGAACACGGACCGGTGCTGCGCGCGAGCGTGCGCGCCCGCGACACCGACCCGTCGCTGGCCCCGTTCTGGACCGAGGTCGCCCGACGGTTCATCGGCGCGGTCGCCGACCAGATCGACCGCGAACGCGCGGCCGGTATCGCCATCGCGGGCCCGCCGAGCGCCCGCAGGCTGGCCGCGCTGCTGGTCACCATGAACGAACAGGCCTGCTACAACCATTCGCTGACCCGCCGCTCGCGCACCGCGGACACCGAATTCATCGAGGCCCTCTGCGCGGTCTGGATACGCGCCGTCTACGGCACGGTCTGAACTCCCCCCCCGGCCCACCTCGCGCAAGGGCGCTTTCTCGGTCCGCACCCGTCCAGGGCCGACCCAGGCTTGTAGAATCGACACAGTGTCAATTATCGTCGACGTATCGTCGGGATAGGGAGGCGATCGTGAAGGCGATCGAGATCGAGAAATTCGGCGGCCCTGAAGTGTTGCGGCTGGTCGAGCGGCCGACGCCGACCGCGGGACCGGGCACCTCGCTGATCGAGGTGAACCGGGCCGGCGTCAACTACGCCGACACCCACCAGGCGGAGGACTCCTACCTCACCCCGGCCACCCTGCCGCTGATCCCCGGCGGTGAGGTCGCCGGCACCACCGTTGACGGCCGGCGCGTGGTCGCGCTGCTGCCCAGCGGCGGCTACGCCCAGTTCGCGGTGGCCAACGACAAGACCGTCTTCGACCTCCCCGACTCGATCGAGGACGGCCAGGCGCTGGCCCTCGTCCTACAAGGCGTCACGGCCTGGCACCTGCTGCGCACCTCCGCCCGACTGTCCAGGGGCGAGACCGTCGTCGTGCACGCGGGCGCGGGTGGAGTGGGGCTGCTCGCCGTGCAGTTGGCCCGCCTGTTCGGCGCGGGCCGGGTGATCGCGACCGCGTCCACCGAAGCCAAGCGGACGCTGGCGTTGGAACTGGGCGCGGACATCGCGATCGGCCCCGACCCGGCCGGCCTGCGCGACCGGTTGCTGGAGGTCAACGACGACCGCAAGGTCGACATCGTGCTGGAGATGACCGGCGGTGAAACCTTCGACCAGTCCTTGCGCGCACTCGCGCCGTTCGGCAGGCTGGTCTGCTACGGCCAGGCCAGCCGCATCCCGCCGACCCCGGTCGACCCGATCAAGCTGATGGCCGGCTCACGGGCGGTACTCGGGTTCTGGCTCGGCCACTGCTTCGGCCGACCGGCCGAACTGATCGGCGAACCGCTGCGTGAACTGTTCGACCTCGTCCGCAGCGGCGAACTGCGCACCGTCACCGGCCGCGAGTACCCGCTCTCGAACGCCTCTCGCGCGCACGAGGACCTGCGGGCCCGGCGCACCGTCGGCAAACTGCTGCTCGACCCGCGCCGCTGAGCACGTGCCGGCGCGCTTCGCGCCGGCACCTCCCTTCGACCACCTGACCAACGCGCGGACCGCCCCGTCCTGAGTGGACGAAGTGGTCCGCGCGTTCGGTTGCCGGCGGCTCAGCCGGCGAACTGCTGGAACGCCTTGGTGAAGTCACCGGTGTTCTGGCTGACCCCACTACAGGTCGAACTCGCCGAGGTCTGCCCAGCACACCCGCCGTTGTCCCGGCCCTCCGCCCAGAACGACACCTCCGCGATGCCCTTCGACGACGCGTAGGAGGCGACCGTCGAGGCGTCGGCGAGGGTGAAGATCTCGCCGGCCGAGTCGTTCTGGCCGATCATGGGCGTGTTGCCGAGCATCCCGTAGGCCTGGCTGGAACTGATGCCGTAGGTGCTGGCCAACTGGCCGGCCGTGGCATCCAGCGCCTGATCGGCCGCGCTACCCATCTCAGTACCCGAACTGCCGTAGTCCATCGTCATGATGTTGACGACGTCCGGGGTGAACCCGTTGGCCTGCCCGTTGGTCAACACGGCAAGACCATCGGAGGTCAAACCGGTCGGCAGCACCGGAATGGTGTAGGAGATCGACAGCGACGTGCCGTTGCTCGACGCCCAGGACCGCACCTGTGCCAACGCCTGGTTCGTGGTGGTGATATCGGTGGTATTGGTCAGCTCACTGGATTCGATGTCGAAATCCAGTCGCGTCACATTGAACGTCGTCACCACCGATTCGATCTGCGCGGCAGCGGCCGAAGCTGACGAACAGGCATTGCCGAGATCGGTGCCATTGGTATCGGAGGTGTACCCACCGAAGGAAATGCTCACATCCCCGCCGGCCGCGCGCAGATCGGAGATCTGCGACTGCCAGCCCGAGGTGTTCGGCATCGACCACTGACAGCCCGCGCCGTCGACAAAGGCCAGTGTGAAGTACTTCGTGCCATCGGCGCTGGCCACAGAGGTGAGCGTGGTATTGCTCAGCCCGGTGTCCACATAGGGCGCGGAAACATGCGTCGGGAAGTCGCTCGGCGCCGCCGCGGCGGCCGAAGCGGGAGCGACGCCCGCTACACCAAGAGCCGCGGTTACCAACAAACCGCTGGCGACCATTCCCATTGTTGTGGAGATACGCGACATTGCGTCACATCCTGCCTGGAGTAAATGGCTGGAAAAGCGCCGTCCGTGGCAACGGCGAATTCGACTTTTCGTGACCACCTGATCGGCGTGTTCGCCAAGATTGGACTAGACCATACTGGTTGTCAATACCGACAGGTCGACCCGTCGAACGCCGCCCACGTTGTCAGTTAAAAAGACCGGACCCGTGCGAGGTTTCGATTCGCCGGTGACGCGCTCGTCCTGGCCTGGACCGATACAGCACCGCGATCAAGAGCCACCGCGGCGCGCGGTGACCCGATCGACCGCTGTCAACGGTCAATGCCGCCGGCCGGTAACACTCGCCGAAGACCCCTGCCGTGCCCTCGATCAGCGACTCGGCGAGATCATGACGTGGCTGGCCGGTAGCGGCCGCCTGCGAACAGGTCAGGAGGGCATCGTGCAGGTCGCCGGGGCGATCAGCTTCGATGCGGACCGACGCCGTCGACCGGCTGGGCCCGATCGGTCGGACGTCATTCCTGGCGCGGCACTTTCACCGGTTCAGCCCAACCTCGCGTAGCCGACCGGTGGCCGACCGAACTCCCCGTCGTGCGGGCCGACGGCTCGTGACACCAGGCGATATCACGGCCTGCGCCCGAACAGCGGTTGACACCCGCTCGCGCTCACGGCGAGTTCATCGGCCCGGCCCGCTCGATATTTCCGCAATTTGCTCGGGACGGCTTTGTTCTCAACGATTGCGGCACCCCGACGCCGCCATCGCCGAGGACCTGCCGGAAAGGAGTGGCCGATGCCGCTCGACGAGTTGGCCCTTGAGGGTGATCCACTGGCCGACCAGGTCATCACCGATCTGGTGGCCACCGATTCCATCGCCGCCGTGAACGCGGTACTCGCGCATCTGCGCGCCAATGACACACCGATACCGGCCGACCTGCCGGCATCGGTGCGCGAATACCTGATCACCACGGACAATCCGCCGGACTGGGCCGATCCCGACCGGATCGCGCGGGCTCGTGAGTTCTTCATCGACGACGGTGTCGACGTCGCCTCCGTGCTCTCCTACGGCGCGATGGTCAACTGCTACGCGCAACCGAGGTCCTCGCGGGTGTTGCGCCTGACGCACGGCCTCGACCAGCCGCACCGCCGACTGTCGGAAACCTCCCAGTTCGTGCTGCACATGATGGCGCGCGATCCGTTCGGCTCGACCGGCGCGTTCGTGCCGACGATCCAGAAGACCCGGCTGATCCATGCCGCCGTTCGACATTTCGTCACCGGCTCACCGGAATGGGACGCCACCAAGGACGGCGTGCCGATCTGCCAACAGGATCTGCTCGGTGCCCTGTTGATCTTCTCGGTACAGGTGATCGACGGGATGCGCCGGATCGGCGTCGAAGTGACCGAAACCGAGGCAGCGGACTACTACTACGTCTGGCGGGTCACCGGCGCGATGCTCGGTATCCGACCCGACATCATCCCGGAGACCCTTGAGGAGGCCATCCGGGTCAACGCCGAACTCGTCGAGGCGGGCTACGGACCGTCGCCGGAAGGCATCGCCCTGACCAAGGGCCTGCTCGACCTCTACGAGCAGCTCATCCCCGGCAGGATGTTCGACGGGGTGGTGCCCGCGATGGTCCGGCAGGTGGTGAATCCGGAGGTCGCCGACTGGCTGGAAGTGCCGTACTCCCGTGGCTGGACCGGACTCGTGAAGGCCGCGACCGGGCTGATGCGGTTGGCCGAACGTGCCGAGGACAGCAGCAAACTGGCTCGCGGCATCCTGGACCGGGCCGGTCACCTGTTGCTGGTCGGCAGCGTGCGCACCCTCACCAGTGGCGAGTCGACCACTCTGTCCATCCCGGCCGACCTGCACGACCACTGGTCGGCGGCTGGACGCTGCCCGGCGCGCACCGAATAGCCACCCGGCCCCGTGCACTCAGCTGAAGTGCAGGGCCGCCCGTGCCACGTCGAGGGCCTGCTGGGCGTAACCCCGGCCGTACTGAATCGCGTGCACCAGCAAGGGAAAGAGCTGATGCAGACCGATCCGGTCGGTCCAGCCCTCGGCGAGCGGGCTGGTCTCCTGATAGCCGGCCAACACTCGATCGAGCAGCGGGCAGCCGAACAGGTGCAGCATCGCGAGATCGGTCTCCGGGTGCCCGCCGTGTGCGGCCGGGTCGATCAGCCAGACATTGCCGTCAGCGCCCCACAACACATTGCCGTTCCACAGATCGCCGTGCAGCCGAGCGGGCCGATCGCACCGCGGCACCAGTTCCGGCAGGCGGGCACAGACCCGTTCGAGGAGCGCGCCCTCGGTCGGCGTGACGATGCCGGCATCCACGACGCGCCGCAGATACGGCAGCACCCGCTGCTCGGCGTACCACTCCGGCCAGCTCTCGCCCGGCACGTTGGCCATCGGCACCGGCCCGATGAAGGCGTCGACGAGCCCCTGCGGCGGAGCCGAACCGAACGCCGGCGCCCCCGACGCGTGCAGCATCGCCAGCTCCCGGCCGAACAACTCGGCAGTGGCGACACCGGGTTGCGTGGTCACCACCCGATCGATGACCAGCCAGTCCGCGTCCGCGCCGCGCACCACCGGGATACGCACCGCCCGCGACCCGGCCAGCCAGCGCAGCCCCGCCACTTCCGCGCGCACCGCGTCCGACCCGCTCCCGCGCTTGACCAGCACGACACTGCCGTCGGCCAAGGTGACCTCGGCCAGCGCGCCCGCGTGCCGCTGCCCGTTCGCGGCAAGGCCGGTCAGTCGGGTCGCCACCTGAGCAGGCGATTCGATGTTGCTAGGCACAGCGGCGAGGATACGACGGTCAGGACAAGAAGGTCAGGATGCGGGTGGGCACGGACGGTCGCCGGCGCGAACTCGTCGGGGGTAGCGACTACGGTAGGTCGGGTGCGGATCGCGACCTGGAATGTGAACTCGGTCAAGCAGCGCCTGCCCCGGCTGTTGCCCTGGCTGGACGAGCGGCAGCCGGATGTGGTGTGCCTACAGGAGACCAAACTCGCCGACGAGGCCTTCCACACCCTGCTCGACGACGAACTCGCCGCGCGCGGCTACCAGGTCGCCGCCTACGGCGAACCGCGCTGGAACGGGGTCGCGCTGCTGTCCAAGGTGGGCCTCGACGAGGTGCGGATCGGCATACCCGACGCACCCGGCTTCCCCGATCCCGAGGCCCGCGCGGTGTCGGCGACCTGCTCGGGGCTGCGTATCCATTCGCTGTACGTGCCCAACGGCCGGGAACCCGATTCCGACCACTACCACTACAAACTGGCCTGGCTGGCCGCGCTGCGCGAACAGATCGCCGCCACCCCGACCACCACGGTGCTCTGCGGCGACATGAACATCGCGCCCACCGACGCCGACGTGTTCGACCCGGCTGCCTACCTCGGCCAGACGCACGTCACCCCACCGGAACGGGCCGCGCTCGCCGCCCTGCGGGACCTCGGCCTGCACGATGTGGTGCGCGATCACTGGCCGACCGAGCGGGTGTTCAGCTACTGGGACTACCGGGCCGGCATGTTCCACCAGGACCTCGGCATGCGCATCGACCTTGTCCTGGCCGGCGGCCCGGTCGCCGAGCGGGTGCGGGCGGCCTGGATCGACCGCAAGGCCCGCAAGGGCACCGGGCCGAGCGACCACGCCCCGGTCATCGTCGATCTCGACACCGCCCCGGACGGCGACATCGGCCCGATGGTCCCGCCGCCGTCGGCGGCCCGACCCCGGCGCGGCCCGGTCAAGCTCCCGCAGGCCTGAACAGCCGGCCGGCCAGGTCGAACCGCTCCTCCTCGGCCCGCACCGTGCCCGGTGCCAGCCTGCTGACCAGTAGGATCAGCGGCGATGAGACGCAGGCGGCCTTCACCCCTCCCGCAACGCAACGGCCTCGACGCGGCCCGGTTGCGGTTGCCGATCGAGGGGGAGTGGCCGACGATCCGCGACCATCTCGTCGAACGGTTGCCCCGCGTCGCACCCGAGCGGATCGACATGCTGCTGCGGGAGGAGCGGATCGTCGATCTGGACGGCCCGATCGCGCTCGACGCACCGTTCGTGCCCGGTGGGGTGATCTGGTTCCACCGCGATCTGCCGGAGGAGGTCACCGTCCCCTTCGACATCCCGATCGTGCACCGGGACGAGCACCTGTTGGTCGTGGACAAGCCGCACTTCCTGGCCACGATCCCGCGCGGCAAACACATCGTGCAGACGGCGCTGGTGCGGCTACGACAGGAACTCCGGTTGCCCGAGCTGATTCCCGCGCACCGGTTGGACCGGGCGACCGCCGGGCTCCTGCTGTTCGTGATCAACCCGGCGGTGCGCGGAAAATATCAGACCATGTTTCGCGATCGGTTGGTACACAAGGAATACGAGGCCATCGCGCGGTTCGACCCCGACCTCGAACTGCCCAGGACGATCAGCAGCCGGATCGTGAAGGAACGCGGGGTGATCACCGCGCAGCAGGTCCCCGGCGAGCCGAACGCGGAAACCAGGGTCGAACTGGTGCAGCGGCGCGATGGCCTCGGCCGCTACCGGTTGCTGCCGGCCACCGGCCGCACCCATCAGCTGCGGCTGCACCTGAGCACACTGGGCATCCCGATTCTCGGCGACGACTTCTACCCGGTGCTCACCGAGAAACCGCTCGACGATTTCACCCGCCCGCTGCAACTGCTCGCGTCCGTACTGGAGTTCACCGATCCGATCAGCGGCGTGCACCGCAGGTTTCGCAGCAGCCGCACCCTCGGCGCCTGGAACTCCCCGGCCGACTGGTGATCAGCCCCGGCCGATGAACGGCATGGTGGTCGCGGTGATCGTCAGGAACTGCACGTTCGCCGCCAACGGCAGCCCGGCCATGTACAGCACCGCGTCCGCGACGTGTTTCGCCTCGAAGGTGGGTTCGGCGCGTGTCGAACCGTCGGCCTGCGGGACACCGCCGGACATCCGGGCGGTCATCTCCGTTGCCGCGTTGCCGATGTCGATCTGACCGCAGGCGATGCCGAACGGGCGCCCGTCAAGGGACAGCGACTTGGTCAGCCCGGTGATCGCATGCTTCGTCGCGGTGTACGCGGCACTGCCCGGCCGGGGCGTGTGCGCGGAGATCGAGCCGTTGTTGATGATCCGGCCACCACCCGGCCGCTGCGCGCGCATCATCGCGAACGCCTCCCGCGCGCACAGGAACGAGCCGGTCAGGTTGGTGTCCACCGCGTTGCGCCAGTCCTCGACGGACACGTCGTCGACCAGCCCACCAGGCCCGAACATGCCGGCATTGTTGACCAGCAGGTCCACCCGCCCCCAGGAATCCCGGACCCTGCCGAACAACGCGGCGACGGACTCCGCATCGCGCACATCGGTCGAGATCGCCAGTGCCGCGCCGGTCCGCGCGTAGTCGCCCGCGGTGTCGGTGAGCGCCTCGGCGCGGCGGCCGGCGAGGGCGACCCGGTAGCCGGCGGCCAGCAGTGCCGTGCCGATCACCCGGCCCAGTCCACTGCCGGCGCCGGTGACCACCGCGACCTTGCTGTCGGTCATGACCCGGCCTCTCGCCTCGTGATCACTGGTGTTCGCTCAGCCCAGCTGCGGGATGATCTCGGCGGCCACCTGTTCGGCGTGCTCGGCCTGCTCGAACATCGGCGTGAACAGGATCAGCTCGGCACCGGCGTCGACGACCTTGCGCAGTTCGCGGACGCAGTCGGCCGGGGTACCGGCGATCGCGGCCGCCTCGACATCCGCCGACAGGCTGCCGTACAGGTCGCGCAGGGCGGCATTGACGCGCTCCCTCGCCCGCGCGGCGTCGTTGTCGATGGCGAGGTAGACCCGCTTGGCGATGGGGAAGTTCTCCGATGTCCTGCCGTCCTCGGCGAGCGCCTTGCGGATGGTCCGCACCTGGTCGGCGAACTTCGCGGTGGGGGAGGAGCCGGCACCGAAGAAACCGTCACCGAGGTGGACCGCACGGTGCAACGCGGCAGGGCCGGAACCACCGAACCACAGCGGCGGATATGGCTTCTGGAACGGCTTCGGTGCCATCGCGGCGTTCGACAGCTGCCAGAACTCGCCGTCGAAGTCGATCCGGTCCCGCGTCCACAACGCCTTCAGCAGTTCGATGCCCTCGGTGAACCGGGCGATGTAGCGGTCGGGGCTCATCCCGAACGCCGCGAACGGCCGGCCCTTGCCGCCGGTGCCGACGCCGACCTCGATCCGGCCCCTGCTGAGCTGGTCGAGACTGGCCAGGCTCTTCGCAAGATGCGCCGGAGTGTGCAGGGTGGAGACGAACACCGTGCAGCCCAGCCGCAGCGTCTCGGTGTGCGCCGCTGCGAAGGTCATCGCTTCGATCGGGCTGAGCTGGGCATGCCGGCCGAGTACCTGTTCCTGCGTCCACGCACTGTGATATCCCAGCGCCTCGACACGCTTGAGATAGTCGCCGAACGCGGCCGGATCGAAGGTGCCGTCGGCATAGAACTGCGGAAGCGCGATCGCATACCTCATAGTTGAATCCTAAACCGAACCGCGCCCGCCGGCCGCCCGTCCGCGCTGTTTCCCGGCTCGCGGACCGACCGGGAAACAGCGGTCACAGGCCGATGGCCTTGGCGATCTGCTGCGGGCGCAGCAGCCGCATGATGCCCTCGAACAGGTAGTAGTCCGCGTAGGGCAGCGAGATCTCGATCCCGTCCTCGGCGGGCCGGTTGCGGGTGCAGCGAGCCACGACGGCATCCGCGCGGGTGGAGCGGTCGGTCAGACAGGTACGGCTCAACGCCGCCAGGATGCTGATGCCGGCCGCCCGGTAGCGCGGTTCCCGCGTGGCCACGGAAAGGTCGAGCAGGCCGCAGGCCATCGCGGCGCCCGCCGAGGCATCCTTGATGTCGTAGGGCGCCTGCGGGGCGAGGTAGTCCCAGACCGGGACGCAGTCCGGCGTGAGCACACCGAGCGCATAGTCGGCGAGCTTGCGCGCGGTGGCCAGGAAATCGGTTTCCCCGGTCCGGCGGTACATCGTGGTGAAACCGTAGACACCCCAGGCCTGCCCGCGTGACCAGCACGACTGCGGGCTGTAGCCCTGTACGGTGGCCGGGCCGATCGGGGCGCCGGTGACCGGGTTGAAGTCGTAGCAGTGCGGGGTCGAGCCGTCCGGCCGGGGGAAGTAGGTCTGCTGGGTCCGGGCGTGATTCACCGCGACGTCAAGGTATTTGCCGTCCCCGGTCTGCTCGGTGGCGAAGGTGAGCAGGTCGAGGTTCATGATCGTGTCCATGATCGCCCGGCCCGCGTTGGCCGAGGTGCCCAGCGCGCCCCAGGCGCGGATGAACCTGCCGGCCGGGTTGTACCGCTGGATCAGCGAACCGGCCGCGGTGATCGCGCCGTCGCGCCACGCGGTGTCACCGGTCAACCGGTAGGCGGTGATCCAGGACGGCGTGAACAGGAAACCGACGTCGTGGGTGGTGGTGTCGGTCTCGCGCGGGGTCAGCTTCAGCGCCCAACTCTCGGCCAGCGCCTGGAAATTCGCGTCGCCGGTGTAGAGCCAGGACAGCCAGAACAGGCCGACCCAGAAACCGCCGACCCAGTCACCGTCCTGGGTGTAGGTCCACTTCTCGAACTCGGTGCCCTCCGGGAACCCGGTCACCGTCGGTGCGACCGCGCGCAGCTTCGCCACCGAGTACTCCACCGCGTGGGTGAACGTGTCCAGCGTCGCGGCATCCAACTCGCCACTGAACTCCGGGTCCTGCGCTGCGTTCTGGGAGGTCTGCGCGGCCGAGGCCAGGCCGGGCAGGGCCGCCGACGCGACCACCGCCGCGGTCGCGGCGCCCACGGTCGAGGTCAGCAGGGTACGTCGCGTCAAGCTCACGGGAATCCGCCTATCTGCCGGTGCGAAACGGGGCGGGGAAGCGCTTTCCGTTTCTACACCACCCATCACGGATCTGTACAGCCACCGGAATGGTATTCACGGATGTGAACACCGCTGGGGTACTGGGCCGGCGTCGTGGACGTCGCCGGCCCAGCCGGGCGCGATCGGCCTTGACGCGGGATCAGTCGAGCACTTGCCAGTGGTTGTACTGGTTGATCATCTGGTAGCTCATCGCGGAACAGTCGAAGTTCGGTGCGGGCTGGTCGAACTCGGTGTTGGAGTTGCTCGGCGAAGCGGCCTGCCAGGTACCGCCGAGGTCGACCTGGATGTCGTCGGCGGAGAAGGTGATGCCGGCCATGTCGGTGCAGGCGTAGCTCTGGCCGTTGCTCTGCACGTCCGAGTACAGCTCGTTGACGTCCCAGCCGGTCGTGCCCGCCTGGCTGGTGCCGGAGGAGGTGTAGAGGGTGTCGTAGGAACTCGTCGAGTAGTCGTAGAGATACGCCGTCCAGGTGTTGCTCGACGCGTTGGTCCGCAGGATCTCCGCGCTGCAGGCACCGGAACCGTTGGTGTAGCGGCTGATGAAGTCGCTGTTGATCGCCACCGACGCCTCGAAGTCGATGTGGTTGCACCAGTCCCAGGCCTCGACGGCCTGTGTCGATGCGGTGTAGACGGTGCTGACCTCGATGCACGAGCCACCGGCCGGGTACATCGTCGGCGTGTAGATGGTGGTGTCGGCATTCGTCGGGTGCAGGCTGGTGGACACGCTCTGGTCGGCGAAGGAGCCCTCGTCGTTGCCCTCGTTGATGAAACCGGTGCCCTGGGCCGGGTGGATCTGGCTGGCCGAGCTGGCCGGGCCTGCTGAGGCGAAACGGTGCAGCAGCCCGGAGTGGGCGGCCAGGAACGAGCCGACCTGGCCTTGCGTCCGCGTGCGGACCGTCGCGCCACGCTGGACGTTGCGCACGTCGACCTGGCTCAACCGGGCCGAATGTTGACTGACGGCCGTGACCGATAACGGCGTCGGGGAACTGGACGTGCTCTGTGCTGCCCCGGCCGGGGCAGCCGCGACGATCAGTGCGATCGCCGAGCCGGCTAAGAGGGCAGCGCGCAGTGGAGTGCGTTGGCGCATGGCGAAGTTCCGTTCAGGTGCGGGGGTGGTCGACACAAAGTGCCGGAGAATAGGCGAAATGCCACCAATTTTCCGGCGGCTACGGACATTACCGCTGGTCAACGCTTGTCGATCAATGTCCGGCCGTCAGGAAATCAACGCAGGAGCGTGAACAAGGCCAACTGTCAACGGATTGCGCCGAACGGCCGCACAACTGCCATCCAACGGCCGACCATCCGCAATGGACTCCGGGGTTACCGGTTTCGGCGGATCAGTTCTGCAACGGCAGCAACTCGGTCGCGAAACCGTCCAGGAACGTCGCGAAACCGTCCAGGAACTCGGCGTAGGAGGCGACCGGGCCACCCGGCCGGATCACGAGCCGAGCCCTCGCGCCGATGAATTGTTCGCCTCAGCCCGGTTGGTCGGAGCGGAGCCGGTCGAGCACGGTCCGCGCGATCTCCGGCACCTGGTCGTAGAGGAAGAAGTGCCCGCCGGGGAACACCCGCAGGTCGAATTCGCCGGTGGTGTGCTGCTGCCAGCCCTTCGCCTGCTCGACCGTGGTCCTCGGATCGGCTTCGCCGGTGAGCACCGTGATCGGGGCCCGCACGGTGGCCCCCGGCTCGGCCAGGTAGGTCTCGATGGCGGTGTAGTCGGCGCGGACCGCCGGCAGCACCATCTCCAGCAGGTCCGGCTCGTCGAACAGCCGGGGATCGGTGCCGCCGAGCGCCTTCATCTCGGTGATGAGGCCCTCGTCGTCGAGCAGGTGGATCTTCTCGTCGCGAGGCAGCGCCGGAGCCCGGCCACCGGAGGCGAAAAGGTGCAACGGCTCGATCCCGCGCTGCTCCAGCGAGCGGGTCAGCTCGAACGCCAGCGCCGAACCCATACTGTGGCCGAACAGCGCCAACGGCCGCTCGCCCCAGGCGGCCAGCGCGTCGGCGATCGGGGCGGCCAGTTCACGCAGGTCGGCGAGGGGTTTGTCCTGCCACCGGTCCTGGCGGCCGGGGTACTGCACGGCGAACACCTCGGCCACCTCGCCGACAGCGGCGGAGAAGGCGAAGTAGTTACTCGCCGAGCCCCCGGCATGCGGCAGGCAGAACAGGCTGATCGGGCGCTGCGGCGCCGGATGAAAACAGCGGATCCACAGATCTTCCTCGGCTACGTTCGGTGCCACCACACCCCGGCCTCCCGCTCGCAGGCGCCCATCCACGGCCCGCCTTCGTCGGACCAGGCTATCGGCCCGGTCACCGGCACCGCGGCGATGCGGCCATTGTCACGTCCCCCGGTCGCTTTTCGTCTGCCGGGCGGCCTCAGTCGGGCAGCAGCGGCACGGTCAGACCGGTGCCGTGGCGCAGCAGTGCCGCGCGGGTGACCGCCGCCGAACCGAACTTGTCCCGCACCGAGTCCAAGGCCGAGTCCAGCGCCGTCGAATCCACCTCGTCGAACGGCAGCGCGAGCTGGACGGCGTCCGCATTGTCCAAATTGGACAGTGCGATCCCGATGAGGGTCAGTCCGTTCTCGTCGATCAGCGGGATCGCCGCGGCGAGCATGCCCTGCGCGGCGGCCAGGATCGTGTCGGTGTGCGCGGTCGCCTGGCTCAGCGTGCGGGACCGGGTTGCCCTGGTGAAGTCGGCGAACCGCAGCCGGATCGTCACCGTCCGGCAGACCCGCTCCGCCGCGCGCAGCCGTCGCGCGACCCGGTCGACGAGCCCGGCCAGCAGCACCGCCAACTCCTGCGGTGCGCGCGGTGCCCTGCCGAGCGCGCGTTGCGCGCCGATCGACCGGCGGCGCCTGCCGACCACCACCCGGCGCGGGTCGGTGTTGTGCGCCAGCGCGTGCAGCTGCCGCCCGCCGGCCTGGCCGAGCATGGCCACCAGCCGCCCCTCGGCCAGTTCGGCGACCTGACCGACCGTGGTGATGCCGCGCGCGTGCAGCTTGGCCGCGGTGACGGTGCCGACACCCCAGAGTCGCTCGACCGGCAGCGGATGCAGGAACGCCAGTTCCCCGCCGTGCGGTACGACCAGCAGCCCGTCCGGTTTGGCCACCCCGCTGGCCACCTTGGCCAGGAACTTCGTCCTGGCCACCCCGACCGTGATCGGCAGGCCGACCTGCTCGGCGACGTCACACCGCAGCCGCTGGGCGATCTGGCTCGGCGTGCCGGAAATCCGGGCCAACCCGCCGACATCGAGAAAGGCCTCGTCGATGGACAGCCCCTCGACCAACGGCGTGGTCCGCTCGAAAACACCGAACACCGCCTTGCTGGCCGCCGAGTAGGCCGACATCCTCGGCGCCACCACCACCGCGTGCGGACACAACCGGCGCGCCTGCCCACCCGGCATCGCCGTGCGCACCCCGTGCGCCCGCGCCTCGTAGCTGGCCGCCAGCACGACACCGCCGCCGACGATCACCGGCCGGCCGCGCAGGCTCGGGTCGTCACGCTGCTCGACCGACGCGTAGAACGCGTCCAGGTCGGCATGCAGAATCGGCCCTTCGCCCGTCACCCCGCAAGTCTGCGCCCGGCCGCCGACAAAAACCGTGGCTGCCTTCAGGGTGCCGGGTGATCCGTGCCGACCGGCGGTGCGTGCTCGGCGATGAAGTGTTCGTAGTCGGCGGTGCTGTGCAGACCGGACGGCAGGCCCGCCCCGGTGGCCTCGGCGATCAACGCGGCGTGCAGTTTCTGCAGATGCGACGGTTGCTCGGCGAGCGCCTTCGGCGTCGGCGGGGGAGTCGGCGCGGTCACGGTGGCCAGCGGATCGTCGGTGCGCGGGGTGGTCAGGCTCAGCGCGGCGCCGACATCGGGTGCTGCCGCGTCGCGGTGGGTCAGCGCGGGAATCGACCAGCGGTGTTCGACGGTGGCCAGGATGCTGGTGTGGTCCAGCGGCGTACTGCCGGCCGGCACCCGGAAGACCGTGCCGGCCGGGATCAGCGGACTGACCAGCACGGTGGGCACCCGAGGGCCGAAGCGGGTGAAGTCGAAGCCGTACTCGCCGGCCGAGGAGTCCGGCGGCGTCGCGCCCCAGGGCGGCGAGACGTGGTCGTAGCAGCCGCCGTGCTCGTCGTAGGTGATGATCAGCAGCGTCGAGTTCCAGTCCTGGCCGGACTTCACCGCCCGATAGGTGTCCAGCAGCAGCTGCTCGCCGAGCGCGACGTTGTAGTTGGGATGCTCGCTGCTCCCGGTCGAGGCCCAGCTCGGCTCGAGAAACGCATAGGCGGGTAACGTGCCGCCGGCCGCGTCGGCCTGGAAATCGGTGAACAGCCCGAAGTTCGTGGCAGGGGCCGACTTGGTATCCGGGAAGTCCATTTTGGTCAGTGGCGATGCGGTGTCCCCGTAGATCTTCCAGGAGACCCCCTTGCCGCCGAGCTGGCCGAAGATGCTCGGCACCGTGAACGACTTCGTGGTGTCGTCGAGATGGCCCTGGCTGGTCCCGGCACAGGCGAACGCGCGGTTGGGCATCGTCATCGTCGGCGCCGAGCCGAACCAGTGGTCGCAGACGGCGAAACCGCTGGCCAGCGCGCTGAGCACCGGCAGCGTCTGCGGCGTGTAACAGCCCATGATCATGTCCGCGGTCGTGCCGGGGACGACGAACCAGCCCTTCGCGTTGTTCGCGGTGATCGCGCTCGCGTAGTCGGTGACGAACCCGGTCATCGGCGCGACCGCGCCGGCAGCCGGCGCGGTCGTCGAGCCGTAGAGCTGGTCGTTGGTGGCCGAATAGCCCTCGCCGGGATCGGCGCCGGGCATGAAGTAGGCATTCGGGGTACTCGGCGTGATCGGATACACCGCCACCGGCTTGCCGTCCGTACCAGGACACTGCTCGGTTCCGGTCAGCCCCTCGAACGGCTGGCCGGTCGGCGAGACATTGCCGGTGGCCTGGTAGAGGTAGCCGAGCATGTGGTCCAGTGACCGGTTCTCCAGCATCAGCACCACGATGTGGTCAATGGCGCCCAGCCCGGATGTACTCATCGGGTCTCCCGTTTGCGCAGGTGAGCAGGCTTGAGCCTGCCACCGGGACGGGCGGAAGCGGACCGCCGAACAGGTGGTGTGCCCGCCCGTAGGCCGCCACCGACAGTGGCCGGATATCCGGTGCTGCGGGCCGGACGGGCGAGGAGACATACTCGTATCGAGGTAAAGCAGGACGAACGGGAGCGCATCGGATGGACCGCGACGAGATCGACGACGACGTCTTCGAACAGCTCGACGCCCAGGACACCCTGGAGAACGGTGGCCCGGCCGACCCGCTGGACGAGGGTTATTCACCCGCCGAGCGCCCCTGGGCGGTGAACGACTGGGGGACCACCGCCGGTGAGGAGCTGACCGGGGAGAGCCTTGCCGGCCGGTTGGCCCGTGAACTGCCCGACACCGGTTACTCGGAGTTCGACGGCGACGGCCTCGGTGACGCCGAGGACACCGACGGCGAACTGATCGACGGTGAGGTCGGCGATGTCCGCGCCGGCCGGCTGACCACCGAACCGGAGATCGGCGCCGAGGGAGCGGGCGGCGACACCGAACTGTTCGCCGAGGACATCGGCATCGACGGCGCGGGCGCCTCCGCCGAAGAGGCCGCCGTGCACATCGTCCGCGACGACGAGAGCTGACTCGCGACGCCGACCGGCTACCCGCGTGGCCGCGCGGATTCTAAGGGTAGTCGCGGCTGATCAGCGGATATTTGTCTTGTTCTGGCCCAAAAACCGCCGCCTCGCTGCCGTGATCGATGCACTCCGGCTATCGTCAGGCCGCTTTGACAACGTTGTCACGCGGCCACACGAGGAGGCGGCCACACGAGGAGACGGAGCGAACCGTGCCGCCGTCCTCGTGAGGGAGGGCGAAAACATGCACGGCAGGTTCCGTCGCCGGCTGGGATATTCGGCAGGCGCACTCGCGGTAGGCCTCGTCGCCGTACTGGCCGGCTCGTCACTGGCGGACGCGACACAGCCGGCCGGCGCCACCGGTCCAGCGGCTGATCCGACCACACTGGTGAATCCCTACATCGGCACCGAGAACCAGGGCAACACGTTCCCCGGCGCCGCGGTTCCGTTCGGCATGGTCCAGGTCAGTCCGGACAACGGTGGCACCGTCGGCTACGACTATGACCAGAAGTCGATCTACGGGTTCAGCCAGACCCACCTGTCCGGGGTCGGCTGCGGGGTCGCCGGCGAGTTACCGCTGATGCCGACCACCGGCGCGGTGAGCACGGTCGACCCCACGCAGTACGCGTCGGCCTACAGCCACAGCCAGGAACAGGCGAATCCCGGCTACTACCAGGTCCAGTTGTCCACCTACGGCATCAACGCGGAACTGACCGCGACCCAGCGCACCGGCTGGCAGCGCTACACCTTCCCGGCGACGACACAGGCGAACGTGCTGTTCAACACCGGCAAGGCGGATATGGCGGTGATGGACTCCGGTCTGACGATCGTCGGGAACAACACCATCGAAGGCTACGTGCACGACGGCGGTTTCTGCGCCGGCCACGACCAGCACACGATCTACTTCAGCGCCCAGTTCTCCCGGCCGTTCTCCTCGTTCGGCACCTGGCGCGGCAGTACCACGACCCAGGGCTCGCGCGCCGCCACCGGCACCGGCGGTAACGGCGGCTGGGTCAGCTTCGACACCACCAAGGACCGGTCGGTGACGGTCAAGGTCGGCGTGTCCTACACCGGAATCCCCGGTGCGCGCGAGAACCTGGCCGCCGAGACGCACGGCTCGTTCGACTTCGACGCGGTGCACAGGCAGGCGCACGACGTCTGGGAGCAGCAGCTGCGCACGGTGCAGGTGAGCGGCGGCAGCACCGACCGGCAGGTGGCCTTCTACACCGCGCTGTATCACACCCTGTTGCACCCCAACGTGTTCGGTGACGTCGACGGCCGGTACCTGGGCTTCGACAACAAGGTGCACCAGGCGGTGGGCTACACGCCGTACGCGAACTTCTCGCTCTGGGACACGTATCGAACCCAGAACCAGTTACTCGAACTGCTGGAACCCCAGGTCGCGCGCAATGTCGACCTCTCGCTGCTGGCCGTCTACCGCGAGGGTGGCGCGCTGCCAAGATGGGAACTGGAGAACAGCGAGACCAACATCATGACCGGCGACCCGGTGACCCCGTTCCTGGTCGACGGCTGGTCCAAGGGCCTGCTCGCCGGCCATGAACAAGAGGCCTACCAGGCGATGCTGGCGGACGTGAACTCCGAACCGCCCGCCGCCTCGCCGTTCAACGGGCGCAACGGCAATCCCTGGTATCTCACCGACGGCTACATTCCGAGCGGGGAGAACTGCGTGTACAAGGGCGGCGACAACGACTGCCAGCACCCGGCGTCGGCGAGTCTTGAGTACGCGGCAGCCGACGCTTCACTGTCCATTATGGCCAAAGCACTCGGGCACACCTCGGACGCGACCATGCTGGCCCAGCGCGGCGAGAACTACACGAAGCTGTTCGACTCCTCGATCGGCTTCTTCCGGCCGCGCAACCCGGACGGCAGCTGGGTGAGTCCCTATGATCCGGAGACCGGTGACGACGCCTTCCACGAGAGCGGCGCCTACCAGTACCAATGGCTGGTACCGCAGGACGAGCCGGGCATGATCGGTCTGCTCGGCGGTACGGCAACGGCCAACGAGCGGCTGGACGCGTTCTTCGACTACAGCGGCCTGCTCACCGATCCGGCGACCACGGTGAAGACCGGCTGGGTGAACAGCCCGTACGGCTACTACGGCAACAAGACCTACAACCCGAACAACGAACCGGACCTCCAGTCGCCCTACACCTATCTGTGGACCGGCGAACCCGATCACACCGCCACGGTCGTGCAGGCGCAGGAAACCCTGTTCGCGAACGCGCCGAACGGGATGACCGGCAACGACGACCTCGGTGAGATGTCGGCCTGGCTGGTGATGTCCTCGCTCGGTCTCTACCCGATGATGAGTGGTGCCGACTACTACGCGGTCACCTCGCCGGCCTTCCCGCACGCCACCGTGCGGATCGGCCGGTTCGGTGCCCGGCAGGGCGGCACGCTGACCATCAACGCACCGTCGGTGAGCTGGGACAACCGTTACATCACCGCGATGTCGGTCAACGGCGGAGCCAGTCAGCACACCTGGCTCGGCCAGGGCCAGATCGCGCACGGCGGCCTGATCGACTACACCGTGTCGGCAACGCCCGGTACCTGGGGCACCGCACCGGCCGACGCCCCACCCTCGGTGACCAGCCCGGCCAACGGCTGAGCACCGCTGTCCGGACGATCGACCTGACGTGGGCGGGGCCTTGATTTCATCGGGCCCCGTCCACGTCATTCGTGGGCCGATCCGCGTCGCGCTGTCGGCGAGGCGAAACTGTCGGACCGGTGTCGCACAATGCCGGCATGGTCACCGCTGATGACGTGCGCGCACTCGCCTCGACGCTGCCGCGCGCCTACGAGGTCCTTGTCCGGGACCGGGTGAAGTTCCGGGTCGGCCGGATCGTGTTCCTGTCGCTGTCGCCGGACGAGACGGTGCTCGGCTTCGGCTATCCGAGGCTGGAGCGCGCCGCGCTCGTCGCCGGTGAGCCGCACAAGTTCCACTTACCCATCGAGTCCGACCTGCGTTACAACTGGGTCCGGGTCTGGCTGGCCGAGATCGACCTCGACGAGCTACGCGAGCTGGTTCTGGACTCCTGGCGGATGGTCGTGCCCAAAAAGGTCTGGACCGCATACCTGGCCACCCACTGACCTACCTGGCCGCCCGGCCGGCAGCGCGGCCCTCGATCAGCGTAGGCACTTGTACCCGACGTATTTCCCTAGTATTTACGACCGTTTGTAGAGTCAAACTGTGGATTTCCAACCTGTGCGGCCGGGACCGGTGTCGAAATATCGCCTGACCCGGCTGAACCATCGGCGCTGACCAGGTACTTCGACATTTCTCATCGCCGTCCACCCTCCATTATGGTCTTGATGGTCGGCCGTTGACGAGTGGAAATCGGCATTATCGACCAAACCCCGGTCGTGCGCAGCTGGGCGTCCCGGACAAAGAAGCGGCAGCGTCTGCCACGTCACCCAGCGTCGGCACTCGTTGGTTACCGCCGAGTTCTACTCGCGCGTAAGCACCAAGCCCGTCACTCTTAAGGCGGATTGGCATTCCATCGGTTCCCGAGGAATGCTGTCTGGGCTGCCGATAACCCAAAGTTTTCATTTCTGCAACGTTGCCCAGTGCTTGGGTTTTGAGAGGATCGTCGCCGGCATGGATTTACGCTACGAGGAATACTGCTTCGCGGATCGCGATTTCTACGATGCGCAGGCACCCTCGGATCAATCGCAGGATTCATTCCTCGCCGCGCTACCATCCGTCTTGCCGGGCTGGGACACCGAGCGTCGTGGTGTCTGGCAGGTATTGTGTCCGACCGGTCGAATGTTACCCAGTCAGGGCTGGAAGATTCACGTTTCCGCTGGTCTGGACAACGCGGAGGGCACGCTGCGCACCGTCTACGACTACTGCGTCGAACACGACATCCCGTTCAAGTTCCTGCGTACCCGCAAAATTCTGCTGGCGCGTAACTCGAAATACGCGCCGAGGCAGGCCAGCGGAAAACTGATCGCCATCTATCCGGGTGATGAACAGGAACTGAGGATTACCCTAGAAGAACTGTCCAGCGCGCTGCGAGACGAGCCGGGGCCTTATATTCTCAGCGATCTGCGCTATGCTTCCGGCCCGCTGTTCCTGCGCTACGGGGCGTTCCTGGAACAATGGCTGGTCGACGCCAACGGCGAACGGGTGCCGGCAATTGCACGACCCGACGGGGTGCTCGTCCCTGACCTGCGCAAACCCACTTTTCACCTGCCCGAGTGGGTGACGATTCCGGAATTCCTCGCACCGCACCTGGCCGCCAGGACAAAGGCGGCGGACAGCGGGTTCCCCTACCAGGTCGAGGGAGCGCTGCACTTCTCCAACGGCGGCGGCGTCTATCTCGCCAGACGAACCGCCGAGGACAGCACCGCCGAGGACGCCAGCACCGCCGAGAACAGCAGGACCGTTGACGACAGTAGGACCGTTGACGACGACACGGTCGCCGACGACGGCAGGGTGGTACTGAAGGAAGCGCGACCGCTGGCCGGACTCGATGTCACCGGCACCGACGCGGTGACCCGACTCGACCGCGAATGGCGGACCCTGCAACGCCTTGCCGGCATCCCCGGCGTCCCGGTCGGCTACCAGCGGTTCACCAGCTGGGAACATCACTTCCTGGCCATGCGGTACATGCCCGGTGTCCCGCTGGGCCGCTGGCTGGCCGCGAACTATCCGCTGAACCGGATCGAGGCCTCCGTCGCCGAGATCGCCGACTACACCAAGCGGGCACTGCACATCCTCGACCAGGTGGAACGCATCCTGGCGGCGATCCACGACCGAGGCGTGGTCTTCGGTGACCTGCACAACCGCAACCTGCTCGTCGACGAGGACGACACCGTGTCGATCGTCGACTTCGAACTCGCCTTCGACGTCAACGACCCGCATCGACCCGCGCTGGCCGCGCCCGGTTTCGCCGCGCCCGCCGACCGCAATGGGATCGGCATCGACGACTACGCGCTCGCGGCACTGCGGCTGTGGCTGTTCATGCCGCTGACCCTGATGCTGACGCTCGACCCCGGCAAGATCAGCGGCTACCTGGACCTGATCCGCGCCCGGTTCCCGCTGCCGGACGGCTACTACGAGGTCGTCCTGCGCGAACTGAGACCGGCCACCACCGCCACGGCCGGGCACCGGGGCGGCCGGACCGAACTGGACCGGAACGATCCGGACTGGGCGACGGTGACCGCGGCCATCGCGACGGCGATCACCGCGAGTGCCACGCCAGAGCGGACCGACCGGCTGTTTCCCGGTGACATCGAGAGCTTCACCGTCGCAGGCGGTGGCGCGAGCCTCGCCTGGGGCGCGGCCGGTGTCCTGCACACCCTCGCCGCCTGCGGTTTCGGCCCGTTCCCCGAATACGAGCAATGGCTGCTGGCGGCCGTCCGGCGCGACCCACCGGCCCGCGCCGGGTTCTACGACGGCGCGCACGGCATCGCCCACGTCCTGGACAGTCTCGGCCACCACGAACCTGCCGACGACCTGCTCGCCTCGGCGGCGCCGCTGGTCGCGACCGTGCGCGGGCACGCCCTGCACGGCGGCCTGTCCGGGATCGGGCTGAACCTGCTGCACTTCGCCGACCGCAGGGCCGAGGAGACCCCGCGTGCCGCCGCCGTCGAGGTCGGCGCGCGCCTTGTCGAGGCACTGGCCGCCGACGCGCCACCCGAACCGGGTGGCCGGGCCCGCGCCGGACTGCTGCACGGCTGGTCAGGACCTGCCCTGCTGTTCCTGCGGCTGCACGAGGCCACCGGCGATCCGGCCTGGCTCGACGCGGCCGACGCCGCGCTGCGACGCGACATCGCCGAATGCGTCACCCGCCCGGACACCTCGATGCAGGTTCGCGACGGCGGCCGCACCCTGCCCTACCTCGAAGTGGGCAGCGCCGGCATCGCCATGGTGCTCCGGCAGCTCGTGGACCGGCGACCCGAGGCGGAATGCGCCCAACACCTGCCAGCGCTGCGCCGAGGACTCTACGGCGAGTTCGTCATCCAGCCCGGCCTGCTACTCGGCCGCGCGGGCCTGATCACCGCACTGGCCGCGCTGCGGACCGAGGACGAGGCGGACGCCGAACTGGACCGGGCGCTGACCCGGCACCTCACCCACCTCGCCTGGCACTCGGTCGGCTACCGGGGCGGTATCGCCTTCCCCGGTACGCAGCTGCTGCGGCTGTCCATGGACCTGACCACCGGCGCCGCCGGCGTACTGCTCGCCATCAGCGCCGCCACCACGAACCCGGCGGGACGGCAGCGCACCGCGTTACCACTGCTCGCCCCGCAACCGGCCCCGGCGACAGTCAGCACCGCGTCGCCCGGCCACTGAAGCGTCCGGCCTCGATGGCCGGCGGAAGTGAAAATTGGTTGGAGGAAACGATATGAACGTGCTTGACCTGCAGGACATGGAAACCCCCGAATACCTCGACGGCCACGGTGGTGGCGGCGGCCACGGCGGCGGGGGTGGCGGCGGCTCGATCAGCGGCCTGAGCCTGCTGCTGTGTGACAGCGCCGCATCGGTGCTGGCCTGCCTCTGATACCGAATTCCCACGGCGTGCGAGCGGAGCAGATCCCTCGGACACCGAGGTGAGTCGGTGGTGAATGAACAAGGTGGGGGATCGGCGCATGCGGACTGCGCCGATCCCCCACCGCCCATCTTCAGGCAGGGCGGTGAAGGAAACCAGATGCTGCGACATCCTCACGATCGGCTCCTGCTTCGCGCGGCGACGCCGACGCCGGTCTGGCTCACCATCGCGACCCTCGCCGGCATCGCCGCCGGTGTCGCCGAACTGCTGCTGCCCGATACGACCGCCCGCGCCCTCGACGTCGTACTGGCCGGACACGCCACCCTCGCCGACTGGTGGCCGCTGGTGATCGTCGTCGGCGCGGTCGTCGCCACCAACGCCGCCTACCAGGCCACCACCGCTCGACTGACCGCGACCGGCACGGCCTGGCTGCGCAACCGGCTCACCGGCGCACTGCTGACCCTGCGCCTGAGCCGAACCGGACTGGCCCCCGGCGACGCGGTCAGCAGACTGACCGGTGACGCCGCGCTCGGCGGAGCCGCCGCGGCGACCGCGGTGGCGCTGGTACTGGTCGCGCTGACCTCGATCGGGGCCGTTGTCGCACTGGTGCTGCTCGGCTGGTGGCTCGCGGTCGTGTTCGCGGTGAGCCTGCCGATCACGCTGCTGCTGGCCCGCAGCCACGTCCGGCACACCGCCGACAGTCTCACCGACTACCGGACCTTCTCGGGCGAACTGTCCGCGCGACTGCTGGACGCCACCGAGGGCATTCGCACCATCGCCGCGACCGGCACCGCCGACCAGGAGACCGCGCGGGTGCTGCGACCGCTGCCGAACCTGGCGCGAGCCGGCATCGCCATGTGGCGGGCGCAGGCCACCATGGCCTGGCGGGCGGCTCTGCTGCTGCCCACCGTGCAGTTGGCCATGCTCGGCGCGGCAGGCTACGGCGTCCTCACCGGCAGGCTCACCGCCGGACAGCTGCTCGCCGCCCTTGGCTACTCCGGGATGGGCATGGGGCTCGTCGGTGCCATCCCGCTGCTGACCACCCTGGCCACCGCCCGCGCGGCGGCCGAGCGGATCACCGAGGTACTGGGCATGCCGCGCAGGGCCGACGGCGACACACCGCTGCCGCCCGGTGCCGGCACGCTGGAGCTGCGCCAGGTCACCGTCTACGCCGAGGACGGCACGGCGACCCTGCGCGACATCGACCTCACCCTGCCCGCCGGCAGCACCGTCGCCGTCGTCGGCAGATCCGGTGCCGGCAAGACCACGCTGGCCGCCGTCGCGGGCGGGCTGCTCGAACCCGATCGCGGCAGCGTCGCGCTCGACGGCGCGAACCTGACCACCGTGCGACCGGCGGAGATCCGGGCCGCGATCGGCTACGCCTTCGACCGGCCGAACCTGTTGGGCGAGACCGTGTCCGAGACGATCGGCCAGGGCACCGACGCCGACCTGGCCGCGATCCGCGCGGCCGCGACCTCGGCCCAGGTCGACGACGCGGTGGTCCGGCTGCCGCAGGGCTACCGCACGCCGATGGCCGACACGCCACTGTCCGGTGGTGAGGCGCAGCGCCTCGGCCTGGCGCGGGCGCTGGTCCGCGATCCTCGGCTGCTGATCCTCGACGACGCGACGGCCAGCCTGGACACGGTCACCGAGCAGCGGGTCAACCAGGCCATCCGTACCAGCCTGCCCGGCCGCACCAGCCTGGTCAGCACCCACCGCGTCGCCATCGCGGCGAGCGCGGACCTGGTGGCCTGGCTGGAGGACGGCCGGCTGCGCGCCCTTGCCGCGCACCGTGAACTCTGGCAGTACGCCGACTATCGCGCCGTGTTCACCGAGGCACGAGGATGACCGTCGGAGCGGCCGCCCTGTACCGGGGCGCACTGCGTGGCCAGCGCAAGTCGATCGGCATCCTCGCAGCCTGGTCCATTGTGGATGGACTGCCGGCGCTGCTGTCCGGTCGGCTGGTCGCGCTCGCCGTCGACAACGGCTTCGCGATCGGCAAGGCAGGGACCGGCGCGTTCTGGCTGGCCAGCTACGGCCTGGTGTCGCTGCTCGGCGCATTCGCCGCGCGCGGCGTGTACGGCAGGCTCGGCGAGGTGGTCGAGCCGATGCGCGACGCGCTGGTGACCGCGGTCGTGCACGGTGTGCTGCACGATGTCTCGACCACCCGACACCAACCGGACGCCGCCGCCGTCGCCAGGATCACCCGGCACATCGAGGTGATCCGCGATGTGACCGCCGGAATCCTGATCCAGGCCAGAGGCCTTGCGGTGACCACCGTCGCCGCGCTGATCGGCCTGCTCGGCACCGCGTCCGCGTTGGCGCCGCTGGTGCTCGTCCCGGTCGGACTCGCCGTCGCGCTGGGCATCGGCCTGCTCGGCACGCTGGCCCGCCGGCAGCGCGAACTGGTGCTTGCCGACGAACGCTGCGCCCAACTCGCCGGCAGTGTCTACACCGGACTGCGCGATATGGTGTCCTGCGGCGCGGAAGCGGTGTCCGGGAGGCGAATCGGCGAGGTCGTCGACGCGCAGGCCCGCGCGGCGGTGCGGTTGGGCAACGCGAGCGCGACCAGGGAGCTGATCACCTCGCTCGGCGGGCTGATCCCGCTGCTGCTGGTGCTCCTCTCCGCCCCGGCCATGGTCGCCGACGGCAGGCTGACCGTTGGCGCGGTGCTGGGCGCGGTGGTGTACCTCGCCACGAACGTGCAGCCCGCCCTCGTCGGTCTCGGCCAGACCGCGGGCAGCACCGTGCTGCGTCTTGTCGTGACACTGCGCCGGTTGGCCGAACTGGCCGGTCAACCCGAACCACCGTCGGCTCGGGTCTCGCCGCCGGAAACCTGTGAGCTTGCGTTGCGCGGGGTCACCTTCGGCTGGGGCGCGAGCGCGCAACCGGTCGTCGTCGACCTCGATCTCGATCTGCCGGCCGGTCGCCACCTTGCCATCGTCGGCGCCAGCGGCATCGGCAAGTCCACCCTGGCCGGCCTGCTCACCGGACTGCTGCGACCCCAGCAGGGGCGCGTCACACTCGGCGACCTGCCGGTCGACACGCTCACCTCGGACCTGCGGCGCAGGCTGATCACCCTGATCCCCCAACAGGCCTACGTGTTCGCCGGCACCCTCCGGGAAAACCTCGCCCTGCTCCTCGACGACCCGACCGACGACGCGCTCATCGCCGCGGCGGGCGCGGTCGGTGCCGCCGGACTGGTAGCCAGGCTCGGCGGTCTCGATGCCGCGTTGGGACACGGCGGCGGCGCGCTGTCGGCCGGTGAACGGCAGCTGATCGCCTTGGCAAGGGCATACGTGTCCGAGGCGAAGGTGGTCGTCCTCGACGAGGCGACCGCCAACCTCGACCCGGCGGCGGAAGCCACGGTGGAGCGGGCCTTCGCCCGGCGCGGCGGCACGCTGGTGGTGATCGCGCACCGGCTGTCCTCGGCCCTGCGCGCCGAGGAGGTACTGGTGATGACCGACCGCTCGGCCCTGCTCGGCGCGCACGACGACCTGCTGCGAACCTCGACCGGCTATGCCGACCTGATGCGCGCCTGGACCGGTCGCGCCCCCGAGTCCGCACCCGAACCAGTGGGTGGTCCTTAGCCGAACGCCGCCGATCCGGCCGCCATCACCGCTCGACCAGGCGCGATCGGGCCAGCGCGATGGCTCCCGCGACCGGCGGCTCGGTGAGCAGACACAGGTGCA
This sequence comes from Pseudonocardiaceae bacterium, assembly GCA_036268955.1. Lineage (GTDB taxonomy): Bacteria > Actinomycetota > Actinomycetes > Mycobacteriales > Pseudonocardiaceae > CAJCJE01. The sequence continues at coordinate 41,345 of DATATE010000237.1, forward strand.
ACTCGGGACGTGCCGCACCGAGCCGGGCACGGAAGGCCCCGGCGAGGCGCGGTTGCCCGACGATGACGCTGCCGCCGGCCACCACCTCGGTGCCGACGGCGCCTCTGGCCAGCAACCGGTCGACCAAGGTGGCCAGGTGCGCCGCTGCCGTGTCGATCACGCCGACCGCGAGTGCCGAGCCCGCGTCGGCCGCGGCGAACACGGCCGGGGCGCGGGGTCCCCAGTTGTCGGTGGTCGGCTCGTCGTTGACCACACGGGCCAGCGCGGGTGGGTCGGCGACGCCGAAGGCCTTCTGCAGTGCGGAAAGCAGGCCGTCGTCGGGTTCGTCGTCATCGTGCGCGGTCAGCGCGGCGACGGTGGCCAGCCGGACGATCCCGGCCGAACCGGCCTCGTCCCCGATGATCCAACCCCAGCCGCCCGCGAACAGCGGATTTCCGACCGGGTCCCGGCCGACGCCGATCGCGCCGGTGCCCGCGATGACACCGATGCCCTCGGTCAGCCCGGCCGCCGGAACGAGCAGCGCGGCATCGTTCACGACAACCGCCGGTATCCCGGTCGCGGACAACGCCTCGGCGAGGGCCGCGCAGTGTTCGCGGGTGTCGCAGCCCTGCGCGCCGACCCCGATCGCCACCACCTCGGCCGCCACCGGCAGCACCCGCGCCAACCGGACGCGCAGCCAGTTCGCGGCGGCCTCGACCGGTGCGGCACTCCAGCCCTGCGCCGGCAGTTCGAGATCGGCCAGCCTGCGGCCCTCCACCGTTTCGACGCGGACGGCGAGTTTGGTGCCGCCCGCGTCGAAACCGGCAATGACCCGGCTCATCCGATGCTCATGAGGCAGGCTCGGCTACCGCGACCTCGGCAGCCGCGACCGTGGTGTCCGCTTCGACCTCGGCAGCCGCGTTGACCTTGGTGTCCGCGTTGTCGAAGACGAACTCCTCGATGTCGATCCCACGCAACCGCGCCACCTCCCCGACGAGTACCTGCATGAACAGTGCTTCGAGGATGGCACGCTGCGCGGCGGGCAGCTTGGGCAGCCGGACGGTGGCCAGCCGGGGACCGGCCGGTACCTCGTCGCCGGAGAGCAGCACCACCTGATGACCGGCCTCGGACAGGGTCCGCGCGACCTCCAGTTCCCTGGTGTCACCGAGCAGCACGTGCACGCCGTCGCCCGCCGACTCCATCGAGCCGTGCAGGTACTGCCGGGTGCTCATCGCGGTCGAATGAATCCGGGTGACCTCCCGAAACAGCAGCGCACCGGACTCCGCCGACCCGACCGAGGGCCCCGCGCCGACGAAGTCGACGGCCGCGACACCGTCGAAAACAGCGGCGATCGGCTTGATGATCTCGGCGAACTCGGCCTCGGTCGAACGGAACACCGCCGGCAGTTCCCGCCAACCCGGATCGATGCCGCCGCCGTCCCAACTGTCGGCGAGCATGCCGAGTGCGGCAACGGTCGCGGTGTAGCCGATGGTCGAGGCGTAGCTGTCCGGAATGCTGTCCAGGCTGATGGTGCGCTCGACGAGATCGGCGATGGGCGAGGGCGAGAAGTTCACCACCGCGTACCGCAGGTGCGCCGGCACCTGCTTCAACACCGTCAGCGTCTCGGCACTGCGCCCGCTCTGCGACACCCCGACGATCGGATGACGGCTCGGCGGAAACGGCAGCGGCAGGTCACCGGCGCCGAGGCGCCAGGAGTGCACACCACGACTGCGCAGCTCCCACACCGGCGCGCAGGCCGCGGCCAGGCTCGCGCCGATACCGACGAAGATCGGCCCCGGCCCGGTCAGCTCACCGGCCGCCCGCGCCGTGGCGAGCTGCGCGGCGACCGAGTCGATCGCCACCCCGAGCCGGTCGGCCTGGGTCAGTCGCGCGTCGAGGAAGGTGATATCCCGACCAACCATGTTTCATCCCCACTGTTGTTGGCCCGACTACCAGGTTTTCGCGGTCGGGTCCCAATCGGCCGGCAGTGCGGTGATCGGTGCCGAGGAACTCTCCAGCACCACAGGGGCCCCCGACTCGATCGAGTCCTCCACCGCGAGCAGCGCGTCGAGCACGTGATACGCCAGCGCGCCACTGGCCCTCGGCGTCCTGCCGGCCCGGATCGCCCGCGCCATCTCCAGCACACCGACGCCGCGCACCCTCGGCACGCCGGGCGGTGCGCTGGTCTGCCAGTCCTGCGCGCCGTTGGCCAGCACCCTGGTCGGGCCGTCGAAACCGCTGACCGGAATCTCAAGGGTCCCTTCGGAACCGGAGATCTCGAAGGACTGGCGCGCCACCGCGGAGTCGAAACTGTAGATCGAGGTGCCGACCACCCCGGAGGAGAACCGGGTCAACACGCTGACGTGCGTGTAGATCTCGACCGGGAAACTCCTACCGGCATCCGGGCCGGAGCCGACGATCCGTTCGGTGCGCGGCCGATGGCCGAGTGCCTGCACCGATTCGATGTCGCCGAGCAGCTGCACGAGCGTGGTGAAGTAGTACGGGCCGATGTCCAGCAGCGGCCCGGCGCCACGGGCGAACAGGAACTGCGGGCGCGGATGCCAGGCGTCCGGGCCGGGGCCCTGCATCAGCGTCAGCACCGTCCTCGGCGTCCCGATCGCGCCCTCGGTGAGCAACCGGTGCGAGTGCTGGATGCCCTCGCCGAGGATCGTGTCCGGCGCACCGCCGAGGACGACACCGCGCCGCTGCGCGGCATCCAGCAGCTCCTTTCCGGATTTCCGGTCCAGCGCAAGGGGTTTCTCGCCCCAGACGTGCTTGCCGGCCTCGATCGCGGCCAGCGCGACCTCGACGTGCACGGCCGGCGTGGTGATGTTGACGACGAGTTCGACGTCCTCGCGCGCCAGCAGCTGCACCGGCGTACCGGCGAAGGCGACGCCGTATTTGTCGGCCTGGGTGCGCGCCCGGTCGGTGTCGATGTCGGAGACACCGACGACCGTGAGATCCGGGTAGCTGGTGAGGCTGCGCAGGTACTCGTCGGAGATGTTGCCGGCGCCGATGAGGCCGACTCCCATGGGCCTGCTCATGCCCGCTCCCGCGAAAGGGTGGTCAGGAAGAACTCGGCATTGCGTTCCAACACCGGGAAGATGTCGCCGGAGTGCACGACGGCCTCCACGATCGGCAGCTCGACCGAGCCCGGCGCGATGGCCAGCACCTCGGCCAACCGGCCGGTGATGTCGACCCCGAGCATCGGCCGGTCCGGTGGATTGGGTGGTTCGGTCTTCACGTGCAGGAAGTGCACCCGGTCACCGAGCCGGGGGAGCAGTTCGAACACGTCCGCCCCGCCGACACTGGCCCAGTAGGTGTCCACTTCCAGGATCACGTTGTCCGCCAACAGCTCCACCAGCAGCTCGTAGGCTCCTCGACCATCGATGTGCTGGCTGAACTCGAAGTCGTGGTTGTGGTAGCCGATCCGGACACCGTGCGGCGCCGCGTATTCGGCCGCGTCGTTGATCGCCGCCGCCAGCGCCTCGACACCGGCCCGATCGGCGATACTCTCCGGTTGTACCCACGGCACGATGATCGTGTCGATGCCCAGCTGCTTCGCCGCCGAGACGATCGCGTCGCGGTCGAGCTTCGGGTCGACGATGTTGGCATGCGCGGTCCTGCTGACCAGCCCCGCCGCGTCCATCGCCGCCTGTAGCGCATCGGTGTAGCCAAGGACATCGTAGGGCTCGACGTGCGTGAAACCCATACCCGCCAGGCGCTTCAGCGTGTCGGCGAGCACCTCGGGGCCGAGATCCTCGCGCACGCTGTAGAGCTGAACTCCGAGCGCAGTCGTCAACTCCGACCTCCTAGCCATCATGGTTCTCGGTCCCGCAGCGGTGGCTCGGCGGCAGATCGAGGGTGGGATTGCGGCCGAAGAAACCGTGCGGCTTCAGCACGAACCCCGTCGAGTCGACCGGCATCACCGGCCAGTCCTCAGGGCGCGGAAAATGGGTGAGCCCGAAGGTGTGCCAGAGCACGATGTCGGTGTCCTCGACGTCGCGATCGGCCGCGGTCCACGCGGGCAGGCCCGCGCCGCCGGGATGCATGTTGACGAGGTCACCGGCCGGATGGTTCTGGCCGGGCGTGTAGGGCGTCACCCACAGATGCTTGGTGGCGAAGGTCGCCCTGCCGTGGATGTCGGAGTAGGCATCGGCCAGCAGCACCGGTTTGCCCTCGGGATACAGCACGTAGCCGACATTGCCGCCGAGCCGGTTGCGGACCGACGGGTTGGACACCAGCCAGACCCGGCCCTTCGCATTGTCGGCGAGCCGCCGCGCCTGCCGCTCGGTCCGCAGCCGCGTCACCTGCTGGGTGATGCCGGTACCGGTCGGATTGTCCGGACCCCGCCCGGCGGCAACGGCATCCAGCTCGTCGACGGCGTTGTCCGGCCCGTCGACCATCATGTCCAGCCGCGCGCTGAACAGGTGCTGATGGTGCGGGGCACCGAGACCGGGCGCGATCTCCGAGGCGTAGCCGTTGCCGACGTAGGCGGAGGTGAACACCACGCCGGTGGCCTTGATCTCCAGCTCGATCGTGCCGTCGAGGTAGAAGTACCAGTAGAAGCCGTAGTCGTAGTTGCCGACGGTGACGAAGAAGGAGACCACCAGCCTGCGGTTGCGCCGGGAGGCGGTCGAGCCGTTCCAGTTGTCGAAGTGCTTCCAGGCGACGCCGGCATCCTCCTCATGGATGCAGATCGCCTGCGGCACCGTGCGCGCGTGGCCCGCGCCGTCGGCGAGGGTCGCGTCGAGGTAGGTGATGTCGCCGACGCAGTCGCAACCCAGCTCCAGTGAGTTGGCGAAACCGCCGAGCAGGTACTCGCCGCCGTCGAAGAAGGTCTGGAACCAGCGCTGCGGACTGGGATCGCCATAGGGGACCACCATCTCCGCGATCGACGCCCGGTAGATCACCGGCCGCCCTTCGATGGCGATGTTGTGGAACACCAGGCCTTCCCGCTGATCGAAGCCGACCTGCACCGACCAGCCGAGCCAGTCCAGCACGCCGTGCTCGTCGATGGTGAAGCTCGGGCCGGCCGGTTGGCTGATCTCGATCGGCCTGACCCCGGCGCGCTCCGGTTGGTCGACCCAGGCCGGATCGTGGAAGTTGCCGTCCTCCTGCGGAACCGGCAGCTCCGCGTAGTCGATGACGTCCAGGACATCCCTGGTGACCACGTCGACGATCACGGTCAGCCCGTCCACCGGATGCGCCCAGCCCAGATCGTCCGGAGTCTTCTGCACGAAGGTGAAGCACCGCTGCAACCGGCGGCCCCGCTCGCTCTCGGCGAGTACCCCGGCCGAGAGCGGATTGACCCGCAGCTGGGAAAGGTCGGTGAGGCCACGTCTGCGCATGGCCGCGAGCCACCGCTCGTCGCGGTGCACGATCTCCTCGACGAGCGGGAACTCGGCCAACACCACCGGAACCTGACCATCGACATCCGGATCGAGTACGGTCGCCGCGACGACCCGGCCCTCGTCGGGACAGACCAGGACGTCGTGCGAGGCACCCGAGCGCATATCGATCAGCAGCGCGCGGAACACCCGTGCGGCGACCTTGCCGGCGAGCAGCTCCCTCTTGTCCTGCTCGGCCAGCCCGAAATACGAGACATGCACGTCCGGACCGAGATACCCCTCGCGGCTCAGTACGGCATGACTTGCTTCGATCTCGTCCGCGCGAAGCGACGCCAACGGACCGGCTATCGATCGCGTATCCGTGGTCGATAGTGGCATGAGAACCACTATATACCAATGATAGACCAAAGCAATACAGCTTTGGGCAGGCCGGATGCCGGGAACTACGAGCGGGCGAAGGAGGTCCGCAACCGATAGCGGTCGCCGACATAGCTGATGGTCGAGGCGAACAGCGCCCGGTCGGCCGGGTTGAGCACGGTCTGGTGCATCACCAGGATCGGCTTGCCCACCGCGACCCGCAGATGCTCGGCCAGCGTCGCGTCCGCCTCACGCGCCTCGATGGTCGTCTCCGCGTTCGCCAGTTCGAGGCCGGCCGCGGTCAGCGTGGAGTACAGCGAGCGGGTGCGGAAGTCGACCTCGGCAAGACCGGGCGCCAGGTCCGCGGGCACGATCGAGCGGTCGATCGCGATCGGCACCTCGTCGAGCATCCGCACCCGTTCGAGGTGAAACAGCAGCGCACCAGGAGCGACACCGAGCGACTCCGCCTCGTCGAGGGTGGCCATCGCGGTGTCCGCGCGCAGCACCACCGAGGTCGCCACGAGGCCCATCCGCTCGGCGGTCTCGCTGAAGGACTCCAGGCTGTTGGGCCACTCCTTGCGCTCATCGGCGGCCACGTACCAGCCGCGACCGTGCGAGGGCTTGAGGACCCCGTCGTCGACGAGCTGCATCAGCGCCCTGCGCAAGGTGACCCGCGAGATCTCCAGCCGCCGGCACAGGTCCCGCTCCGGTGGCAGCCGCGAACCTGGCCGCAACGCCCCCTCGCCGACCTGCCCGCGAATCGTCTCGGCCGCCCGCAGCCACAGCGGTTCAGGATGCTCGGACCGCAGAATCGCCCGAGCCCCAGCAGGCTGCCGCGCCAGTTCTGTCACGAGTCCGTCCGCACTTTCTCCCACGTCCCCGACTTCATCGCCGCGTAGCAGGCATCCAGTACGCAGTTGACGATGTGGCCGTCCTCGAAGGTCTCCAACGGCTGCTCGCCGGCGGCGAAGCAGTCCACGAAATGGCGCATCTCCTGGCTGAAGCCGTACGCGCGGGCCTCCTCCGGCACCGGGTACACCCAGCCGGTGTCCGCGTCCGCCTTCTCCACCAGGTAGCCGGCCGGATGCTCGATGAAGCCCCAGACCGGCGTCGAGGCGGTGTCGGTGACGATCCGGCCCGCGCTGCCGACCAGTTCGTGCCGCAGCTGCATGCCGCCCTTCTCGATCCAGGACGATTCGACGGTGGCCAGCTGACCGCCCGCGAACTTCAGCAACGCGATCGCGGTGTCCTCGCCGGTGGTCTTGTCCGCATGCGCCAGGGTCGCGCCCCAGGCGAAGACCTCGGTGATCGGGTTGTCCTTGCCGAAGAAGTGCCGCGCGGACTCGATGGTGTGGCAGCCCATGTCCAGCAACGCGCCGCCGCCCGCGGTCTCGGCGTCCCAGAAGTGCGGGGCGTGCGGACCGGAATGCGCCTCCCGCGCCCGCATGGTCAGCACCTTGCCGATCGCGCCCGCCGCCACCATCTGGTGCGCCTTGGCGATGTTCGGCGAGAACACCGAGCTTTCCGCATAGCCGTGCCAGACGTCGTCGGCGCGCACGATGCGCAGGATCTCGGCGGCCTCGGCACCCGTGCGGGCCAGCGGTTTCGTGCACACGATGCCCTTGCCGGCCGCCGCCGCGATCCGCACCGCGTCCACATGCACCTCGTTGGGCAGCGCGACGACGACAAGGTCGACCTCGGGGTCGGCGCACAGCGCGGCCATGTCCTCGTACTGGCGGGGGATCGGGCCCCACTTCTCGGCGAGGGCCCTCGCGCGGCTGATGTCGCGGGAGTAGTTCGCGACCAGTTCGGCATTGCGGACATCCCGCAGCGCGTCCGCGTAGGTGTCGCCGATGAAGCCGGAACCGAGCAGACCGACACCGATCACGCTGACCTCCTGGCGGGCACGCGGCGTCCGGATGGGTGCCGTCGGTACGCATCATAACCAGCTGGTCTACCAGTGGTCTACTCAAGCGGTGACAATCACGTACCTCGTAGCACCTGTAGTGAACCAGTTCGGTAGGTTCGCTTACCAACCGTGGTTGGACCGGGCGAAGGAGGTTCGCAGCCGGTAGCGCTCGCCGACGTAGGAGATCACAGAGGTGAACAGCGGCCGGTCCTGCGCGTCGAGGGCGACCTGGTGCATGACCAGCACCGGTTTGCCGACCGCGAGGCTCAGGTGCTGCGCGGTGTAGGCGTCGGCCTCGCGGGCCTCGATGGTGCTGTTCGCCCGGTTCGGTTCGACCCCGGCGGCGGCGAGACTGTCGTAGAAGGACTCGGTGGCGAAATCGTGTTCGCCGAGGTCAGGGACGAGATTCGCACTGATGCGGGTCAGGTCCAGCGCGATCGGCACCCCGTCGAGCAGCCGGACGCGTTCGAGGTGGAACAGCGGGGTGCCGGGCGCGATGCCGAGGTCTTCCGCCTCGTCGAGATTGGCCGGCCGCTGCTGTGCGGTGAGCACCAGTGAGGACGCGGTAAGGCCCATCCGGGCCGCGGTCTCACTGAAGGACTCCAGGTTGCTCGGCCACTCCCGCTCGGCGGGCGCGCCCTTGGCGACGTACCAGCCACGACCGTGCGAACTGGCCAGCACCCCGTCTTCGACCAGTTGGTTCAGTGCCTTGCGTAAGGTCATCCTGCTGATGTTGAGCTGCTGGCACAGTTCCCGTTCCGGTGGCAGCCGCATCCCCGGTTGCAGGGCGCCCTCGTCGATCTCGGCGCGGATCAGGTGCAGCGCCTGGATCCACAGCGGCTCGGGATAGTCCGACCGGAAGGTCGGTCCCTGCTGGTCCACCTCGCCCACGTGGCGCCTCTCGATTTATGCCCTGACCTGGCTATTTGGGAAGTGGAATTGTAGCCGCAGGCCAGGCTTCGCCGCTGCTCCGCCACACTGTCGATCGCCAGGTCGGCAGGTAACGTTTCCGGCCGGGTGCGCTGATTGTCCGCTCCCGGTTCAGGGAATGACCACGGATTTGATGAATCCGGCCGGCCGATCGGTGAAGCAGGCGAATGCCGCGTCCACTCCGGACAGGTCGAACCGGTGGGTGATCAGCGGCTGATAGGTGAACCGGTGGCTGGCGATGAGATCAAGGCCCTCGGCCATCGCGCGCATCGTCCTTGCCCGCTGCGGGGTGAACCCGTGCACCACGGAAAGTCCCTTGTACCACCAGTTCAGGTCCAGTTCGCGTGCTCCGCGCGCGTGGTAGCCGAGGATGCACAGGGTGCCGTGCTCGGCGGCCAGCTCACCGGCCAGGGTCAGCGCGCCGGGCGTGCCGCCCGCCTCGACAGCGACCGTCATCCCGGCCCTGAGACGCTCCGGCAGCTCATCGGGGTGGTAGGCGGCGGTGGCACCGAGGGCCAACGCCACCTCCCGCAGGTGTGCCTGTAGGTCGACGGCGATCAGCTCGGCCGGTCCGGCCAGCCGCGCCAACTGGAGGAAACCGAGGCCCATGAAGCCGGTGCCGACGACGACCACCCGGTCCGACGGCCCGATCGGGGTTCGGTACAACGCCTCGGCGATGCAGGCCAGCGGCTCGCCGAGGGCGTGTTCGTCCGGGATGCCGGCCGGCACCGGCAGCAGCGCGTCCGCGCGCATGACGACGAGGTCGGCGAAGCCCGGACCGCCGAAACCGGTCACCCGGTCGCCGATCTGCCAGCCTCGGGAGTCCGCGCCGAGGTCCACGATCGTGCCGGTGACCTCGTGACCGAACCGAACCGGCTCCTCGCCGTCGTGCTCGGACCAACCGTGGTATTCGGAGGCACAGACACCCGCCGCGCCCACCCGGACCAGTACCTCACCGTGGCCCGGTGTCGGATCCGCCGCCGCTACAACCGCTGACCTGCGCGGACCAACAACTTGGCTATATTGCACGAGCTCCTCCACCGGCTGAGCGGGTCTAGACCTCTTGTGTCCGTGGGGGGCCAAGTGTAGCTTGTGGTCAGCTAGTGGTACATCATGGTCTACCCGCAGTTGTCCTCTGGTTTACGGGGGAAGGGGCTTGGCAGTGCGAGCTTTTGCCCGTCGCGCGGTTTTCTATCTGATCGCTGCCTGGGCCGCCATCACGCTCAACTTCATCCTGCCGCGCATCATGCCCGGTGACCCGGTCACCGCGATGCTCAACAGGCTGCGTGGCAGTCTCACGCTCAGTCCGGACGCGGTTTTCGCGCTGCGCAAGCTGTTCGGCCAGGACGACGGCAACATCTGGCACCAGTACATCGACTACTGGTCCAAGCTGTTCCACGGCAACCTCGGCGTCTCGGTCACCGACTATCCGGCTTCGGTGTGGTCGGTGATCAGCCAGAGCGCGCCGTGGACGCTGGTACTGATCGGCATGTGCACGATCATCAGCTTCGTTCTCGGCACCGGACTCGGCGTGTTCGTCGGCTGGAAACGCGGCACCTGGCTGGACTCGTTCGTGCCGATCACCAGTTTCATCTCGGCGATCCCGTATTTCTGGTTCGCGCTGATCGCGGTGTACGTGCTCGGCCTGCAACTGCGCTGGTTCCCGCTGAACAACGGCTATCAGATCGGTGCCGAGATCGGCTTCAACGGCCCGTTCATCGCCAGCGCCCTTTCCCACGCCATCCTGCCGGCGTTCACCATCGTGGTGTCCTCCATCGGTGGCTGGCTGTTGGGCATGCGGAACATGATGGTCACCACGCTGTCGGAGGACTACGTGCTGCTGGCCGAGGCGAAGGGCCTCCGCAAGCGGCGGATCGTGTTCAGCTACGCCGCGCGCAACGCCATGCTGCCCTCGCTGGCCGGTTTCGCCATGTCACTGGGTTTCGTGATCGGCGGCGCGATCGTCACCGAGGTCGTCTTCTCCTATCCCGGCCTCGGTTACCTGCTCTTCCAGGCCGTCAGCAACGACGACTACCCGCTGATGCAGGGCTGCTTCCTGTTCATCATCCTCACCGTGCTGATCGCCAACCTGATCGTCGACTTCCTCTATGTCCTACTCGACCCGAGAACGCGTCAGGAGGCGTAGATGCGGCGTGCGTTGCGATCCCCGAAGATCGTCGTCGGGCTGGTCATCGTCGGGTTCTTCGTGCTGATGGCCATTTTCGGCCCGTTGCTGGTACACGCCGACCCGTCGGCGGTGTCCAACGACTCGCTGCAACCGCCTTCCGGTTCGCACTGGCTGGGCACCACCCAGACCGGCCAGGACATCTTCACCGAGATCGTCTACGGCGCACGGAACTCGATGCTCGTCGGCGTCGCGGCGGGCGCGCTGTCCACCGTGCTGTCCATCCTGGTCGGCATCCCGGCCGGCTATCTCGGCCGGGGCTGGGACGACTCCCTTTCGGTGGTGTCCAACGTCTTCCTGGTGATCCCGACGCTGCCGCTGGCCGTGATCATGGCTTCCTACCTGCCGCGCAGCGGATCGCTGGGCATCATCATCGTGATCGCGCTGACCGGTTGGGCCTGGGGCGCGCGGGTGCTGCGGGCGCAGACCCTCTCGCTGCGCAAACGGGACTTCGTGGAGGCGGCGCGGGCGTCCGGGCAGGGCTCGTTCCGGATCATCCTCAACGAGATCATGCCCAACCAGGTCGCGATCATCGCCTCGGCGTTTCTCGGTTCGGTGGTGTCGGCCATCCTCACCCAGGCCGGCCTGGCCTTCCTCGGCCTCACCGATGTCACGCAGTGGTCCTGGGGCGGCATCCTGTATTGGGCGCAGGTCAGCAACGCACTGCTGGGCGGGGCCTGGTGGTGGTTCGTGCCGGCCGGGCTGTGCATCGCGCTGCTGGGCACCGCGCTGGCGCTGGTGAACTTCGGGATCGACGAGATCGTCAACCCGCGGCTGCGCGGCGCCGGCCTGACCACGGTCCGCACCGCCGACGGCCGCAAGACCCGG
>DATATE010000238.1:0-4940 GCA_036268955.1 Pseudonocardiaceae bacterium
GCAGGGGTATCCCCGCCTGTTCGCTCACTGGCGATACACCCGTGGCTTCATGGCGACTGGATGGTAGGAGCCGTGTGACGAGAGATTGTCACGCACGGTTCTGTGAGAGCCCGGGGGTGCGATTCCCCCGGGCCACTCGACCCGCATCGTACTTTGCCAAGGATCATCGGTGAGCGACATGTTCGAGTTCATCGATGCTGAGTACGCGGCCAGCACCTCCACGAACATCACCGAAGCGCCGTCGATCGTCACGATGTGCGGCTGGCTTGAAGTATCCCGCTCAGGATTCTATGAGTGGCGTGATCGGCCGTTGTCAGCGACCGCGGAACGCCGCGAGGAACTGAAGCTCTACATTGTCAGGTCGTTCGAGGATTCCGACGGCACCTATGGCTACCGGCGGGTGCATGCCGACCTGGCCTGCTGGGGTGTGGCCTGCGGGCCGGAGCTGGTGCGGGCGCTCATGCGGGAGCTGGGTTTGGAGCCCTGCCAGCCCAAGCCGTGGCGGCACTGCCTCACCGAGCAGGACGGCGAGGCGGCCCCGATCCCTGATCTGGTCAACCGTGACTTCACCGCCGAGGCGCCAGGACAGAAGATGGTGGGCGACATCACCTACATTTCGACTTGGGAAGGCTGGGTGGTGACGGTGGCGCGGATCTGGTCGGAGATCCTCGACGTGGACTTCGACTGGTTGACCGCACTGAGCGATTTCCACCAGCTGGGCGGCGATTCACTCGCGTTGATCACCATGGTCGCCGAGGTCGCCCGGCAGGCGGTCGGTCCAGCCGGCGAGCATGCCTTCGTCCACCGGATGCCGGAGATCATCCGCCGCACCACCATCGCGCACGTCGCCGAACTGGCCATGCAGATGAAATCCAGCGGCTGAGGGTCAGTCAGGACAGGAGGCGGGCGTCGCCGGGCAACGCCCGCCTCCCCTCGCTCAGGCCAACCCCAGCTCGTTGTCGAGCATGTCGAACATCTCGGTGTCGCTGACCTCGTCGAGGTCCTCGGTCGACGCGCCGTCGGCCGGATCGGCCAGCGCGGCCCACTTCCCGCGCAGGGTGTCCAACCGCGCCAGTACCTGCTCGTGCAGCTTCGCGTCGACCCTCGGCTGGCCCAAGGACCGCTCAAGACCGGCGAGTTCGGCCAGCAGCGCGGCGGAGCCGTCGTCGTCGGCGAGGCCCAGTTCGGTCTGGAGGTGGGCGGCCAACGCGGTGGGCGTCGGATGGTCGAAGACCAGGGTGGCCGGCAGCCGCAACCCGACCACGATGTTGAGCCGGTTGCGCAGTTCGATCGCGGACAGCGATTCGAACCCGAGGTCCTGGAAGGACCGGTCCGGCGGAATCGCCGCGGCGCCCGCGTATCCGAGCACCGCGGCCACCTGTTCGCGCACCAGCGCCAACACCGCGGCCGACCGCTCGGCGACGCTGAGCGGGAACAGGCTGCGCACCAAGTCCTCCGCCGTAGCCGGCTGTGCCGACCGCGCGCCGGCCGGCCCGCGCCGCCCACGGTGACCACCGAAGTGCCCACGCGCCACGGCCAGGTCCAACTCGGCCGGCACCACAACCGGACTGTCCGCAGTGGCCGCAAGATCGAACAGCCGGAGCCCTTGTTCGGTGGTGAGCGGGAGGGTGCCTTCTCGGGCCATCCGATGCAGATCGGAGTCGGCGAGCATCGTGGTCATACCGGTATCGGCCCACGGACCCCAGGCCAGCGACTGACCGGGCAACCCGGCGACACGACGCTGCCGGACGATCTCGTCCACCACGGCGTTCGCCGCCGCGTAGTTGCCCTGGCCGGGGTTGCCCATCGTCCCGGCGAGCGAGGAGAACACGATGAACGCCGTGAGACCGGAGTCCCTGGTCAGTTCGTCAAGGTGGCGAGCGGGCTCGACCTTCGCATCGAACACCACGTCGAGATCCTCGTCGGTCAACGAGGTCAGCAGCGCGTCCTGTAGCGCGCCTGCGGTGTGCACGACCGCGGCCGGCTCGTACCTGAGCAGGATGCCCTCGACGGTGTGCCGTTCGGACAGATCGGCGGCCAGGACGGTGACGTCCGCGCCGAGCGCGACCAGCTCCGCCTCCAACTCGGTAGCACCAGGAGCGGCCGGACCACGCCGACTCACCAACAACAACCGCCGAACCCCATGCTGAGCAACAAGATGCCGAGCAAGCACACCACCAAGACCACCCGTACCACCAGTGATCAACACCGGTCGGCGCGCGTCCCACGCCGCGGGTTCGACGATTCCCGACTTCGCCCTGGCCAGCCGAGGAACCTGAATCACGCCCCCGCTGATGCGCACCTGCGGTTCACCACTCGCGACAGCCTGGGTCAGCGACACCTCTAGATCATCGGCCTCGATCAGCCCGAACCGGTCCGGATGCTCGCTCTGCGCCACCCGCACCAGACCCCACACCCCGGCCGCGGCAACGGCACCGATCCTGGTCACGAAGACCAGCCGGCCGTCATCGGCATCCTGGCTCAACCACTGCCGCACCAGCTCCAACGCACGACCGGTCACCTCACGTGGACCGGCGACATCCTCGGGCACCACGACCACGACGGCGTCGCTCGACTCGGTCACCGTGTCGAGGTCGGCCAGCCAGTCCAGCGTCCGCACGGAGGCGCTGCCATGCTCCGGCAGGCCCGGTATCCGCTGCCAGTCGAGCTGGAAGAGCATGTCGTTGCCGGCGGCCGGCAGTTGTTCGCGCTCGATCGATCGCAGGACCAGCGACTCGACGATGAGCACCGGAATGCCGTCACGGTCGGTCGCGACGAGAGATACCGCGTCGGTGCCGACCGCTCGCACCCGAACCCGCAGCTCGGCAACGCCGCCGCTGAACTGGCGAACGCCCGACCAGGAGAACGGCAACCGGGCGCCGACGCCGTGCTCGTCGAGCAGCGAGATCGCATGCAGGGCGGAGTCGAACAGCGCGGGATGAACGGCGAACTCGTCGTCGGCCAGGTCGGGGATCACGATATCGGCGTAGACATCGCCGCCATGCCGCCAGGCCACGCGCAGTCCACGGAAACCCGGCCCGTAGTCCAGCCCGCTGTCGGCCAACCGGTCATACACATCGGCGACGTCGATGCCGAGGGCGTCGACCGGAAGCTCGGTACTGGCGCCGTCGTCGACCGTCGAGATCTGCGTCGCCAGCTGGCCGGTGGCATGCTCGGTCCACTCCTCGCCGTCGTCGTCGGCGCGTGCGTGCACGGCGATCGAGCGTTGGCCATCGGCGGGATCCGGGGCGCCGACGGTCACCTGCACCAGCGTGTCCCGCTCCCCCACCACCAACGGCGCCACCAACGTCAGCTCGGCAAGACCGGGGCAGCCGACCTCTTCGCCAGCACGCAAGGTCAACTCGACAAGGGCCGTGGCAGGTAGGAGGACCACTCCACCCACGGCGTGATCGGCCAACCAGGGCTGCCGCCGCAACGATACCCGGCCGCTCACCACCACCCCGTCCGAGCCGGCCAACGACACGACCGATTCGATCATGCTCGTGGCAGCGGCCCTCGACCGAGCGGGCCAGAACAGCTCACGCTGGAACGCGTAGGTCGGCAAGGCGACGCGCCGGCCCGCCGGAACCACCGCGGCCCAGTCCACCGGAACGCCCCGAACGAACACCTCCCCCACCGCACCCAACATCCCGACGACCTCGCCACGATCGGCACGCAAGGCCGGCACGACAGCGGCTCGGTCGGCCAACACCTCATCGGCCATCGGGGTCAGCACCGCATCGGGCCCGATCTCGATACAGGCCGTCACGCCCAGCTCGGGCAACGCGGACACCGCGTCGGCGAAGCGCACCGTCGACCGCACCTGCCCAGCCCAGTACTCCGCCGAACAAACCTCCTCCGACACCACCTCACCCGACACCGTGGACACCAACGGGATCCTCGGCTGCCGATACGACACGCCGCGCGCGAAAGCCTCGAACTCCGCCACCATCGGGTCCATCAGCGCGGAATGGAAGGCGTGCGACACAACCAACCGACGGCTCCGCCGGTCTCCCAGCTGTCCGAGAACCTCGTCCACCAACTCCGCGATGCCGGAGAGCACCACCGAGCCCGGCCCGTTCACGGCCGCGACCGACACGCCGTCCGTCAACAGCGGCGTGACCTCGTCCTCGGTCGCCTGCACCGCGACCATCGCCCCGCCGGCCGGCAACGCCTCCATCAGGTCCGCCCGTGCGCACACCAGCGAGCAGGCGTCCGCCAAGGACAGCACACCGGCAACGTGCGCGGCGGCGATCTCCCCGACCGAATGGCCGACCACCACGTCCGGTACGACGCCCCACGAACCCAGCAACTCCACCAACGCGACCTCGACCGCGAACACCACCCGCTGGGTGAAACCGGTCCGCGCCAACAGTTCCTCATCGTCCAGGACCGTAGAGTCGACGTCGAGGGCGTGCAGCACACTGCTGAACTTCTCCCCGAAGACCGGGAAACGCGCCGCCAGCTCCCGGCCCATGCCGACCCGCTGGCTGCCCTGCCCGGTGAACAACATCGCGAGGCGGCCACCAGTCGCGCGACCCGACACGACCTCCGGTGCTCCCTGCGCTATCGCGGTCAGCCCCGCGACCAGGTCGGCCGAGTCCGCCGCGACCACGACCGCGCGATGCTCGAACACCGACCGCGACCGCACCAACGACGAGGCCACGTCACCAACACCGGACTCGGTCGCACACTCGGCCAGCCGGGCCGCCTGCGCCCGCAACCCTGCCACCGACCGACCCGACACGACCACCGGGACCGGACCAACCTCGACCAACCCCACCTCAACCACATCAGCGGGAGGCTGCTCGATAATCACATGCGCATTCGTCCCACTAATCCCAAACGACGACACCCCAGCCCGACGCGGCCGACCCACCTCCGGCCACTCCACCTCCTCCCTCAACAGACTGACCGCACCCGCCGACCAATCCACATGC
>DATATE010000239.1:0-26768 GCA_036268955.1 Pseudonocardiaceae bacterium
GTTCGAGCGGGTGCGGGTGTTGTTGCGGGATGAGTTGGGTGTCGATCCCGGTCCGGGGCTGCGCGAACTGCATCAACGCATCCTGATCGCCGACCCCGGCCTACTGGCCCCCACACACCTCATCGACCACACACCCACCCAACAGGTCCCCGCCGATGAGCCGGACTCGGCTGACGATGGCTCGATGGGTGCGGCCAGGGCCGAGGTGGCGGGTGAGTCTTCGCCGGTTGGTGTGAGTGTGACGAGGGCGCCGGCGCAGTTGCCGATTGATCTGCCGGTCTTCGTCGGCCGTCAGGAGGAGTTCAAGTCGTTGCTGGGGTCGTTGGTCGATGGTAGGGGTGGGGGCGGTGCGCCGTCGGGGGTCGTTGGCGTGATCTGCGGTATGGGAGGTATGGGTAAGACGACATTGGCAGTGCACTGGGCGCATCGGGTGGCCGACCGTTTCCCGGACGGTCAGGTGTTCTTGAATCTGCGTGGCTTCGATGTGAACGGTGCCGCGATGGATCCGATCGACGCCATCCGAGAGATTCTTGATGCTTTTGACGTGGCGCCACAGGAGTCGTCGATGAATGTGGCGTCGTTGTCGGCGTTGTATCGCACGGTGTTGGCCGAGCGGAAACTGTTGATCGTGTTGGACAACGCACGGGACAGCGAACAGGTTATTCCGTTGCTGCCGGGCGGACCGAACTCGCTGGTATTGGTGACCAGTAGGTCACGGCTGTCCGGCCTGGTCGCCGCGACCGGCGCGCACACCGTCGTACTGGACGCATTGTCGACAGTGGAGGCTGAGGAGTTTCTGCGGTGCCGGTTGGGTGCGGAGCGGGTTGGGGTTGAGCCGGAGGCGGTGCGGGATATCGTCACCTTGAGCGGCGGGCTGCCGTTGGCGTTGGCCGTGGTCGCGGCACATGCGGCGGGCCGACCCGGTTTCATGCTGTCGACCGTGGCCGACGAGCTGTCCGCGTCACGCGATTCCCTGGACGCGTTCGCCGATGGCGACGGCCTCACGGATTTGCGTGCCGTGTTCTCCTGGTCCTACCGCGCACTCTCGGCCCCCGCCGCGCGACTGTTCCGATTGCTGGCCCTGTGCCCAGGGACCAGCACGACGGTATTGGCCGCAGCCAGTTTGGTGGGGTTGCCGCTTCGGGTCACGCGGGCGTTGCTGCGCGAACTGGACACGGCCAGTTTGTGGGTGGAATCGGCCCCGAATCGCTACTCCTGCCACGACCTGCTGCGACTGTACGGGGCCGAACTCGTCCAAGAAGAGGATGAGGCGCAACAGCGTGCGGCGTTGCACCGGTTGCTCGATCATTACCTGCATACAGTTTATCGCGCGAAAGTACATATGTCCGGGTCGCGGGATATGTTCGCATTGCCTGAGCTGATGAAGGGGGCTCTGCCGTACGAGCCGGTCTCGTTCGACGCGGCGATGGCGTGGCTCACGCTGGAGTATCCCGCGTTGTTGATGGTGATCAGCTGGGCTGATGCCGGCGGGTTCTCCCGGCATGTCTGGCAGATAGCCTGGAGCATACGTCTTTTCCAGTCCCATGCGTTTCACATGCGAGATCTGGCAGTCGTTCAGCAGTTGGCGTTGGACGCGGCACGACGGTCGGATGACCAGATAGGCATGGCCTACGCCCACTCCGGCATGGCAGTGGCGGAATCCAAGTCTGGGTCGAATGTATTGGCCATGGAACACGTGCGCAAGGCGATCACGCTGTTTGGCAATGCCGGCGACGATCTCGCCGTGGCCTTCGCCCGCCGCCAGTTGGCCGGTGAGCTTTCTCGTCAGGGAGACTACGTTGGTAGCATCAGCGAGTCCGAGCAGGCGTTGGAGTTGTTCCGATCGGGTGGCGAACCGGTGGGAGAAGCACTCGCACTCAATGGAATCGGCGAGACAAAGATCGAGATGGGGGAGTATGAGGAGGCCCTCTCCTACTTTCAGCAATGCCTTGCCATCTCAGAACCCAACGAAGCCGTGTATCTGAGTGCCGGCACCTGGGAAGACGTCGGCTACGCCAACGAGCAGCTCGAGCGTTACAGCGAATCGGTCGACGGCTACGAGCGCGCGGTGGCGATCTACCGTAAGACGGGTGGCTATCAGCTACCGCTGCTCCTTGACAGCCTCGCCAGAGCCTACGCCGCCATGGGCCGCAGCGAGGAAGCCCAGGCGGCCATCGACGAATCGAACGCGGTCAAAACGAAGTTCGGCTGGACCGACCTACCCGCCCTCAGATAAGACCCCGTTCTGACGTTGGTTGACCGGTGAGTTTCGGTTTCTTCTGCCAGTTTCATGCCCGGCGCGGCGATGGCCGAGGTGCCACGGCGAAGCCGGGTTCCGCACCTCATGAGGCGGTCCTCAGCCCCGGTCGACCACGGTGTCAGCAATCCTGATGTCTACTCGGGACGTCTCAGGCTTTCCCGGAAAGAGCGCCGAGGGGAACGAATGAATGACTGTTCGGGAGTGAGCTGCGCAACAACCACATCCCGCGCGCTCCAGGCGCGCACACTGACGGTGATGGGTTTGTACCACTCGTCGCGGTACGAACCCCGATATGCATGCCAGACAACCTGGTTGTGGCGAAGCTTCGGCTGTATCGAGGCAACTCATGGTCACCGGCCAGGCAACAAAAGCGTCGGTTCGGCCACTGCGGGTCATCCCGGTCGGCGATCCGGCTCATCGTCTACCTGGATTCGGAGCTTGCCATGACTGTCACCGCGACCCAACCGGCGCCCCGCTCCACCGCCGCCTCGGATTGGCTGCGTGAACTGGTCGATGTCCGCAACGAGTATGAAGAGTTGCTGTGCTGGCCGGTCCTGCTCGAAGTTACCAACCGACGGCTGATCATGCCAACCGGGACGACGCTGGATGCCGTTGTCATGCCGGCAGCGCTCGGCGAGAAGGTACTGGCGGAGCTGCGCATAGCGATGCTGGACTGTCCGGTGATCATGGAGCCGGACGGCTCGTGGATATTCGCCACCGACCCCGTTGGCGCGCCACACCCCGCGATGCCGCCCGAGCTGATCTCGGCACAGGTGCGAACGCTCCCGGCCGGTAGCCAGGTTGTCCTGCCGGCGTCCCCGCACCTCTGCGGGGTCGGGCGATCGTGGGTCACGCCCTGCCGCCGTCAGTCGCTCGCGCCTTGGCACGCTGTCATCGCGACCGGTCGGCGCATCATCGCACGGGGCTTCGACGGGAACCTGTCGTACAAAGCTGACGTCCCCGCACTGTATCGACCCGCCGCTGCCTGAGATCCGTATTGCCACCAAGCCGACCGACGTCGATTGGTGAACGGTTACGGGGTAAGGGACTGAGGAACCAATCCACGAGTGGTCAGCAATCGGAAAATGGCGGCGACCGGCCAGGCGACAGTTCCCTGTCGACCGAAGCAAGTCGCGATTCCAAGGAGTGGCCTTGTGGCAAGTCACGCCAACTGACCAGGTCAGCGAGCCTGTTCTGCGGTCACGCCACAACCATCGCCGGCTCGGGTGCGGATCTGTCGCTCCTGTTGTCGCGCGACGTGTACGAAGTGTATGCGGCGTCATGATCTTATCGGAACGGCTGCGGAGCACCGTTCCCAGTTTTGACGGCCACGTGGCGGTTGATCCGTACCAGGCTCAGTGTCGAATGGATAATTCGGGCGATCTAGTCTCTTGAGGTGGTAATGGTGATATCACCAGGGCCGGCGGGTCAGCTCAGGTTTGCTATTTTGGGCCCACTACAGGCGTGGCGTGGCGAGACGGAAATAAATCTGGGCCCGCCACAGCAACGGGCCACACTGGCATTGTTTCTGACCCGTGTCGGTCAGTCGGTCGGCCTGGACGAAGTGATCCAGTTCCTGTGGGGAAGCGACCAGCCGGCCAGCGCGGCCAGCGTGGTCCACAAATACTTGAGTGCGCTTCGGCATTCGTTCGAGCCCGAACTGCCCGCCAGGAAGTCCGGACGTTGGCTTGTGCGCCAAGGAAGCGGTTACCGGCTGGAGGTCGACGACGACTGTCTCGACCTGTTGCGGTTTCGCCGGCTGACCGGTCAGGCCCGCCAGGAGGCCAAGCGCGGCCGACACGACGAAGCTGCCACGACGTTCGTGGAAGCTCTGGGGTTGTGGAAAGGGCAGTGCGCGGCCGGCACGGAATTCGCGCCCGGCAACCAGTCCGCCTTCGCCACCGTGGATCAGGAAGGTTCCAGGGTCGCGCAAGAGGCTGCCGACAGCGCCCTGCACGGGGGTTCGGCTCAGCAGGTGTTGGCGGTGCTGCGCCAGACCGCGGCGCGAGACCGCCTCGACGAGGCGTTGCAGGCACGGCTGATGTTGGTGCTGGCGGCGGCAGGTCGCCAGGCCGAAGCGCTGGAGTCCTACCATTTCGTACGCGGGGTGTTGTCCGAGGACCTCGGCATCGATCCGGGACCGGAACTGTCCTCGGCCTACCAACAGGTTCTTCGCCAACAGCGGATTTCCCCGACGACGGTGAAGCCCTGGTTGCCGGTCAGCGTGAGTGAACACAACGAAGAGTCCGGCCGCGAGCCAGAAACCGACCACGGAGCCGACGCCGGTCGGATGGCGGTCGATCACCCGGCCCCAGGACCCGTCGCGCCCCTTGTTCCGATGGTGCGGCCGGCACAGCTGCCAGCGGGTCTGTCGACCTTCGTCGGACGCCGGGACGAGCTGACCCACCTGGACTCGTTGGTGCCGCAACCTGACGAGGCAGGCCACGCTGTCAGCATCCTCGGCATCGACGGCATGGCAGGCGTGGGGAAGACCTGCCTTGCCATCCACTGGGCACAAACCCTGACCGACCACTTTCCGGACGGACAGCTGTATGTGAACCTGCGTGGTTTCGATCCCGGCGACTCGGCGGTGCCCGCCGGTGACGCCCTACGCGGATTCCTGGAGGCACTCGGTGTGCCGACCGAACGGGTGCCCAGCAATCCGAGCAGCCGAGCATGTCTTTACCGCAGCTTGCTGGCCGGACGAAGAATGCTCGTCGTGCTGGACAACGCGCGCGATGCGGAGCAGGTGCGAGACCTCCTGCCCAGTGCACCGGGCTGTCTGGTGATTGTCACCAGCCGTACTCAGCTCACCGGCCTCGCCGCCACCCACGACGCCTCCATCCTGAACCTGAATCCGTTTTCCGAAGCTGAGGCCCAGGAGGCTCTGGCCCGGAAGGTCGGATCTGACCGCGTCGCGAACGAACCGGCCGCGGTCGAGGACATCAACACCTTCTGCGCGGGCCTACCGCTCGCGGTCGCGATCGTCGCCGCGCGCGCCGCGACCGCGAAGGGACGCACCCTTGGCGACATCAGCGACGAGCTGTGGGACGAGAACACCCGGCTGGACGCCTTCACCCTCGGCGACCCCACTACCGACATCCGTACGGTGTTCTCCTGGTCCTACCAGCTGCTCACCCCGCAGGCCGCTCGCCTTTTTCGGCTGGTCTGTCCGCATGCCGGTCCCGAGATCTCACTACCCGCGATCGCGAACCTCGCAGGCCTGCCCGCCTCGCAGGTCCGGTCGCTGCTCGGTGAGCTGTGCCGCGCCCAGTTCCTCACCGAGCACCGGCCCGGTCGCTACACCGGCCACGATCTGCTCCGCCTCTACGGCAGCGAACTGAGCAACGACCAGGAGCGCGAACCCGACCGGCGTGCCGCGCTGAACCGCCTGCTCGATCATTACCTGCACGCCGCTCATCAGGCACAGAGCCGGTTCCACCTCCTTCGTCAACAGGTTCCCCTGAGTACGGTGGCGCCGGACCTGACGTCCGAGCGGGTATCCGATCACGACCAGGCGATGGTCTGGTTCACCACGGAACACCAGGTGCTCAGTGCCATGATCCAGAAGGCGGCACACCACGGATTCAGCGACCATGCCTGGCAGTTGGCACTGTCGATGCGGGAGTTCTGCCAGTGGAGCGGGAACTGGGACGACTGGATCAGGACCACGAAGCTGGCCTTGGCTGCCGCCCAGCGGTGTGACGACCACCTCGGACAAGCTCATTCCCACGAGAACCTCGGTACTGCCTACTATCACCTCGGCGACATCGACGAGGCGGTCACGCACCTCCAACAGGCTCTGGACCTGTTCACCAAGGACGGCTGCGTCACCGAGTATCCCGATGTCCACATAGCCATCGGCGCCGCGTTGGCGAAAAGGGGCCGTCAGCGGGAAACCTCAGGACTTCACCAGGAGGCCTTGGAACTGCACGGCGTGGCGCTCGAACACTGTCGAGAAGCATTGACGTACTCGCGGGCCGGCGGGAACCAACAAGCCGAAGCACTGACGCTCGCCGAGATGGGATGGTGTCAGGGCCAGTTGGGGCACCGCAAAGAAGGCATCGATGCCATCGAGAAAGCCAAGAAGATATATCGTGATCTCAATGGTGACGACCACCACGGTCAGGCATACTGCTGGGTGAAGCTGGGTGATCTTTACCACAGCGGCGGCGAGTATCAGGATGCCGTCGAGTGCTATGAGCGGGCGATCATGCTCTATCGTAGGCTGGGCATTCGCAGTGACGAAGCCGGCGTTTTTCACGTATTGGGTGAGGCTCTCCTGGCCCTTGGCAACAAATCCGCCGCCGACACCGCATGGCGCCGGGCGTTCGCCATCTATGACGGTCTCCACCTGCCGCAGGCCGAGATCCTGCACGCCAAGCTCTACCAGGAAGAACGGCGGACTCTCGCGGCCATACCGTGAAATGCCGCTTACCGGTGAACCCGTCGAGCAATGCGAACGTTTGCGCGGGGTGTGTTGGATTGTCGAACGAACGGTTGGTGAGTATGGCGAGGATGTGTGGACGAGGAGCGCATCATCCGCCGACGTTAAATGTTTTAGCCAAACCGTGGACAAATTAGTCGTTAGTACAGGGTTGGCGTGGTTGATGGTGAAGCCGCATGGCTTGCGGCTATATGATAGTTCAATGGACTCCTCGCCCGAATGCGTATGCTCCGATCGCGTGGTGTTCCACGTTGTGAGAGCCTTGCGCCCGATTGGCGGTTGTCGGTACTTTGCCGGTTCTGAACACTGGGTCGCGCTCGACGATGAGCACTGTGAGCAAGCGCTGGATTGAGTGGTTCCGCGGTTCGCGTGTGTCTCGAAAACCTGTCCCACTGCGTTTTGGAGTATGTTCGCGATGCGGTGTTCGTCCTCAACGGCAGCCAGTGTTGACGTCACACCAGAATCGGGGGCATCGCGTGTTCGGTTCCCGCTCGGATGCTGCCGTCCGACGGACCTGGGATTAGATCCGGCTCGGTCTTCCTGGCCGAATGTGAATTGCCGGCTCACCGCGCACGGCGCCTCAACCGAAGAGAATACCGGCAGCGCCAACGCCAGGGAGTCCGGCCATGGATGAGGCACGCGCCCCGCGCGCCCGTGATCGGAGTGCCGACGCCGACCCACTCGATGCAACCCTTTTACAGATGGTCCGTGCGCGGGTCGAGCGCGGAGGGCATGCGGTCGCGGTGCTCTTCGACGGCGGGTCGCTGAGCTATGCGGAACTGGACGCGAGGGCCAATCGGCTCGCGCGGCTGTTGCTCCGGCGCGGTGCCGGCGAGGGACGGACCGTCGCCCTGCTCCTGCCCCGTTCGGTAGATCTCATCGTGGCCGAACTGGCTGTGCTGAAGGCGGGCTCGGCGCTGTTCCCGATCGACCCCGCCTATCCGGCCTGTCGGATCGCGTTCATGCTGCGTGACACCGACCGGGTACTGGTGCTCAGCCGGTCCGACCAGGCGATGTGCGGCGAGGAAGCCAGCGTGGTCGCGCTGGATGATCCCACGGTCATCGCCGAGTTGGTCGGGACCTCCTCGTTCCCGCTCACGGCCGAGGATCGTCCTGACGCCCTGCGTCCTGAGCAGCCGGCCTACCTGACCTACACCTTCGGTTCCGCAGGCCACCCCGTTGGCGTTCCCGTCTCACACGGAAGCCTTGTCGGACGTGTCGTCGCGGAGCTGGACCGCTGGGAGGTCGTCGAAGGCGATCGATTGTTGCAGTTCTCCTCGCCCAGCGTCGATGCGTCGATTCTGGAGTTGGGCATGGCACTGTCGGCGGGGGCGGCGTTGGTGGTGCCGCCGTCCTGGCCGTTGCTCGGCGATGCGCTCGCGGACGTACTGGCTGGTAGCGCGATCACCCATGTCCTGATCCCGTCGACGGCGCTGGCCACCGTTCCCGTTGTGCCGTTGCCGAAGCTGCGAACACTGCTGATCGACGGGGACGACTGCCCGGCCGAACTGGTGTCCCGGTGGGCCCGGAGCCGTCGAGTGATCACCGCCGGTGGCCCCACTGCCGACCGGGCCCAGCCCGTTGCCGCCGACCTCGACGACGGTCCCGACAGCGGCGCGATGGCGGGACCCGCACCGCTCACCCCGATGCAGCACCGACTCCTCGCGGACGGCGTCACCGATGGCCGGTCCGTCATGTGCGTGGAACTCGATCTGCGCGACGGCGTGGACGTCGACATGCTGGCTACCGCGATCGAGGCGGTGACCGATCACCACGAGGCGCTCCGGCTACGGTTTCGAGAGCTGGACGGGACCTGGTGCCAGGAACCGGTTCCCCGCGACGGCACGGTGCTGACCAGGGTTGATCTGTCCGCGACGGCGGAGAAGGCGCGGCTGTCGGTCGCGGAGGCCCACGCAATGGCCGCGCGGTCCAGCATGCACCTTGCGGACGGGCCGTTGTTCCGCGCGTTGATCTTCGAGCGTGGCGGGGCGCCGGATCGGCTGTTGTTGGCCGCACACCACGTTGTCGTGGACGGTGTGTCGTGGCGAATCCTGCTCGCTGACCTGGCCAGCGCCTACCAGCAGCTCATGGCCGGCTCGGCCGTGCGACTGCCCGAGGTGTCCACCGGCTATCGGGACTGGGCGCGCCGGCTGGCCGAGTATGTCGACCTTGGTGGATTCGCCGAGGAACTCCCGTACTGGCGGGCGGCGACCGAGGACGTTCCGGTCGATCTCCCGGTCGACCGGCAGGGCTGCGGTGTGGTCGGTTCGACCCGAGTGGTGTCCGGCCGGCTCGATCGGGCCAGCACCGACATCCTGCTGAACTGGGCATCGTCGGCCGGTCGAACCAGGACCGTCGATCTGCTGCTGGCCGCACTGAGCCGCGTCCTGGCCAACTG
This sequence comes from Pseudonocardiaceae bacterium, assembly GCA_036268955.1. Classification (GTDB taxonomy): domain Bacteria; phylum Actinomycetota; class Actinomycetes; order Mycobacteriales; family Pseudonocardiaceae; genus CAJCJE01. The sequence goes on from DATATE010000239.1 coordinate 9,106, forward strand.
GACCGGCCGGCGCGGCCTCCTGATCGGCTTGGAGGGTCACTGTCGCGAGGAGGTGCTGCCCGGTGTCGACCCCTCCACCACGGTCGGCCGGTTCACCACCGGATTCCCGCTCGCGTTGCGCCTGCCGGCCGGGCCCGACAACGGCTTCGACTGGGCCTCGACCATCAAGTCGGTCAAGGAACAGCTGCGCGCGGTGCCGGGCAGTGGCATCGGCTACGCGGCGCTTCGCCATCTGAGTGCGCCGGACACACCTGCCGCCGCGCTGCGCGGCACCCCGGAGCCACGGATCAGGTTCGCCTACCGCGGCCAGTGGGACATCGGACCCGGTGAATCGGACCTGTTCGGTGCGCGGCGCACTCCGGTCGGCCGCGACCTGGCCGCCGAGGACGGTGGCTCACCGCTGCTCGACGTGATCGGTCAGATCAAGGACGGTCGCCTCGAACTGAACTGGTGGTACTCGGCCGGCGTATACGACGAGGCCACGATTGCCCGACTCTCCGGTGAGCTGATCGACGGCGTGCGGCAGCTGGTCGAACAGGGCGCGGCGCCCGGTGCGGGCGCAACGCGGCCGTCGGACTTCCCGTTGGTCGGGCTGAGCCAGGCCACCATCGACCGGATCGTCGCCGAGGGCGGCGAGATCGAGGACATCTATCCTCTCACCTCAGCACAGGCCGGAATGCTGTTCCACGGCCTTGGCGAGAGTGAGGTCAGCACCTGCCTCGACCAGGCAACTCTGCGGTTGTCCGGGGTGGTCGACGCCATGGTGCTCGCGGCGGCCTGGGCACGGGTGGTCGAAAGAACCCCGGTTCTGCGGTCCTGCCTGCTCTGGCACAGTGTTGGTGCACCGGTGCACGTCGTCCGGCGGGCGGTGGCCCTGCCGGTCGAGCACCATGACTGGCGTTCGCTGACCGAGCCGGACCGCGCGGCCGCCCTCACCGCGCTGCTGACGGCGGATCGGGCGGCCGGGTTCGACCTGACCGCCGCACCACTGCTTCGGCTGTCGATCGCCCGCCGCGCCGACGACGAGGTTGTGTTGGTCCTGTCGTTTCCCCCGCTGCTGCTGGACGGTTGGAGCCTGACGCAGGTCGTCGCCGAGGTCGCCGAGTGCTATGCGGCGCTGATCGCCGCTCGGCCACCGAACCTGATCACTCGCCGACCGTTTCGCGAGCACCTCGCCTGGCTGGCGGAGCAGTCCGGCAGTGCCGCCGAGGGATATTGGCGAAACGTGCTGGCGGGCTTTTGCAGGCCGACCCCATTGCCCTTTGACCGGATACCCGAACGGACACACCGGAACGAGTCACCGGAGATCCTGCGGATCGCACTCTCGCCGCGGCAGTCGGACCGGGTGCGCCGGATGGCCCAGCGCCATGGGTTGACCGTCGATGCCATCGTCTCGGGCGCTTGGGCGTTGCTGTTGTCCTGGCACGGCAATGAGCGGGACGTTCTGTTCGGCACCGCGGTCTCCGACCGGCCGGCCCAGTTGGCCGGAGCCGAGTCGATGATCGGTATGTTCGTGAACTACGTGCCCGCCAGGGTCACGATCGAACCGACCGAAACGGTCCTGTCCTGGCTACACCGGCTGCAGGCCGCGCTGGACGAGTCGAGGGCTTTTCAGTTCACCCCGTTGGCCCGTCTGCGGTCCTACAGCGACCTCGGCCCCGCAACGAGCCTGTTCGACAGCATCGTCGCATTCGAGCAGCACCCGCTCGGTGGAGTGTCCGCATTCGGCGGTGGCATCGAGGACGGTCCGCGCGTGCGTGAGGCTCGCATGGTGAACGCCACCGCCTTCCCGCTGTGCCTGCGTGCCCACCTGGCGGAGCGGCTGCACCTCGCGCTGTCCTACGACCCGACCCTGTTCGATCGGGTAACGGTCGAGCGGTTGACCGAAGCGCTGCGGCTGCTGCTGGTCGCCGTCACCACCGAACCGCAACAGCGGCTCGGTGACCTCCCTTGGATGTCCGAAGTGGATAGTGAGCGACCGGCCGCTCGCTCAAGCGAGGCCGCGCATCCCGGCTGCGCCGGTTACCAACCACCGAGGACAGCGGCCGAACACGAGATCGTGCAGATCTTCGCCGAGGTGCTCGGGGTGGACCGGGTCGGTCGGCTCGACGGATTCTTCGAGCTGGGTGGCGACTCCGCCGCCTGCATCGGGGTGGTCGCCCGGCTGCGCGCCGCCCTTGGGGTGACCATCTCGCCGCGGGCACTGTTCGCCACGCCAACGGTTGCCGGTCTGGCCGCCGGCCTTGCCGAGGAACTGGCCGAAGAACTGGTCGAGCCTGCTGGCGCGCCGGTCCCCGCGGTGGCCTGCACCGAGTCGATGTCATCGGCTGCCCAGCAGCAGCTGTGGTTCCTGCAGGACTTCGAACGCGGCGCGGTCGAACGCCGTGCGCCGATCCCGGCGTCGACCCGTAGCGGGCCGGTGCCGTTGTCCTTTGCCCAGCAACGGTTGTGGTTCCTGCATGAGTTCGAACCCGGTGACGTCGAACATCTCGTGCCGATCACCCTACGGTTGCACGGTCCACTGCACGTACCGAAGCTCAAACGCACGTTGACGGCGCTGCTGGCACGGCACGAGGCACTGCGCACCAGTTTTCCCACGGTGCAGGGCAGGCCGATGCAGGTCGTGGAGCCGGCCGGCGAGGTGGACCTGAAGGTGGTCGACCTGTCAGGGCTGCGCTGGGCCGAGGCGGAACTGGATCGGCTGCTCGTCGCGGACCTCGCCACCGGGTTCGACCTGTCACACGGTCCGTTGCTGCGGGCCACGCTGATCCGGATGGACCACCGCGATCACGTGTTGAGCCTGATGATGCACCGGATCGTGGCCGATGACTGGTCCGGCGGCGTGATCATCGATGAACTCGACGACGGCTACCGGTCCGAGTTGAACTACCGGGCCGCCGAGCTACCGCAACTGCCGGTCCGGTACTCCGACTTCGCCGCCTGGCAGCGGGAGCGGTGCTCCGGTCCGGCCTCGCGCGCGGATCTGGCCTACTGGCGCAGCCAACTGGCCGGTTGTCCGCCGCTTGAGCTGCCGACCGATCGACCGCGGCCCTCGGTACGCACCTCACGAGGCGCGCTGGTCGACTTCGTGCTCTCCGCCGAGATCACTGCCCGACTGCGCACGCTGGCCGCGAACCGGGGTGGAACGCTGTTCACCGCGCTGATCGCGGGCTGCCAGGTACTGCTGAGCCGATGGTCCGGGCAGGACGACGTCGCTGTGGGTACCGTGGTCTCCGGCCGAAACCGGCCGGAGACGACCGGTTTGGTCGGGTTGTTCGCCAATACCCTGGTGCTGCGCGGCCGGGTACCCTTTCACGACTCGTTCGCCAAGTTCGTCGGTCGGACGCAAGAGACCCTGCTGGGTGCTCTGGAGCACCAGGACCTGCCATTCGAGCGGCTGGTCGAGCTGCTGGCCACCGAGCGCGATCCCAGCCGCACCCCGTTGTTCCAGGCCGCGGTGGAACTGAAGAACACGCCGCACGCACAGCTGGGGTTGTCGGGTCTGCTCGTCGAGGAAGTGCGGTTGCCGGTGACGACGGCGAGCGTCGACGTACTGTTCCAGTTCCAGGAAATCGGTGAGGGCCTACAGGCCGAGCTGAAGTACAACACCGACCTGTTCGACGCGGCAACGGCAGAGCGGTTGGCCGGACAGTTGCGAGTGCTGCTGGCCGGTGCGGCGGCCAACCCGCACCGGCCGGTCGCCGACCTGCCCTTGGTTACCGCGCAACAGCGGGAGCTACTGCTCGGCGGATGGAGCGGCGTCGACGGCGCCGCGGGTGCCAGCGCGGAGTCGATCGTCCGGGTATTCGGACAGGTACGCGACATCGTCCCGCATGCGGTCGCGGTCGCGTCCGGCCCCCGATCGCTGACCTATGGCGAGTTGGACGCACAGGCGAACCAGTTGGCTCACCGCCTGATCGTGTTGGGGGTGCGACCGGAGGACCGGGTGGGCATCCTGCTCGGCAGGTCGGTGGACGTCGTGGTGGCCGCGCTCGGCGCGCTCAAGGCCGGTGCCGCGTACGTGCCGCTGGATCCGGGCGCGCCGGCCGAGGAACTGCGCGGGCTGTTGGCCGCCGTCGGCGCCGGTGTGCTGCTCACCGACCGGGAATCGGACGCGGTGGCCGAGTCCGTACACGACGGTCGGCGGGTCCTGCTCGACGACGGTGCACGATCCGGCCTGCCGACCACCCAGCCTCGGATCCAGGTGCATCCCGATCAGCTCGCCTATGTCCTGCCCACCTCCGGTCGACCGGTCGCGGTGTGTCATCGCGGCGTGGTCGCGCTCGCCCTCGACGACTGTTTCGCCGGTAGCGGCGCGGACCGGATGCTGATGCACGCTCCGCTGGGGTGCTACGCGTCCATCATCGAGATGTGGGTGCCGCTGCTCCAGGGCGGCTGCGTCGTCGTCGCGCCGCCTGCCGACCTGACCGCGCGAAGCCTGCCGACGATCATCGCCGATGAGCGGGTCTCCGGGCTGGTGTTGACTTCCGGGCTGTACCGCGCGGTCGTCGCTGACGCTCCTGAGCTGCTGGCCGGCGTGCGTGAGGTGTTCGCAGGCCAGGACGGGGTTCCGTCGGCGGCGCTGCACCGGATCCTGGCCGCATGTCCGGACACGACGGTGTTCAGCTTCTACGGGGCGGCCGAGAGCACCGCGCTGGTGGCCGTGCACCCGATGGGATCGCCCGACCGGACCGGCGAGGTCGCGGCGCTCGGTCGACCGCTCGTCGGAACCCGGATCTTCGTGCTGGACCGGCATGTGCGTCCGGTACCGGACGGGGCGGTCGGTGAGCTGTATGTGGTCGGTGACGGCGTGGCAAGGGGATACCTGGGGCGGCCGGAGGCCACCGCGGAGCGGTTCGTGGCCTGCCCGTTCGTCCCCGGTGAACGGATGTACCGCACCGGGGATCTTGTCCGGTGGAGCAGCGGCGGACTGCTGGAGTTCGTCGGTCCGGCCGACGGCCAGGTCACGATCCGCGGGTTCCAGGTCAAGAGCTGGGAGGTCGAGGCAGCGCTGCTGCGCCATGCCGCGGTAGCCGAAGCCGTCGTCACGGTTGTCGGCACCGGCGACCGTGCTCGGCTGGCCGCCTACCTGCGTCCGACACCGGAAGAAGCGTTGGATGCCGGCGTGGTGGCGGAATTCGTCAAGACGACGCTACCGGGCCAGCTGGTGCCCGACACGTTCACGATTCTCGACACCTTTCCGCTGGACGCCAACGGAAAGGTGGACCGCGAGCGGCTGCCGATTCCTGATGATCAAACCACAGCAGCGCCCGAGCGGCTGTTGCCGAGGACTCCGGTGGAAGTCGCGTTGGCCGAGATCTGGCGACAGGTACTGGACATCGAGGAGATTGGCGTCACGGACAACTTCTTCGAACTCGGCGGCGATTCTATTCGGAGTGTCCACCTGATCGCGCTGGCACGTGACGCCGGTTTCGCCGTTGAGGTGAAGGACATGTTCCTGCGGCCTACCATCGCGGAACTCGCCACGTTCGCCGGTTCGCCGGGGGAGCGGACCGACCATCGATCGGTGGTTTCCGGCCCGGTCGGTCTGACGCCGATGCAGCACTGGCTCCTTGCCAATCGGGCCACTCCCGAACAGCTCGACCGGTCGATGCTGGTGGAGTTGGCACCGACCGTCGACGAGGCGGCCCTGCGTGTCGCGCTGGTGGAACTGGTGGTTCACCACGACGCACTGCGCATGCGGTTCCATCGGGTGGACGGCCTGTGGCGGCAACACAACGCCCCGAGCGAACCAGCCGATCCGCTGTGCCGACACGACTTGTCCGGCCTGGACGAACAGGATCAGCGTCTCGCCATGGAGACGATCGTGTTGTCCACGCAGTCCGGCGTCGATCTCGGCACCGGCCCACAGTTGCGGGCGGTGCTGTTCACCCTCGGCGGCGAGCAGCCACCTCGGTTGTTCCTGGCCATCCACCAACTCGTCGTCGATGCCACCTCCTGGCAGATCCTTATCGCCGATCTCGACATCGCCTATCACCAAGCCGTCACCGAGCAACCCATCGACCTCGGTCGCAAGACCACCTCGTTCCGGACCTGGGCGCGGCGACTCACCCGACACGTCGGCAACGGAAGTTTCGACCACGAACTCGGTCACTGGAACGGCGTGGAAACCGACTACATGTTGCCGGCGCCGGACGGCAGGCCAGGGAACAAGGGCATGGCGGTGCTGGAGGCGAACCTCTCCGAAGACGTCACCGACGTCCTACTGCATCGGGCGCCCGGCACCTATCTGGCCGGCGTCAACGACCTGCTGCTGACCGGTTTTGCCTTGGCGCTGTGCCAATGGACCGATCGGCGTCGAGTGGTGCTGGACCTGGAAGGCGACGCGCGCGAAGAGACCTTCGACGATGTCGATCTGTCCCGCACCATTGGCGCCTTCGTCACCGTCTTTCCGGTCACCCTGCATGTCAACGAAGACCTTGAGCCCGATCCGACCAGGCTGATTCAGTCGATTCGTCGCCAGCTCGGGCAGGTTCCCGGCACCGGACTCGGCTACGGAGCGCTGCGTTATCTCGGCTCGCCCGGTACCCCTGGCCACCGGCTGGCCGACCGCCCAGCGGCTCAGGTGATGTTCAGGAACCTCGGGCAACGCTGCGGCCTCGGTGAAACAGAGCCGGATACCGGCTTGTGTCGGGCGGTGCGGCCGGGTTTTGGCTACGACGAGAACCCGAACGACCGGGGCGCGCATGTGATCGAGGTGACCGCTGAGGTCCGAACCGGCCGGCTCACCTTCGCCTGCCGGTACTCTTCGGACCACTACCGGGATACGACCGTCGCTCGGCTAATAGGTAATTTCGCGTATACACTGACCCGGATCGCTTTTCCCGGCCAAGGGACAGCCGCGCAGTGATCTGACGATTCGGCCATAAAGGCCCATTATTTCTAGGTTTCTGTTCCCTTAATTTCTGGTACTGATGTGGCGTGCCCGGCGACCGCCGGTGTTCAATCCGGATAGGTAGGCCCTCATGGCGTCAGAGCCTGCGGCCATGGAGTCCAAGGAAGCGCGACATGGCAATCGAGTCGGCGGCGGTACCGGCAAGGCCGTTTGGGCCGGTCATGCCCGCGACAGCGGTCCGGTCCCTGACCGTTCCTCCCAACGAGGCAGCGGTTCGTGGCCTTTCCCCTGACCTGTGTCGGGCGATCGTGCGCATCGCGCGCACCCCGCGCCTACTGGTCGCCTGCGACTACGACGGGACACTTGCCCCGATCGTGGCCGACCCGGAGAAGGCGGTGCCGCGACCGGAGTCCGTCGGTGCGCTGCGGTCACTCGCCGAACTCCACGACACGACGGCCGTGGTGATCTCCGGTCGTGCCCTACGTGACCTGGCCACCTTGTCCAGACTGCCGGCTGAGGTGCATCTGGTCGGCAGCCACGGCTCCGAGTTCGACATCGGGTTCGTGCGCGCGCTGGACCCGGACGCGTGCGCGCTGCACCGCAGGCTGGTGGTCGAGTTGGAACGACTCACCGGTGACTCCGCCGGGGTACACCTTGAGGTTAAGCCGGCCAGTATCGCGGTGCATGTGCGGCGCGCGGACCCCTCGGTCGCGGAGGCGGTACTGGCCGCCGTTCGTGAGGATCCGGCTACCTGGCACGGTGTGCAGGTCACCGAGGGCAAGGCGGTGATCGAGTTGGCCGTGGTCCAGACCGACAAGGGTCACGCACTCGACACGTTGCGGCACCAGGTCGGTGCGAGCGCGGCGGTGTTCATCGGTGACGACACGACCGATGAGAAGGCCTTCGCCCGGCTGGCCGGCCCGGACCTCGGTATCAAGGTGGGCGGCGACGACACCCTCGCGGAGTTCTCGGTCGCCGACACCACCAGCGTGGCAACCGTGCTGGCCTACCTCCTTGAGGAGCGACGCGCCTGGCTATACGGCGAGTCCGCCCCGCCGATCGAGCGGATCTCCATGCTGGCCAACGAGACCACGGTCGCGCTTGTCACTCCCGATGCCCGGCTGACCTGGCTGTGTCATCCCGAACCGGACGCGGCCGCGGTGTTCGCCGACCTGCTCGGCGGTCCCGGCGCGGGACACTTCACGGTCAAGCCGGAACGCAGCGGCCTGCCGCTGGGCCAGCGATACCTGCCGGGCACCATGGCCGTGGAGACCCGTTGGTCTCGGCTGGTGGTCACCGACTACCTTGAGCACAACAGCCCCGGCCATCGCACGGACCTGACCAGAGTGATCAACGGGTCGACCCGGACAGTGGCGACTTTCGCGCCCCGCCCGGAATTCGGCCAGGTTCCGGTGCGGCTTTCCGCGGAGCCCGACGGTCTGCGGGTACTGGGCACCAGTGATCCGATGGTGCTACGCGCTCCCGGACTTTCCTGGCAGATCACCTCCGACGGCATGCACGAGAGCGCGACCGCCGTGTTCGATCCGGCCGATGGCCAGGCAGTGGTGCTCGAACTGCGCTGCGGGACGACCGACCTCGGCCCGAACCCGGTGCCCGAAGCCGACCGTCAGACCGCCGCCCGCGCCTACTGGTCGGAGTGGCTTGCCGAGTTGCGGCTGCCGAATGTCGAACCCGAACTGGTCGCCCGGTCCGCCCTGACGCTGCGCGGACTGTGCCATACGGAGACCGGCGGGATCATGGCCGCTGCCACCACCTCGCTGCCGGAGGAGATCGGCGGCATCCGCAACTGGGACTACCGGTACTGCTGGCTGCGCGACGGCGCGCTCACCGCGCATGCCCTGGTCTCCTTGGGCTCGATCGAGGAGGCCGACGGCTATCTGCGGTGGCTGCGCAACATATTGGAGACCCTGCCAGGGCCGGAACGGCTGCATCCGCTGTACACCTTGTCAGGTGCGGTCCTCGGTCCGGAAGCGGTGATCGACACGCTGCCCGGCTATGCGGGGTCCCGACCGGTCCGGGTCGGCAACCTGGCCAACCAGCAGGTCCAGTTGGACGTGTTCGGCCCGGTGGCGGACCTGGTCGTTGCGCTGAGCGAGGCGCGCGGCACGCTGACCGACGAGGACTGGCAGATGGTGCAGGCGATGACGCATGCGGTGGCCAGCCGTTGGTCAGAGCCCGACCACGGGATCTGGGAGGAACGGGACGCTCCTCGTCATCACGTCTACTCGAAGGTGATGTGCTGGCTGACGGTCGACCGGGCGCTGATGCTCGCCGAGCGGTTCGGCCGTGCGCCTGGTTCGGACTGGTTGTCGTTGCGGGAGCGGATCGCCGAGGACGTGCTCGACAACGGGTGGCATTCCGACGCCGGTAGCGGCATCGGTGCGTTCACCACCGCCTACGACGGCACCGACCTCGACGCGGCCTCGCTACATGTGGGACTGTCCGGGCTGATCGATCCGGCCGACCCGCGCTTTCAGGCCACGGTGACCGCGATCGAGTCCGAGCTGCGCAGCGGCTCGACGGTGTACCGGTACCGCAGGGACGACGGACTGCCCGGCACCGAAGGCGGATTCCACCTGTGCGCGGCCTGGATGATCGAGGCCTACCTGTTGACCGGGCGGCGGACCGAGGCCGAGGAACTCTTCGACCAATTGGTTGCCGCGGCAGGGCCGACCGGACTGCTGCCGGAGGAGTACGACCCCATTGCCGAGCGTTCCCTCGGCAACCACCCGCAGGCATACAGCCACCTCGGCCTGATCCGCTGTGCCCGGCTGCTCGCGACGGAGTGATGGGGCCCCACGACCCAACCGAGGGGATTGAGAAGGTCGAACCGGCCGGGTGAGTGCTACACCGGCCGGTTCGACCAGGCCTTACTTCGTCGAGCCCGCGAGCACGCCTTGCACGAAGAATCGTTGGAAGGCGAAGAACACCGCCAGCGGGACGAGCATCGACACGAACGAGCCGGTGGCAAGCACGTTGATGTTCGTACCGAAATCGCGCAGCTGGGACTGCAACGCGACGGTGATGGGCTGGGCGGACGGACTGGCGAACACCAGGGCCACGAGTAGGTCGTTCCAGACCCAGAGGAACTGGAAGATGGCCAACGAGGCGATTGCCGGCAGACCGATCGGCAGCACCACCTTGCGGAAGATCCGCCATTCACGGGCGCCGTCCATCCTGGCCGCTTCGAGCAGATCGGCCGGAATGCCGGCGAAGAAGTTGCGGAGCAGGAACACCGCGAACGGCAGACCGAACGCGACGTGGAACAGGATGACCCCGATGATCGATCCGAACAGTCCGATGTCGCCGTAGAGTTCGGCGATCGGGATCAGGGCGACCTGGATCGGCACCACGAGCAGTCCGACGATGATGACCATCAGCCAGTCCTGGCCGGGGAAGCGCATCCAGGCCAGCGCGTAGGCGGCCAGCGCGCCGATGCCGATGACCAATGCGGTGGCCGGCACCGAGATGTAGACGGTGTTGAGCAGCGAGTGCATCACCGTCGAGTTCGCGATGAGGTCCCGGTAGTTGGCCAGCGTGATCTCGGTCGGCTTGGTGAAGATCTTCCACCAGCCGGTGGTCGCGTTGTCCGCCTCACCACGCAGCGAGGAGGCCAGCAGGCCGAACACCGGCACCATCCACAGGATGGCGATCAGTCCGAGCAGGAACCGGACGAGGCCGGAGCCGAAGAGCCCGACCACCTTGGTCAGAACTCCCCGCCGAGGCGAGCCGGCAACACCGGTGACCAGGAAGTCTTTGTCGAGTGTTGTCATCGTCGCTCCCGGCGGAATCGGCGGATGTTGAACAACATGGCTGGCATCACCAGGAGGAACAGGATCACGCCGATGGCGCTGCCCAGCCCGAGATCACCGCCACCGGCTCCGAACGCGACCTGCCACAGTTGGAGGGCGAGCACGTTCGCGTCGGCCTGGGTCGATCCGGGCGGGATGACATAGACCAGCTCGAACACCTTCAGCACGTTGATGATCAGGGTGACGAAGACGACGAGGAGCACCGGACCGAGCAGTGGCATGGTCACTCTGCGGAAGACCTGCCATTCGGTCGCACCGTCCACCCTGGCCGCCTCAAGCGCGTCCCGTGGAATCGCCGCCAGGCCGGCGGCGATGAAGGTCATCGCGAAACCGGTGGTGATCCAGATCCAGGCCGAGATGATCACCGGGGTGACCAGGGTCGAGCCCAGCCAGCTGAGACCTCGGAAGGGCTGGGTGAAATTGGCGGCCGGCAGCCGTACCTGATAGCGGCCGGCCGCCAGATCGGGGAACACGAAGGTGCCGTCGTCCCCGGTGGTGGCGGTGGCAACCACGGACCCGTTCTGGATCGCCTGCACGGTGACACCGGGCATACCGCGTTTGCCGTGTCCCAGCTGGCCGACCTTGCTGCCGAGCGAGATGTCCAGCCAGACAACGCCGGTCAGCTCGTCGCCGGTGGCGTGTACTGCGGTGGCCGGCACCGCCTGGGCGGGCAGTGCGCTCGGTGCCATCCCGACCATCGGCAGATCCAGCACATCACCCGGTTGGTAGGACTTGGCGGTGGTGAAACCGGCCGAACTGGACAAGGCGTCGTCCAGCGGTCGTGGCTGCACGCCCGGATACTGCGAAGGTGGCAGGAACACGTCATGCACGCTCACCGCGGCCGCGTTGGCCACGCCGAGGCCGGGGTCCTCCTGGTAGACCAGCTTGAAGATGACGCCGGAGGCGAACAGCGAGATCGCCATCGGCATGAACAGGACCAGCCGGAACGCGACCGCCCAGCGAATTCGCTCGGTCAGTACCGCGAAGATCAGGCCGAGGCCGGTGACGAGAGCGGGTGCGACCAGCACCCAGATCAGGTTGTTGCGGATGGCGATTCTGGTATTCGGGTCGGTGAATACCGTGGCGTAGTTGTGCAGGCCGACGAAAGACGTACCCGACTTGTCGAACAGGCTGCGAACGATCGAATAGAGCACCGGATAGGCGAGGTAGATGGCCAACAGCAGCACAGCCGGTGACAAATACAGCGCCACCAGCCACTTCGGAGTGCCCGAACGGCCATCGGTGCCTTTACTGCGTCGCGGACGACGGGTGACCTCCCCGGTGGGGAGGTCACCTTGCCGACTCGCTGTGGTCGTAAGCTGAGTCACGGGTGAATCCGCCTCACGAAGTCGGGTAGTCCTTGACGGCATCGGCTTCGAGAGCCTTCTCAGCACCGTTGATGTCGCTGGTGTTGGCCAGGAAGTTCTCCAGGTCCTGCCACTCACCGGATCCCTTGGTGGCGCCGAATGCGGGCGGAGCCTGGTCGGACATGTCGAAGACGATGTTGTTGCCCGCGGCCAACAACTGCTGCTCCATCGTCCTGGTGATGTCGTTGGGGTAGTCCGACAGCGGGATGTCCTTGTCGGGGGAGAGGAACCCGCCGGTCTTGGCGAAGATCGCACCTGCCTGCGGAGTGGCCAGGAAGTTCATCAGTGCCATGGTCGCCTTGTCGTTGGTGAAGGCGACCGCCGCATCGCCGCCGGTCTCCACCCCCGGCTTTGCCGAACCGATCTGGGGGAACGGGAAGATCTTCGCGTCCGTGCCGACCTTCGCGTCGGTGCTGGACTGGATGGTCGTGGCGACGAAGTCGCCCTCATAGACCATCGCCGCCTTCGGGCTGGGCGAGAACGTGTTCACCACCGAGGTGGGGAAGTCGGTCTGCAGCGCACCTGCGTCGCCGCCCGCTATCAGCCGGTTCTGGCCGAGGTACTGCTGCAGGACCTGCAAAGCCTTGGTCACGGTGGGGTCGGTCCACGGAATCTGGTGCGCACCGAGCTTGTCGTAGTCGGCCGCGCCCGCGGTCTGCAGATAGACCTGTTCGAACCAGTCGGTCAGCACCCAACCATCGGCCGCCCCGACCGACATCGGGGTGATGCCGGCATCGGCAAGCTGGCTGGACAGGGTGACGAACTGCGACCACGTGGTGGGCGGCTGCGCACCGAGCGAGCTGAAGGATTTGGCGTTGTACCAGACGACCGACTTGTCCGAGGCGTCGAAATACACCCCGTACGGTTGGTTGTCGACGGTGGCGAAGGCGTTCCAGGACGTCGCCTGATGCTGTTTGACCGTCTGCTGCACGTTGGCCGGCAGTGGCTTGAGCGCGCCCTCCTTGGCGAACTGGGCGATCGAGCCGGGCTGGGCGAGGAAGGCGATGTTCGGCGGGTTCTTACCGGCCACCTTGGTCTGTAGAACCGTGGGCAGGTTGTCTCCGTCGGAGGTGTACTGGACGGTGGCACCGGTCTCGTTCTCGAAGGCCTGTAGCACCTGCTGGAAGTCTGCCTGCTCGGCACCTGACCACACACCGGCGACCTGAATGGTGTCGCCCTTGAGGTTCAGGCCCGGTGGTGGGGTTGCGGCTGAGGGTGAACTCGAACCCGACCCACAGCCGACGACACTCATGGCGATTACGACAGCCGCGGCGGCGATGCCGGTGGCTCTGGCGTTCATATTGTTGCTCCTCAGTCGTTCCAAATTGATGATCCGGTACCCGGATCAAAGAAATGCAGACGAGCGGTGTCCACCCGAACCACCACCGGTTGACCCTCGAACACCCTGGTGCGTGGACTGAACCGGCCGACGAGCGTGGTCACGCCCGGTTGATGCGCCCCCGACGCACCGATCATGCCGGTCTCCTCCGCCAACTCCTTCGTATCGTCGGTCACCACCGGTCGTGCCTCGATCGGGAAGTGCACCAACACGTCCGAACCCATTGCCTCGACAAGGTCTGCGGTGGCCCGCAAGGTCAAACCTGGCTCGGCGCCGACGATCTCGGCGTCTTCCATGTCCTCCGGCCGGATGCCGATGACGACCTCCTTGCCGACGTAGTCCTTGAGCGCGGACCGCCTGTGCAGCACGGAATCGGGCAGCCGCAGCCGCTGCGATTTGAGCAGTGCCCAGAGAGCGCCGTCGGAGTCCGCTTCCAGTACGCCGGTGAGGAAGTTCATCCCCGGCGAACCGATGAAACCGGCAACGAAGAGGTTCACCGGTCGGTCGTAGAGTTCCTGCGGCGGCCCGACCTGTTGCAGGACACCACGCTTCATCACCGCGACCCGGTCGCCGAGCGTCATCGCTTCCGTCTGGTCGTGGGTCACGTAGACGGTGGTGACCCCGAGGTCACGCTGGATTCTGGCTATCTGCGCGCGCATCTGCACCCGCAGCTTCGCATCCAGGTTGGACAGTGGCTCGTCCATCAGGAACGCTTCCGGCTCACGGACGATCGCCCGGCCCATCGCCACCCGCTGGCGTTGGCCGCCGGAGAGGTTCTTCGGCTTGCGCGTCAGATGCTCACTGAGTTCGAGTACCTTGGCCACCTCGTTCACCCGCCGCTTGATCTCGGCTTTGGGCAGTTTGCGCAAGGTGAGTCCGAACGCGATGTTGTCGAAGACATTCAAATGTGGATAGAGGGCATAGGATTGAAAGACCATCGCGACGTCACGGTCGCGTGATGGAACGCGATTCACCACTTTCTGACCGATTAGGACGTTTCCCTCGCTGATGTCCTCAAGGCCCGCGATGATGCGCAACGCGGTCGTCTTGCCGCAGCCGGAAGGACCGACCAGTACCAAGAACTCGCCATCTTGGATTTCCAGGTTGAGATCGTCGACGGCCCGTGTACCGTCCGCGTAGATCTTGCCCAACCCACTGAGCGTTATTGTCGACACTGAGCTTCCTATCTCCGAGGCTCGCACTGGTTTGCCGTCGCAGCTGTTGTTACCGTTCGGTTTCACCAGGTCCCAAAATGCTAGGACTCGGTACCATAAATAAACCTTAATTGCCGATCACACTTCGCCGCGATGGGCGTCGAATCGCCGTCACCACCGGGCCGTGGTCGCCACTCGCATGCACCCTGCTACCGTCGGTGTACTTTGCTGTGCCAAGCCTCTCCACGTCGTGCATCTACACTGGGTGCGGTGCGTAGAGTCGGGCTGAGCTGGTGGCGCTGACATGAATCGGATTTTTGTGCGGGCCATCGTGTTGGCTGCCACGGCTGGCATCGTGGTGATCCTCGCGGTATTCGGTCTTATTGAATGGCATGCCGTATCCGGTGATGTCGAGCAGGTTGCCGGCCAGCAGGCCGACCTGGCGGCCTCGGTGGTGTCGGCCACCACGGACATGAGCGTTGTTCGCGTCGCGCTCGCTCGCGCTCAGGAGGGCGCCGGCAACGACCTCGCCGTACGTCTGGCTGACGGCCGCATCCTCGGTTTGACGCACGCCACGACCGAGGAGGTAGGTGTCGCGCGGGGGCGCGAGCTGCTGTGGTCCTCGGTCAGTGGCGGTCGGGTGCTGTTCCGATCCGTGCTCGCGCCGGGCGGTTCAACCGCAACGGTCGAGGTCTTCGTGCCGACCTCGGCGGTGCTGTTACCCCTGGTCGAGCGCCTCGGCCTGTTGGCGGCGGGTGGGCTGGTGGCCATCGGGGTCGCCGTCGGGGTCGGCTACTGGTACAGCCGTCCGCTGGTCAGGACGGTGCGGGCCATTACATCGGCAGCGGCCACCATCGGCCAGGGACGTACGGGTATCGAGGTCCCCGCTTCCCCCGCGTCCGAGGTCAACCAGCTGGTCGACGCACTCAATCAGATCTCGCGGCGGGTCGAGCAGCTGATCGCCGGTGAACGGGAGTTCGTCGCCGATCTGTCCCACCGGCTGCGCACCCCGCTCACCGCCCTGCGCCTCGACTCCGAGTCGATCGGCGACGATCCGAAGGCCCAACGCATCCGGCTCGCCGTGCTGGCGCTGGGCAACGACGTCGACAACCTGATCAGGACGGCGCAGCGGGTCGCCGAACCCGACCCCCCGATCTGTGACGTGGCGAAG
Organism: Pseudonocardiaceae bacterium; assembly: GCA_036268955.1. Classification (GTDB taxonomy): domain Bacteria; phylum Actinomycetota; class Actinomycetes; order Mycobacteriales; family Pseudonocardiaceae; genus CAJCJE01. Next base: position 24,826 of record DATATE010000239.1, read on the forward strand.
GTGCTGGCCGATCGGATGGCCTTCTGGTCGGTACTGGCTGATCACCAGGCTCGATCCTGCGAGTTCCGGTGCATCTCGGAGCAGGCGGCTGTCGACCTGCCCGCCGACGATGTCGGCGCGGTGGTCGACGCCCTGCTGGGCAACGTCTTCCAACACACGCCGGCCGGCACCGCGTTCGCGGCCACCGTCGTCTGCTACGCGGGCTGGGTCAGCCTGTTGATCGAGGACGGCGGTCCCGGCATCGCCGACACCCGAGCTGCCCTGCGTCGGGGGGCCAGTGGCTACGGCTCCACCGGACTCGGGCTCGACATCGCTCGGCATGCCGTCGAGGCGACCGGCGGGACCATCTACATCGACCAGAGTCAACTGGGCGGGGCACGCATCCGGCTGCGTTTCGCGCAAGCCGGTTCACACCACGCCGCCGCGGCGCCCAAGGCGTGGCGACTGTGGTCGCGGTCCGCCGATCTGCCGGCCAAACCCGATTGAGCAGACTCCGGTCGGCCGCCCTTTTTGTCAATGTTGTGCGGGAGGGGTGAGCCGATTCTCAGCGGAGTGACAAATTGCCGTTAAAACCAGTATAGTATGACTGTTGGGTGTGCGACGGCCTCATGTAGGCGTTACGGTGTGAATACCGCTCACTCTCCGGTGTGGTGATGAGTGCCGACTGGAATGCTGACCGGAGACACGCTGCGTCGAGGGGAGTGGTGTTCGATGAAGCTGTTGCCGCGCACCAGGAATCCCCTGTTGATCCGCACCGACCTCGGTGACGACGAAGTGTGGAAGACGATCGTGGCGGTCGTCCGGAAGTCCAGTGTGGAATACGGGCTGCTATCCCACCTTGGTCTCCTCGACGAACCTGTTTACCGCGGTTTGACGAAGGATCAACTCGTCAACCTGGTCCCGACCACTCCCGAATACGAGCACTCATTCCTGCTCGTCGTGGATGATACGACGGTCAGCAGCGCCGAGCGCCTCGTACTCGTCGTCGACCTCCTGGAGGAACCTGGCCGTGCGTTCCGCGCCATACCGGCCACGGTGCTGTTGATCGAGAGTTGCCTTTCGGTCATCAACGTGAAGTTCTCCGAGCTTGCCGACATGGCCGACGAGGCCGGTTTCTTTCACTAGCGGTGGGGTTGTGCGTAACGATCCGGTTTCTGGAACGATGATCATCATGTGGAGCGGGTGATCAGCGCTGATCGGCCGGCGTTGGCGCCGGCGTTCTCGGGTCGGTCGGTGCGGCAGCTCCGCAAGCCGGTACGGATCCTGGCCGGCCGGATGGCGACGGACCGGGACGGGCCTGCGGTGGGGCGCGTGATCAGGCCGAGCGTCGTTTCCTCGCCTCCCAACACTTTTCTGCCATTACCGGACAATCGTCAGACGGAGACTGGTACGGATGCTCTGGTACCCTGTCCGTCCGGACCAATGGCCACATTGGTCCGTTCCGGTGAATAGAGGAGCCCATCGTGGGCCGGAGAAGGTATGGGGTCGGTGCGTTGATCGGCGTCGCGGTCACCGTGACGCTTGTCCTGTCGGGCTGTGGTTCGACCAACAGCGGCAACCAGCTCCAGAACAGCAACCAGTTGGCGCACAAGACCGAGGACATCAACCCGCGTGATCCGTCGACCCTGGTCGACGGGAACTTCGTCTGGCCGCTGGACCAGTGGGAGCCGAACTGGAACTTCAACGAGGTCGACGGCGGTGACGAGGGAGAACCGGATGTGTTCGACGCCTACCTGCCGCGCTTCTTCCTGATCCAGCCGGACAGCTCGGCGGTGATCAACCACGACTACCTCACCTCGGCGACGGTCACCGACAACGGCCAGCAGGTGGTCACCTACAACATCAACCCCAAGGCCAAGTGGTCCAACGGCGACCCGCTGATCTGGTCGGACCTCAAGACCCAGTGGCTGGCGCTCAACGGCAGCAACCCGGCCTTCGAGGTG
>DATATE010000240.1:0-47887 GCA_036268955.1 Pseudonocardiaceae bacterium
TGTGCTCCGAACAGGACACGATGTCCACACCATTGACCACACACCGGCCATGCTCCGGCTTCAACAAACCGATCATCGACTTCAGAAACACCGACTTACCCGTACCCGAAGGCCCGAGCATCACCGACACCTCACCAGGCGGCAGCGTCAGCGTCACATCCCGCCAGATGGCCTGCCGACCGAAGGACTTCGTCAGCCCCTCGACAACCACCTCGACGCCCATGCGACCTCCCGCAGCCCATCAGCCCCGGCACTCGCCGACGCTTGCGCTCGTCCCGGTGACATGACGTCGCGCAACTAACGTCATATCGGTGCAACGAGTGAGTGGCGCGTAGGTTACTCGCCAGTTCGACCTCATTCGGGGTGCACCGTGACTTATCCCACTCGGCAGAACGGTAACGGTTTTGATCTGAACACAACATCAGGGGCGGATTCCTGTCCGGAATCCGCCCCTGATGGGCATTTCGGTTACCACAAGTGAAATTAGTTCACTCGACGGTAGTTGAGCGCCGTGCGGCGCTCAGATCACCTGCTCAGCTCACGTGACATCACTTGACGGAGACGACAGCGCCCGCGCCCTCAAGCTTCTCCTTGGCGGCAGCGGCCTGGTCCTTGTTGACCTTCTCAAGGACCGACTTCGGAGCGGCCTCGACCAGCTCCTTGGCCTCCTTCAGGCCCAGACCGGAGACGACCTCACGGACGACCTTGATGACCTGGATCTTCTTGTCGCCGGCGGCCTCGAGAACGACGTCGAACTCGCTCTGCTCCTCGGCAACCTCGGCAGCGGCGCCACCGGCGCCACCGGGGACGGCAACGGCGACGGGAGCGGCCGCGGTGACCTCGAAGACCTCTTCGAACTGCTTGACGAACTCGGACAGCTCCAGCAGCGTCATTTCCTTGAACGCGTCGAGCAGGTCGTCGGTGCTCAGCTTCGCCATGATGGCGGTTCCTTCCTCACTACTACGCCCGGCAAGGCGGGCGCTGGGATTCAAACGGGGGTCTGGCTCTGGTGGTTCGGCGCTTACTCGGCGGTAGCGTCGGCAGGGGCCTCGGCCTCTGCGGTCGCGCCACCTTCGGCGGCCTTCTTCTCCTGCAGGGCGGCGGCCAGCCGGGCCATCTGCGAGACGGGCGCGTTGAACAGGGCAGCCGCCTTGGACAGGTTGCCCTTCATCGCGCCGGCCAGCTTGGCCAGCAGCACCTCACGGGAGTCGAGGTCGGCGATCTTGGTGACCTCTTCCACGGACAGCGCTTTGCCGTCCATGTAGCCGCCCTTGATGACAAGGGCCTTGTTGTCCTTCGCGAAATCGCGCAGCGCCTTGGCCGCGTCGACGGGCTCGCCGTCGACGAAGGCAATGGCGGTCGGGCCGACGAACAGGTCCTCAAGACCCTGCACACCGGCGTCCTGCGCGGCCCGCTTGACCAGAGTGTTCTTCGCGACCCGGTAGCTGACGCCGACACCGAGGGAGCGACGCAGGGTGGAAAGCTGCGCCATGGAGAGCCCTCGGTACTCGGTGACGACAGCGGCCGAGCTACCGCGGAACGAGTCCGCGATCTCGGCGACGGCGTCCACCTTGTCGGGCTTAGCCACGGTCGCCTCCTCTCTTTTAGCCACGTTTCGTCTGGCCAGTTGGCCAGTCCCCGAAAATGACGAACGCCCCGGTGCGCAAGCGGCACGGGGCGTAAGAGATAAGGCGCGCGCGGTGGCGCACCATGGTTCAGCCTCGTCCATCCTGCGCGGGCCGCCCGCTGTTCGCGGGGCCTTGGTTCCCAAGCCCGGTGTGACGCGGACATGGGAAGACCAGCGGTCTTCGGTGGAACAACGACCAGGATACGTGAGGCCACGACGAGAAACCAAATCGCACCCACGGTAGACCGTGCGTGTCGGGAAGGACACGGCATGATGTAACCCGTGGGCGAGAACGAACAGCCGCAGCAGCCGGGCAGCCAGGGGACCCAGCCTGCCGTGCCGGACCAGCCACCGGTCGGGGTCGACCCGGAGACGTTTCGCCAGTTCCAGGAGTTCCAGCGGTTCCAGGAGTTCCAGCGCTTCAGCCAGACCGACAACCCGCCTCCGGCCCCGCCGTGGACCGCGGCCGGCGGCGGCCTCGTGCCGACCGAGGCCTCACACGGGCAACCACCAGGACAGCCGGAAGTGCACGAACAGCTGGCCGGGGTGCGCAGCCAGCTCGCCGAGATCCGGGCCAGCCAGGCCAAGATCGAGAAGGTCACCAACCCGCCGCTGTGGCGCAAGATCCTGCGCAGCACCCTGGTCCGCTGGCTGGCCGGCATCATCATCCTGATCATCCTGGCCCTATGGGGCGTTCCCGCGCTGGTCGAACACTACTTCGGCGCGAGCAACGGCACGAGCACGGACAATGCCGGCCTTCCATTGTCCAAAAGCGACAGTGGGCAGCTACCGGCGGGCGCCTACGACGCGGTCGTCGACGTGTACCGGTTGCCGGCGGAGGGTTTCCCGCCGAGCCGCGCCTGCTACATCTTCTCCACCTCGGCCGCCACCAAGTTCGCGCACGCCTTCGGCACGGCCAACTGCCAGGCGGCCATCACCAAGATCCTCGCGCAGGTCACCGACAAGGACGCCTACACCCAGGTGGCACCGGGCGACTACCTCGCGCCCGTCTCGCAGAACACGACGACCGTGTCCTCCTGCGACTTCCCGGTCAGTGGTGGTCCCCGGCTCGGCACGTTCACGGTGACCAGGCAGGACCAGGGCTGGGAGATCACCGACTACGCCGCCCAGCAGCCGTGCCCGGCCTCGTCCCCCGGCGCCACCACGACCCCCGGCGACACCGGGTCGACGCCGACCGGGAACACGACCACTCCGGCGCCGCCGAGCGAGGCGCCGATTCCGACCGGCGGGTTCTCCGGGATTCCGACCGGCTGAAGCCGCACCAACGACACCGCACCGACGACGAACGGGGCGGGTCCGGTGTGGACGCGCCCCGTTCTCGTGCAGCGTTGAGGTCAGGCGGTGGCCTCGTCGACCAGCATGTTGCGGGTGCGGTTCGGGTCGACCGGGATGCCGGGGCCCATGGTGGTGGTGAAGGTGACCTTCTTCAGGTACCGGCCCTTGGCCGCGGACGGCTTGGCCCGCAGCACCTCGTCCAGCGCGGCCGCGTAGTTCTCCACCAGTGCGTCGGTGCCGAAGGACGTCTTGCCGATCACCAGGTGCAGGTTGGCCTGCTTGTCGACCCGGAAGTTGATCTTGCCGCCCTTGATCTCGGTGATCGCCTTGGCGACGGCCGGGGTCACGGTGCCGGTCTTCGGGTTCGGCATCAGGCCACGCGGCCCGAGCACGCGGGCGATGCGACCGACCTTGGCCATCTGGTCCGGGGTCGCGATGGCCGCGTCGAACTCCAGCCAGCCGCCCTGGATCCGCTCGATCAGGTCGTCCGAGCCGACCGCGTCGGCGCCGGCGGCCTCGGCCTCGGCGGCCTTGTCACCAACGGCGAACACGATGACCCGAGCGGTCTTGCCGGTGCCGTGCGGCAGGTTGACGGTGCCGCGGACCATCTGGTCGGCCTTGCGCGGGTCGACGCCGAGCCGGATGGCGACCTCGACGGTCGCGTCCTGCTTGACCTTGGACGTCTCCTTGGCCAGACCGGCCGCTTCCAACGGGCTGTAGAGCTTGTCCCGGTCGACCAGTTCGGCCGCTGCCCGGTAAGCCTTGCTGCGCTTCATCTCGCTATTCCACTTTCAGTCGATTTCCGAATAGTTGTGGTACGGACCAGCGCCTGGTCCTCCCACGGCGGTCGGCAACCTCGGCCGACCAGTTTGTGTCAACCAGTTCGGGCCGGCCGGCATTCCGGCCGGCCCGCTGGCTGGATCAGATCTTGGAGACCTGGTTGAACGACAGCTCGACCGGGGTTTCCCGACCGAAGATCGACACCAGCACCTTGATCTTCTGGTTGTCCGCGTTGACCTCGCTGATCGTGGCCGGCAGGGTCGCGAACGGGCCGTCCATGACGGTGACCGACTCGCCGACCTCGAAGTCGACCTCGATGCTGGGCTTCGACGCGGAGCTGGCTTCCTTCGACTTGCCGCCGGGAGCCGCGGCCTTGGTCTCCTCGGCCACCTGCGGCAGCAGGAACTTCAGCACGTCGTCGAGGGTCAGCGGGGACGGCTTGGAGGTCGCCCCGACGAACCCGGTCACACCAGGGGTGTTGCGCACCGCGCTCCACGACGGGTCGTTGAGTTCCATCCTGACCAGGATGTAGCCGGGCAGCACCTTGCGCTGCACCTGCTTGCGCTGGCCGTTCTTGATCTCGGTCACCTGCTCGGTCGGAACCTCGACCTGGAAGATGTAGTCCTCCATGTCGAGGGTCTGGATCCGGGTTTCCAGGTTGGTCTTGACCTTGTTCTCGTAGCCGGCGTAGGAGTGCACGACGTACCAGTCACCGGGAGCGGTGCGCAGTGCGGCACGCAGCTCCTCGGCCGGATCGCCCGGCTCGGCGTCAGCATCGGTGTCGGCCGCGGTCGCGGCCTCGGTGTTCCCGCCGTCACCGGCGTCCGCAGCCTCGACCGGCTCGACGTATCCGTCGCCACCCACCTGCTCGGCGAACAGCTCATCGACCTGCTGGTCAGTCAAGTCCTGACCCTCAGGCGTGCTGTCTTCGGAGGTCACAGTCGGTCTCGCTTCCTTTCCCTACACTTGCGTTTCGTGCTCCTGCGATCAGGAGAACACCAAGAACACGAGCTTGGTGAACCCGTAGTCGAGGCCGGACACGAACGCAACGACGAACGCGACGAACACCAGCACCACCACGGTGTAGGTGATCTGCTGCTTGCGGGTCGGCCAGATGACCTTGCGCAGCTCACTGACCACCTCGCGGAGGAACCGGAGCAGCCGGAAGATCGGCGAGGGCCGCTTCTCGGCAACGTCGCGCTTGCGCGTCACGATGCCCTGGTCGGCCTTGCTGACCGTGACCTTCCTGCTGGCCTCGGCATCCGCGTCGGCCTTGGCCCGCTTGGCACGGGCGGCCGCCGTCTTCGGCCTGCCGTCCACCTTCTCACTGGTCGGGCCGGTCGATGCGGCGGCGCGGGCCGCGGCGCGCTGTTCACGTCGCGCGGCGGCAGTGACCGGACGGACAGAGATTTCCTGTCCCTCCGTCTCGTCCTGCTGCTCGTGGTCTTCCGCCACTAGCACACCTCGCTTCGCCGTCGGCTCAACCCGAAAGATCCAAACCCCTAGAAAAAGCCAGCTCTAGAAGATCGAACGCAGGGGTGACAGGAATTGAACCTGCAACCTGCCGCTTTGGAGGCGGCTGCTCTGCCAATTGAGCTACACCCCTTCGTCGCCGGTCTCCCGACCACGTTTGGCCGCATTCCACCCACCCCAGTGCCGGGCACGGGGTAAGTATCGGACGTACCAAGTACGGAAGTGTACGGCACCGCGACCACCACACTCCAATCGCGTCCGTGAGCAGCCCTCGAACCCGAGGCCGGGGCCTGCTCCACAGGTTCCCGACCTGCTTGGGGCCGCTGTGGGCGGTATCTCACCGTCTGCCACGATGGGTTCCATGGCGGCAACCGCACATGACGTTCTACCCCGCCGGATCTCGGCACGGATCGCTGGGATCAACGAGTCCGCGACCCTCGCGGTCGACGCGAAGGCCCGCGAGCTGAAGGCGGCCGGCCGGCCGGTGATCGGTTTCGGCGCCGGCCAGCCCGACTTCCCCACTCCCGACTACATCGTCGAGGCGGCCAAGGCGGCCTGCGGCGAGCGCGGCAACCACGGGTACACCGCGGTCGCCGGCCTGCCGGAGCTGCGTGAGGCGCTGGTCGCCAAGACCGCCCGCGATTCCGGCTACCAGATCAAGCCGAACCAGGTGCTGGTCACCAACGGCGGCAAGCAGGCGGTCTACACCGCGTTCGCCACCCTGCTCGATCCGGGCGACGAGGTGCTGCTGCTCGCGCCGTACTGGACGACCTACCCGGAGTCGATCGCGCTGGCCGGCGGTGTTGCTGTGCAGGTGACCGCGGACGAGTCGACCGACTACCTGGTCAGCGTCGAACAGCTGGAGGCGGCCCGCACGCCGAGGACCAAGGCGCTGCTGTTCAACTCGCCGTCCAACCCGACCGGCGGGGTGTACCCGCGCGAACTGGTCGAGGCCATCGGGAACTGGGCGCTTGAGCACGGCATCTGGGTGGTCACCGACGAGATCTACGAACACCTGGTCTACGACGGCGCCGAAGCGGTGTCGCTGCCGGTCGCGGTGCCCGAGATCGCCGACACCTGCCTTGTGCTCAACGGTGTCGCCAAGACCTACGCGATGACCGGGTGGCGGGTGGGCTGGATCCTCGGCCCGAACGACGTGATCAAGGCGGCCACGAACTACCAGTCGCACCTGTGCGGCAACGTGTCCAACGTGGCCCAACGCGCCGCCATCGCCGCGGTCGCGGGCAACCTCGACGCGGTCGCGGCGATGCGGACCTCCTTCGACGAGCGCCGCAAGATCATCGTCGACCTGCTCTCGGCCATTCCCGGCGTGACCTGCCCGACCCCGACCGGCGCGTTCTACGCCTATCCGTCGGTGAAGGGCCTGCTCGGCAAGTCCTTCCGCGGTTCGGTGCCCACCACCAGCGTGGACCTGGCCGCCCTGGTGTTGCGGCATGCCGAGGTCGCGGTCGTCCCCGGCGAGGCCTTCGGCACGCCCGGTTACTTCCGGCTGTCCTACGCGCTCGGCAAGGACGACCTGGTCACCGGCGTGACCAGGCTGGCGGAGTTCCTCGGCGAAGCCGGCTAGCACCGAGACGTGTACGCGACGGTGGGCCGGGAGTCGATCTCCCGGCCCACCGTTTCGCTGTGCGGACGCCGCTGTGCAGACCCCGCCGTACAGACCTCGCTGTACAGGCTCCTCAGTCGAGGCGAACGATCGCGTTCGCCTTGCCGAGCACGGTCCTGCCGTCGAACTTCGCGGTGATGTCGATCTTCGCGGTGCCGTCCTCGCGCTTCTCGGCGACCTTCCCGGTGAACTCGACCACGGCGCCCTGCTCGTCGTTCGGCACCACAACGGGCCTGGTGAACCGGGCGCCGAACTCGATGAGCGCGGCCGGGTCGCCGACCCAGTCGGTCACCAGCCGGCCGGCAAGGGCCATGGTCAGCATCCCGTGCGCGATCACGTTCGGCAGGCCGGCCTCGACGGCTACCCGCTCGTTCCAGTGGATCGGGTTGAAGTCCAGCGAGGCACCCGCGTAGCGGACCAGGTCGGCCCTGGTGAGCCGGACCGACAGCGGCGGCAGCTCGTCGCCGACGGACACCTCGGTGCCGATCTTGGCGCTCATGCCGACTCCCCTCGGAACACCAGCGTCGCCGTTGTCGTGCTGACCGCTTCGCCGTCGACGGTGGTGATCTCGCTGCGCATGGTCACGATGTCGTTGCCGGCCCGTGTCATCGCGCCGTCGAGGTGCGCGGTGAGCACCAGCTGGTCGCCGACGGTGATCGGCCGGTGCTGGGTGAAGGCCTGGTCGGCGTGCACGAGGCGGGTGTAGTCGAGGCCGAGTTCGGGATCGTCCACGATCAGGCTGATCGCCGGAATGTTGATGACCATGCCGAAGGTCGGCGGCGCGATCGCCTTGGCCTCCCGGTAGCGGGGGTTGCGATCGCCGATGGCGTCCGCGAACTCCTTGATCTTCGCCGCGCTCACCGCATAGGGCTGCGTCGGCGGATAACTGCGTCCGATAACTGACTGGTCGAGGGCCACCCAGGCAGGCTAACCCACCTCCAGACCACCCAGGTCCCATGCCCGCCGAGCCGTTGTGCGGACACGCCGACGAGGCCGCCCCGCGTCTACGGGACGGCCTCGTCGGATGCGTTAGGACGCTGAGGTCAGCGAGTTTCCTTGTGCAGCCGGTGCGTGCCGCAGTTCGGGCAGAACTTCTTCATCTCAAGACGGTCCGGGTCGTTGCGCCGGTTCTTCTTGGTGATGTAGTTGCGGTGCTTGCACTCCTCGCACGCCAGCGTGATCTTGGGTCGCACGTCGGTGGAAGCCACGGTGGAGCCTTTCTCTCAAGTACGTCACCGGCCAGGTCGCCCTGTCCGGAGCAGATCGAGCGGAACGTCCAACACATCGCGGGTGTGTTCTGTTCCCGGAACACGACCGGCCCACCAACCACCGTCGCAAAGCCAGCACCGGGATCATCCGAACCCGATCTGAACCATGCCCCCGTGGCCGGGGGTCTGGGGGCAAGCCCCAGAAAGTATGGCGAAGCAACCTGGTCCGGATTCTCACCCAGGCCCAGGAAACCCATTGCGTAGCGGTGGCCGGACTTGAACCGGCGACACAGCGATTATGAGCCGCTTGCTCTACCGACTGAGCTACACCGCCAAAACCCCAAACACCAGTACGAATATCCGTATCTGGGGGGTCCGGGGGGGCTTGCCCCCCGGCTGGGGTCTGGGGGCTCGGCCCCCAGGATACACAGCGAGCGAGCCTGGCCCGCGCTTTCCACGGGCACAGCTCACCTACTCGCGAGCCCCCTTACGGAATCGAACCGTAGACCTTCTCCTTACCATGGAGACGCTCTGCCGACTGAGCTAAGGGGGCATTGCTCGAACGCAGCGAGGAGAACTCTACACAACCGATGGCCGGGAACGAAAATCGGGCCTGGCCTACCCACCTGGCCTAATGGACCAGTGTGAGTACCGTCTCATCGAGCAGGCCGGTACCGGAGACGGTTCTGGCCTGTAGCCAGGCCTCCAGCCGTTCCTCCGACAGCGGCCGGGAGATCAAGTAGCCCTGTGCGACGTGGCAGCCCATGTCGACGAGCTGGTCGCGGGCGGCGTCCTCCTCGACGCCTTCGGCGACGACGGTCAGGCCGAGCGAGAGGCCGAGTTCGACGATGGACCGGACGACCGCGAGATCGCTGAGGTCGCTGCCCATGCCGAGCACGAAGCTCTTGTCGATCTTGACCTCGTCCACCGGCAGCTGCCGCAGATAGGCCAGCGAGGAGTAGCCGGTGCCGAAGTCGTCGACCGCGAGGACGAGGCCCAGCCCGTGCAGCCTGCGCAGCACCGGCAGCGCCCGTTCCGGATCGGACATCACGCCGGACTCGGTCAGCTCGAAGGTGAGCAGCTGCGGCGGCACGTTGTGCCTTGCGAGCGCGTCGGCGACGCGGTCAGGGAACTCCTCGTCGTCGAGGTTGCGCACGGAGAGGTTGACCGCACAGCTCATCCGGATGCCCCGGTCCAGCCACTTGCGCACCTTGATCAGCGCGCGCTCGGTGACGAAGGTGGTGAGCGCGTCGACGAGACCGGTCGCCTCGACGGCGGGCACGAACTCGTCGGGGGCCAGCCGTCCGTACTCGGGGTGCTGCCAGCGCACCAGTGCCTCGACGCCGAGCACCTGGCGGCTGGGCAGCGAGATCTTCGGCTGGTAGTGCACGTAGATCTGGCCGCTCTCCAGTGCCTGGCGGAACTGGGTGACGAGTTGGAAGCGGCGCAGGAAGACCTGGCCCATGTTCGGCACGTAGCGGCGGACCTGGTCGCTGTCGCCCTTGGCCGCGCGGACCGCGACATCGGCACGCTGTAGCAGGCCGTCCACGTCCGGCGGGGCCTCGTCCACGGCATCGTCGACGACCGCGTAGCCGACGGTCACGGTGGCTTCGACGGTGAGGCGTTCGACCGGGTAGGGCACGGAGAGCGCGGCGCGCAGCCGTTCGGCCATCTGGCCGGACTGCTCATCGGTGTAGTCGACGAGCAGGGCGGCGAAGGCGCCGGACTCCAACCGGGCCAGTGGCGCGTTCTGGTCGAGTTCGGCGCGCAGCCGCCGACCCGCCGCGACGACCATCCGGTCGCCCCAGGCGTAGCCGAGGGCATCGCTGACCGTGGAGAGGACGTCGAGGTCGATACGGACGACGGCCCCGGTGTGCTTGGCCCGCAGCAGTCCGCCCGCGGTCTCGCGGAAGCCGGCACGGTTGAGCAGGCCGGTCAGCGGATCGTGGTAGGCGTCGTGCCGCAGCCTGGCCATCAGCCGCCGGTTGTCGACGGCGGTGGCCAGGTGGCTGGCCATGGTGGCGATCAGCTGCACGTCGGTCTTGCTGAAACCGCGCCAGCGGCTGAGCCGGTCGTGCACCTCAAGGGCGCCGAGTACCTGGTTGGAGCCGCGCAGCGGGACGACGAGAGCCTCGTTCGCGGCGCGGATGCTCAGTGCGCCGAGCACGTCGGCGCTCGCGTCGGCGGCGTGGAACTGGCGGACGCCGCCGCCGGCCAGCCGCAGCATGGCGTCGTCGCGGACGACCCTGGAGTCCAGCGCGTCCTCGGGCAGTGGTTCACCGGCGACGATGGTGCGGACCTCACTGGAGGGGTCCGGCCACAGTCGAAGCACGACCCGTTTCGCGCTGGCCTGGTCCCTGATCCGCTCGACGATCACGGTCCATTCGTCGCCGTCGGTGACGGCCATGGTCGCTTCCGGATTGATCGCGGGCTGGGCGATCTGCTGACCGGAGCGCCCCACCATGAGGCTGACGTCCGACAGCGCCTCAAGATCGCGTTGTTCCTTGAGCAGTCCCGAGTAGGCGAAGTAGAGGGTGATGACACCGATGAAGACGAGCACCACCAGCGCCCAACCGCCCGGGCTCCTGGTGACCAGCTCGTAGCCGGTGACGCCGACGGCCGCGTTGAGCAGGCCGACCACCAGAATCCGGCCGATCAGCCGGACCGCGCCCATCAGCCGCATCTGCCGGCCGAGCAGCCGCACCGCGGCGACCGCGAGCAGCGTGCTGGCGACCGGGACGGCGAGGGCGCCCGCGAACGCGCCTGCCCAGAGCGGTTTGGCGAAACCGATGTCGTCGACGAGGTGCGCGACGGCGAACGCACAGACCACCTCGATGACCATGACGCCCGCGTTGTAGGCGACCCGGTCGCGGACCCTACGCACCAGGAGCGTGCCGACCCCGGCGATCACATGCGCGGCGAGTACCACCTGGAACGGGGCGATGAGCAGGCCGATGACCATGGGAATCTCGGTGAACGAGATCGTCCAGGACACCCCGGTCCGCACGTCGACGTCGACGGCGAACGCCTCGGCGAGCAGGAACCCGACGGCCAGCAACGGGATCAGCCACAGCGGCGCGCTCTGCGTCGGCAGCGGCAGCAGTACCCACATCAGCGCCGCACCGAGCACGCCAATGACACCAACTGCCACCGTGTACGCGGTAAACCAGTGGTTGGCCGGCTCGGTGGTGGCGTCGGTCGCGGGCGAGGTCGCTGGGCTGTTCGCCGGATGGTTTACGGGATGCGTCATGTCCGCATCCACGCCTTGCGGTCGTCGGACATGGACCCTCCTCGTCTAGCCGCCTGGTCACCGACCACGACAACTCCGACGCGGCATATTGCCAATCAGGACGCCGTGTGCCCCGCGGCCAAACGGGGGGTCTGGAGGAGCTGCGGGGCACAAGTGCTCTCGCACTCTAGCCCTAGTGGGCTCTTTGTCCTAGACCTAAGCCGTGACCCTGGGTTATCGAAATGCGATTAATCGGGAAATTTCGCACTAACCGAGGATCCCTAATGGGTGCAGCGTCCACGTTGTCACCACCGCGAAAACGCTCCGTGTTGGGCCGATCAGGTGAGCAGCAACTTGGCGATTGCCGCAAGGCCAACCACAACGATCACTGCGCGTAGCGCACTCGGCGGAAGCTTGCGGCCGATCCGCGCGCCGATCAGGCCGCCGATCAGGGAGCCGCCGGCGATGAGCAGCACCGCCAGCCAGGCAACGTGCGCGACGAAGACGAACACGATCCCGGAGACCAGGTTGGCCAGTGCGGTCAACACGTTCTTGGCGGCGTTCACGCGCTGCATCGACTCGCTCAGCAGCACCCCCATCAGCCCGATCGCGATCACGCCCTGCGCCGCGCCGAAGTAGCCGCCGTACACACCGGTGGCGAAGATGCCCAGCAGCAGCGCGACACCGCCATCGGTCGGCCGGTCGGGCCTGCTCGCGGCGAGTTTGCGGGCCAGCCAGGGCTGAACGATCACCAGCACGAGCGCGATCACGATGAGTATCGGGACAACGGCCTGAAAAGCGGTCGCCGGCAGTTTGAGCAACAGCACCGCACCGCAGACCGCGCCGAGCGCCGAGGCGATCCCGAGCCTGATCAGCCGGGACCGCTGCCCTTCCAGCTCACGCCGGTAGCCGTAGGCCCCGGCCAGGGAGCCGGGGACGAGCCCGAGGCCGTTGGAAACGTTTGCGGTGATCGGCGGATAGCCGAAGGCGAGCAGCACCGGAAAGGTGATCAGCGTGCCGGAGCCGACCACCGCGTTGATCGTGCCCGCGAGCATGCCGGCGACCACGATCACGGCGTCCTGCCACAGCTGCATGGCCGTCCTCTCCCCGACCCAGCAACGTCGCTGGGCCTGCTCCGACCATGCTCCCCCGATACGCGCCGATCACAGTCCGATACCCGGTGTCACCTTCGTCACTCACCCTTGTCGCGGCGACACCTGTCGGGCGGGCGAATCGGGTATCTCGGCGGCGGCCGCGGTCCAGCTGATGATCGCGCGGTTCCGCGTGCCGGGAGTCGGCCAGACCTCGCCCCCGCTGCCGACCGGACAGCGGGGGCGAGGTGCCCTGCCAATGCGGGAGAAAATCAGTGGAACGTCGGTACCACGTGGACGTCGAGTTGCGCGCCGGAGGTCGCGGTCGTCACGGTCACGACCGACGAGCGGCCGGGCGCGATCTGCCAGCCGTTGCTGACCACGACGCGGTAGCGGCCCACCGGAATGCCGGTGTAGTCGGCAACGTCCACCATCTCCTGATAGGAGGTGATCGGATCGCCGTTGGCCGCGTCGACCAGCATGATCCGGGGCGACTGCGGGGTTGCGCCGCCGCCAGGAACGCCCTGGTCGCCGTCATCGACGAGCCGCACCGCGAAATCGACCGTCGGATCGAGCGAGGCGGTCACGTTCGCGCTCGCCTGCGCGTCGGGGTAACCGCCGAGGTCGCTGGGCCCGAACGTGCACTCCACGGTGAAGTTCCCGCCGAGCAGGGCATCCGACGGCACGACTTCCGAGAGGTGGAAAACCTTCTGCTGGCCGGCGGCCACTGAAACGCCCGCGCCGGAGAACACGTTCCAGCCCTTGCCGACACCGAGCGCGTCGAACGGGAATCCTTCGTTGTCGCAGCTGGCCTGGATGCCGCTGATGGTCTGCGCACCGACGTTGTCCAGGGTCAGCGTCACGTGCGCGGACTGGCCGACGCGGTAACTCGGCTGATCCATCGTGAAGCTCGCGTGCAGACGGTCGGACAGCGGTGGCGTCGCCGGGTAGCTCACGTTCTGCTGGCCGGGCGAGCCGTCCACGGTGACGTAGCCGCCATGGATGTCAGGGTTGGACACCACCCAACCGTCCGGCGACTGGATTCCCTCGACGTAAGGCCCAGCGGGGATGTCGTCGAACCGGAAATGCCCTTGCGCGTCGGTGGTCTCGGTGAACTGGTGTTGTTGGCCGACTCCCGCGATGCCGTTGAACGGACCGGACAGCGTGATCCGCACGCCGGCAAGACCGGTCTCGCCGGGATCCTGCACGCCGTTGTAGTTGCTGTCGATGAACGCGGTGCCGCCATAGCTCGCGAACACCGGGGTCACGGTAGCGCTGGCGCCGACCGACGGACTTTCCACGTATCCGTCCTGTGAAACGCTGGTGTCAAAGGTAACGGTGCCCAGAGCCGGGTCGGTGGCGAAGCCGGGCATGGTGTTGCGGACGGTCGCGCCGGCCGGAATGTCCTGGACTATCCCGCCGGGATAGCCGAACAGGCTCAGGTAGCCGCCGGTCGGCTGAAAAGCGCCGTCGTCGGTGGGCATCTGGAGCGTCACGTCCTGCGCGGTCGCGGTGCCGAGGTTGGTGACGCTCGCCGTGAGCCTGATGGTGTCGCTGGAACGGTAGGCGGTTTTGTCGAACGAGACGCACACCCGCAGTTCCTGAACGGCGGCCGGTACGCCGGCTGCCGGTGGATCGATGACGCAGGAACTGCTCGGCGCGGAGGCCGCGAACGTCGGCGCGGCGAGTACGAAACCGCCCGCCAAGCAGACGGCGCTCACCGCGGCCACTATCCGTGCACGCATGACTGACACAGAGTCCCCCTTTGACTGACCTTCCCCATCTTCGCCTGCCCGAGCCAAACCAGCGGCCCCGAACGGCGACCGCGCCAGGCAGCTACGCGGCGGGCTAAAACTACGGCGGAGGCCGCGCCTCGTCGAGCGGTTCGCCGAACCTCGCACCACACAATTTCGTTTGCTAGCTAACGACCTCGTCCGCTAAGTTCGTTAGCTAGCTACCGACAATGGAGGGGACCATGATCCTGGTGACCGGCGGGCTCGGCTTCATCGGCACGCACACCGCCCGCGCACTACTGGACCTCGGCGAGTCCTGCGTACTCACCCGGCACACCAATGCGGCCGTGTCCAGCCTGCTCGCCCCGGAACTGGGCAGCCGCGCCTTCGTCGAACCGCTCGACGTCGCCGACCGCGCGGCCTGGACCCGACTCGGCGAGAAGCACCCCATCACCGGCATCGTGCACCTCGCCGCGCACGCCATCATCGACCAAGATCCGTTGGCGCACCTCGACGGCAACCTGCTCGGGATCAGCAACCTGCTGCACTCGGCCGCCGAATGGCAGGTGTCCAGGGTGACCGTGGCCAGCTCGATCGGCGTCTACCACCCCGACTCACCGAGCCCGCTGCGCGAGGACGAGCCCGCCTCCCTGGTCGGCACCCATCTGATCGAGACCTACAAGAAGAGCGCGGAACTGTTGGGCACCTTCGTCGGCGGCCAGTTGGGCATTCAGGTGGTGAGCGCTCGCATCGCCGCGATCTGGGGCCCGCTCGGCCGGGTCCGCTCCGGTTTCTTCGCCGTCCCCCAACTGATCCACGCCGCCGCGCACGGCACCGCCCTGGACAGCCCGCCCACCGCGGGAAGGACCGAGGACGGCGTCGACATGTGCTACGTCCGCGACTGCGGCCGAGGCATCGCGGCGCTACAGACCGCGGCCACCCTCAACCATCCCACCTACAACGTCGGCTCCGGCAGGCTCACCACCAACGGCGACATCCTGCGAGCCCTGCGCAACCTGGTGCCCACCGCCGACCTACATCTGCCGGAAGGCCGCACCTGGCCGGGCCGGCAATACCTTGACATCAGCAGAATCCAGGCCGACACCGGATACGAACCCCGGTACGACACCGAGCAGGCCGTCGCCGACTACCTGAACTGGCTGGGCGCCGGCAATCCGAAGTAGACCCGAGAGTCGGACGTGACCGGAAGCTGACGTCAGCCGCGAGTCAACGCTCGCCGCGCCACAGTTCGGCAGGCGTCGAGCCGATGATGCGCACCAGGTAGTCGACCATCATCGACGGATAGTCATCGACCCACGTCTTGTAGGACGCGGCACCCCGGTTCCAGGTACTCAACGTGGTCCCCTCGAACACGAACCCGAGATGCCTCGCCAACTCGCTCTGCTTCAGCATCTCCCGCGCCGACGGGGACAACAGCGCCCGCGCGAACCCTTCGTCGTCGGCCTGCACGTGGAAGAGCTTGTCGAACTCGGGATCACCAAGATCCTTGACGCCGAGATACCCGTGCGAGAACCGGTCGCCGACGGCACGAGGTCGCACCGCGGTACGCGGAACCCAGTGCGGGGTGTCGATGGTGAAGATCGTGAAATCCCCCTGCACCTCGGCGCCGCCCTTGTAGGCTTTGGTCAGACTGACCATGTAGGCCAACGCCGGATAGCCACCGACCACGGACTGGTAGCCGTGACCGTAGACCTCGTGCGAGTGCGGATTGTCGAACTGGTCGATCAGGAACGGGCCGCCGTGGAAGCGGAGCAGCCAGGCCCCCTCGACCTCGATCCGCTGCCACTTGATCGGATCCCCATCCGGATGAGCGGCCCGCCACTTCGTCATCGGCAACCCAGGGCCGAAGAGTTTTCGTGGACTCAGATTGTTGTCGTTCGTCTTGTCCGCATACTTCGACCACGACGCGACCATGAAACCCTCCCCGTTGTCCCACTGCCAAACCGAGCATAGGGGACGCGTTCGCGGCCCGTGCCAGATCAGTCGAGGGCCTCGGCGAGCCGGGGCCAGGCGGCGCGGCGCAGCAGGCGTAGACCGTTCAGTCCGACGATGACAGTGGAGCCCTCGTGCCCGGCGACACCGAGCGGGAGCGGGAGGTGCCCGACGAGGTCCCAGATCACCAGGCCGGTGATGAAGGTCGCGGCGATGATCAGGTTGGCGGACACGACTCGGCGGGCGCGGCGGGACAGCGCGATCACTGCGGGAATGGTGGCCAGGTTGTCGCGGATCACCACGGCATCGGCGGTGTGCAGGGTGAGGTCCGAACCGGCGCCGCCCATCGCGATTCCGGCGTGCGCGGCGGCAAGGGCCGGGGCGTCGTTGATGCCGTCACCGACCACCGTGACCCGCTGCCCACCCGCTTGCAGTTCGCGCACGGCAGTGGCCTTGTCCTCGGGCAGCAGTCCGGCGCGCACATCGGTGATGCCCACCTGCCGCGCCAGTTGGGCGGCGGAGGCGTGGTGGTCGCCGGTGAGCAGCACCGGGTCGCCGCCGGTCAACCGGCCGAGCGCGGCGACCGTTGCGGCGGCTTCGGCGCGCACTTGGTCGGTGACGCCAAGCACCCCGACCGGGCGACGTCCACAGAGCACGATCACGGCGGTGTATCCACGTTCCTGCAACGTGGCGGCAGCGGCCATGGCTACCGCTCGCTCGGCGGTGTTCTCCTCGTCCACCAACAGGGCCGGCGAGCCGACCTCGATCATCTCGTTGTCGACAAGGGCGGACACGCCACGGCCCGGCTGCGCCACGAACTCGTCCGCGACAGGCAGGTCAAGGTCGCGGTGCCGGGCGGCGCGCACGATCGCGGCGGCCAACGGATGTTCGCTGGGGTGTTCGGCGGCGGCGGCCAACCGCAGCACATCGTCCTCGGTGCGGCCGCTGCCTCGCACCGGGTGGATCTCGGCCAGTTCCGGAGTGCCTCGGGTCAGGGTGCCGGTCTTGTCGAACGCAACCCGTGTGGTGGCGCCGAGTTGCTCCATGACCACCGCGGACTTGACGAGCACGCCATGCCGACCGGCATTGGCGATCGCCGCCAGCAGCGGCGGCATCGTGGCCAACACCACGGCGCACGGTGAGGCGACGATCATGAACGTCATGGCCCGCAGCAACGACACCTGCAACGCCTCGCCCCACAACAGCGGGATCACGAACAGGGCGACCGTGGCCGTGACCATACCGATCGAGTAGCGCTGTTCGATCTTCTCGATGAACAACTGGGTCGTGGCCTTGGTCCGACTCGCTTCCTCCACCAAGGTCGCGATCCGCGCGACCACGGAGTCCTCGGCGCGGCGGTCCACCCGCACCCGCAACGACCCGGTGCCGTTCAGCGTCCCGGCGAACACCTCGTCTCCAACAGCCTTGTCCACCGGCAGCGGCTCCCCGGTGATCGTGGCCTGATCCACCTCGCCGGCCCCGCCGACCACCATCCCATCGGCGGCGATCCGCTCGCCGGGCCGGACGAAAACCACCTGGCCCACCTCAAGTTCGGCGGCCGGCACGATGTGTTCGCCGCCCTCGGCGGTGAGCACCGTCGCGGTCTCCGGAGCCAGATCCAGCAGACCCCGTACCGAATCCTCGGTACGGGCGGTGGCCAGCGCTTCCAGCGCCCCGGAGGTGGCGAAGATGACGATCAACAGCCCGCCGTCAGTGACCTGCCCGATCACCGCCGCGCCGATCGCGGCGACCACCATCAGCAGGTCCACGTCCAAGGTCTTGTCCCGCAGTGCCCGCAGCCCGGCCAGGCCCGGTTCCCAACCTCCGGTCACATAGCAGGCCAGGTACATCGCCCACCACAGCCAGGACGGTCCGCCCGACAACTGCGCGGCCAGCCCGATCAGGAACAGCACCAGAGCCGCGGCAGCCCACCGCATCTCCGGCAGCGCGAACAGCCGGGTACGCCGGACCGACCCGATCGCCGGCCGAGCCACGGTCGGACGCTCGGGAGTGACAGCGGCGGATGTGGGCGCCGAGGACGGAGCCACAGGTACCTCCAGGAGATCACGGGTCGACCATCCGACGATAACAGAACACATGAACATGTCTTCATATGTCTTAAGGGCCAGTCAGCGGGCATGGGCCAGTCAGCGATGTCCGGTCAATTGCGACTTACCGCGTAACCTGGGCCTGATGACTGGCGCCCGCACCGGCCGCAGCCGCCGTCTGGCTCAGAGACTCTGAGCCAGGAGCCGATCCGTAGGCAGCGCCGGCGCGCTCCGCGTGCTGGGTCCGTACAGGTCGGTCGCCAGCCTGCCGATCAGTTGATTGGACTCGTTCTGTCCCAACGCGACGGCCCCCAACGACGTGACGATCTTCCCGTACACCGACACCGCCGAAGGCTCGTCCAGAAAGTAGCCGGCGGTGTCCTGTTCCACCGACACGACCGGACCGAAATCAGCGAACTCCATCAGACAGAACGACCCCGCCAAACCAGCATGAGCACCAACGACAGCCGGGATCACCCGCACCGAAACAGACGACCGAGCCCCCATCCGCAACAGGTGATACAACTGCTCACCCATGATCTCCGCGCTGCCAACCGGCAGACGCAGGGCAAGCTCGTGGACCAGCAGCGTGCACTGCGGCGGATGCCGCGCCCCCAACACACGCTGACAGCAAGCCAACTGACCGGCCACCCGCACCTCAACCGCGTCCGGCTCGACCATGACGCTCCGGGCAAACACCGACCGCGCATAGTCCGCCGTCTGCACCAGCGCCGGAACCGTCAGCGCGTCGAACACGGTCACCCGGACCGCCGTGCTCTGATGATCGGTCAATGTCCGCCGATACTCCGGTAGCTCCCAGCCGGCCGTCGCCGACTCACGACTCAGACGCAGCAACCGATCACGCTCGGCACCGGTCACCCCGAACACCGCAGCCATCGCCGAGATCTCCAACTCGGTGATGGCCAGCTTCCCGGTCAGGAACCGGGATACCCGACTCTCCGACCAATCAAGGATCTGAGCGGTGCGTTTCCCGTTGAGCTTGGCCAGTTCCATCGCCGCCCGCAGCGCAGCACCCAACTGCCGACTCCGCACCGTCGAACCTTCCTCAGCCACCTCATGCCTCCTCACTGTCTATCGCTCCAACTCAACTGGCACTCTTCGTCGCGCAATGCCAACGAGCCATGCCGTCCCAACCACCGACCCCCACCGGGAGATCGTTATTGCTGATCAACCTCAGGCCGAGGTTGCTGGGTGATGACGTCGACCTCGTCCGCGCGAGCAATCAGATCTCGACCCAACGCGGTGAAGTCCTCACCGAGACTGCGCAACTCCGTCGACGGCGGCAGCCCACCGTCCAAGTCGTTGTCCCACCGGTCCAGCAACACCAGCAGAACCGGCGCCATCGCGTCCTTGACCGTCGCCAACCGCCGCAACAACCGCGCATCCACGGCCTTCACAACCGGCCCCTCTTGCCAGACACGGAGGAGACCGACTCGGCCAGACCGACCGGGTCATGCATCAACGTCCACATCGGACACCTCCACCGGCATCCCGAGGACCGTCATCGGGCGCACTACCGCCGGCCAGCAACAGAACAGCAATCTCGCCGGTGACCTCGCCAAGCCGACGCGACAACTGCCTGCGCCGGTCGGCAATCACGACGCACCGCCCGAGGGAATGTCGCTGAGTTCCGCCAACCGAGCAGCGGTCCGATTGAGCATCGACGCCATCAGCGCAAGATCAACGGGCGGCACGCCGGTCGGCGACTCCAACCAGCGAGCGACCTCGGCAGAGGGCCCGACCAACGAAGCGAGCAGCGCGGCCGCGTAGCGGCACTCGGTTGTCATGACGCCCTCTGCCATGACGCGAACTCCCGCTTCCACCAGCAATGCAGATGCATCCACGGCCCGCACCCCTGGCCGCCAACTCCTCGAACCGGCCAACCAGGCCGAAGCCGGCCTGCGCAGCCCGCACATTTGACGTCGGCAGGACACGGCTCGGCACATCGACGAACAACGGGCAGTTCGCCGGTCGGTGTCTCCGCCATGTTCTCGGCGGTCAACTGCCGGCCAAGCCGGTAGCCGTGCCGCCCCGTCATCTGTGACCACCACACGCGGGGCCCTCAAGGCCGGCAAGCACGCCGCCGCCGACAGTCCTCCACTGATCCGCGACTAACCCGCCCGACCGGAGACCGCACATACCTCCGAGGTGAACTGTTTCCACGGGAACTCCTCGCCAGATTCATACGTACCAGTGACACCCGTCTGCAACCGGTTTGTGCCGGTCACGAACCATATAATGTGCAGCTCAGAGCCTTTTTGCAACCCCAGCGCCTAGTCCGATCGGGGGAACACAACCAATGCCGCGTCGACGTTCTAAGCTGTGGTACGTGACCGTTACCGCTGGTGCTCCGCGAGCCCGCGCGCTCGCTGCCGCACTGCGGCGAGCCCGAAAAAAGACACCCCTTTCGGTGCGAGAGCTGGCGCGCCAACTCGGCGTGTCGCATGCGACGGTCTCGCAGTGGGAGACCGCGAAGCGCGTACCGGATGCCGAATCGGTCGCGACGTACCTCCAAGCGGTTGGCGTCACCGGCGACGACCGCGAGCAGATCCTCGAACTCGCGCGAGGCGCCGAGGACCCCAGCTGGCTCGCCAGCGGCATACCCGGTGCCTCGAACGGCTTGGCCGGCGTACTGGAGTGCGAACGCACAACCACCGAGATGGTCGAGTGGTGCCCGCTGGTCGTGCCCGGCCTGCTTCAGACACACGAATATGCCGAAGCAATTCTTGAATACGACCAGGCCCTGTCAGAAGCAGAGGTCGACGGCCTTGTTCGGACCAGAATCGATCGCCGCAAGGTTCTGACGGACGCACGTGACGACGGCCTCGGACCTGCCGAATACAAAGCTTTGATCGGCGAATACGCGCTACGCGAGCGCGTAGGCGGCAAACGAGTGCTGATCAACCAGCTACGGCAATTGTTGGAGTTCGCCAACCTGCCAACCATAACGCTGCGAATTGTTCGAAGTGGCGGCGACTGGCACCCTGGTCTCGCCGGACCATTCATCCTCTACAACTTCGCGGAATCTCCATCGATCGTCCACCTTGAGCACCTCAAGGCATCCGCATTCCTCTATGACGAGAGCGACATCACCGCGTACAAGGTGGCGTCCTCGGTGATCCGACGGAGAGCGATGAACCCGGATGAGTCCATTGAGTACATCGCTGAAGTAATCAAGGAATTGGAGCGTAGCGAATGATCAGTACAACCCGCTGGCGGAAGAGTCACCGCAGCAATACCGACTCGGCATGCGTTGAGTTAAACGACAGGCTTGACGCGGTGCGAGACAGCAAGAACCCAACCGGGGCCGTACTGCCCGTAGCGCAGCTGTCGATGTTCTTGGAGAGCATCAGGCTGGGACAATTCGACCGGTAAAGCTCGTTCTGCGCCACGAGGCCCCCGTTCATGTCTCCCATGAACGGGGGCTTTCGTCTTCTCAAGGACCGCTGTATCGACATGGCGGAGCACTGATGTGGAGGCGACCCGTGTCACGGGTAGACCCGTACACAGTCTGGCGGTGCTACCGAGGGGCTACACGAAGTGCCTCTACCAGCAATTTTGCGATCAGGCCGCAAGGTCTCGAAGCCACCGCTGGGAGAACAATGGGAGTGGATCAAGCTTTCGGCTCGCCCGCACGAGCGTTGGTCGCTTCGCCGGACGTACCAACGTTACCAACCTGGTCCCTACCGTGAGACACTCGAGATGTCGCCAAAACGGCCGTTTTGGCGACAGGGGCTCTGTCGTAGGAGGTGGGACCACGATGACGACCAACAGCGCTGACTACGACCATCATGCCGACTACCCCCGGCCGCTCACTGTCGAGGAGTTGGCACGCCAACAGGGCATCACCAGGTTGAAGACCATAGAAGACCTGACCAACGATGCTCCCGTCGACTCCGATGACGACGGGCTGGACGAGTTTCTGGCCTACGTGCGTGAGCAAAGGAACGGCAGCCTAGCCTGATGGTGTGAGTTCCATCATCGTCCTGGACACCGATGTCCTGTCCAAGGACTACAAGAGGCAGCTCCCGGCCACTCTTGGAGCACGTCTCGCAGGTCGATCACTGTGCATCACCTTTGTCACCTACGGTGAAGCGACTCAATGGCCTCTGCTGCGAGGCTGGAGCCCGCACAAGCGAAACGCTTTGATGCACTGGCTGTCAGACATCACTGTCCTGCCCAGTGACCGCGACGTGGCCCGCCGCTGGGGCGAGATCTCCGCGCGCGCCAAGCAGCGCGGCCGACCTCGTCCACAAAACGACACCTGGATAGCAGCCTGCTGCCTGCATTACGGCCTGCCCCTGGCAACGCTCAACGTCAAGGACTTCCAAGACTTCGCCGACCATGAACGGCTCACCCTCATCACCGCATAGCACTGCCCATTGTGGCCGTTACCCGGCCACGGAGTCAGACCACGACGCTCTCGAACGTATGTACGATTGAATGGGTAGCTGCGGTCGGTGACAACTGACAGTCTCCGAAGCTGTTCCAAGATTCCGTTCCCGATGCGGGGCACGGTGAGCCGCCCACACTCGCATCGGCCCGCACGTAGACACACGATCGGCCCCTCACCTTGTTTGAACTGGTGAGGGGCCGATGGTGCTGATGTGGCGGGTGAAGGGTTCGAACCTTCGAAGGCGAAGCCGGCAGATTTACAGTCGCCCGCGTTCGCGGATTCGTCAGCAACATCAACAATGCCCCTACCAGCAGTTTTGCCGACAGCCAGTGGGCCGTGAAGTCATCGCGGGGAGCGTATGGGGAGTGGATCAAGCTGCCGGGCCGCTTGCACGGCCGTTAATCACGCTGTAGACCGGTCTACAGTTGACTGAGAAGATGCCTCAAACGGCCGTTTTGAGGACGGGTGTTCTGTCCTAGGAGGTGAACCGCGATGACGACGAACAGCGCCAGCTACGACGGTTACGCCGAGGCTCCCGAGCCACGCACCGTCGAAGAGCTGGCACAGCAGCAAGGCATCACCACACCGAAGACCGTGGAAGACCTGGCCGACGACGCCATCTTCGAGACAGACGAGGAACTTGACGAGTTCCTGACCTTCGTGCGAGAGCAGCGGGACAGCAGCCTAGCCTGACGACGTGAGCTACGTCGTCCTGGACACCGACGCCATGTCCCAGAGCATCAAGGAACGGCTGCCGGCAAATCTGCAAGCCCGCTTGGCTGGCCTGTCGACGTGCATCACGTTCGTCACGTATGGCGAATTGACCCAATGGTCCGTAATACGCGATTGGGGTCTAGGGCGCCGAGAAGCGTTGGCGCTTCGACTGGCGGGCGTTCCGGTTCTACATGGCAACACGGACGTGGCCCGCATCTGGGGCGAAATCG
Source organism: Pseudonocardiaceae bacterium (assembly GCA_036268955.1). Taxonomy (GTDB): domain Bacteria; phylum Actinomycetota; class Actinomycetes; order Mycobacteriales; family Pseudonocardiaceae; genus CAJCJE01. The sequence goes on from DATATE010000240.1 coordinate 23,427, forward strand.
CTGCCCGCGCTCGCCGACGCGGCCGAACTGGACCGCAAAACGACACCTGGATAGCCGCCTGCTGCCTGCACTACGGCTTGCCCCTGGCGACACTCAACGTCAAGGATTTCCAGCACTTCGCCGACCACGAACACCTCACCCTCATCACCGCATAGCACTACCCAATGGTGGCCGTCACTCGTTCGCGAAGTCGGACCACAACAACCATCGAACTGATGTTCGACTAGATGGGTTACCATCCCTGTTATGGCTGGTACATCGGGTGGCATGAGCGGGTCAGGCGTCCAGGTGGACGGGGTAGTGCGCTACCGCAGTGACAACTACGGCGCACGGATAGCGGTGTTGCCGGCAACGTGTCGCCGGGGCATTCATCGGCTGGCCGTGACGGGCTACCGGGCCACCGAAGGCAATGGGCTGTTGCGGGTGCGCTGCGATGCGTGCTCGGCCGAAACGACCACCGACGCCGCGTGGCTGCTAAGCAGCAGCGGTCCGTTGGCGAACAGCGCCGAGCTAGACGACGCGCCATACGTTGCCCTGATCACCCGGTAACGGATCTCGACCTCGTCTTGGTCAAATGCGACGTGACCAGCATGAACAGGAACAGTCGATCATGTCGGAGACAGGTCACGGGCCGACAACCGCACACCAGGACAGCCCGGTATTCCGGGCGGTCCGACCCCCGCAGCCGGTGTGGATCAACCTGGCCGCCGTCTACCCGCTCCGCGAGAAACCCCCGCAGATCTTTCCGCACGGCCTCGATCTCCAAGCCACCGTGCCAGGCCGGCTGCACCTGTGGGCCATGACGACCACCGGCCAATGGGTCGGATGGGTCATCTACGAGGCGCCGAGCCTTCGGGGCGCCAGCGGCTGGATCTTCGCCCACGCCCTGGAGCCCCGCCTCGACCACACCGCACGCAAGGACTCCCGGTAACTCCGACGCATGCCGTCTACCCGCCGTGGGTCAAGCATCCTGAGCAGAGACCAGATTCGCAGGTAGGGCTGGCTCGCTCCGCGCGCAGGGTCCGTACAGGTCGACCGCCAGCCCGCCGATCAGCTGATCGGATTCGTTCCGGCCCAACGCGACGGCGGCCAGCGAGGTGACGATCTTCTCGTATACCGCCACTGTCGCTGGCTCGTCCAGGAAGTAGCCGGCGGTGTCCTGCTCGACCGACACGACCGGGCTGAAGTCGGTGAACTCCATCAGACAAAACGAGCCGGCCACGCCAGCGTAAGCGCCAGCGGAGGCCGGGATCACCCGCACCGAAACATACGAGCGGGCACCCATCCGCAGCAGGTGGTGAAGCTGGTCGTACATGATCTGCGCGCTGCCGACCGGCAGGCGTAGGGCGAATTCGTGGACGAACAGCGTGCAGCGCGGCGGATGGCTCGCACCCAGCACACGCTCGCAGCACGCCATCCGGTCGGCCGCGTGCATCTCCACCGCGTCCGACTGGACCGTGACCGACCGGGCGAGCACCGACCGCGCGTAGTCCGCCGTCCGCACCAGCACGGGAACGGTCACCGCATCGAACGTGACAACCCGGACCGCCGTGTCCTGGAGATCGATCAAGGTCCGCCAGTGCTCAGATAGCTCCCAGCTGGCCGTTGCCGGCTCACGGCTCAGGCACAGCAGCCGCTCACGCTCGGCACCGGTCACCCCGAACACCGCCGCCATCGCCGAGATCTCCAACTCGCTCACCGCGAGCTTGCCGGTTATGAACCGGGAGAGCCGACTCTCCGACCAATCCAGGATCTGGGCGGTGCGTTTACCGTTGAGGCCAGTCTGTTCCATCGCCGCCCGCAGAGCAGCGCCCAACTGTCGACTCCGCACCGTCGACCGTTCCTCGGTCACCTCGTGACTCCTCGCTGTCTATCGTTCCGGCTCAACTGGTGGTGTTCGTCGCGCGATGCCCACGCATGACCAGACGGAGAAGCGCGACGTCCCCGCCACGGCCACCCACCAGGGCTGATAGGGGTTCCCGCACGAACACGCCGAGCGCGTACAGGACACCCACCAGGCGACCGCGCAACGCCGGGCGGCAGGTCGCCGCGTCATGGTTGATCAATCTCGGGCCGGTCTGGCTGGGTGATGGCGTCGACCTCATTGGCGCGAGCGATCAGGTCCCGGCCAAGCGCGGTGAAGTCCTCGCCGAGACTGCGCAACTCCACCGAGGGCGGCAGACCGCCGTCGAGGTCGTTGTCCCACCGGTCCAGCAACAGCAGCAAGACCGGCGCCATCGCGTCCTTGACCGTGGCCAGCCGCCGCAACAACCTGGCGTCCACGGCCTTCACGACCGGTTCCCCTCGTCAGACACGGAGGGAACCGGGGCACAGACACCAGTCCCCTCCGTGGGTCCAGTGAGCGCGCGGCGCATGTCCACCCGGTCGCGGGCCTGGAACCGCAGCCGTTTGCGCCGTTGCCGGGGTGAGAACCACCAGGCATAGAAGACCAGGCACAACACGATGACCGACGACTCGGCCAGACCGACCGGGTCATGCATCAACGTCGGCATGCCACACCCCCACCATCCGCAGGAGGACCGTCGCCGGGAGCGCGCCCACCCGCGATCAGCAGCACCGCGACCTCCCCCAAGAACTCACCGAGTTCGACATCATCAGCGGGAAACGGCCCGTCCGGCTCGGCAGTCCAAGCCGTCAACTCGTCCAGGCGCCGCGCAAGCTGGATGATTCGCCGCGCAACCTGATGGCGGTCCTTGATCACCGCGCACCGTCCGGATCACCGAGGTCGGTCAGTCGAGCGGCGGCCCGTTCGAACATCGACGCCATCAAGCGGAGATCAACCGGCGGAGGACCGTCCGGCGCCTCCAACCACCTAGCCACATGCGCTGACGGCTCGACCAACGAGGTCAGCAGCAGCGCGGCATACGTACGTTCGCCGGTCACTGCGCAACTCGCGCAGACAAAGCGGGGAGTTCCCGCTTCCACCAGCAATGCAGATGCATCCAGGGTGCCTGACCTGGCCCGTTAGCCCCTCGGACCGGCCAGCCGCGCCGAAGTCGACGGCTGCACCCGCCGCAGGTGGCGTCAGTCGGGCAAGGCTCAGGGCGCTGGCGAACAGCTTCCCCGCCTGCCGCTTTCTTCGCGTCGTTGACGGTCAGAGGCCGACCAGGACGGTAAGCGTGCTGGCCGCTCATCACGAGCCCAAACGTGGAATCGCCCACAAGGCCGCCTTAATCATCGAGCCTCCAACCGTCGCCAAGCGCCATCGAGACTGGGGACAGGACCAGGGCGATCTCCCAAGCAGATCCGACGCGCCCCAGTCCTGTCCGTCGTGAGCGGCGACATGACCAACGGTCACAGTCGCTGAGCCCACAGTGAGACACAGTAGCAAAGTGCAATTGCACTTCGCAGTAGCGCATGCGGGTGACTGTGCCTGGTCACGGAAGGCGATAATGTGCGCGCATGGCGGCAACCCAGACCAGGCGCAAGCGCAGGCTCGGCCGGTACATGCGCGAACTACGCGACCGATCCGGGCGCAAACCGGAAGACGCCAAGGAGTCGATGGGCATCTCGAAGTGGTCAATCTGGCGCTGGGAGAAAGGCGACTCCCTGCCTCGTCTGGCCGAGCTGCAAGTGCTCACCAGCTGGTACGGCGCCACAGACGCGGAGAAGCAGGAAGCCCTCACGCGGTGGCACGACGCGAAGCAGGACACGACGCGCGTGATCATCCCCGGCTCTGCATCGAGCCAACTGCGCTCCTACCTGCGCGGTGAGGCCGACGCCGAGACAGAAAAGATCATTTGCGTGCTCGTGGTGGATGGTCTTCTGCAAACCGGCGACTACGCCAGGGCCATCCTGCGCGCACCCAGCGGCTTGCGCATGTCCGACACCGAGATCGAGGAGTTGGCCGCAGCGAGGGCCAGCCGGCAAGCTCTGCTACAGGGCGACCGGCCGCTGAAGGTCCGGGCCGTCCTGGACGAGGCAGTTGTCCGGCGGGTCGTCGGCGGCCCGCAGGTCATGCGAGACCAGCTGACACACCTGCTGAACCTCGCCGAGCAGCCGAACATCACATTGCAGGTCGTGCCCTACGAGGCCGGAGCGTTCGGCACCATGTCCGGCAGCACCGCAGTCCTGGAATTTCATGACGCGGAAGACCCACCCGTCGCATACGTCGAGTACGTCCGGGGCGGAGCATGGGTAGAAAATAGGGACGACGTGAACATGCTGGCAACGACGTTCGACCTTGCGTCCGAGGTGGCGCTGACGCCAGCTGACACGGCAGATCTGATCCGACGCCAGATTGAGGGCCTAACGAAGTGACGATCAACAAAACAACGTGGCGCAAGAGCAGTTACAGCGGCCAGCAGAACGCCTGTGTTGAACTACGCAGGGACTTGGCCGCCGCTCGTGACAGCAAGAACCCCACCGGTCCGTCACTGCGGGTCGACCTCGGCGCGTTCCTAGCTGACGTAAAGAACGGTCGATTCGGCAACTGACCAACAACCATGAACCCCCGTCTGGCCCCCAAGCTGGCTAGACGGGGGTTCTGATGTAAACCGGCCCTGATCAGCACAAATAGGGTGCCCGATGTTCCCGTTTCGTGGACACCGGCCCTTGGCGCGTGGTAGACCCGAAGTCCGGGGGCAAGACCAAGACGCTTCGAGGGGTGCTGATGAGCGGACGTCCAGAGGGCAGCGACAACGGCGGGTACCACTCGATCGAACCGGTCGACCAGGCCGCTTGGCAGGACTTCACGCCTTGGCGACCTGGCGACAAGGCGACTGAGCGAGCCGTCAGAAACTCGGCCGCACCGTTGCCGGAGAAGCGCCTCAAATGGACCGAAGAGCAGCCAGATTCCTTCGACGTAGGCGACCGGATCGGCAGTACGAAGCCGCTCGGCGGCATCCTCGGTAGCGCAGTGCCCGCCGGTTCCATCGGTGAAGTGGTGTCGACCCGCTTGGGCCTGTTCGAAGAGACAGTCACCGTCAAGTTTGACAACGGCTACACGGCCGCCGACATCAAGCCCAGCGACATCGAGCACAAGGGTTGGTTCTAGGCGCCAACTGGCCGAATTCCCCCGTTTGACAAGTAGATGTGCCGCTCCGCGCGGCACAGGGGGAAGCTCCGTAGGCTGATCGGCGTGAGCAGCGAACCGGGCATGCCCGCGAACTCGAAGACGTTCAGCGCCTCGTCATCGCGCGACGCGATGCGCGCTGCATGTGACATAGCCGGCCTACCGAGTGGCAACGCAGATCTCATGAGACTCGGCGAGAATGCCCTGTTTCACCTGTCAGAAGCCGGGGTTGTAGTTCGGATCGCGCGCTCGATGGACTACTGGGATGATGCCGTCAAGGAAGTCAACGTCTCCCAATGGCTAGCGCATCACAGCTTCCCTGCCGCTGAAACCTTCGAAATCTCCCAGCCGATCGAAGTCAGCGATCACCCTGTCACATTCTGGAAATACCTAGTGGGACGTCCCGGAGATACCCGAGATATTGCCGATCTAGGCACCACACTTCGCGCACTACACGGGACTCCCGTACCAACAGATTTCAAGCTTCCACCTAAAGAAGTTCTTGGCCGTGTTCGACCAAGGATTGAGAAGTCACCTATTCCTGCCGCCGATCGGAAATTCCTACTAAATCACGTAGATGAATTGCAGTCAGAGTTACCGCGGCTTCGATACAAAATGCCACAAGCACCAACCCACGGGGACGCACACGTAAAGAACCTGATGATTGTCGATAACAATCCGGTGCTTATTGATTTCGAACGATTCGCATGGGGACAACCGGAATGGGATCTGGCCGTAACCGCAACAGAATACCGAACCGCACACTGGTGGACCGACGAGCAATACAAGCGCTTCGTCGCAGCATACGGATACGACGTCACTTCATGGGACGGTTTTGACACCCTACGAGCCGTCAACGAACTGACGATGACCACGTGGCTTATGCAGAACGTTGGCGAGTCGTCGGATATTGCTGACGAATATCAAGTGCGGATGCGAACTCTTCGCGGCGAGCAATCCCCTGGCTGGCGGGCGTTCTAGCCGCTCCGGGTACCCACAGCTTCGGATGAATCGCCTGCACAGTGTCGGCAAACCCGAGTACAGACGCGTGCGTGGCGTGTCTCTCCAGTAGGGACGCCTGGAAGTCAGTCACGTATCGAAGGTAGCGACTGGACTTCAAGGCACCAGCAAGGTTGACAGCGTTTGTCGCTGTGGCAACGGCATCATCGACCTCCCCGGCGGCCAGCTTGCCGGCCGCGCTCACCAAGCCGATAAAAGCAAGGGTCCGTGGCGGCGTATCGGCAGGATCAATTGCAAGTTGAACAAACCGCTGTGTTTCATCCGGCTTGCCGAGATCACGGAATACGTGTGCAGCTTCTCCGGCAAGTTCCAAATGATCGAAATAGCTAATCCATTCTGGGTCAGTACTCACATCTCGACGGTCGAACAATTGTTCCGCTCGGTGGAGTGTCTCAGCTGCGCCGCGCTCGTCTCCGATGCTTGCTTGCGCGCGGGCTTCCATCGTCAGCAACATGACATTAACCGTGCCAGACGAGTGTCCGAAAATTGACGATTGGGCAGCCCGCGCGAATTGGACAGCCTCACTGAATTTGCCAAGGTAGTTGGCCTGATGACTCAAGTTAGAAAGGAGACGGGCGCCCATAATTGGGTCACCTGCCTCACGCGCCAAGCGGAGACCTTGGACGAAGTAACGTTGCGCTATGCCGTTCCTACCAGCGTCGTACGCACTCCAGCCGATTATCTGCGCAGCTTCGGCGGCAGCGCCGAATATTTCGCGCCGAACCTGCTCGGGATAGCCCTGCCGCAGCTCTGGGATTATTTCGGTTTTCCAGTAGAAGAGCAGCATCTTTCGCGTGTGGCCGCCCCCGAACTGAAAATCAAGATCCATAAAGTACTTGATGGTGGCACGAATTCGGTCGGCTACTTCAGAACTAGAGACGAGAAACGTTCCAGGTTCACCCGTCCGAACAGGGTCACCGAACAGGTAACCGGTCATCACGCTCGGAGCCGCGTCAGCTGCCCAGTCCGAACCGACCAGCGAAGGTTTATCCGCAAGATCGGCGGCCGTGAGGTCAGCCAGGAGTTCTACGGCTTGGCCCGTTCCACCCGCGTACCGGGCTCCCTCGCCAACAAGGTCAGCTTCGGTGTCCACAGGTACCGGTGCCACGTCAAACCCGATCTCCGCGAACGAGATCTTGCGTCCCAGTTTGGCACCCAGAACAGCGGCAATACACCGAATGGTCTGGTCGTGGGGCTTGCCGCCGGCCAACCACCGGCCCACCGCTACGTGGTCAGGACTGGCCTTATGGCCGATGCGCTCCGCCTCAGCCCGGACTCGGGCGGCCAGCCCTTTATGACTGATACCCGACTCTTCTAGCACTGCCGCTAGCAGGAGATTCGTATCTTGCTTGCTGCCCACCCTGGTCATCACCTCATGACCTAGTAAAGCACCCCGTGCACCCCCCTCGTGCACATATGCACCCCCTTGTGCACACTCCCGCACCCCCGCTCACCTGGGGTTTCCTTGGTCCATGAACGAAACGGGCGGACACAGCAACCGGGTACAGAGCCCGATGCACCCGCTCAGCACGGACACCGAAGGAGATCGAAATGGCCAGGAGCGCGTTCCCCATGAAGACCGGCGGCGGCGTGTTGGGCAAGCTGATCGGCACGCTGATCGTGTTGGCAGTGATAACCCTGATCGTCAAGCACCCAACCGACTCGGCTACGTGGCTGACCAGCATCTTTCACATGCTCGGCCAGGCGGTGGACGGTATCGCAGGCTTCCTGCACGACCTGTTCGGATGATCAGGAACGGGCAGTTTGAGCTACTTCGCCCGCCTGGTCTGGTTTTCCAGCCGAGTGACCACCTCGGACAGCCCGGAGAGCCGCTCCTCAATGGCGGCCAGGTTCCCCCCGGCCTGACGCACCTGGGATCGCAGTTCACCCAGTTCAGCGCGAAGCCGGCGCAACTCCTGCTCGGAGTCAACGACACTCCGTGGATCACGGACATAGTTGGCAGCGTTGGGCTTGCTGTTGATGTAGCCCTCTTCAGTCAGAATCCGAACGGCCGCCATCGCGGTATTCACGGCGACGTGATGCAACTCTGCGAGTTGGCGAAGGGGCGGCAAGGGCTCGCCTACCTGGTAAACGCCCGATTCGATTGCTGATCTGAGTTGATCGGCGACGCGGCGACTTGCCGGCCGCTTGTCCTCGTCATCGCGCTCGTCTGCCACAACTCGCAGCCTACCCGTCTTACGACATCACTTGACAGTTGAGACATCGAGCCCTAGCGTCTGCGATACACAAGATGTCTTAAGACATCTACGAGAAAGGAAACATCGTGAAGTACGGCTCACTGCCCCGCTCGATTGCCCAGTCCCTCCCCATCGGCGCGATCGAACCGGATCACACCCCCGATGGCCTGGACGAAGCGACCATCGATGCCCTGATCGAGCAGTCCTACGCCGAGGTCGCCGAGAGCCCCTCGCGTCCGTCCTGGATGACCAAGGACGCCTCGGAACAGCGCCGTAACCGGCGCCACGTGCGGCAGGCCGTTCGCACGCTGCCTGACGTGCTGACCACGTCGACCGCAGTGGCCGATGACGAAGCCGCCTGATTACGCCCCGGTCCAGCGGCACAGCCGGCAAGCACGCCCGCCGGACCGGGCTCCCAACACCCATGAATGCACATCAGGAGACAACCATCATGACTGACCAGACAACCCGCGTCCGGCGCGCACTCGATGCGCAGTCCTCGCGGTTCCTGGAATTCGACAGTTCGACCCGTTGTACTCGAATCGATTTCGCCGCGCTGGCCGAGGTCACAACCCAGATTCTGCGAGCCGAAGCGGCTGAGTTCGCCGCTGACCTACTCGCCCTGGCCAACCGGTGGGACTCCGTACCGGTTGAGCAGAACCTGTGGTCGATGGATCAAACCCTGGGCTGGTGTGCGGCACGGGACGCGTCCAGTGCTGATCTCCGTGACGCGGTAGTTCATCAGACCGGCGGTGCGTCATGAACCACGAATCAGTCCTGGCCGTCGTAGCCGTACTGGGCTTCATTGGCGCAATCGCCATCTGGGTGCACACCCGGAGGGTCGCCCGGAAGGCAGCGCGGGAGCTGCGCCGCGCTACCGGTGCAGCCGGCCACCTGGCCCGCACGATCAGCATCGGTGCCGGAATCACCGGATTCGAGTGGCTGATCGTCAGCCACGTCACCAACTGGCAGGTCTTGGTCGTTGTGCTCGGCCTGCCCGCAGTGCTAGCCGGCCGAACCGTCGCCCGCATGTTCGCCATCGCTGAATTCGCCAGGGGAGATGACTACCGATGACCTCGACGTCCTTCTATGACAAGCGCGCAGAACGCCAGGTAGCAGCAGCAATTGCCCTTGAGCACCAGGCGGAGGCCGAAGCACGGCGAACCGAGACCGATCTTCGGCGACTGGACGTCGCCGAGCGGCAGGCCAAGTTGGCGGAGCAGCAGGCGGCACGGGTCGCCAAGCGTGCTCGGCAGGCCCGTGCCGAGCGTGTCCAGCTGCGGGCCGACCGGTGGGCAGCGATTCGGGCAGCGGTCAACGCAGTACGTGTCCAGCTCGCGTCGGTGGTTCCGATGCTGGTCGGCGCTATCGCGATGGGCGCGCCGGTCCTGATCGGTTGGAATGGCCAGCTGCAAACCGCGCGGGCCGTATTGCACCTGGGCTTGCTCGCTTGGGTGTTCCCCGTGGCGCTGGAGGGTGGCGCCTGGTGGCTGGCCTACCTCACCAGTCGCGCCATCCATCGGCAGCTACCGACTGGCCGGTTGCGAGCCTGGACATGGGTTCTGGCGCTGATCGCGGCCGGCATGAACTTCTGGCACGGCTCGCAGGCATACGGCCCGCTCGGCGGCGCTGGGCTCGGTCTGGCCTCCCTGCTGGGTATCGGGTTGTGGGAGATCACCGCGTGGCACCACCGGCAGCATGCCGCCGGCCGCACGGGCAGCGAGGTTCGTACTGCGTGGATGCGTCGGCTGAGGTTCCCACGGCTTACATGGGCAGCGGCATCGATCGCTATCGCGCTCGGCTCGGTCGGTGACCGAAACGAAGCGTGGCGGGCGGCCTGGATCAACCGCTACGGCTTCGGCCCGGAAGCAAGTCGGCGGGATCGGCGACTCGGCCGGCTGATCATCAAGCACGAGAGTAAGGCCGATCGTGAAGCCGCCCAGCGCGGCGACCTAGTGATCATCAACGGGGTCATTCTCCGATGCTTGCCGACCCTGATCGCGTCCACTAACGACAGTTCGAGCGAAAGCCCGGAAACAGCGATCGAACAGGGCAAACTCTCCCGCCTTGCCGCAGCGCTCCTGCCCAGGGTGAAGGCCGCAATCGCGGCCGGCGAGTTGCCCGAAAGGCCAGCGGCCAACGCCATCCGCACCCGCTTCGGCGGCGGGATGGAGACCGCCCAAGAAGTCCGGGACGCGCTCCGCTCGATCCGCCCCGTCAACGATGAGGAGGTTGCGTGATGACTACGACCGTCATCGAGACGCCCGACCCTGACCAGCCGAACGATGCAAAGGTGCTCGACTTCCGCACCCGCCGGCCGGCCACCGAAGACAGCGAGCCGACCGCACCCGACACGAGCCCCATCGTCGAAGCCGGCGACGTGGTGGACGCCGAGATCACCGACGACTCAAGGCCGCTGCTGGTCGACCAGCCAGGCGTTGCACAAGACACGGACGACCGGCCGTTGGCCGAGCGGCTGTTGGAGCTGGCGAAGGCCCGTCGCCCAGTCATAGCCGGCTGGCTGCGATCCCGTGAGGAACTGGCCGGCGTAGCGAAGTGGGCGGCAAGCCACGCCGGGCACGTGGTCGCCTTCCACGCGGTTCGGGTACCGATCTACGTCGGCCGGCTGATCGGCCGTTCACCGCGCGGCCTCATCCGTGCCATCGCCTACACGGTGGCTTGGGCAACCGACGCCGAAGGCCACGCCCTGCGGGAACATGCCGTCGAACGCCATGATCACGAGACGTACCTCAAGCTCAAAGCGGCTCAACCGCACGGTAGGTCCACCGTTGTTCTGATCGGCGGCATCGGCGTGACCGTCGCCGCGCTGCTCTTGGTCGGCTTCACGCCGCTTTACGTGCAGGTGATTGCTGGCGCCCTTGCCACTGGCGTACTGGGCTGGATCGGCACGCCGGCCGATAAGAACATCATCGGCAGCCGCGCCGTAGCAACCAGCAAGGCGCAACCGCTGACCAGTGACGTTGTGGTCCGGGCGCTGTCCGCGCTGGGCGTTGCCGAGATCAACAAGGCCGTTGCCAAGGGTGGTTCGGGAATCACCTTCCCGTCACCGATCACCCGCGATGGCCCCGGTTGGCTGGCTGAGATCGACCTGCCCTTCGGCGTCACCGTCACGGACATCCTTGAACGTCGCGCCAAGCTGGCCAGTGGTTTGCGTCGGCCGCTGGGGTGCGTTTGGCCAGAGCCTGACGCGGACCAGCACGCCGGGCGGCTGAGGTTGTGGGTCGGCCAGCAGGACATGCGCAAGGCACCTCAGCCGACGTGGCCGCTCAAGCGGTCTGGACAGACCAACGCGTTTGAGCCGATCCCGTTCGGCACCGACCAGCGCGGCCGGATCGTGCAGCTGTTGCTGATGTACGGGAACCTCTTGCTCGGCGCCATGCCCCGGCAGGGCAAGACGGCCACCCTGCGGGCGGTGCTGCTGGCCCTGGCCCTCGACCCGAACCTTGAGCTTCGGATCTTCGAGCTGAAGGGCACCGGAGACCTGTCGCCGTTGGAGCCGGTCTGCCATCACTACGCATCCGGCGCCGGAGATGACGCGCTTGAGGCCGTGATGGCGAGCCTGCGAGAGCTGTACGCCGAACTTGAGGCTCGCGCCAAGCGGATTTCCGACCTGGCCCGCAACAACAGGGCGTTGGTGCCGGACAACAAGGTCACGCCTGAGGTATCCGGGCGCCGGTCGCTTGGTCTGTGGCCGATCGTGCTCGGTATCGACGAATGCCAAGAACTGTTCAGCCATCCCGATTTCAAGGATGATGCCGACCGGCTGTGCACCGCGATCATCAAGCGTGGTCCGGCTCTGGGAATCATTCTCGTCCTGGCCACCCAGCGTCCCGACGCCAAGAGCCTGCCCACGGGTGTGAGCGCGAACGTGTCGCTGCGGTTTTGCCTCAAGGTGGCCGGACAGACCGAAAACGACATGGTTCTTGGTACTTCGTCCTATCAGAACGGCATCCGGGCAACCCAGTTCACGCCCCAACTGGACGCGGGTATCGGATACCTGGTCGGCGCAACGCCTGAGCCGAAGATCGTGCGCTCGTTCTACCTGGACGGTCCAGCCGCAGAACGGATTGTTGTCCGCGCTCGTGCTCTGCGGGAGGCAGCCGGCACGCTCACCGGCCATGCCATCGGCCAGACGCTCAACACGGACCAGGGCGCGGCCGTCTCGCTGCTGGCTGACGTGGTTTCCGTGATCCGGTCCGACGAAGATCGGATCTGGTCGGAGACCATCGTTGATCGGCTCGCCGAGTTGCGGCCAGAGGTCTACGGACCGTGGGCCGAACAGAAGCCGACTGCCAAGGCGACGCAGCTCGCGGCCGCGCTCAAGCCGTTCGGGATCGTCACCGAACAGGTTCACGGCCGGCTGCCCAACGGCAAGACCGCCAACCGGCGCGGAGTGATTCGGCAGGACGTTGCCGACGCGCTCAATGAGCGCCGCGCCCATCGGGACAGCGACGAAGAGTAATCGACGGCTAGGTCTAGCGGCTCGCCTCCCGCTAGCGGCAGCAGCCGCTAGACCTAGCACCTCCGCTAGCGCCTTAAACCATCCCTGGCCAGGCCGCTAGCGCCTAGCAGAACCGCTGGTCAAACCCCCGGAACAACCGAAAACCGCACTGTCGACCCCTTCCGCTGGGTGCTCGACCTCCCCCTCGCGCCCATATTCGAATACACAGAGTTACTAAGGACTCAAGATCATGACCGTCATCGAAAGCACCTGGACCGAGTTCCGCGCCACCAACCGCCGCGTCCAAGACGCCTGTCTACGGATGCTCGCAGCGCTGCCCATGGCCTACGGCAGCCCTGAGTGGGAAGCACTGCCCAACGACCACCCCGAGAAGTACAGGGCCATGCGGCGGGCGGCCGAAGCGTGGCGCCGCTACTGGCAGCCGGAGGCCGTCAGTACCCGCCGAGACGCCGAGCAAGACCGGATCGACCGCGCCGCGTGCGCGCAACTGCGGGCCGTCTCGCACAACGTGTCAGAAGCCGCCGACTGGCACGCCATCGGACGCGGGCCGACCTGGCGAGAACTCCAACGACGTCGCTACCCCTGGCTCTACGACCCGGACTGGCAGTCGCCGGCCGAGATCTCGCGCGGCCGCGACTACCCCGGCTACCTCCCCGCTCAGTTCCCGACTACGACAGGACAGGAGGCCGCGTGATGTCGGCACCTCGCAGCTTGCACGCAGTGCCCACCACCGAGCCAACGACCGAACGCCGGCCAACCGTCGGCAGCCGGCCCGGTGTCGAGGTGCTCGACACCGTAGCCACGTTCATCAGTCGGTTCAACGTGTTCCCGTCGCAGCACTGTGTACCGACGTTGGCGCTCTGGTACGCGCACACCCACATCGCGGACCACTTCTACGTCACGCCCCGGTTGATTCTCGACTCGGCCGAACCGGGCAGCGGTAAAACCCGCGTCCTAGAAGTCGCCCAGTTCCTCGTTGCGGCACCGGAGATGACCATCTCGGCAAAACCGGCCGCGCTGTTCCGGTTGGTCGCCGCCGGTCCGATCACGATCCTGTTCGATGAGGTCGACACGATCTTCAACCCGAAGACCAGTGGCAACGGCGACAACGACGACCTCCGCGCGATGCTCAACGCCGGCTACAAACGGTCGGCGACCATCCCCCGGTGCGTCGGTGACGTCAAGGCCATGCAAGTCAAGCGGTTCAAGGTCTACGCACCCGCTGTACTGGCCGGAATCGCCGGCGGCATGCCGGCCACCATCACTACCCGCGCCATCACCATCCACATGTGTCGGCGCCGACCTGATGAGCGAGTGGACCAGTTTCGGGAAAAGGTGGTTGAGCGGCAGGCCGAACCTATCCGCGACGCACTTGCCAACTGGGCGGCATCGATCGCCGACGAGGTCGGCAACGCCGAACCGGAAATGCCCGAGGGCGTCACCGACCGACCCGCCGAGATCTGGGAACCCCTCATCGCACTGGCCGACGCGGCTGGCGGCCACTGGCCCGACACTGCCCGCGATGCCTGCCGGCATTTCGTCCTGGACACCGGACCGCAAGCCGGTTCGCTCGGCGTCCGTCTGCTGGCCGATCTCCGAGACCTCTACGCACGGCATGAGGTCGACCGGATGACCACAGCGGCAATCCTTGCCGCGCTGGTCCAACTGGACGAGTCACCGTGGGAAGACCTGTTCGGCAAGGCGTTGGACGCCCGCCGCCTGGCCCGCGAACTCGGCCGGTACGGCGTCCGCCCCGTCACGTTCGAAACAGACGAAGGCAGCGCCAAGGGCTACGTCACCTACGACACCACCGGCAAGCAAGCGCAAACCGGTCTGTCGGACGCCTGGTCTCGCTATCTGCCGGCCGTGATCAGTAACGCCGGTAATAGCGGTAAGCCCGCTGGTCAGGACCTTACCGACGCGGCATCGCTTACCGACGCATCGGTAAGCGCGAACCGATCGGTAAGCCGATGACCAGGCAACTTACCGATCTTACGCAACTTCCCCCGCCTCGCACCGGTTCCGTCAACCGTGGAGATCGAAAGCCATGAGCAGCCACATGGATTACCTCAGCCTTGACGACGTTTGCGCTCTCCTCGCCATTGCACGCCGCACCTTCTACGAATGGCGCAAGAAGGGCCGCGCGCCCCGGTGCATCAAGTTGCCCAACGGAGATCTCCGCATCCGCCGAACCGAACTCGACCGCTGGCTTGACGCACGCGAGGAGGCCGCCTGATGGACACCTCATTTGACGTACGCATCTGGAGCATCGAAGTTCGCAACCATGCCAAGGGAAGGAAGTCGTACCGCGTTGCTTGGCTGGTCGGTGGTGGCGAGCCGTTCCGCGAGAAGTTCTCAACTCTCGGGCTGGCCGAGAGCTTCCGGTCCGACTTGGTATCGGCGGCCCGCAAAGGGGAAGCGTTCCGCTTGTCCGACGGGTTGCCGATCTCGATGGCCCGCACCACAAGCGTTTGTTCGTGGCTTGAGTTCGCACAGTCCTATGTCGACTTCAAGTGGCCCGATGCCGCTCCCGGACACCGCAAGAACATGACGGAGGCCCTGACCACCGCGACGACTGCGATGCTCAGCACTGAACGTGGACGGCCGGCGGACAAGGCACTACGGGCCGCCACGTTCCGCGCGATCAACCCGAAGACCCGTGAGCGCCGGCAGCCGGAGGAAATAGCGTCGGCGATTCGTTGGCTGGAGCGCAGCACGCGACCGGTCGCAGACATCGCGGAATCCAAGGTACTGCTGGCCGTGATCGCTGCCATGGGCCGCAAGGTGGACGGTGGAAAGACGGCATCGAGCACGACTCGACGCAAGCGGATGACGTTGACGAACGGCCTCGACTACGCCGTGGCGTGCGGGCTGCTGACCACCAATCCGCTGTCCTCCGTCAAAGCAAGCACCGCGAACAAGGCGAAGCCAGTACGCCAGGTTGACCGCCGGTCGGTCGCCAACCCGATCCAGGCACGAACCTTGCTCAACGCGGTTCGAGACGTCGGCGAACACGGCAGGCGGCTGCACGCCTTCTTCGGGTGCATGTATTACAGCGGCCTGCGGCCGGAGGAGGTTGCGTGGCTGGGCAAGTCGAACCTTGCCCTGCCGGAGTCGGGGTGGGGCGATCTCCACCTTGAGCACGCCGTACCGGAGATCGCGGAAGAATGGACCGACAGCGGATCACGCACCGAGGAACGCGGCTTGAAGCACCGTGAGCCCGGCGAAGGCCGCACGGTGCCGTGTCCACCCGAGTTGACCGAACTGTTGCACTGGCATATGGAACAGTTCGGCACCGCGCCGGACGGCCGGCTGTTCTGGGGTAGCCGTACCGGCGGCCGAGTAAGCAGTTCGTCCTACGGACGCGTCTGGGCAGCCGCACGCGAGGCAGCATTCACGCCCGAGGTAGTGGCGTCACCGCTCGCCAAGCGCCCCTACGACCTCCGACACGCGTGCGTGTCCACCTGGCTGGCCGGGGGCGTCGCACCGCCTCGCGTAGCCCGATGGGCAGGACACAGCCCCGCCGTCCTGATGCAGGTTTACGCAAAGGTTCTCGATGGTGGCGACCAGGCCGCCCGTGCCCAGATCGACGCGGCTTTGGGCCGATAGCAGCAAGGGTCAACCACAGTGACCGCCTCAACGGATCACCGATCTACTCTTCGTAGCCTGGCGGACGACTGGCGACGTTAACTCACTTGCCATCCGATGGTTCTTCGCCGTTGTCTTTGGCTAGTTTGACGACCTTCAGCCCGGTGGCGCGCGCTCTGGTGGACATGCCCGTATCGTAAGTCACCAGCGTGACTTCTCGCGCCGCCAATGGTTGAGCAGCAACGGTTCGGTCGATGATCTCATCATCAGTGATCGGCAAACGAACATGCCGTGGTGGGTCAAACAAGATCTCCACCGTCACTCCACCGCTTCCTGGAAAATCGGGTGCAGCTGCCGAAGGGCCGTGCGGCGACAACACGGCTGGCCCACGGCTACGGAACTTAAAGACGCGATCGATTACAGCGAGCGTGTACCCCGCTCGCCAGCGTATAGCGCGATCCTTACTCTGTTTCAGTCCGTCCAGCTCATCGATAACTGCGATCGGCACCAGAAGGCGGAACGCCTCCTGCGGTGGCATGCTTATCAGGCCAGGAACGTCCCAATCCTCAAGCTTCGTCGGATGTTGAATGTAGACGCTGGTGTCGGCGACGAGATATTTTTCGCCTCCCGTCCAGTATGAAATCTGCTGATCGAGCGCTTCGCATGCCTCATCAAAGGCGGCTACCCGCTGATCCAATTCGACCGAAACGAGTGTATTCGCCACTGACTGGACGGATGTCGCACCCAACGTCCCGACTCCGGACAGCAAAGCGCCGTAACGCGGCGTCAACACCAAACGATCAACATCTGCAACGCTGATCAACCTGCCAAGGGCGTGCGCCGCATCAGTGGCCCATCGTAGGTAGGCAAGAAGTCGCTGATAGCCATCACCCCTGCCGCCTCCGCCATGAAGGTTGAAAACCTCCGTGCGCCAATGATTCATCGCATCGCGGAGTGCTCGTCGGTCTACGCCCGGCAACGGTGTGACTAGCATCTCGACAAGCTACGCCAAAGGTAGGTTTCGACAGTGGCGGCGGGACCGCCCGCGCTCAGACCTTGTGGAGGGACTTGGACACACGTTCAGGTGAAAGTCGCGCAAAATCCCACCCCTGCGGGCGTATTTGGGGTGTACCGGGTTTCCGGCCGTCCCGTTCGATAGGGGAACGCAACCATGTACCGAACTCACTGGCCCACCCGCGCCTGCCGCCGAGCGCGCACCTGCACGGTGCCGCGACTCGCGCTGAAGGCTGCGATAGCGATCCGTCGACCAACCGCGGAAGTCCGATGCCCAACCGGCGGGGCGCCCGTCTACGGCCGGCGCACGGCCGGCAGCCGGCCGCTGAATAGGCCGTAGGCGCCCAGCCGACCCCGGTTAGTGAGATGGGGCTGCGGAGCGGCCGGATCGACTCCCAGGCGGCCTGAAAACTTGGGAGCGCTATGGGAGCGCACACCCGCCGGAAGCAGCATTCATCCGCACACAGCCGCACAGCACAAGATCGACCCCTCACCTGTTCAAGCTGGTGAGGGGCCGATGCTGCTGGTGTGGCGGGTGAAGGGTTCGAACCTTCGAAGGCGAAGCCGGCAGATTTACAGTCTGCTCCCTTTGACCACTCGGGCAACCCGCCTTGCACGGTCGTTGAGGACCGCTCGGAGAACAATACCGAATGGGGAACACGGTCGGCCAACGGGTCCTGCCCGGTAGCATCCGCGGGTAGACCCAACCGACATAAAACCAGCTACGGAGGTGCTAGGCACGTGGCGGACCCCTCGTTCGACGTGGTGAGCAAGGTCGACCGGCAGGAGGTGGACAACGCGCTCAACCAGGCCGGCAAGGAGCTTGGGACCCGGTTCGACTTCCGGGGTACCAACACCACGGTGTCCTGGTCCGGTGAGACCGGCGTCACGTTCCAGTCGGATGCGGAGGAGCGTTGCCTCGCCGCGATCGACCTGTTCCGGGAGAAGTTGGTCAAGCGGAGTATCTCGCTGAAGTCGTTCGAGATCGGCGAACCGGCGCTGTCGGGGAGGACATACCGGGTGACCGGCGAGATCATTCAGGGGATCTCGTCGGAGAACGCGAAGGCGATCGGCAAGTACATCCGGGACGAGGCGCCGAAGGGTGTGCAGGCGCAGATCCAGGGCGATCAGCTCCGGGTCTCCGGGAAGAAGAAGGATCACCTGCAGGAGGTCATCGCCCTGCTCAAGGGGCATGACTTCGGCGTCGCGCTGCAGTTCACCAACTTCCGCTGACGCACAGACCTGGCGGCTGACCCGAGCCACACGCCTTCCGCCGACCCGCTCTCATGTGCCGGCGCCCCGCTGCGAGGGCGCCGGCGCGGTCGTCCGGGGGCGTGCCGGCGGGGAGGTGAGTCCTGCGGGGGTCGACGCCGGTAACGGGTCGGGCTCGGGTAATGGGTGGACGGGGGCGTGACCATCTCGATTACGGTTGGAGGACACGACGTTCGACATCGGTCGGGCGATCAGCTGAATCGAGGGGACACACGATGAAGGGCATCGTCCTTGCCGGAGGCAGTGGTACTCGGCTGCATCCGATCACCCAGGCGGTGTCCAAGCAGCTGCTGCCGGTCTACGACAAGCCGATGATCTACTACCCGCTGTCGGTGCTGTTACTCGCCGGCATCCGGGAGATCCTGATCATCTCCACCCCGGTGGACCTGCCGCACTTCCGCAGGCTGCTCGGCGACGGCAGCCAGTACGGGCTGCACCTGAGCTACGCGGAGCAGCCGCAGCCCAACGGGTTGGCCGAGGCGTTCGTGATCGGCGCGGAGTTCATCGGTGACGACGCCGTCGCGCTGGTGCTCGGCGACAACATCTTCTACGGGCAGGGTTTCTCCCGGCTGCTGCAACAGCAGGTCGCCGGCCTCGACGGGTGTGTGCTGTTCGGTTATCCGGTGAAGGACCCGAGCCGCTACGGCGTCGGCGAGCTGTCCGAGGACGGGCGGCTGGTCTCGATCGAGGAGAAGCCTGCCGCGCCTCGGTCGAACAAGGCGATCACCGGGTTGTACTTCTACGACAACAAGGTTATCGACATCGCGACCCGGTTGACGCCCTCGGCGCGCGGCGAGCTGGAGATCACCGACGTGAATCTGGCTTACCTGCGGCAAGGCCGGGCCTCGCTGGTCGACCTCGGTCGTGGCTTTGCCTGGCTGGACACCGGAACGCACGACTCACTGCTGGAGGCCGGGGTTTTCGTGCAGGTGCTCGAACACCGGCAGGGCGTCCGGATCGCCTGTCTCGAGGAGATCGCGCTGCGGATGGGGTACATCACCGCGCAGGAGTGCTATGCCCTGGGCCGCAAGCTGGCCAAGTCGCACTACGGCGAGTACGTGATGGCGGTCGCGGCCTCCGCCGGTGCCGTCGAGGGGTGAGGCCGCGCCCCGCTCAGGGGAGTTGGCGGCCGGCCAGTTCTTCGAGGCGCTTGATGCGTTCTGCCATCGGCGGGTGGGTGGAGAACAGCCGGGTGAGCTGCGCGCCGGTGCGGAACGGGTTGGCGATCATCAGGTGTGACTGGCTGACCAGCTGGGGTTCGGGCACCAGCGGCGCGGCACGGGTGCCGGCCTCCAGTTTGCGCAGGGCCGAGGCGAGGGCGAGCGGGTCACCGGTGAGCGCGGCGCCGGAGGCGTCGGCCTGGTATTCCCGTGAACGGCTGACGGCCATCTGGACGATGCCGGCCGCTACCGGGCCGAGGATGGCGATCAGCAGCACGGCGAAGGGGTTGTTGCGGCCGTTGCCGTTGCCGCCGCCCACGAACAGGCCGGCGAACACCGCGAGGTTGGCCAGCACGCTCACCACGCTGGCCAGCGCGCCGGCCACGCAGGAGATGAGGATGTCGCGGTTGTAGACGTGCGAGAGTTCGTGGCCGAGGACGGCGCGCAGCTCGCGCTCGTCGAGCAGTTCCAGGATGCCGGTGGTCGCGCAGACGGCGGCGTTGCGCGGGTTGCGCCCGGTGGCGAAGGCATTGGGGGCCTGGGTCGGGCTGACGTAGAGCCGGGGCATCGGCGCCCGCGCGATCCCGGACAGCTCGCGCACGATCCGGTACATCCCTGGCTGCTCGGCCTGGGACACCGGCCGGGCACGCATGGCACGCAGGGCGAGCCGGTCGGAGGCGAAGTACGCGTAGCCGTTCATGCCGAGGGCGATCACCAGGCCGATGAACAGCGCGCCACGGCCGAACAGCGCACTGATCGCGATGATCAGCGCGCTCATCCCGCCCAGCAACAACGCGGTCTTCAGCCCGTTGAAGTGCCTGTGCACCGGCCAGCGCCTCCCGTTTCCTCAGCTACCTTCAGACAACGGTCCCAACCTGGGTAAAGTTTCCGTTCACCTACTGAGCGGTCGATAAGCTACGTCACTTTTCGCCGGTCTCGGGTCAGCCGCCGCTCGGACTGCCCTGGTGGCCGAGACGCCAGTAGCTGCTCGCCCGTACCTGTCGCCGGTCCAGCTTGACCTCGGTGAGCAGGTGGTTTCGGACGGCGTGCACCGCGGCCCGTTCCCCGGCGGCCCACACCGAGGTGTCGCCGGTGGGGACCTCAAGGGCGGTAAGGCCCTCGACGAGGGCGTTCTCCGTTCCCGCCGGCCTGCCGTCGCGGTGCAGCCAGTGCACCCGCAGCTCGGCCGGACTGGTCAGCTGCTGTTCCTCGGCGGCGTCGGCGACCTCGACGAGCACGGTGGCCGTCGCGGTCTCGGGCAGGTCGGCGAGCATCACCTCGATGGCCGGCAAGGCGGTCTCGTCGCCGATGAACAGGTGCGCCGCCACGGCCGGATCGGGTTGGTAGCCGGGCGAGGGGCCGACCACGATCAGCGAGTCGCCGGGCGCGGTGCCGCTCGCCCAGGCGGCCGCGGGGCCGGTGGCCTCGTGCAGCACGAAGTCGAGGTCCAGCTCGTGGGCGAGGGGGTCGTGGCGGCGCAGGGTGTAGCTGCGCATGGCCGGACGGGCGACGGCGAAGTGGTTGCGCGCCGAGGAGAGGGTCAGCGGCTGCGGCAGCACGGCGCCCGGCTCGTAGAAGTAGAGGACGACGTGCGCTTCACCGGTGATCGGTGGGAAGTCGGCCAGTTCGGGACCGCCGACCGTGACCCGGATCATCCTCGGCGTCACGGTGGTGGTCGCCAGCACCGGCACCTGCCAGAGCTGCGGCGGATAGCGCTGAGCACGCTTGCGACCCTGAGCAAGGGCGCTGGTGCGGGAAGGTTCTGTCGAAGTCATCGCCCCAGCATCTTCGGCCACCGGGCACCGCGGTTTCAACTTCGCCTGCCGGCGGTTCTCCGGGCAGCTGGAGTCCGTTCGACGGCTGTGTTCGCCAGCGCCCGGTGGCAGGATTTCGATGGAGGTACGCAACAGTGAAAATTGGCATTCAGATTCCCGACTTCACCTGGCCCGGCGGGCCGGCCGAACTTGGCCCCACGTTGGCGAAGATCGCGAAAACCGCTGATCAGAGTGGCTTCGAGTACATCGCGGTTATGGATCACTTCTTCCAGATCCGGGGTATCGGCCCTGCCGAGAACGACATGCTGGAGGCGTACACGGCGCTGGGCTTCCTGGCCGCGCACACCGAGCGGGCGAAACTGCTGACCGTGGTCACCGGCGCGCTGTACCGGTTCCCGGCCATTCTCGCCAAGATCATCAGCACCTTGGACGTGCTCTCCGGCGGCCGGGCGATCCTCGGTGTCGGCGCGGGTTGGAACGAGCAGGAGTCCAAGGGGCTCGGCATTCCGTTCCCGTCGACGGGGCAGCGGTTCGAGCTGCTGGAGGAGGCGCTCCAGATCTGCTTGCAGATGTGGAGCGACGACGAGGGCCCGTACCAGGGCAAACACAACAACCTTGAGCGGACGCTGAACTCGCCGCAGCCGCTGACCAAGCCGCACCCGCCGATCATGATCGGCGGCGGCGGCGAGCGGAAGACGCTGAAGCTGGTGGCGAAGTACGCCCAGCTGTGCAACCTGTTCGACTCACCGGACATCGCACACAAGCTGGAGGTCCTGCGCGAGCACTGCAAGACGGAGGGCCGGGACTACGACGAGATCGAGAAGACCGCGTACTTCCGCTTCGACGTCGGCAGCAACGGCGAGAACCTCGACGCGACCCTGCAACGGCTGCGCGAACTGGCCGATCTCGGCGTCCAGACGGCGATCGGGATGGTCAAGGACGCGCACACGATCACGCCACTGGAGATCATCGGCCGTGAGGCGATCCCCGCCGTGGCCGACTTCTGACCGCGCGCTTCTCCTCCCGCGCTTCTCGCCGCGCAAACGTTTTCGGCCCCGGTGACCAGGCATTGGTCACCGGGGCCGAGCCGCGTACAGGCCGAGCCATATACAGGGCCGACCCGTGTGCAGGGTCTCGTCGAGTCGGCGGGCCAGGCGGGCCCGGTCGGGTCAGCGGGCCGGCGAGGGTCAGCGGGCCGGCGAGGGTCAGCTGGCGACGGCGAGCAGGGCGATGGTGTCCGCGACGGTGCGCAGCGCGTCCGCGTCGAGGGAGTAGCAGATCTGGGTGCCCTGTCGCCGGGTGCGGACGAGGCCGGCTTCGCGCAGCACCTTCAGGTGCTGGCTGATGGTCGGCTGACTGACGGCGAAGACCTCGGTGAAATCGCAGGCGCAGGTCTCCGGTTCGCGGGAGAGTTGGCGCAGCATGCCCAGCCGGACCGGATGGGCCAGCGCGCGCAGGCGCAGTACGTCGAGATCAACGTCATCGAGCACGCTCATCGGTAAAGTATAGCCGAATCGCTATATCGTGTGCTATCTATATAGTCCATGGGCGATACAGGATTGCGGACCCGACTCGGCCTGCCGGCGCTGCGCGGCCGGGGCAGGCTGGCGATCGCGATGGTGGTGGACACCATCGGCAGTGGCATGTTCCTGCCCTTCGGCGTGATCTACTTTCTGCACGTCACCACGCTGTCGCTGACCCTCATCGGCACCGGGCTGACCGCAGCCAGCCTGTTGGCCATGCCGGTCGCACTGCTGCTCGCGCCGCTACTGGACCGGTTCGGCTCGCGGCGGGTGGTGATCGCGGGGAACCTGATCAGCGCGCTGGCCTTCGTCGGTTACCTGTTCGTCGGCACCGAATGGCAGCTGATCGTCGCGGCGCTGCTGGCCAGCGCCGGTTCGACGACGTTCTGGCTGGCGCTGCGCGGGCTGATCGGCGAGGTGGTCGAGGCGCCGAAACGGCCGGCCTGGTTCGCCTTGCAGAGCAGCATCCGCAATGCCGGGCTCGGCCTCGGCGGGGTGCTCGGTGCCATCGCGGTGAGCAGTGGCAGCCGAGCCGCCTATCTGCTGCTGGCCGGGGTCAACGCGGTGAGTTACCTGCTGGCCGGCGGCCTCGTGCTGAGCTGGCGGGGGCCGGCCGAGGAGAAGTCGACCGCGCGGCAACGGCCGGCGGCCGGGGCCACCGTGAAGGAGGGGTACTGGACACTGCTGCGGGATCGGGCGCTGATGCTGGTCACCGGCCTGAACCTGGCTTTCGTGCTCTGCTACAGCGCGTTGAACGTGCTGCTCGCCGTGTATCTGACCGAGGTGCTCGGCCTGCCGGCATGGCTGGCCGGCGCGGTGTACACGGTGAACACCGTGCTGGTGGTCCTCGCGCAGACCGTCATCAGCCAGTGGGCCGGCCGGTTCCGCCGCACCACGGTGTTGCGGGGCGCTGCGGGCTGCTGGGCGCTGGCCTTCGCGCTGTTCGCGGCGCTGCTGGCCATGCCTCGGCCGGTTCCGTTGGCGATCGTGCTGGTGGCGGCCGTGCTGGTGTTCACGTTCGCGGAGATCCTGCAGGGTCCGACGATCAACTCACTCGTCGTCGACCTCGCGCCTGCCGACGCCCCTGGCCGGCATCTCGCGGCCTTCCAGCTGTCCTGGAGCCTCGGTCAGGCGGCGGCGCCTGCCCTGTTGACCTGGCTGTTGTCCCGAGGAGCCGCCCTGCCGTGGCTGGCGCTGGTGGCGGTCTGCGTGTTGGCCGCGGCAGCGGTCAGCGGACTACGCGGCCGGACCGACTAGTACTACAGGGCGAGATCTTGTTCGAGGGCGTCGCGATCGCAGGTAGAGGGCATGCCTGGCGGTCTCCTGCGCCGTGCAAGCCGCAGCGCGTGAGGAGTCGGCCGCGTGACGCGTATCGTGCTGGACAGGCGCCGAA
>DATATE010000241.1:0-2110 GCA_036268955.1 Pseudonocardiaceae bacterium
ACGTCGTCCTCGGTGATCTTGCCCTCATCGACCAGCGACTGGACGAGCGTGTGATCATGGGTGATCTGGATGAACTGGCCGTCGCGCAGCAGGTAGGCCCTGGAGTCGCCGATGTGGCAGAGTGCCGCGTATCCCTCCGACCACAGCAGCGCGGTCAGGGTCGTGCCCATGCCCTCGATCGCCGGGTCGGAGATGATCAGTTCCTGGAGGCGCAGGTTCGCCGTCGCGACGGCGTCGGCCAGCGCGCTAACAAGGTCGGGACCGGGATCTTCCGCATCGAGCGGTGCGATCGTCGTAATGGTGGCGGCGCTCGCCACCTCACCGGCCGCGTGGCCTCCCATGCCGTCGGCAACCGCGAGTAGGTGCGGTCCGGCGTACGCCGAGTCTTCGTTCCCCTCTCGGAGGAGACCGACATCGGACCGTACCGCGAATCTGAGGGCTAGTGTCATCTGCGCAGTTCCAGAACGGTTTTTCCAATGCGAATTGGCACGCCTACGGGCACTGGGGTCGGGCGGGCGACCTTCTGCCGGTCGAGGTAGGTGCCGTTTGTGGAGCCGAGGTCCTCAACGAGCCACTGTCCGTCCTGCGGAAATATCCGGGCATGGTACGTGGAAGCGTAGTCGTCATTCAGCACCAGCGTGGCGTCATTCGCCCGGCCCATCGTTATCTGCTGATCCGTTAGATCGATGCTCACGCCCGCTAGGCCGCCCTCGGTGACGACAAGGAAGCGCGGCGTTCCGCGGCCGGGCTTCGCCGGACGCGGGGGCCTCGGCTGCTGCATCGGCGCCGGCTGGTTCCGCACCCTGCGCACCTTCGATGCCACCGTGCCAAGCAGGTCCGTGCGCACCACGCCGATCGCCGCGATGACGAAAAGCCACAAGACGGCCAGGAAGGCCACCCTGATGAGGGTAAGGGTGAGCGCGTTCATTCCGTGCTGTGTCCTCAGCTTCTGCGTCGCTGTCGGTTTGGCTGCCCTAAGGGTAGTCACTCCTCGGTCTGCTAGTGCCTATCTAGCCACTACCTGGCGAGCGCTGATCAATACCTCATGTCTTGATGGAAAACCATAGTGGTACGGCCAAGCGTTACATTCGTGCCGTCTGTGAGCACGACGCGACGCATCGGCTGCCCGTTCACGAACGTGCCATTGGTGGATCCCAGGTCGACCAGGACGACCTGGCCGTCCTCCACGCGCAGCTCGGCGTGGTGCCGCGAGACACCGGGATCGACCATGCGCAGGTCGCAGTCCGTGCCGCGGCCGAGCAGGGTCACGGGCGTCTGAAGCTCATAGGTGCTGCCCGTCTCCATGCCCGTGCCCGGCTGCGACCCAGCCACCACAAGTCGCGGTCTGCCGGGGAACTGGCCACCGCCACCGCGCGGCAAGTCGCTGACCGGCTGCCGAACCTCGCCCGCCTCCACGGTGTGCCCGCGGATCACCCCGGACCGGATGCGGAACATGCCTGTCGCAAGATCGGGAATCCCCTCGAACCGGATCCGCACCGGTCCAACGAACGAGTAACCCTGTTCCTTAGCGTGATCTCTGGCCAGCGTCGCCAGCTCGAGGCTCAGGCTCTCGACCATGATGTCGAGTCGCTCGGCATCGGTCTGCGCGATCTCCACCACGAAGTCGTTCGGCACCAGCGTGCGGCCCTGCGCCACGATCGCCGCCCGCTCATCCATCTCATGCTGGACCGCGCTCGCTACCTCAACCGGCTGCAGTTCGGACTTGAACACCCGTGCGAAGGTTCCTTCGACCATGCCTTCAAGCCGTCGTTCGAAGCGCTGCAGAACTCCCACCCGTCGCCTCCCTTCGGCTTGTTATCCATCTGATGTTATCCGGGGTCTGGTCAGTTGTAGGGGTATGCGCAGCGCCAGGGCGGTGAACAGGCCGCCAGGGACCACGGCGGCAACCGGGCAGCCAGGGGACGTTGGCCGCCGCCGGCCGGACAGGACCGCGTCGCGTGGGGCGCAACGTGTCCGGTACGAGCACGGTGACCGCCGTGCTAACCTAAACCGTTCTCACTCGGGCGAGTGGCGGAACGGCAGACGCGCACGGTTCAGGTCCGTGTGCCCGAAAGGGTGTGAGGGTTCAAATCCCTCCTCGCCCACCCAG
>DATATE010000242.1:0-17089 GCA_036268955.1 Pseudonocardiaceae bacterium
CCTGGGCGTCGTGCACACCGTCGTCCACCAGGGGTACGGGTGTGGTGAGCGCGTAGGGCAGCAGCGCCGCGGGCACGGCGTGGGCCGTGTATCCGCTGGTGAGGAACGTGAACGTGGGCGGCGGAACGGCGTGCGAGTGGAGGGCGTGCGGTGCCGGCGCGGCCGCTTGGGCGCGCTGGATGGCCGCGACGTCACGGGTCGGTGGCGCCGGGGTGCCGTCAGCGGGCAGTCCCGCGCCGTACTGGTCGCCCGAGTTGCCGCCAGGAGCCTGGTCGGGCGACCGCACAGCGCCGGCCGCCGATGCGACGGTGGGCGAGAGCGGCAGGGCGAGCCCGAGCCCGAGTCCGGCGGCCGAGGTGAACACGCGCCGACGACTCAGAGTAACGCGCGACATGTAACCCCCATGGGACACGACACAGCAGGATCCCCCGATTGGCGTTACGCAGCGTAAGGCACACGCCAGGTGATCGGCAAGGCACTGCCTTGGCGGCCACCGGGTCGGCAGTCAAGGACGAATCCGTCCGTAGCATGGCATCGACGGGGTCCCCGACCGGCCGACATCGCCCGAGGTGAAGTGGCCGAAGGACGGTATGACCGAGCGTGCGCGATCACGGAACTGATCACAGCCACGGACCGTCGAATCTCGACCTGCTCGGCGATCGCGCGCATGGCAGCAACCGATGGCCAAACCGAGCACGTGCGCCGGCTTTTGCGAAGCGCGCAGGAGACCGCCGACAGGATCACGATTCTCTGGTTGCGCACAATCGCGCCACAGGAGGTGGCGTCGGCCGTCCGGGCAACAGGAGATCAGGACAGAGCCGATCATCTGTCCGACGAGATCGACCACGTCGGCCGTGGCATCGCCGACCCGGGTGATGCGCTGGCTGCGGGCGATGAGAGTAGCCGCGATCACGCGTGGCCATCCCGGCTCGCGGCGCGTTCGAGCACCGGCTGCCCGGGAGTGTCATCGGTCTCGCCTGGAGCAGGCGATGTCACCGCGACGCGGAAGGCGATCGCCGCGGCTCAGGCAAACCGAGTCGGCTCGCCAAGAGGGCGTCGTCAGGTCGCACGACCGGCCAATCAGGCTCACAGCGGAACATCAGGCCCTTCCCCTCGATCGCAACACCACTGACATGACGTCCGACCCCTACTTCGAGTGAGGACTTATCCGCGTCACCGGGCTATCCCCAGCATCTCTTGAGGTCGTTGGACAAATTGATGACAGAGGAGGCGACGCCGCCCCGCCGAGTACGGTGGGCCGCCGTAATCCACGTTGTCAGCAGCCGATGCGAAGCGTGGCCGCTCGGCTTCGGTTCATGATCGACGCAGTCGGAACTGCGCTGCTGTGGACGACGATGGTCGGGTCCGTGTTGATACCTTGGCCGGTCGGCTGATCCTCCTCTCTCGATCCGTTGCGAACGAGATCGGCGCCATACTGATCGCAGTCGTATGACGATCGGTTGCCTGGCGTAACGGACATCAGCTCCGAACGGACAGTCTCCGTGGTATCGGTTATCGCGCCCAGGAGGAAGTCGTGATGAAGGCTCGCGACAAGTCGGACAAGTGGGAGGAGGTCGCACTCTCCGCGTTCCTGCTCATTTGCTTCTTGCTAGCATTCGTGAAAGACCTTTTCCCTTCCTTGGCAAGTGTCTTGCCGCCGCGGTGTTCAGTACTGAGTCGCGTGAGTACTTCGACGAGGTGCTCAACTTTGCCAGAAGAAAGGGAACTGTTCGGCGGATCATCGGTATCGGGAACGATGCGATGGCGAACTGGTGCGTCACCAGGGCTGCGACAAGATCACCCGACGTAGGGGATGACTACGGAACGTAGCTGCTTG
The DNA here is from genome assembly GCA_036268955.1 of Pseudonocardiaceae bacterium. Classification (GTDB taxonomy): domain Bacteria; phylum Actinomycetota; class Actinomycetes; order Mycobacteriales; family Pseudonocardiaceae; genus CAJCJE01. The sequence continues at coordinate 1,838 of DATATE010000242.1, forward strand.
TAGGCCCGGCGGGTCGAGATGGGGATGGCCTCCCGACCGGGAATAATGGAGATCGCCAAACCAACCATTCTTCCCGCAGAAGGCCATCCGGTGATATTGTCTCATGAGCGCGTGTCGTCCCCGCAAACACCCGTCGATCCAGTGTCCGAGGATGCGCTTCCGGGTTTGCTGGAACTATTCGCGAAGGTTCCCGAAGGTCGTAAGCCACGGGGACTCATCTTCCCGCTTGCGTTTATGCTCGCCGCTTCATTGGTTGCCATTCTGGGTGGTGCGGCATACTTCCGGCAAATCTCTGATCAAGTAGCGGACTTTCCGCAGGAACTATTAGAGAAGTTGGGTGGACGTTGGTGCTATTTCCTGAGCCGGTTCCGGACTCCCTGCGATCGAACGTTCCGGCGCGTGTTCGAACATGTTGACGTCGAACGGCTGGAAATGGAGATAGGCGCATGGCTACGGAAATGTGCCCAGCACGACAATGATGGAGCGCTTCGGCTCGCCATAGATGGCAAGGTACTCCGAGGTGTCTGGACCGACGAGAACGTGCGGTTCACGTTGTTCTCCGCGATGATCCACCGCGAAGGCGTCACCATTGCCCAAGTCAAGGTGCCATCTGACACCAACGAGATCACCCAGGTCAAAGCCCTCCTCGACCCCGTGGCTGCACGCGAGGGAGAACGCGTGATCGTCACCATGGACGCCGCGCATACCCAACGGGAAACTGCCGAGTACATTGCCGGAATCCGAGGATTCGACTACATTATGAACGCCAAAGGAAACCAGCCAACTCTCTGCGACGCCATCGTGACCAAAACAGTTCCGCTCGTCACGAACGCACCCGACCACACTGTTCGTGAACGAAACCATGGTCGCATTAACACCTGGGAAACATGGATTACGGACGCTGACAGCATCGATTTTCCACACGTGCAACAAACGGCTTGCATCAGACGGCGAACCTACGATCTCGACGGCCAGAAAACCCGACAAGAATACGCATTTATCATCACCAGCATCCCTACCAAAGGCGCCACGGCAGCCGCACTGAACGACCACGTCCGAAACCAGTGGGGGATCGAGAACAAAAGCCACTACGTCCGTGACACCGTCTGGCATGAAGACGCGCAACATATCAACAACGGAACTGCGCCACACGTCAAAGCAACGCTCACCAACACCGCTAACAGCCTGCTCCGACTCCACGGCCATACCGACATAAAACGAACCACCGAATGGATTAGTCGCAACCCGCTACGAGCAATCCCCCTACTCGTCACCCAACGTGACTAGTGATCACTGAAGATGATCTTGTCGCTGCCCTGCGGGATGTACCCATCGCATTTTGTTATCTACGAGTGAGCACCAAAGAGCAAGCCCGCACCGGCGGCGGTGCTGAAGGCTATTCCATCCCGGCGCAACGGGACGCCTGCCGCGCCAAAGCGGCCTCACTCGGCGCCATGATCGAAGAGTACGTTGACGCTGGCGAGTCCGCCCGCAGCGCTGACCGTGACGACCTGCAGCGGATGCTGCGCGATATCAAGACCGTCCGGCCGGACTACGTGATCGTCCACAAGATCGACCGGCTGGCCCGCAACCGCGCTGACGACATCGCGATCAACCTTCTATTGAAGAAGCACGGCGTCACCCTGATCTCCTGCACCGAGAACATCGACGACACGCCCAGCGGCCGGTTGCTCTACGGCCTGCTCGCCGAGATCGCCCAGTTCTACAGCGGCAACCTCGCCCAGGAAGTCATGAAAGGCCTGCTTCGTAAGGCGGAGGAGGGCGGCACTCCCTTCCGCGCACCGCTCGGCTACCGCAACCGGCGGGAGATGCGCGACGGCATCGACTACTCCTGGGTCGAACTGGATTCGGAACGGGCCGCGATCGTCAAGTGGTGCTTCGAGCAGTACGCCACTGGCGAGTGGTCGGGCTGTTGAGCGACGCTCTCTATGAGGACGACGGCGTCGTTCGTGGTGATGACGTAGTGGTGGCATGAACAGGCCCCGCCGACGTAGCCGGCGGGGCCTTGGTGTTCGTGCTGTCGTCTTGTTCGTCAGGTTGTCGCGGTCGTCTTCACTCTGCCGTGACCTCAGCGACAGCGGCCCGAGCGCTGGATTCGTCCACGATCGCTTTCTTGCCGGCGTAGGCGGCGACGAGGGCTTGGACGGCGAGGTTGTTCACCGCCCGCGGCAGGCCGCGGGAAACCTGGTGAATCAACGCGACGGCGTCGTCGCTGAACAGCGTGTCCGACCGGCCCGCCAACTGGAGGTGGTGCGCAATGTAGCTGGCGGTCTCTTTGTCGGTCATGCCGTTCATCGCGTAGCGCAGCGTGATCCGCTGGTCGAGTGCGGCGAAGGTGCCGAGTTTGACCCGCCTGCGTAGTGTCGGCTGCCCGACGAGCAGGCAGGCGAACGGTGAGTGGCTGTCCATCTCGCTGTTCGTGAGCAGCCTCAGCTCTTCGAGTTGGTCGGCGCCGAGTAGGTGCGCCTCGTCCAACACCACCGTGGTGTGGCGACCGCGCTCGTGTTCTTCGGCGGCGAGCAGGTCCATCGTCTGCGGGATCAACCCGGCCTTATGGAAGCGGGGCACGCCGCCCAGGGCGGTGACGATGCAGCCGTAGAGGCCGCGACCGCCGACTGCCGGGTTGCCGAGGTAGATCACCGTGTTCCGGCTGGAGTCCAGGCCAGCGAGGGCGGCCCGGATGGCCACCGTCTTGCCCGCGCCGACCTCGCCGGTGACCACGCCGAGGCCGCGTTCGCTGATGCACCAGTCGATGCGGGCGACCGCTTCGGCGTGGGCGCCGTGTCGGTGCAGCATCTGCGGCGCCAGCCTCCTGCCGAACGGGGTCTTGCTGAACCCGTACTGGGACTTCAGTTTCTCGATCACGCCGACACCTCGCTTGTCTGGCCAGCAACGGCGTCGCCGCCGGTGCCGGACAGCGGCAGTTGGCCCGCGACGTGCCCGTCGGGGAGGGGCTCGTCGCGCAGTTGGGCGTACTGGACCCGGTCGGCCAGTTCGGCGGTGTGCTGCTGCTCGACCAGGTGCAGGTAGTCGATCCCGGTCCGCACCGGCTGCGGCGGTGTCGTGTCGTCAGGGCGGGCTTTGGCGTGCACGTGGCGGCCGATGACGTGCGGCACCGCGATGCCCATCGAACGGTCGCGCCAGCGGACCTCGATGCGGGTGAGGTCGAACGGGTCGAACACCAACTCGACCTTGCGGCCGACCAGCGCGGCGTCGACTTCGTACTTGTTGCCGTGCAGCCCGACGGTGCTCGTTTTGGTGACGGTCCGCCATTCCGACCAGAGGAACGCCTCGCGTAGCTGCGCGGTCGACGGCAGCCGCGGGGTGATCACCGACCAGCGGTCCCACGGTGTCTGCCCGGTCTCGGAATGCTGGCGCCGGTGGTAGACGGTCTCGACCCAGGCGGTGAACAGCGTGTTCAGCTGGGTCATGTCGTCCAACTCGCGGCCCGAGCCGATCTCGACGAGGAACTGTTCCCGCACCGTGCGGGTAGGCTCGGCCGAGCGGCGAGGTGCCATTCTGAGCTGGTCCTTTTCCGCTCGACCTGCCCCCGAACCGGACATACCCGTTTCCGAGTATCCGGCTCTCCAGTGACTACTGCGTGAGCGGTGAAGCGGGGTGCCCGTGGATCAGATCGTGGCAGTCCCCGCATACCACGAGGGCCTTGCGGCGGATCTTGGCCATGACCTGCGCCCATGGGGGCTGCGGCTGACCGGGCCGGTTGAGGTCGGCGAGCGCTCGGACGTGGTGCACGGAGATGTTGTCCGTTCGCTGGCAGAGCTCGCATCTGCCCTTGAGCAGCCGGGTGACCAGCTGCCGGTTGGGATAGATCGGCCCGGTGGGCTGATGGTCGGTGATGACCGCGTTCTTCTGTCGCTTGAGAGGAATGCCGCCGAACCAAGCGACCAGCGGCTTCCCGCCCGCACGTTCGACGCTGGCCTCGAACCGCGTGCGCAGCCCATGCGGCGTCAAGGTTTTGGCCTTATGACGGGCCGCCATCTTGGTCACCGATGAGCGGTGCTTGCTGGCCAGGGTCTTGAGCATGGACGTCTCCATGACCCACCGCAGCCGGTGCAGCCGGAAGACGTCGCTGGCGAGCAGGTAGTACTGGACGATGCCCCGGTACTCGGCCCCGTATCTGGCCACGATGTTGTAGTCGGACTCGTTGACCATCGGGTTCCGGCACGCGGGTTTGCCGCGCGACAAGTAGGGAGCGGACTTGGCCTTGACCACGGACGGCGGGACGTGCAGAACGATCATGCCATTGAGCGAGCGGCGGTTGCGCTTGTCGCTCGTGGACGGCTTTCTCGTTCGGTGGTCACGGCCGGCGACCGAGATCTCATAGCCGAGGAACCTGGCCCGCTGAGTGCGGGCATGGGTGATCAAGGTCTTGTCCGGCGAGAGTTCCAGCTTGAGGTCATCACGCAGGAACTGCGCCAGGCGTTGCTTGATCTGTTCGGCTTCGGCCTTGGGTCCGGCGAACCCGAGCAGGGTGTCGTCGGCGTATCGGCAGTAGCGCAGCCTCCGGTAGCCCGGATCGTTGGGGTCCTGGCTGGGAAGGCTGTGCAGTCGCCGGTAGAGGGACCGCACCGCGGCGCGATCGCCCTTCCGGCGGGCTTTGACGATCTGCTGTTCCACCGCACGGTACTCCGGGTTCTTGGCTCGGAGCCTGCCTCGGGTGTATTCCGGGATGAGGACCGTCTCGACGAAGGCGTCCAGCTTGTGCAGGTAGATGTTCGAGAGGACGGGCGATGCAATGCCACCTTGCGGAACTCCGCTCTGGGTGGCTCCCCACTTCCAGTCCTCCAGGTATCCGGCGGTCAGCATGTTGCGCAGCAGCCGCAGGAACCGGTTGTCGTGGATCTTCTCCGACAGGATCCCGACCATCACGTCGTGATCGAAAGACCCGAAGGAATCCCCGAGACACTACGTACTTCGATGAGTTGACAGCGGCGTTGCGGGCGCATGCAGCAGGCCTGTTGTGTGCGGTAGCAGCTGCCGAGTTGTTGATCGGGCATGCGGTATGGTTGCGCCGCAACGATTTCGTGAACGGATTCGTGGTCGGTGCTGACCAGCCGGAGGGCAAGGTCACGCTGGCCTGGGTGGACTGGGCGCAGGCGGTGCGGGCGCTGGGTGCTGGCCGGTTGCCGTGTTCGGGCAGCGAGGCCGCGCTGTTGCGGATCGCCGCGAGCGTCGCGGAGGGCATCCCCGTCGATCTGGGTGAGGCCGTGACCAGCCTGGATGAGCACAACCTCGCGCTCGTGACCGAGTCACTGCTGCGAGCTGGAGGTAGTACCGCGTCGGTGAGTGCCGCTGCGGGCGTGGGTGACTGGCGATGAGGACCGTCGTAACGATCATCCGCCGCAAAGATCCCCTCTCCGGACAGCGCGTGCAGGTGCTGGGCCGGCTGCGCCGGCATGGGCAGGCGGAGTTGTTGGTAGTGCTGCCCGATGGCAGCAAACGCATGATTCCGCAGACCTGGACCGACGCCGAACCAACACAGGAGGGTGACGCGACCGCGACGCTCGGCGGGCTGGGCGACCTGCTGGCCGCGTGCGCGCTGGTGTCGGCGCTGTCGACCGAGCAGAAGGGGCAGGCTGCACGGCAGTCACCGTGCAAGGAGGACTCCCATGCAACCTGCCCAGCTCAGTCTGCTGCCACCACAGTGTCCGGCGCCACCCCAGATCGTGTTAGCTCACCTGCCCGAATCCGAGACCGTCGAGGCGATCGAGCTGCTGGCCAGCCTGATCGCCAAAGCGGCCACCGCCCCCGACAGGGAGGTCGGTAATGAGTGAACACAGCAAGATCACCGCCTCACACTGGTGCCGGACCGCGGTGATCTATGTGCGCCAGTCCACGCTGGCGCAACTGGAACGCAACACCGAGTCCACCGCACGGCAATACGACCTGGTCGAACGAGCCGTCGCGCTGGGCTGGCCCCGCGACACGGTCCAGGTCATCGACGCCGACCTCGGGGTGTCGGGCTCGGCACTGGGGCAGCGTGAAGGATTCGAGTCGCTGGTCGCGGAGATCGCGCTGGGCCAAGTGGGGATCATCGTAGCGTTGGAGGTCTCCCGGCTGGCCCGCGACAACACCGCCTGGTACCGGTTGCTGGACCTGGCCGGGGCCTGCGACACGCTGGTCGCCGACGCCGACGGCGTGTATCACCCGGGGCTGTTCAACGACCGGCTGGTGCTGGGCATGAAGGGGATCATGAGCGAAGCTGAACTGCACGTGCTGCGGGCTCGTCTGCAGGGCGGCATCCGCAACAAGGCCTCCCGCGGCGAGCTACGGACCGGGCTGCCGGTCGGGCTGGTCTGGGGTGAGAGCGACGGAGAGATCGTCTGGCACCCGGACGAGGCGGTCACCGGCGTCCTGCGGGCGGTGTTTGACCGGTTCGCCGCGTGCGGGTCGGTGCGCGCCACCTGGCTGTGGCTGCGCGAGCAGGACCTGCGCTGGCCGCTGCAGTGCGCGGGGTATCTGCGCGGCGGCCCGGCCGAGATCACCTGGGTCGAGCCGACCTATCACGCCATCCACACCACGCTGACCCATCCCGCCTATGCCGGCGCCTACGTCTTTGGCCGGACACGCCAGCACCGCTACCTCGGCAAAGACGGCCAGATGCGGGCCCGCCAGCGTAGGCTGCGGCGAGAGGAGTGGGAGGTGCTCATCACCGATCACCATCCCGGGTTCCTCGACTGGGACACCTACCAGGCCAACCAGGCTCGGATCGGCACCAACATTCGTCCCCAGGCGCACCAGCCGGGCACCGGTGCGGTGCGGGAGGGCTGCGCGCTGCTGCAGGGCCTGGCCACCTGCGGAACGTGTGGCCGCAAACTCGCCGTCTTTTATCGCGGCCCGGCCAAATCCGTGCCGGGCTACTACTGCCAGGGTTCGGCCGAACTGGTCGAGGGCAAAGGCGCCCGGCACATGAGCATCGGCGGGCAGGCCATCGACGCCGCGGTCGCTGAGGCGTTCCTGGCGGCCCTGCAACCCACGGCGCTGCAGGCATGTCTGGCCGCCGCCCAGCAACTGGAGCAGGGCCACGATACCGCCCTGGCCCAGCATCGACGCCAGGTCGAGCAGGCCCGCTACCAGGCGGGCAAGGCCGAACGGCGTTACCGGGCTGTCGACCCCGACAACCGGCTGGTCGCCCGTGGCCTGGAAACCGAGTGGAACGCTGCCCTGCAACAGGTGGCCGATGCCGAGGCCGAACTCGTCCGCCGCGAGACCGCGCGCCCGAAAACCCTGACCCCACAGGAAAAACAGACGATCCTCGCGCTCGGTGACGACCTCGGACACGTGTGGTCGGCGTCGACCACGACCGATAAGGACCGCAAACGACTGCTACGCAGCTTACTCGAGGAAGCCAACATCACCGCTCACCGCGAGGGATCCGCCCCGCACGCCGACGTGGTTCTGCGGTGGAAAGGCGGCGCCATCAGCGAACTGGCCGTGCCCTTGCGTGTACGACAGCCGACAATCCGCACCGCGGAGGGCACTATCGACCTGCTCCGCCGCTTGGCCGTGCACTACTCCGACGCCAAGATCGCTGGAATTCTCAACCGGCAAGGTCGCCGCACCGCACGAGAATTGTCGTTCACCGCCAGTAGGGTCCAAAGCCTCCGGCACCACTGGAAAATCGACTGCCACCAACCCGGCGACCAGTCTCAGGAGGGAGAACTGCTGAACGTGACCGCCGCCGCCACACAACTGGGCATTGCGCCCTCCACACTGCTGCGTTGGCTCAACGACGGCTTCGTCGCCGGGGAACAGATCACCCCTGGTGCGCCTTGGCGCATCCGACTCACCGACGATTTACGTGGCATGCTCGTTGACGACGTACCCGAAGGCTGGCTTGCCCTGCACTACGCCACCCGCGCCCTCGGCGTCTCCCGCCAGACGGTGTTGCAACGAGTCAAGCGCGGCGAACTCCAAGCGGTCCTCACCCGTACCGGACGCAGAAAAGGCCTACGTATCAACGTTTCTCAGCCACAAGAGAGACTATTCTGATCATGACAATCAGCGAAAGGAGCAGTGTGACGATGCATCCAAGCAGTCGGCGATGTCCCCCTCGACGAACCAGGTCGTTCCCAGCCAGACGTGGGCCACTTCCCGCAGCGCGGTATGGCAGCCTCGGCTAGGGCGAAACCCGTGGGAGCGGTCGGAGAACGTCGGCTCGTAGTACGCCTCCAGCAGGAGACGCACGACTTCGCCAACAAGCTTGTCCGACCAGTTCGGCATGCCCAGCGGGCGCGTCTTCCCGTTCTTCTTCGGGATGTGCACCCTGCGGACCGGGTGGAAGCGGTAGCGCTCGTGACGCATCGCTTCGATGATCCGGTCGATCTTCCGCATGGACATGCCGTCCACGGTCTCCTGCGTGGCACCGGGCGTCATCGCTCCCTTGTTGGCGTAGATGCGCCCGTAGGCCAGCAGATACAACTGCGGGTTGAACATCTGTCGATACAGTTCCTCACACGGCAGGCCGCGCCCGCCGCGCTCACGCAGGACACCCAGTACCGTTTCGGCGCTCTGCATTACGCATACCTCGCGATCTCTCGGTGTCCGATCACCTGGCCCCCTTGGCCCGTGTGGACGGCTTTCCCGTCCTCCTTGGCCGGGCGTGACTCCGGCGACTACTACGGGGCCTCCGTCGCCCTAGGACTCGCGTCCCGTAGGCGATCCCACGTTCGTCACAGTCGTACGTAACAGCGTGATGTAGGCGTTCCACTCATCTCCTTGAATGCCCTCACTGGGCATCGCTCCCGACCCCGGAGGTTGCTGCGTCCTTCTTTCACTCAGGCGGCAGGGCTGGCGCCGGTTTCAGGCGTCTTTCCGGCGGATGTGAACTTCCATCTCCTGGAGATTGGACTTCAACCAGTACAGGTTTCGCCATGTCACGCGGGTCCCCCAGAGCACCGTCCCCAACGCCTGGACCCGGCCTCTGGTTAGCTGGCATGCTCTTGTCCCCTAAGCCTTTCGGCATCGGGTAAGCCATCAGACCCAGGAACCTCCCTCCGAGTTCCTCCCGGCTGAACCGGGGATACGACTATGCGCCTCGTGGCGCACAAGAACCTTTCGATCTTCCCCCGACCGGCCGGCTGGCCGGGGCGGGAGTGCACGAGGCGAATACCGAGGCACGCACACGCTCGCTGCAGCTGCTTGTCGATCATGGCCGAGCCGTTGTCCAGATAGATCGAGTCCGGGATGCCGCGGCTGGCCAGGCCGTTACGCAGCGCGGCCTCGAGCCGCACGGTGTCCTCGCGGCGGGCCCACCGATACCCCGGCAGCAACCGCGAATGGTCCTCGATGAAGGCGAACAGGATGGCCTTGCGGCCGCCGACGGTCGGGCCGTGCAGCGCGTCGCCGGTCCAGCGCTGGTTCGGTGCGTCGGCCTCGAACCGGCCGAAGGCCTGCGGCGGCAGCCCGCCCGGCCGCGTGTTGAGCTCGAGGCGCACGAAGTGGCGTTGCAGCGTCCGCTCGTCCGGTGACCAACCCGAGTGGGTGCGCAGGATCGCCGCGACCTGCACCGCCGTGCGCTGCGGAACCTCTCGCTTCAACGCAACCGCCAGGTCGAGCACGTCGGCCGGTGTCCGTGGCGACACCTTCGGCGCCGTGGGGACCAGGGCGTCGAAACCTCCGCGGCGCCAATCCCGCAGCCACCGGTCGAGCGTGGCCCGCGAGACCCGCACCGGCTGCCCGAACGGCCCCTCGTGTTCCCGCTCGGCGATCGCCCGGACCAGCCGGCCCCGCTGCCGGGTGGACAACCTCGTGTCTGCCGGCTCGCAGATCAGCGAATACCTGAACAGGCCGATCGCGCGGGCCCGCTCGGCCCGCACACGTTCTTCGTCATGGCTGAACGCCACCACCCATCTCCCTCGCTACTCGTGAAAAACGCCTACGAGTCGCGAGCGTCGTTGATCAACCGGCGTTGCCCAAGGGGCGACTCGTGTTGATCAACACCGTTGGCACGGCCGGCGTGAGCAGGCGACCGCCGGTGACCGCCGCGGCCAGCTGCCACGGCGACGCCGCGCCGACCACGCCCAGGCGGCGGTGGGCCGCCGCAGCACAGGCACCGACCGCTTCGACCGCGTCGGCGACCAGGCTCGGATGGGCCGGCAGCGGGGCGGTCAACGGGTCGAGTTGCACCAGCAGGGCCGTGAACATCGACCGCGCGGTCTCGGCGTTGCGGGCGAACGCGCGAAGCCAGCCACGCACCGTCGAGGCCGGCCGCTCCAACCAGTCCGCGATCGGGCGGTGACCCGTGCCGGCGGCCTTCGCTAACAGCGCCGCGCCGACCACGTCAGAACCATCGGCCCGGCGCAGCAGGCACGACACCGCCAGCAGCACATGCGTCGCCAGGCACGACCCACAACGGGCCCGACGCGGGCGAAGATCACCGACACCCCGGACCGACCGCTGCCGGGCATGCCCCCACGGAACCAAACCGCCGCCGCACGGGCAGACCAGCTCACCAGCCCGAAGACGCCGTTCGACCTCGACGACGTCGATACCTACCATGACCACGGGTGCCTCCATTGCACCAAGCACCGGCCCTCCCGTCCGGCCAAGGAGCAGGGAGGGCCGGTGCGCTTTCCAGAACGTGATCAGACTGTCGTCGCACACGAACAAGGGGCCACCCGCGGGCAGCCCCTGTGACCGTCATCGCGGCCAGCGCCGCTCCATCACCGCCCCGTCATCACGCGGGACGCCGTTCAACAGCCACGCCAACTGCGGCCAGTTGCGCATAATCGTTGCTAGACGAGTCGAGGGATGTGAGGCAGGGCCGCTGGCGGGGAGCCCATGCGTCGTCGCTGCCGGCAGGCATCCTCCTTACCGATGGACCTATTAACCCGCTGCCGCGGCGCGGGAGCTGATCTCGTGTGGATTCACAAATAGGTCTGTGACGTCAGAGCCCGTCGAGTCATATAGGACGTGAGAGCGGAGACGGAGTCGACGGACGGGCGCCAATCATGATCTTGTTGGAGTTGCTAGTCCACGCGCCATGGCCCACCTGGCTTGCTGCGGCGATGTTGCTCCTGGTAGCGGGCCTTCTGGCCCTGGTCATCGAGCGGTCGCGAAGAGAAACGTACAGAACGGTCCTATCGGCCGCGCCGAGTGGCTCCTCGCTGTTGGACGTGACCAGGCGTGGACGGGTGCTCCTTTTCGTGCGCGCACTCGACCGTAGGCCTTACGAGGGTGCACTAGCCCGGGCGGAGAGCGATACCAGTGGACCCTGAGCGAAGGTCGCGGAACCAGGACCGGCTGCGTAGTGACTTCGAGTCCTTCGTCAAGGATAACCACGGCTTCTTCCTCCCAGTCGCGCGGCGCTATACCGGTGTTGCTGGCCTGCCAGACCTCGCGGCTGCGGACATCGTGCAAGAGGCGTTGTCTGTGGCCTGGACGGTCTGGAATTCGAAATTGGCTGGCGCGGATCGCGGCCGGCAGCGGGCCTTCGTGTGCACGACCATGAGCAACTTGGCTCGAGAAGAACAGCGTTCTCAGCGACGAGCGGGCATGCCCAAAGACCCAATCGCTACTGATCGAGATGGCGGAGTCGCGGACAAGCTGTGAGGACGGCGTGTTGGCGCGCGACGCCTTGCACGCTCTGGCCACTGCGATGGCACAGCTGCCTGAGCAGGAACGATTGATCCTTGATCTCGCCAGGCTCGCCCATCGCTGTATCGGTACGCTTGTTCCGTGTGGCGGCACCCTTGCGATATGCCCGGACGACGTCGGCCCACATCGCATCCCACGGGGCGGTGCCAAGAGTTATCGTATGAACCGTCGAAGCGCTGACTGTCGCGGACGGCCGCGCGGCGGGCTCACGTCAGGTCGGCGGCGGACCGTTGCGCGCCGGGGCGTTCTCGGGCGACGCAACAAGGGAGAACCGTCATGCATGCGAATCGCGGTGACTGGCTCATTGTGGCGACCTCCATGTTGGACCGGCACGAACTCCGTGGCTACATCGAGGCCGTGATGTCCGGTAGCGGCGAGCCGCCCTACCGGGTTCGGTGGGCAGGCGACGACCACGTCAGCATCGTATGTCCGGGACCGGACGCCCGGGTCGTCACAGCCGCCGAGCTCGCTGCGCTGGACGACGCACGCGCCACCAGATTCGCGGGTGGCAACGCATCGGGATGAAGGCTCGGTGTTCCGTAGGTCAGCAGCGGCGCGTCAGCGCCAGCGCGGTAACCGTCGGCCTGATCCCCAACCGCAGGATCTGGGGCGGTCACGACCTCGGCACCACGGTGTTGACCTCGTGGGGGTATGACGGGTCGGCGCGCGGCCCGCGCACGGAGCGATTACCAGCCTGGACTCGGGGTGGTTGCGGCTGTGATGTGTGCGCCGTTCGTGCGTTGGGCATTCGGTGGCATGCCGTTTCGCTGCCTCCTCGTCGACGACAGCGCCCGTTTCCTCGAATCGGCCCGTCTCCTCCTCGAAAGGGAGAGCGTGCAGGTCGATGTCACCGGAACAGGCACGGAGGCTGTGCGCCGATTCGCCCAGTCGCACCCGGGCGTCGTCGTGCTGGACATCGATCTCGACGGCGAGAGCGGCTTCGAGGTCGTCCAGAGGCTGCAGGGCGCGACGCCGGCGGTTCCGTCCGGCGGCGACGGCCCGAGGATCATCGACGGCGCGAGGATCATCCTCGTGTCCACCCACGCCGAGGAGGGCTACGAGGAACTCATCGAAGCGAGTCTCGTGCTCGGCGGCCATACCGACGTGTCGTGTCTCCGGCAGCACGGTCAGCGACAGCGCCGCTCCCCGGGACCGATATCGAGAGCCGTCGGGCCTCTTCTTTTCAGGTCTCGGCAAGCGAGTCCAGTGAGTCAGCGCGAGTCGCTCATGTCCAGGTCAGCGACATGACAGCGACAGATGCGGCTGGCGGAGAGACGACGAACTAAAGACCAGAACGGAGACAAGACTGCTGCCGTGGCCGGGCCTAGGTTAGAGCCGCCTGCGGCTGGGCTTGCCGCAGCCGCGTGCAGTTCGTCCCAGAGGGGATAAGCGGGCGGAGCGGGTGCATGCGATCGAGCCGTCTGACGGTCGGTTCGGCGACGCCCTGGACGCGACCGCCGACCAGGATGTCCCTGCCGGCACCTTCACGGCCCGCGCCGGACGCTGTGGCTGCTGGCCCGGAGCGCGGCCGCGAAGGTGCCGCTCAATTGACGGTCACGCCCCTGGTGTGACGCCGATGTTGCGGAAGGTCACGTCCAGGATGGCCGTCTTGGCGGTCGGGCTGGTCGGCTCCGGCACGAACGCCGCCTTGCCAGGGCCATCGCACGGCACCTCGAGCGTGGTGGGGATCGCGAGCCGCACCGCGTAGTCCTTCAGCGTGCCGACCAGGTTCGCTGACGACGGGCCGCTGCTGGTCGGCCCGCCGAGGAACACCGTCACGGAGTCGCCGAGACTGCCGGTGAAGCCGACGTCGACCGTGGAGGTGGTCGTCGCCGGATCGACGGACACGAACTGGCCGGACACCGGGTGGCCCATCTGGCCCGGCACCACCGGCCCGGCGCAGTCGGTGGTGACGACCGGGTTGTCGTTGGTGGCGTTGACAAGCCCGGTGAATAGCTGGTTCGGAGCGATCGGCGCCGGGTCCACCGCAGCGTGCGCCGTGACGGTTAGTACGGCGGCGGCTACGGCCATCGCGGCGGACAGGGCGGCGGACACGGCAAGTCGTCTTGCTGAGCTGTGCATTGTCGACTCCTCGTTGAGTTATCTGCTGGCTACGGAGGTAGCGGCGTTGGGTCAGTTCCGGTACGAGGCCGACGGCACCGGCGAGCAGCGGACCGATGAGTAGTTCGATCGGTCGGAACGGTGTAGCGCCCTCGCCGTCGGCGAGTAGGAGCAGCACAACGGTGCGGGTGATTGGTTGTCGGACCGGATCGCGGACAGCCGTCGGAGCTGTCGGAGCAGCCGCAGTCGATGCCCAGTCCCGGCCCAGGTTGCCGATGCCCGCCCAACCGGCCCGCAACGGAGCATCGGCTTGCCGAATCGAATCCAGGACAACCATCCGATCCCGCCCCGATGTGATACAGCCGGTGTCATGGCCTAGGTCACCCATAGAAGCGGTTACCGATGGATCGCTCAAGAAGCCGTTCGGTCGCCGCGTCGCCGCTGACCGCAGTACCGCCCGGGTCCGCGACCGCGCGGCCAGCGGCCGGACCCACGACCGCAGTCCTTTCGGTGACCAACGGCATGGCGTAGAGCGAGCTTGCTTCCAACGGTTCGATTCTGGTTGAGTCGGCCTGGGGCGCGGTGCCGGGATTGCTCCCGTCCGTTTCCCCAGACCGCTCGCCGAACCCGCCGTGCGTCTCGACGCAACGGGCTCTCCACGGTGTCTGCCGTTAAGCGTGGTTAGGCGTGACCCAGGGGCTGGGGATCTTGATGCCTCGGTACCGGTATCGGCTGAGGCCCCCGGGTGATCATCAGGGCGCGACACCGCCCGCAGCGACTCCGAGCACCGCGACCCCGAGCCGTGTCAACATCGTCACGGCACCCGCCGACCGTGGTCGGTGTAACGCGCCCAAACAGTCCCCCTGGGAGCGCAGGAAGTCGACCCACGTGACGGTCGTGCGTTGAGTGCCGGGTCGACGCCACGGGTGGCCGGCGGCGCGATCCACGCCTCAGGCAGCCGACCCATCCGCAACAGCTCCGCCAGGTCCCCGGCATCCCGCTCGTCGTTCTTCACCCGCCGGTACTCGAACGCCTTGACACCCAACGGGTGCGCCAGGTGCACCGACGCCCCCAGTTCGACCAGCGCGTCGACCGCCCAATACCACCCGTTGGTCGCCTCCAGCACGACTTCCGGGGCCTGCCCGGCACGAGCCAGCACTGACGCCAACCGCTGGACATCGTTGAGGATGTGCACCGTCTCCAACCGCTGAGCGGTCTGGGTCGTCCGTACGATCACCGACCGGCGCCGGTGCAGATCGATACCGACGAACTGTTTGCCGTCATACTGACTCATAGGGGCCTCCCTCGTGGTGGAAGTGAGCACCCCGAGAGCATGACTCGGGACGTCACCGGGAGCGGAGGCCCCGCCCCTTCATCGCATCAGGGTACTTGTTGATCTAATTTGACACGGAGGATTATTCAGGCGACTCCGTAGAAGTGTAGGGCGATCACCGTTGAGATGGTTTCCGGGAAGGTCTCGACGGGTCGCCTGTAGTCGGTGTGCATAATTCGCCAGGTCTTGAAGTTGGCAATGGTCTGTTCGATTGCGTA
>DATATE010000243.1:0-19640 GCA_036268955.1 Pseudonocardiaceae bacterium
GTACCCACCGTCGCGGCCACGTCAGGGCTGTTCACCAAGGCCCGCAACTCCGCCTGTTGGTCCACTGTCAACTCCACCTACCCAGCCAACACCATGACCGATTACATCTAGGTAAACTCAACAGGTTTACAAGACACTAGCCAGTATTCATGCACCGAGTGGCCGGCCATGCTCAGCGCAGCGTGCGCACAGTCGACGAGCGTGATCGCCTTACCACCTTCGAAACGATGGGCGGTGCCCTTGCGCAGGAATGCGTCCATCATGTTGCGGTCGCGAAAGAGTAGTTCGCGCCTGGTTCCGCTGCGCGGACTGGGGATTGCGCGCCTCCCGTTCACCGAGCTGGGCCAGCCGTGTTCCGCGACGCTGGTCCGAACAAGTCGACGGCCAACCTGCGGATCAGTTGGCTGGATTCGGCTTGGCCCAACGCGACAACGGTCAACGCACTGAAGATCCGTTCGTACACGGCGATTTCGGCCGGTTCCTCCAGGAAGTAGCCGACGGCTTCGTGCTGAATCGCCACAACCGGCCCGAACTCGGCGAACTCCATCAGACAGCACGATCCGGCAAGGCCGGCATGAGCACCTGCGGCAGTCGGGATCACCCGCATGGCGATCTGCGGACGGACGCTCATGCTCAAGAGGTGGTGCAGTTGAGCGGACATGATCTGCCGGCTGCCGACCGGGAGGCGTAGGGCGGCCTCGTTGACGAAAAATAGGCACTGCGGCGGGCGAGCGCGCCGAAACACGTCCTGGCTCGCGATCCGCCCGGCCACCAACGATTCAACCGCATCAGGCGCAACCGTGACCGCCCGCGCGAACACCGAGCGCGCGTAATCAGCAGTCTGCAACAGCGCGGGAACGGTCAACGCATCAAACCCGGTAATCCGGACCGCCCCGTACTGGGGATCGGCCACTGTCCGTAGATGGTCAGGATGCGACCAACAGCACTTGACCCGCTCACGAGCCAACCGCAACAGCCGATCACGCTCGGGACCGGTGATGCCGAACACTGCCGCCATACCTGCCACTTCGACCTCGGTCGCGGCGAGCCTGCCGGTCATGAACCGGGACACCCGACTTTCCGACCAACCCAGCATCCGAGCCGTGCCTTTGCCGGTCAAACGAGCCTGCTCCATAGCCGACCGCAGCGCACAGCCCAGCTGCCGACTGCGTACGGTCGAGCGGTCCTCGGTCACGTCATGTCTCCGGGGCGGTCAGGTGGGGACGGATCTGGTTGGCCCACTTCTCCAGTTGACCGACCACATCGCGCAGGTTCGGTGCGCAGTAGCGACGCAGCAGACGCGCGGCGTCGTCGCAGCCGTAACCGTTGCCGCGCAATATCTTTTCGAGATCGTCGATCGTCGCCGCCCCTGGCATGGGGACGGCCGGGATGACCAGGGCCGGCAGGGCGTCATCGCATGGGGTGCTCCGGCGCTGGTCGAGTTCGGTCCGTGCCCGCCGCGCCCGCTCGATCAACGGGGCCAGTGCGGCACCCGTCACGGTCACGACGTGTTGGCCCCAGTGCATTTCCAGGGTGCCGCCCTTGATCGACCAGTCCAGCGATGTCCGGCTGTTCCACTCCACCCACGTACTCACCGCCCGATCACCGAACACCGTGTCCGAGTGCCCGCTGAGCTGCGGCACGGCTTGCTCACCGCAGTCGATCAGCCGATCCAGACAGGCCGCGTCAAGTTCGATCTCGGTGCCATGGCAATGCAGCTCGACCGCGTCGGTCAGGACCATGATCCGCACCTCAGCACGATGATCAATATTCAGACAGGTACCACAATCGGACACGTCAAACACCTTCTTTCCCTGGTCACATGGTCCGGTCGACCGCGTCACCGACAATGACCGTCCGGGGCGCGGTCACGGCAGCCGGTGTTGGCAAGCCACGCAGCGCGGCAATCACCTCGGTCAACGCGCCTGTCTTGCGCCACACCGGATCACCCACCGGGTTCGTGCGCTCGGCCAAGGCCTCAGATTCGCCACTCACGGCGAGGGTGTCCACCGAGTCATCCGGCCACGCCCGAATAAAGATCAACACACCCGGCTCACCCGGCAACGAACGCCACCCACCCGCACCAATCAACTCCCGCAATTCCAGCAGCGCGGCACTCTCGGTCACCTGCCCGCCTCCGCACCGTGGGACCGGTCTTGCGAGGAAACAGCCAGAGCACCATCGCCAACTGGCCCTGGATGCCCGTACAACGCCCGTCGAATCTCGATCCGGTTACGAGCATCCTGCCGGCGTCGACGCGCCCGCTGCCCCGGCGACAAGGTCCGCAGCAGAAAGATCACCGCACCTACGATGACATCGATCTCGATCACTATGAACGGGTCAACAGCCATGACGGGCACTCCTTTGACGCAGCATCGGCACTGACTACCTACCGTCTAGCGAACTCGTTTACGCTGGTCATTGGAGTAGCCACGGTTAGTAGCCATCCGGTGGAGGTGGCCACCAGTAGTAACCAGAATGAAGCGCGCACACCGACCGACCGCCGAGGATGGTGGCTATGGGTGAAGCTCAGGGCATCGGGGCGTTGCTCCGTTCGCTCCGCAGCAAGGCAGGCCGTTCGCAGAGCGAACAGGCCGACTTGTTGTCGGAGCTTGCTGGACGACCAGTCACTCGCAACGAGGTCTCTCGCTGGGAAAACGAGGCAAGGCTGTTGACGAGCCACTGGCAGCGGCACTACGCGGCCAGTTTCAGCGTGCCGGCGGCCAGCCTGCGCCGGGCAGTCGCGGTCAGCAGGGCCAAGCGTCGGCAGGACGTGCACGATGAAGGGGACGGTGTGCAGCGGCGTGCGTTCATCGGTGTCATGGCGGGCTTCGCGGTATCTGCGTCGGCGATGCTCTCGTCCTCGTCGGGTCAGCGCATCGGGCCAGCCGAGATCGCCCAGCTTGATCGTCGTACCGCGCGATTGCGGCGGCTTGACGATTACCTCGGCGGTGCCGACACCTACGCCCTTTACGCGGGGGAAGTCGCAGCGACCACCTCCGTCGCCAAAAACGCCACATGTACGCCTTCAACGCGGCGAGCCTTGACCAGCCTGATCGCCGAACAAGCTCAACTTGCCGGGTGGGCTGCCTTTGACGCAGGTATGCAGCCGCAGGCCAAGCAGCATTACCTGACCAGCTTCGAGGCTGCGAAAGAAGCCAGTAACACCGCACTGGCCGGGAACGCGCTGGCCTTCCTGGCATACCAACAGATCAGCACAGCGAAGCCGAGCGTGGCTATGGCGACGGCTTCCTACGCGACCGCCGAAAAAGCTGCCACGCCGCGCGTCCGTGCGCTGCTGCTGGAACGCATGGCCTGGACGCATGCCGTTGCAGGCCAAGCCAATGAAACAGAGCGTGCCCTCACCGAAGCTCGGAATGCCCTCCACGCCGTTGACGACCGGCCGGAACCCGATTGGGTCTTCTGGGTGGACGACAACGAACTGGACATCATGGCCGGGCGCTGCTGGACGGAGCTACGGCGACCATTGCGGGCCGTGCCGACCCTGGAAGCGGTACTTGGCCGCTACGAAGACACCCACGCACGGGACAAGGCCCTGTACCTCACCTGGCTGGCCCACGCCTATGTCGACGCAGGCGAAGTCGAACAGGCCGCCACGACCACAATGCGCGCTATCGCGCTCTCCATCGGAATTGGCTCGGTCCGGCCGACAGCCCGCATCAACAAGATGGCGCACCGGCTCAAGTCCCATAGGGCCGTGCCCAGCGTGGCGCAGATGTTGGAACTCGTTCAGCGGCTCTGACCAGTCAGCGGGCAACGGTGCGGTCAATCCACTCGAAGTATTTGGCTGTGCCCTTGACCAGTGGAACTGCGCTCACCTCGGGGTTGTCCCAGGTGTGCTCACGGAGCAACAGGGCTTCCAACTCGGGATAGCGATCAGCACGAGTCTTGAGCGTGACCTGCCATTCCTCACCCTCGCCGGACTCCCCCAAGTGCCAGAAGAACGAGGCCACCGGCCCATACACCTGAGCACCGGCCGCCAGTTTGGCAGCGACAGCAGCACTGGCCAGCTTAGCCGCCGTCTCGCGATCACCGGCCACGGTCGAGACCTGGAAGTAGTCAGTCATGGTGATAAGGGTAGGGCGAGCTTCCTCGACTGGCTTACCAGCTTGAGCGGAGTGCTGGGCTGCGGTATCCGATCCATCGGATGCCGCGCCATCTCATCCTCGTCGACGTGGGTAGCTCCAGGCGTCAGACTTCGGCCTCGAGCATTTCCTGGGTGACCGCGGACTCGGTGTCCGGGACGCCGAGGTCCTTGGCCCGCTTGTCGGCCATGGCCAACAGCCGGCGAATCCGGCCCGCGACGGCGTCCTTGGTCATCGGCGGGTCGGACAGTTGGCCGAGTTCCTCCAGTGAGGCCTGCCGGTTGGCCAGCCGCAAGTTGCCTGCGGTGGCCAGGTGTTCCGGGGCTTCCGGGCCGAGCAGCCGCAGCGCGCGCTCCACTCTGGCCGCCGCGGCGACCGCGGCGCGGGCCGAGCGGCGCAGGTTGGCGTCGTCGAAGTTGGCCAGCCGGTTGGCGGTGGCCCGGACCTCGCGGCGCATCCGGCGCTCCTCCCAGGCCAGCACGCTGGAGTGCGCGCCGAGCCTGGTGAGCAGCACGCTGATCGCGTCGCCGTCGCGGACCACGACCCGATCCGCGCCGCGCACCTCACGGGACTTCGCGGTCACGCCGAGCCGCCGCGCGGCGCCGACCAGTGCTAGTGCCGCCTCAGGGCCGGGGCAGGTGATCTCCAGCGCGCTGGACCGGCCGGGTTCGGTCAGTGAGCCGTGCGCGAGGAACGCGCCTCGCCAGGCGGCCTCCGCATCGCAGACCCCGCCGGAGACCACCGGCGCCGGCAGGCCACGGATCGGGCGGCCGCGCGGGTCGAGCAGGCCGGTCTGCCTGGCCAACCCGTCACCGTCCTTGATCACCCGCACCACGTATCTGGTGCCCTTGCGCAGCCCGCCGGAGGTGATCACGTGCACGTCGGCGCTGTGTCCGAACAGCTCGTGGATCTCCCTGCGCAGCAGTCTGGCCACCGAACCGGTGTCCACCTCGGCCTCGACGACGACCCGGCCCGCGACGATGTGCAGTCCACCCGCGAACCGCAGCAGCGAGGCGACCCCCGCCCGCCGACAACAGGTCTTGGTGACCGACAGCCGGCTCAGCTCGTCCTTGACCTCAGCAGTCATCGCCACCGGTGTTCTCCTCCCCGTCCGCCTCGTCGTTCCGCTCCCCCGGAACCACGGGTACCAACTGATACCGATCTTCTGGTGCGGCCTCCTGCGCCGCGCCGCCCGCGCCCCCCGCGGGCCAGTCCAACGCCGCTCGCAGGCTTTCCGCCAAAGCCAGCGAATCGTGCCGATCCGGTGCGCCGGGCACGGCCACCCGCAACAGGTGGGTCCGTGCGCCGGCCGCGCCAGCCGCCCTGGCGAGCCGGTCCGGCGTGGCCACGGAATCGACATCGGCGATCACCGAGTCGACCCGCAGCCGTGGTGCGTGTTCGCAGAGTACGTCCAGATGCCGCTCAGGTGAGAACCCGGCGGTCTCCCCCGGCTGGGGGACCAGATTGAGAATGACGACTTTTCGGGCCTCGGTGGCCACCAGCGCCTCGTGCAGACCGGGCACCAACAGGTGCGGCAGCACACTGGTGAACCACGAGCCGGGCCCGAGCAGGACCAGATCGGCGCCGAGTACCGCCTCGACCGCGGCCGGGCAGGCGGTGGGCAGCTCGCCGGGACGGCCCTGGGTGTGCAGCCGGATGCGCTGCACCTGGCCGGGGGTGGTGGCGATCGCGACCTGGCCACGAATGTGCCGGGTCGCGTGCACATCGTCGTCGAGACCGGTGACATCGGCCTCGATGTCCAGCGGTTCGGTGCACATCGGCAGCACCCGGCCGCGCACGCCGAGCAGTTCACCGGCCGCGTCGAGCGCGGCGATCGGATCACCGAGGACTTCCAGCAGGCCGGCCAGCACCAGGTTGCCGACGGCGTGGCCGGCAAGTGCTCCGGTACCGCCGAAGCGGTGCGCGAACACCGACGCCCAACTGCCGTGCTCCGGTTCGGCCAGTGCGAGCATGGCCTTGCGCAGGTCACCGGGTGGCAGCAGGCCGAGTTCGCGGCGCAGCCGACCGGAGGAGCCACCGTCGTCGGCGACGGTGACGACGGCGGTCACGTCCGGGGTGAGGGTGCGCAGCGCGCTCAGGGTCGCGTGCAGGCCGTGTCCGCCACCGAGCGCGACGGCCTTGAGCGGTCGGTATTGTTCGGCGAGTTGGTCGGGAATGGACTTCTGGGTCACTCGCGGCCCAGGTCCCGGTGCACGACCTTGACGGCCATCCGGTCGTCGCCGCCGAGCTTGCGGGCCAGTTCCTCGGAGATCGCCACGCTGCGGTGCTTGCCGCCGGTACAGCCGACCGCGAGGGTCAGATAGCGCTTACCCTCCCGCAGATAACCGGCGCCGATGAGCATCAGCAGCTCGTAGTAGCGGTCGAGGAACTCCTCGGCGCCCTCCTGGGAGAGCACGTAGTTGCGCACGTCGGAGTCGAGTCCGGTCTGCTCGCGCAGCTCCGGGATCCAGAACGGGTTGGGCAGGAACCGGACGTCGATGACGAGGTCGGCGTCCATCGGCAGGCCGTACTTGTAACCGAAGGACAGCACGGTGACCCTGGTCCGCGCGCTGGCCTCGGAGCCGAACGCGTCCTCGATCTTGTCCCGCAGCTGGTGCACCGACAGGGAGGTGGTGTCCAGCACGAGGTCGGCCTGTTCTCGCAAAGGCATCAGCACATGCCGTTCTGACTTGATTCCGTCGGCCAGCCGGCCGTCGCCCTGCATCGGATGTGTCCTGCGGACCTGCTCGAACCGGCGGATCAGCACATCGTCGGTTGCTTCCAGGAACAACACTCTCGGCTTGTAGCCACGGGTGTCGAGGTCCTTGATGATCGCGGCGAGGTCGTCGGTGAACGCCCTGCTGCGCACGTCCATCACGACCGCGACCTTGGTGATCGCGCCGCGCGCCTGCGCGCCGAGTTCGACCATGGTCGCCACCAGTTCGGGCGGCAGGTTGTCCACCACGAACCAGCCGAGGTCCTCAAGGCACTTGGCCGCGGTGCTGCGACCGGCTCCGGAAAGGCCGGTGACCACGGCGACCTCGACCCCGGACGCCGAGGTCCCGGTCAGGCTGCCGGCGTGACCCTCGATCGGGGTCTCGCGACTACTCACGTCCGCCTCCACTGCGCTGTCTTCCCCAGGTAGGTGCTTGTTCGTTCGTTCTCGTCATCGATATCGTTGCGTCGACGCAACCGGTGTCACCTTTGCGCCAGATCGGCGTCCCGGCTCCCGGTTCGCCTCGACCGTTCGGCCGACGCTTCGACGTCTCCGGCGCCCCCACCGGTTCCGCCGACCGAATCCGGTCCGCTCGAATCATGCCCGTTCGATCCGGGTGCGGGCGAACCCGACCCGGCTGATCCGGGTTCAGCCGAATCCTGATCAGCCGATCCTGGCTCGGTTGGTCCGTTCAGTACCGAGTGCACTGCTTCCGCGGTGCGCCGTCCGACGCCCGGCACCTCACTGATCTGCTCAACAGTGGCGGATCGCAGCCGTTTCAGCGAGCCGAAATACTTGAGCAACGCGGTCTTGCGGGCCTGGCCGAGGCCGGGCACCTCGTCCAGTTCGGAGGTGGTCATCCGCTTGGACCGCTTCTGGCGGTGGAAAGTGATGGCGAAGCGGTGCGCCTCGTCGCGCACCCGCTGCACCAGGTACATGGCCTCGCTGGTGCGCGGCAAGATCACCGGATCGGGTTCCCCCGGCAGCCAGACCTCCTCCAGCCGCTTGGCGATGCCGGCGACCGCGACGTCGTTGATGCCCAGTTCGGCGAGCACGTCGGAGGCCGCCGCGACCTGCGGTGCGCCACCGTCGACGAGGTAGAGGTTGGGTGGGTAGGCGAAGCGGCGGGGCCGGCCGGTCTGCGGGTCGATGCCGGGCGGGCCCTCACCGGGAGCGGTGTCCCCGTTCTCGGGGTTCTCGGCGTTGCCCTCGGTCGCGGTCTCGGCCTGGAACCGGCTGAACCGGCGTCGGGTCACCTCGGCGATCGAACCGACGTCACCGCCCTCGGCGCCCTCCCGGATGGCGAAGCGCCGGTACTCCGACTTGCGCGCGACGCCGTCCTCGAACACCACCATCGACGCGACCACGTCACTGCCCTGGATATGGCTGATGTCAACGCATTCGATCCGCAGCGGCGCGGTGTCGAGGCCGAGTGCGTCCTGCAGTTCCTGCAGGGCGGCCGAGCGCGCGGTGAGGTCACCGGCTCTGCGGAGCTTGTGCTGGGTGAAGGCCTCGGCGGCGTTGCGTGCCACGGTTTCCATCAGCGCGCGCTTGTCGCCGCGCTGCGGTACGCGCAGGTCGACCCGGGAACCGCGCAGCGTGCTCAGCCAGTCCGCGACGGTGTCGGCGTCCTCGGGCAGTTCCGGGACGAGCACCTCGCGCGGTACCGGGCTGCCGATGGCGTCGCCGCCGTTGTCGGACTGTTCGGCGAGTGCGGCCTGTTCGCCGTAGAACTGGCTGAGGAACTGGGCGACCAGGTCGGGTATCTCGCTGTCGGAGACCTTGTCGATGACCCAGCCGCGCTGGCCACGAACCCGGCCGCCGCGCACGTGGAAGACCTGCACCGCCGCTGCCAGCTCATCGGTGGCGAAGGCGACCACATCGGCGTCGGTGCCGTCGCCGAGGACGACGGCCTGCTTCTCCATGGCCCTGCGCAGCGCGGAGACGTCATCGCGCAGCCGAGCGGCGCGCTCGAACTCCAACTCGTCGGAGGCCTGTTGCATCTGCTTTTCCAGCCTGCGCACCATGGCGTCGGTCCGGCCGGAGAGGAAGTCGCAGAAGTCCTCGACGATCTGCCGGTGCTCGGCGGCGCTGACCCGGTCGACGCAGGGCGCGGAGCACTTGTCGATGTAGCCCAGCAGACAGGGGCGGCCGATCTGGCCGTGCCGCTTGAAAACGCCTGCCGAGCAGGTGCGGGCTGGGAACACCCGCAGCAGCAGGTCGAGGGTTTCCCGGATCGCCCAGGCGTGCGCGTAGGGGCCGAAGTAGCGCACGCCCTTGCGGCGCGGACCCCGGTAGACGTGCAGCCTCGGGTACTGCTCGTGCAGGGTCACCGCGAGTACCGGGTAGGACTTGTCGTCCCGGTAGCGGACGTTGAACCTCGGGTCGAACTCCTTGATCCAGTTGTACTCCAACTGGAGGGCTTCGACCTCGGTGGAGACCACGGTCCACTCGACGCTCGCCGCGGTGGTGACCATCTGCCGGGTGCGTGGATGCAGGCCGGCGAGGTCGGCGAAGTAGGAGTTCAACCTGCTACGCAGGCTCTTCGCCTTGCCGACGTAGATCACCCGCCGGGTGGTGTCCCGGAACTTGTACACGCCGGGAGCATCCGGAATCGTGCCTGACGCAGGGCGATAGGTAGAAGGGTCAGCCACCTCACCAGACTACGGGCCGCCGCCGACAACTCCTCGTCCAGTCCTCGTCCCGGCCTCGCTGCCGGCGGTAGAACATGATCCGTCGACGGGTCGGCTGTGCCACGATGTCGGGCGTGGATGTGCCAACGTGGATCGCGGCAGTACGCGAGCAGGGTGAGTTGCTGGCCGAGGCCGCGGCCACGGTGTCGCTGGACACCACGGTGCCCTCCTGCCCCGAGTGGCAGGTGCGGGATCTGGTGCGGCACACCGGCAACGTGCACCGCTGGGCGGCGCGGGTGGTCGCCGAGGCGTACCAGGGCAATGCCTTCGCCTTCCGCGCCCAACTACTCGCCGCCGAGGTCGAGCCGACCGACGAAGCCCTCGTCGACTGGTTCCGGAGCGGCTACGCCGGCCTCGTCGAGGCGTTGAAGGCGGCGCCGACCGATCTCGACTGCTTCACCTTCGTGACGACCTCCTCCCCGCTGGAGTTCTGGGCCCGCCGGCAGACGCACGAGACCGCGATCCACCGGGTGGACGCGGAACTGGCCGCGGGAGCGCCGACCCCGGTCGACGCGGACCTCGCCGTCGACGGCATCGACGAGTTGCTGACCATGTTCCTGGCCCTGCGCGGCGGTGCCCTGCGCGCGGAATCGGAGCGGACCCTGCAGGTCAGCGCGGCCGGCCGGCACTGGCTGGTGCGGATCGGACCCGATTCGGCGACGGTCACCGAGTCCCAGGAGCAGGGGCGGGCGGACTGCACGGTCAGCGGCGATCCTGGCGCGTTGTATCTCGCGCTGTGGAATCGCGCGCCGTGGACGAGCCTGACCGTCTCCGGTGACGAGAGCCTGCTGGCGCTGTGGTCGGAGAAGGTCCGCATCGGCGGCGAACGGGGCTGACCTATCGACTCACTCGGCCGGTCGGCCCTGTCGAGCCGCTGCTCGGCCGGTGATCCGCCGGCCGAGCAGGTAGCCGCCGACGACGAGCAGCAACGGCAGCAGGTAACCGGCGAGCATCGCGACCGAGCCGTGATCCAGGAAAAACCGCCGCAGGCCGCCGTTGTTCGCATAGACGGCAACCGCGCCGGCCGCCGACAGGGCTGGGACGGCGAGCAGGAGCAGCGCGTGTCGACCGGCCGGTCGGGTCGGCCGGCAGGCGAGGACGGTCGCGACGACGACCACCGCCCAGGCCACCTGATAGGCCGTCGCGGCGTTGTGGCCGAGACCGCGCGAGAAGACCAGCGCGGCAACCGTGATCAGCAGCAGCACCGGTCGGCCGAGGCCGGTGGCGCACAGTCCATCCCGCAGACCGTCCCGCAGACCGTCCTTCGGACCGGCCGAGACGGTAGTCGCGATCGCGGCGAGCAGCGCGAGCAGTACCCAGCCCGCGCCGAGCCCGTAGGTCCGCTGCTGGTCGGGGATGAGATCGACCGCCGCGACCGCGCCTGCCGAGGCAAGCCAGGCGAGGACGATCGCCGGAGTGCGCAGGCGCAGCAGTCCGAGGACGAGGACGACCAACCAGGCCAGCCAGATCGCCACCGCCGCCGAGGAGATCGACGCCACCAGCCCCGGCACGCCCAGGTACCAGACATGCCAGGCGACCTCGTGCGCGTCCTTGGCGGTCCCGGTGAGCAGCAGAATCGGCGCGAGCACGCCGACGATCCCCAGCGCCTCCCGCCAGTGCCCCGCATCGGTGTCGTGGCTACGAACCTCGGACGCGGTCAGGATCTCGGACTGCTCGGTCAACCCAGTTCCCCCAGAGACTCCTCGGGCGCGAACTCACCTATCGGACATCCACGCCAGTTCGGACGACCCTAGCGCGGGTCTTCCCGACTTCCGCCGTTCCCGGCGAACCGCTCCGGTAATCGAACAAGGTCTGCCCGAAAGGTCGGTGTTCGGCGGTAAATCGGTGGTCCGGTGCCGGCGGGGTCGGCAGGATGTCAGGGGTGAACCGACAGGAGATCAGTGCCATCGCGCACACCGACCATCCGATCGCCAACCCGCTGAGCCTCGGCTCGGTCGATCAACTGCTCGACCGCGCCCTGCGGCCCGACGACCGGCGAGTTCTCGATCTCGGCTGCGGCAACGCGAGTTGGCTGATCCGCGCGCTGAGCACCCGGCCGCTGCTGGTGGCGGACGGGGTCGACACCGACACGGCGACGCTGGCGCGGACCAGACGGTCGCTCGACGCGGGACTTGCCGATCGGCTCACCCTGCACGATGGCGACGCCAGGGACTTCCGCGCGGCGCAAGGCTACGACCTGGTGCTCAGCGTCGGCTCGGTGCACGCTTTCGGCGGCCGCGAGGCCACGCTGGACGCGCTCGCGAAGCATCTCGCGCCCGGCGGCCGGGTGTTGTTCGGCGACGGCTTCTGGGAGCGGGAACCGAACAAGGCCACCCTCGACCTCGGTTTCGTCGCAGCCGACCACGACACCTTGGCCGACACCGTCGATGCCGTCGTCGCGGCCGGTTGGACGCCCATCTACGGGCACGTCAGCACCCAGCAGGAATGGGACGACTACGAATGGTCCTGGTCGGGATCGCTGGCCAGGTGGGCGCTTGAGCACCCCGACCATCCGGACGGCGCGGAAGCGCTGGCCACGGCGCAGGCGCATCGAACCGGCTGGCTGCGAGGTTATCGCGGCGTCCTGGGCCTGGTCACGCTGCTGCTGCAACGAACCGACCAGGCGGCGTAGCCGGTCAGACGGCGAACCGGTCAGGCCGCATAGCCCGTCAGACGGCGAACCGGTCAGGCCGCGTAGCCGGTCACCTTGTCCACCGCGACGCGCAGCACGACCCGGACCTCGCCGGGGCCGGGCGCGGCGTGCTCGCGGCCGTCGTACTTGCGCGCGAGCAGATGGCCGACCCGCAGCTCGGTGTCGGGCTCGATGCTCGCCCTGCCGCGCAGTTCGACGTAGTTCTCCGGGTCGAGGGCATCGTGGACGGTCACGCTGACCCGAGGGTCACGCGCGATGTTGCGGTGCTTGAGCCGACCCTCCACAGTGGAGAACACCAGGTCGGTGCCGTCCCGGCCGACCCACATCGCGGAGGTCTGCGGGCTGCCGTCGCCGTTCAGGGTGGCCAGCACCGCGTAGTTGCGCCCGTCGAGCAGGGCAAGGGTCGCTTCGCTGAAGGTGATCGCCATGTCCGCCGACCCTAGCCGGTCGGCGGGGCCCGTCAACCGAGATTCCGTGGGACCGAGAAGCTCAGGCGAGGACGACGTTGCCGCCGGCGACCTTGACCGCGACCGAGGCGAGCGGCAGTTCGGCGGGGCCGCGTTCGACGGCGCCGTTGGCCGGGTTGAACTGGCTGCCGTGCGCGGGGCAGGTGATCACGCCGTTCTGCGGCGGGTCGACGGTGTTGCCGAGGTGGGTGCAGGTCGGGTTGTAGGCGCGGAAGTCACCGGTCTTCGGCTGCACGAGCAGCAGTTGGCCGGTGGTGCCGGAGTTGACGAAATTGCCGCCACCGACCGGAATGTCGGTGACCTTCGCCAGCACCGAACCGGGTTCGCCGTCCCCGACACCGTTTCTGCGCGCCGTTCCGTTGGTACAGGAGACCAGTGCGCCGGGCGCGAGCAGGCCGACCATCAGACCGCAGAGCACCTGACGCCGGGACGGGTTCGCGGTCACGCCCGCGCTTCCTTGGTGGTGCTGGCCGAGGTGGTGGTGGCCGAGTCCTGAGCCGGTGTGCCGGCTGCCCGGTACCAGGCCCGGAGTTCGCGGATCGCCCGCACCGCGCGCTCCCCGTCGGCGGCCTGGATGGCCACCACCGGGACGTACTCGTCCTGAGGCAGTTCCAGCCGCGCCCACGGCGCGCCGTCCGGGAAGCTGACCCCCTTGATCAGCGTCCACGGCACGACCTGTCCGAAAAGGAGGTTGCGGACCTCGACACCGTGGGAGTCCGCGCGCACCTTCGGCCGGGCCAGCAGGAGCACACCGGCGGCGAACAGCAGGCCGATCGCGATCATCGAGATCTGGTCGGAAAGACCGAAGTGCACTCCGGTCGAACTGCTGTTGAGCAGGACCGCGAGGATCACGAAGATCACCACGAGCAGCACGGCGACCGGGATCACCACCTGCCGAACCTTGTGCGGCCGAACGACCAGCGGGGCTCGCTGCCCCTGGGGGCTCGGCGCGGACGCGGTGGGCCCAGCCTGCTCGATCACGTGAATCCTCGCTCCATCCATGGCTGCCGCAGGCCGCGCAGGACCAGCGCGGCATCCAACGCGGCGATACATGCCTCGAAACCCTTGTCCTCCGGTGATCCGGGCCGGCCGCAACGATCCAGCGCCTGCTGCTCGGTGTCACAGGTCAACACACCGTTGCCAACCGGGGTGCTCTCATCGAGGGCGACGCGAGTGAGACCGGCGGTCAGCGCATCGCAAACATACTCGAAGTGCGGAGTCCCCCCGCGAATAACCACCCCCAGCGCGACAACGGCGTCATGATGCTTGGCCAGGGATTGGGCGATGACGGGCAATTCGACCGCGCCGGCAATGCGCACGACGGTCGGTTCGGAGATATTGGACTCCTTGGCCGCGAACAGCGCCCTGCTCAGCAGGCTGTCGGTGATCTCCTTGTGCCACCGGGTGGCCACGATGCCAAGCCGCAGTCCGTCACATTCCGGAACCGCAAGCGGCGGTCGACCTTCGCCACTCACCCATTACCTCCATTGTCGGAACCATTACCGCTGCTGGCGCCGCTGCCACCGATGTGCCGGACCACCTGCTGAATCGTCTGCTGGGCGGCTTCCTCCAGATCGGTGAACTCGTCGAGCTGGGTGAGGTCGTGGCCCATCCGGTCGCGCTTGGTGCGCAGGTAGCGGACGTTCTCCGGGTTCGGGGTGATCGGCAGCGGAATCCGGTCCACCACCTCAAGGCCGTAACCTTCCAGCCCGACCCGCTTGTCCGGGTTGTTGGTCAAAAGGCGCATCGACCTGACGCCGAGATCACAGAGGATCTGCGCGCCGGTGCCGTAGTCGCGGCCGTCGGCGACGAGGCCGAGGGCGAGGTTGGCGTCCACGGTGTCGTGACCGTCGTCCTGCAACTGGTAGGCCTGGAGTTTGTGCAGCAGGCCGATCCCCCGGCCCTCGTGTCCTCGGACGTAGAGCACGATGCCACGGCCTTCCGCGGCGACCATGCCCAGCGCGGCGTCCAACTGCGGGCCGCAGTCGCAGCGCAGCGAGCCGAACACGTCGCCGGTGAGGCATTCCGAGTGCACCCGGACCAGCAGGTCCTTGCCGTCGCCGATCTCGCCGTAGACCATCGCGATGTGCTCGATGCCATCGAGCAGGCTGTCGTAGCCGACCGCGCGGAAGGTGCCGTGCGCGGTGGGAATCCGGGCCTCGGCGACCTTCTTCACCTGGGACTCGGTGCGCCGCCGGTAGGCGATCAGGTCGGCGATGGTGATCAGCGCGAGGTCGTGGTCGGCGGCGAACACCTCCAGTTCCTCGCGGCGGGCCATGTCGCCGTCGTCCTTCTGGCTGACCAGCTCGCACAGCACGCCGGCCGGTCGCAGCCCGGCGAGCCGGGCGAGGTCGATCGCGGCCTCGGTGTGGCCCGGCCTGCGCAGCACGCCGCCTTCCTTGGCGCGCAACGGAACCACGTGACCGGGGCGGGTGAAGTCGGCGGGCTTGGAGTCCGTGTCGGCCAGCAGCCGCATGGTGTGCGCGCGGTCGGTCGCGGAGATGCCGGTGCTCACGCCGGCCGCCGCGTCGACGGTCACCGTGTACGCGGTGCCGCGCCGGTCCTGGTTGGTGTGGTACATCGGCGGCAGGTCGAGGCGGTCGCAGTCGCTCTCCGGCAGCGGCACGCAGATGTAGCCGGAGGTGTAGCGGACCATGAAGGCGACCAGTTCCGGGGTGGCCTTCTCCGCTGCGAAGATCAGGTCGCCCTCGTTCTCGCGGTCCTCGTCGTCGACAACGACCACGGCGTTGCCCTTGGCGATCTCCGCGATCGCCCGCTCGATCCCCTTGACGTCAGTCACCGGTTCTCCTCGCCTTCGACGTCATTGTGCTCCGGGCGCTCGCCGCCTCGCAGCCCGGCCAGTTTCTCCAGGTACTTGGCGAGGACGTCGGCCTCAAGGTTGACCGTGTCGCCGGGTTCGCGCAGGCCAAGGGTGGTGGCCTTCAACGTGGTCGGGATCAGCGCGACCGAGAAGCTGTCGGCGGTGACGTCGACCACGGTGAGCGAGACGCCGTCGACGGTGATGGAGCCCTTCTCGATCACGTACCTGGCCAGCCGGGGCGGCAGCGCGAACCGGGTGAGGCCGACCTCGTCGCGGTGCAGCAGCACCCCGGTCCCGTCGACGTGGCCCTGCACGATGTGCCCGCCGAGCCGGTCGCCGACGGCGGCGGCCCGTTCCAGGTTGACCCGGTCGCCGGCATGCACCTTGTCCAAACTGGAGCGCTGGAGGGTTTCGGCGACCATGTCGACGGTGAAGGTGCCGTCGGCGACCTCGACGACGGTCAGGCACACGCCGTTGACCGCGATCGAGTCACCGTGTCCGGCGTCGGAGGTGACCAGCGGACCGGCGATGCGCAGCCGGGCCGCGTTGGTCAACTGCTCGACGGCCACCACCTCGCCGATTTCCTCAACTATCCCGGTGAACACGTCTTCCTCCTCGTTCCGACCGGTCGTCCTCCGGCCGGTTGCCGCCCGACTGCCCGCTGATCGCGCCGTCCCCGCTGGGTCGGCGCGACGGTGGC
This sequence comes from Pseudonocardiaceae bacterium, assembly GCA_036268955.1. Classification (GTDB taxonomy): domain Bacteria; phylum Actinomycetota; class Actinomycetes; order Mycobacteriales; family Pseudonocardiaceae; genus CAJCJE01. The sequence goes on from DATATE010000243.1 coordinate 16,157, forward strand.
TCAGCCGATGTCGTGCTCCGGAATAGCGGAGATCCGCACATCCGGTCCACACATCGTCGCGCTTTCCACTCGCAACGCGTGCGCTTGCGTGATGGTCGCCACGCCGGCAGGGCCCAATGCCATCGGCCCTGATCCCAGCAGCTTCGGGGCAACGAAGGCCAGTATCCGGTCGACGCGTCCAGCCTGTAGGAAGCCGCCAGCCAGTCGGGGCCCGCCTTCCAGCAGCACGTCGACGACGCCACGGGCGCGCAGGGTGTCGAGCACCTCGTCGGGGTCGCCGGTGCGCAGGTGCACGGTTTCGGCGGCGTCGTCGGTCACCTTCGCGCCGGCCGGCAGGTCGCCGAAGCCGACAACGACCCGCAGTGGCTGGCGGGCCAGCGGGTTGTCCTCGGCGTCGCGCGCGGTCAGCTGCGGGTCGTCGGCGACAACGGTGCCCCGGCCGACGATGATCGCGTCCGCCATGCGGCGCAGTTCGTGCACCTCGGCGCGGGCCGGTTCGGCGCTGATCCACCGGCTGGTGCCGTCCTGCGCGGCGACCCTGCCGTCCATGGTCATCGCGTATTTCCAGGTCACATGCGGTCGGGTGGTGCGGGCGAAGTGCAGCCAGGCGCGCAGCGGCCCGCGTCGCACCTCATCGGCGAGCAGACCGGGATGGGCCGGGATGCCGGCCTCGGCGAGCACCTGGCCGCCCCCGGCGGCGACCGGGTTCGGGTCGGCGACGGCGAAGTACACCCGCGCGAGGCCGGCCTCGCGCAGCAGGTCGGTGCAGGGCGGGGTGCGGCCGGTGTGCGAGCAGGGTTCGAGGGTGACGACCGCGGTGCCGCCCCTGGCCCGCTCGCCTGCCGCGCGCACGGCCATCACCTCGGCGTGCGGGCCGCCCGGCGGTTGGGTCGCGCCGACGCCGACCTGCTGGCCGTCGGTGTCCAGGATCACGCAGCCGACCGGCGGGTTCGGGCTGGTGGTGCCGCGTGCCTGCTCGCTGGCGGCGATCGCGGCGGTCATCGCGGCACGCAACTGGGCCTCGATCGGTACTGTCGGCCCGATTGGCGCCGTCGGCCCGGTCGGTACGGTCGGCATCCGGCTCAGCTCGCCCGGTGCGCGGCCGCGGCCGCCTGCTCGCGCAGCGCCTCGACGGCGCGTTCCGGGGCGGCCTGGCCGTAGACGGCGGAGCCCGCGACGAAGCAGTCCACCCCGGCCTCGGCGGCCTGTTCGATGGTGTCGCTGTTGATCCCGCCGTCGATCTCGACCAGCACCCGCAGGTGGCCGGTGTCCACGAGGCGCCGCGCGGTGCGCACCTTGTCCAGCACGTCCGCGATGAAGTCCTGGCCGCCGAAGCCCGGTTCGACGGACATGACCAGCAGTGTGTCGTAGTGCTTGAGAGTCTCGACGTGCGGTTCCAGCGGGGTGCCCGGCTTGATCGACAGGCCGGCCCTGGCGCCTGCCGCGCGCAGGTTGTGCGCGAGCTTCACCGGGTCGCGAGCGGCCTCGACGTGCACGGTGACGTTGTAGGCGCCGGCCTCGGCATAGCCGATGGCCCAGCGGTCCGGGTCGTCGATCATCAGGTGGCAGTCGACCGGGATGTCGGTGACCGGCAGGATCGCCTTCACCACCGGCAGGCCGATGGTCAGGTTGGGCACGAAGTGACCGTCCATCACGTCGACGTGCAGCCAGTCCGCTCCCTGGACGGCGGTGACCTCCTCGGCGAGGCGGGCGAAGTCGGCGGACAGGATGCTTGGCGCGATCAGCGGCCGGAAATCAGACACCCGGTCAGTTTAGGAACCGCCCTGGTGCGACGCCGCGCGGTGGGTACCGGTCGGCCGCCAAGGGAATCCCGCACGGCCACGCCGGACTCAGGACCAGTCCCAGCGGATTCCGTGCACGCCCTGCTGACCGTTGAGCGTGATCGCGTGCACGCCGAGGCTTGAGCCGATCGGCAGTTCCTCGACTGTGGACTCCACCGGATCCTGACCGGGTCGGTAGTAGCGGTAGCAGCCGACCGGAACGGCGCCGGGACTGAACTGGATGCGCAGCACCAGCTGTGGGCAGGGCAGCCGGAGGCCGTACTCGAAACAACCGGACCGGTTCGGTTCGCCGATGCGGGTGACCACGTAGTCGAACGCGTACGCCTCACCGAGGCGCAGCCGTCGGTCGAACAGCAGCTCGGCGGCGAGCAGGCCGTGACCGGGTTCGGTGCGAATCCGACCGACCCGACAGGAACCGGTGCGGTCCACGACGGCCTTGCTGCCCTCGCCGGCGCGCGTCTCGTAGAGGCAGACGAACCGGTCGGCGTCGGCCACCTTGCTGCTGACCACGAACCTGGCCGCCAGCGACCGCTCCATCCCGTCCGCGTCGACGGTGACATCGAGGTGCACCGCGAGCAGGTTCAGCCGGAGGTTGACGTCCGGGTCGATGCCGCTCAGCGCCGCCGTGCGTTCCGGGGTGAGGCCCAGCGCCGCGTCGAGACCGAGCGTCCCGGAGGGGCGGCGGACCAGCGAGCGGTCGTTGCCGACGCTGGCCAGCATCAGCAGCGAGTTGGCCGGCAGGTCGAGGATGCCTTCCAGCAGTTGCAGGGCGCGCACCGAGCGGTGCCCCTCCGGATGCCGATGGCCGCGCCGCCAGTAGCTCAGCGTCGAGATGCCGATGCGCAGGCCGCCTTCGGCCAGTCGCCGTTGCAGGCCCTCAAGGCTGACCTGTCGGCGCCGCACCGCGAGGTCGAGCGCGAGATGAAACGGGCCATCGCGTAGGGCGACGGCGAGTTCCTCGTCGAGCGGAGCGGCCGACAATGCCGGTCTGCGTCCGGCGGCGAGGGGTTGGCTCATCTTCGTTCGCACCTCCGACCGGTCCCGCACCTCGTTGTGCCGGGGGCTTGAGCATCCAACGCGGACCGCCACCCGCTCAAGCCGCCGGAAGTCGGGCGAACCGGCTGATGTGAAAACCCCGCGCCACCGTGAAGCGGGATCGGCCGCACCCGGCAAACGGCAGGCCGAAGGAGCGTTCACTGTGAAAAATTCACAGTGAACGGCCGACTGAAGTTTGCCCAGCAGTATTCCTGGCCACTCTCATCGAAGCCGGCGACCCTCCGGCAGAGGACTGCTCGCCATGACCGGGTCGATGGACGAGGCACCGGACATCGTTCTGTCGTAGCAACTTTCGGATCCGGCACGAACCGGGGAAGCACGCACGCACGGGGGCGACTACGCGATCGCGAACGTTGAGGTCTGCCATGAGGTGTCGGTGATGTGCTGCACTCGCTTGAAATAGCCGGCGGCCGGCTGGGTCATCGACGGATTCGAGCGCAAGTAGGCCGACAGTGCGGAGGCATGGAGCGCGGCACACGTCATACCCCAGGGGAATTTCAAAGTCGGTTTGTGCTGGTAGCGGCCGCGATGATCGGGAAAATCAGACGACGATCAGCGGCGATCCGTTGGACCGTACGGGTGATCTCGGTGATCCCAGCCAGGCGTAACAGACCCAGCGCGAGATT
>DATATE010000244.1:0-34004 GCA_036268955.1 Pseudonocardiaceae bacterium
TTCGCGTGAAACTCACGACGCTTCATCCGACCGGCGACGACGTCCGGTCAGAACGCGATCGAGAACTAGTCGAGATAGTCGCGCAAAACCTGAGAACGCGAGGGATGCCGCAGCTTCGACATCGTCTTCGATTCGATCTGACGGATGCGCTCGCGGGTCACGCCGTAGACCTGGCCGATCTCGTCGAGCGTGCGCGGCTGACCGTCGGTGAGGCCGAACCGGAGCCGTACGACGCCCGCCTCGCGCTCGGACAGCGTCTGCAGGACCTGCTGGAGCTGATCCTGGAGAAGCGAGAACGATACGGCGTCGACCGCTACGACCGCCTCAGAGTCTTCGATGAAGTCGCCGAGCTGGCAGTCACCCTCGTCGCCGATCGTCTGATCGAGCGAGATCGGCTCCCGGGCGTACTGCTGGATCCCCAGCACCTTCTCGGGCGTGATGTCCATTTCCTTGGCCAGCTCCTCCGGAGTCGGCTCGCGGCCCAGGTCCTGCAGGAGTTCACGCTGGATGCGGCCGAGCTTGTTGATGACCTCGACCATGTGGACCGGGATGCGGATGGTGCGGGCCTGGTCGGCCATGGCGCGGGTGATGGCCTGGCGGATCCACCACGTCGCGTACGTGGAGAACTTGTAGCCTTTCGTGTAGTCGAACTTCTCGACCGCACGGATCAGGCCCAGGTTGCCCTCCTGGATCAGGTCCAGGAACGCCATGCCACGGCCGGTGTAGCGCTTGGCCAGCGAGACGACCAGCCGGAGGTTTGCCTCCAGCAGATGGTTCTTGGCCCGCTCACCGTCCCGCATGATCCAGTTCAGATCACGCCGCATCTGGGTCGGGAACTTCTCGTTCTCGTCCTCGGCCTTGCGCACCCGCTCCGCCGCGTAGAGGCCGGCCTCGATCCGCTTGGCGAGTTCGACCTCCTCCTCGGCGTTGAGGAGCGCCACCTTGCCGATCTGCTTGAGGTACGCCCGAACCGAGTCGGCCGACGCGGTGAGCTCGGCGTCCTTGCGCGCCTGCCGAAGGGCCTCGGATTCCTCCTCGTCCCAGACGAAGTCGCCGTCCTTGGCGTCCTTGGGCGTCTCGACGACCTCCTCCTCGACCACCTCGACGAGGTCCACCTCGACTTCTTCGAGGTCGGCATCGTCGGGGGCGACCTCGCCGGCATCCAGATCCGGCTCGGCCTCGTCCCCGTCGGCCTTCTTGGCCGTACCGGGCTTGGCGGTCGCGGTCTTCTTGGCGGTGCGCGTCGCCGTCTTGCCGGCAGCGGCCTTCTTGGCCGGGGCGGGCTTCGCGGCGGTCTTTGTCCCATTCACAGCGTCGGTGTCGATGTCCTCGGCATCCGAGGCGCCTTGCGCCTTCGTACTGGTCGGAGCACCCTTAATAGCCGGAGCGGCGCTCGCGGGTGGGTTGGAGCGTCGGGTTGCGGTTTCTGCGGCTGCCACGTACGCCCTTTCGCAACGGTCGATCACGGCAACGAGGCGAGCGGACCTCGGATGCCTGAGTTCGGGGGATGCCTGCCGGTTACTTTCGGCGGGCGTGTGTTCCATTGTAACGACGCTCAAGACGAACTCGGCGACGCGCGGGCAATTCTGCGTACTTTGTTGCCGTGTCCTCGCCCGCCCGCGACGCCGCCGAACCATGTTCGTGCTGGTCTCGCGCTTGTCATCGCCGGATCATGGTGGCGAGGAGTCAGTGCGAAATCCCGTGCGTGGCCGCTGCCGCGGCACCCACGATTCCCGCGTCGTTCATCAGCGCGGCCGCGACCACCTCGGTGCGCGCCTTCAGCAGCGGCAACCACTTCTCCGCCTTCTTGCTGACGCCGCCGCCCGCGATGATCAGATCCGGCCAGATCAGGTTCTCCAGCACCTCCAGGTAGCGGGAGACCCGATGTGACCACTCCTCCCAGGACAGGTCCTTCTCGTCCTTCACCGACGCCGCCGCGCGCTTCTCCGCGTCGTGCCCGTCGACCTCGAGGTGGCCGAACTCGGTGTTGGGCACGAGCTGCCCGTCGAGGAACAGCGCGCTGCCGATACCGGTGCCGAAGGTCAGCAGCACGACGACACCGGCCTTGTTGGTGCCGACCCCGAAGCGCATCTCCGCCATCCCGGCCGCGTCGGCGTCGTTGAGCACGACCACCTCGTCGTGCGGGCGGCCGAGCCGGTCGGCGAACAGCACGGCGGCATCGGTGTCGATCCACTTCTTGTCCACGTTGGCCGCGGTCAGCGCGGTGCCGTGCTTGATGACGCAGGGCAGCGTCACGCCGACCGGTCCCTCCCAGTCGAACTGTTTGACGATCTCGGCGACCACATCGGCCACCGCGTCCGGGGTCGACGGCTGCGGGGTGGGGATGCGCACCCGCTCGCCGTCCAGTTCGCCGGTCTCCAGGTTGACGACGCAGCCCTTGATGCCGGAGCCGCCGATGTCGATCCCGAAGCCGCGCAGGGGGGAGGATTGGGCGCCCGCTGGGGAGCTGGAAACGTCAGTGCCCATCCGTGGACCTCTTCCTACTCGATTCAGTCGATTGGCGCCGACGATAGCGTTTGCGCTCGACGAGTGGGTGTGGCAGTGCCGATCCGAAGCTACTTCTCAGCTGCTGACGCACGACAACGCACAGCTCAGGAGTGCCGATCGCGGACCGATTGCGGTCAGGATCACGCGCAGGGGGTCGAGGTGGCGCCGGTGAGCAACGCGGAGGCGATCTGTGGGGCGGGACCCTGTGCCTGTTGACCACCGACGGGCGCCGGATGCGCAGCGGCGAAGCTGGTCAGCTGGTCGAGGACCGACTTGGCGTCCGCGTTGGGCGCGACCGAGCCGAACTTGCTGCCGATCGACACGTCCACCGAGGTGTCCTGCCGGTTGTCGCGGATCAGCTGGGTGCACGGCAGCACCAGGCTCAGCGTGCGCGCGGCGGACTCCCCGTTCGCGCCGAAGCGGATCTCCCCCTGGCAGTTCATCACGTCGGTGGAGCTGGTGTCGCTGTGCGGGTATGCCGGATCGGTACCCGGCACACCCTGCTGGGTGAATCCCAGTTCGGTCAGCTGGATGGACACCGACTGCGCGGCACCGTGCTTGGTGCTCGCGTTGTAGACCGTGGTCCGGAATTCCGACGGCGGAGCCGGGGTCACCTTGTCCAGCGCGCCGTAGGGCAGCGGGGTGCCGACCGATGGGGCGGGTAGGCCGGGAACCGTTGGCGCGGGCGGACAGTCGACCGCTGCGCCGACGTTGTCCGCGCGGTCGATGACCTTGGTCCACACCACGACCGCCGCGATGACCAGCACGAGGGCGAACACGATGGCCGGAAGGGGTTTGCGCTTGCGGTAGCCCCGACCGCGCTCCCGTGTCATGCCTGCGGCAGCCACCTGCCTGTCCTCCCCGGCGTCGGCCTTTTCTCACTGCGTACACCTGTGTTGTCGGTGCTGATCAGCCTAGGCGTTTCAGCTCAACCGGGTGTACTTGGATCACCCTTGGTGGCGGTGTCACCGATCACTCACCGTGTAGTCGCTGAACGCGATCAGCGTACTGCGGACAGTGCTCGACCCAAGCATGGCACCACGTTGGCAGGACGTCGGCAACCTGCCGGAAGTTGCCCGAAAAGCTGAATGTGACCAACTTGAGTCCAAATGGGTGACCCAACGTGTGTTTGTCCGGGCAGTGAGCTACCCTCTGCCCGCTCCACTGTCGGGGGACCTGACGCGGAATCGATCCGGAATCGATTCGGCGTCGAGAAGATTCGGCGGTGACTGCAGCGAGACCTCCGTCACCGTCGACGGTGGGCACAAAATGCAGCTTTGAGACGTTGAGCAGCGCACGAACAACAGTCTCCGGTGACCGCAGGGGTGAGAGAAATGGCGACCGACTACGACGCTCCGCGCCGCAGCGAGGCCGACGAGCTGGCTGAGGACTCGCTCGAAGAGCTGAAGGCGCGCCGCGACCAGAACCAGTCAGGTGTCGTCGACGTGGACACGGACGCTCCCGACGAGAACTTCGAACTGCCAGGTGCCGACTTGTCGGGCCTGTCCGGTGAGGAGCTGACCGTCAAGGTGCTGCCGAAGCAGGCCGACGAATTCACCTGTTCGAAGTGTTTCCTGGTGCACCACCGCAGCAGGCTCGCTGAAGAGCGGGGCGGCCAGTACATCTGCCGCGACTGCGCCTGATGTACGCAGACCCGATGCATCTGGGTTGACACATTCGGGTTCGAAACCGATCGGGATCCCGATCGGCAACTGGGTCTGGGCACCTGCCGTCATGGCGGGTGCCCAGTGCGTTGTCCGTGCCCGGTCGGGCTGGTCTCAGCGACCTTCGGTGAGCGCGGTGACCAGCTTCTCCGGCCGGCGCGAACTCAGCAGCCAGTACGGCGTCGGGTCATCGGAATCGGTGACCTCCAGCCAGACCATCGGCCCGATCCAGCTGCGGGTCAGCGCGAACGCGGCCGGGTCGAAGCCCGGTCCGAGCACCTTGCGCTTGGCGGCCGGCGGCACGATCTGCACCTCGCCGACGTACTTCAGGGGCAGATGCGCCTCGCCGACCCACAGTTCGCCCTCGCGCACCACCACCTTGGCCGCGCTGAACCGCCACAGCAGCAGCAGGCACAGGCCGAAGGTGATGAGGTAGGGCAGCCACAGCCGGATACCGGGGTAGCCCATGTTCACCTCGGCGGCCAGCAGGCCGGCCGCCAGCAGCGGCAGCGGCCAGTGCCACCAGGTCAGATACAGCCTCTCGGAGAAGATCGGCGGGCCCGGCTGCCGCTCCGCCGGCGAGTCGGTCGCGCCAGTTGCGGCCGTGCTTGCGCTGTCAGTCACGAGACCAGGGTAATCTCGCCGCCCGTGCCCAGCGTTGAGGTCCTGCTGTCCCGGATCGATCCGGGTGTGCCACTGCCCAGTTACGCCCAGCCCGGTGATGCCGGGGCCGATCTGGTGACCACCACGGATGTGGTGATAGCCCCTGGTGAACGAGCTGTTGTCGGTACCGGCATCGCGATTGCCCTGCCCGAGGGCTACGCCGGTTTCGTCCATCCAAGATCCGGTTTGGCCGCGCGGGCGGGCCTTTCCGTGGTAAACACCCCAGGCACGATCGACGCCGGCTATCGGGGTGAGATCAAGGTCTGTCTGATCAACCACGATCTGCGGGAGCCGATCGTGCTGCGCCGTGGCGACCGGATCGCCCAGCTGATCATCCAGCGGGTCGAGCACGCGGTGTTCCGGGAGGTCGCCGATGTCGGCGCGTTACCGACCTCGGAGCGCGGCGCCGGGGGCTATGGCTCGACCGGCGGACATGCCACGCTCGACGAGCGGGTAGCGGCCGCTGTCGGCAGCGCTGCCGGTATGGCCGGTGTGGCCGGGGACGGCCCCGTGGTCACTGGGACGGAGGAGTAAGTGGGGATCTTCGGCAGACGCCAGCGCGGCGGCCGGCATTCCGTCGACGAGCCGGAGGATGGCGCCCACCGGGAGGGCGACCACGACCGGGAGTCCTACTCCGGGCACATCTACGACGGCTACGAAGCCTCCTCGGACGACGGCGACGATCAGGACAGCGACGACTATGACGGCGACGAGTACGACGGTGACGAGTACGACGACGGTGACGACTATGCCGGCCCCTATGACGAGGACGAGCAGCCCGACGACGGCCTGACCCGGCTGGACCTCGGTTCGGTCCTTGTCCCGCTGCCGGCCAACTCGCAGATCCAGGTCGAGATGGACCCCACCGGTCCGCTGCGTGCCGTGCACGTCGTGAGCACCTTCGCCCGCTACACGGTCAGCGCGTACGCGGCGCCGAAGTCCTCGGGGCTGTGGTCGGAGATCAGCAAGGAACTGGCCGACCAGCTCGGCAGCGACGGCGCCAGGGTCCGCAAGGAGACCGGCGAATGGGGTACCGAGCTGGTCGCGTTCGTCAACAACGTGCTGCTGCGGTTCGTCGGCGTCGACGGGCCGCGCTGGATGCTGCGCGCGGTGGCCGCCGGCCCGAAGGAGCAGTCCGCGCAGGCCGCCGAGGAACTGCGCGACATGGTCAGGGAGACCGTCGTCATCCGTGGCCAGCAGCCGATGCCGGTGCGCACCCCGCTGCCGTTGAAGCTGCCGGAGGAGATCGCCCAGCACATCGAACAGGCCCAGGGCGGCACGGCGGCGGGCTGAGGAGGCTTCTACCGGCCGGCGAGGAAGTCGGTGATCAGCTCGGCCAGTTCGGCCGGCCGCTCGATCGCCATGGCATGACTCGCGCCGGCCAGCGGCAGCACCCGCAACCGGGGATTCTCCCGCGCGGCCGAGGTGGTCTCGGCCAGCAGCCAGGCCCGGTGCGCGGCGTACAGCTCGTGGAAGGGCCGCTGTTCGGCGAGATCCTCGGTGGCGAGCACGAGCAGCAGCGGGGCGCGCGTCGTGCGATAGGTCGGCAGCAGGTCGAGGGCTTCCATCGACCTGCGCAGTTGGGCCACCAGTTCGGCGTCGGGTCGCAGCACCGTCGTCGAGCCGCCTGTCGTCGAGCCGCCTGTCGTCGAGCCGCTGACGGCCAGGTTGCGCCGGAAGCTCTCGATCGCGGCCTGTTCGGCGAGCCCGTAGCGGGCGGCCATGGCCCGGTGTCCCGCCTCGACCATGGCCAGTGCTTCCTCGGTCATCGGCCGCGTCAGTGCGGCCTCCACGCTGGCGAACGCGGCACGCAGCCTGGCCAGCTCGGCTTCCGGTTCGTCGAGTCCCGGCAACTGGTCCGGCCGGCTCGGCGTCGGGTTGCCGTCCAGGCTGACCGCGCCGGGGCAGTCCGGATGGGCGCTGGCCCACAGCGTGGCCAGCATGCCGCCGAGCGAGATCCCGACGATCGCCGGCGAGCCGAGTCCGAGCTGTTCGACCACCGCGTCCAGATCGGCGAGCACCGCGTCCCATTCCCACGGTCCGTCCCCGGACCGACCGTGCCCACGCAGGTCCAGCGCGACCACCCGGTGTTCGGCGGCCAGCGCCTCGGCGAGATCCGGCAGGCCGGCCAGGTTGCCGCCCGCGCCGTGCACCAGCAGCAGGCTTCGCCCCTCGCCGCCGAAATCCCGCACCGCGATGTCCACCCCGGCCCCGGCCACCACCTGATCGGGTGATTGAACGCCGCTGGCTCGAACCCGGCTGGCTTGAGTCCGGTCAGCCACGGTTGTCCCGCCCTTCGCCACGAAGTCGATCCCGAATGGAGGCCGGCAGCACCCCGCCGTCCGGATGGCGGGCCAGCTTGCCCCTGGCGATCAGGTCGTACACACCCTGTCGGGTGATGCCGAGCATCGCCCCGGCGACCGGATAGGACACCGCCTGCGCGGTCGGATGCCCGACGCGCAGCGCGAGGACCTGGCCTATCGGCGTGCTCCACCACTCGACCGGTGGCTCGAACGGACCGTCGCTCGGATACAGGCTGGCGACCAGCCGGACGATGGTGCCGACCGCGACGCCGTCCTCCCCGTCGAGCATCAGCTCCGCCCAGTCCTCGGCTCGGGTGCCGATCAGCCCGCGCACGGTGTCCAGCGCGGCGTCGCCGGCCAGCAGGATCTCCAGCGGATCGAGCAGCCGGATGTCGACGAGTCGGACGACCTGTTCGACCAGCGCGGCCTTGGTTGGCACCATGAACCGACCTCCTTGACGGCAATCGTCAAGTACTTGACGTCACTTGTCAAGTAGCGGTGCACCGGGTCGGCCACCGGCCCGCAGCCAGGCCAGTACCGTCGCCCGTCCGAGTGATTCCCGATCCCTGCCGAGCGCGGCAAGGCTCGTCGTGCCCAACTCGGCTTTGCCCAGTGCTCGGGTCCAGGACCTGGCCGCTGCCAGCGGGTGCACCGGATCGTCGACACAGGCCGCGACCCCGGCCGGCATGCGCAGTCCGCCGAGGGCGGCGCCGCTCGGGGCCTGGTGGTCGGCCGCGGTCCGCAGCGAGGCGGCCAATCCGGTGCCCTGCCGGCGCCAGGCCCGGCTCAGCTCGGCCGCCAGCCAGGGTGCGGTACCGACGGTCGCCGCGGCCAGTGCTTCCTCGGTGCCGAGGGCATCCACCGCCACCGCCCCGGCCCGCGCGGCCACCGCGGCCGGCGCTTCACCACCGGCCCCGTGCCAGGCCGGCATCGCCAACAGCAGGCCCGCGCACCGGTCCGGGTTGGCCAGTGCCCACTCGGCCGCCAAATGCGCGCCCAACGAGATCCCGCCGGCCACGATCGGCCCCTCCCGCGCGGCCGCGTCCAGGGCCGCCAAATGCCCGCTGACCAGGTCGTCTCCCGATTTCGGTGCGACCGCGACCAGGTCAAGCCCGACCGAGGCCAGCGGGCCTGCGAAGACCGAGGCCACGAACACCTCGTCGGACGCGGTTCCCGGTATCAACACCGCGATGTCACCCACGTGGAGCAGCGTATTCCCGCTCGTCGCAGGAACATTCGATCGATGCGTTGGTAATGGCCGCCGCGCGGTTACCCTGGCGTCATACGGGGCCGAGTCGGGCGGCCTCAACTGGCAAACAGGAGCAGCGCTATGGGCACGGCGACGGGCGGCTATTGGAAACGGTTGGTCCACCGCCTCACGACTGACGTCGGTGAACTGGATGCCGACGACCTCTCACGGGAAGCGGAGGAAGTCGGCGCGACTCCGGCACGCAACTGTCACTGCGGTGAGGAAGTGACGGTCCGCGGCCGGCTGCGCAGCGTGGAGATGTGCCCGAAGGATGCGGTGGCCACCCTGGAGGCAGAACTCTACGACGGTACCGAAGGGGTAACCCTGGTGTGGCTCGGCCGGCGTCGCATCGCCGGAATCGAGCCTGGCCGTACGATCAAGGTCACCGGCCGGATGTCGGTACGGGACGGCCGCAAGGTCCTCTACAACCCCTACTACGAACTGCAGACGACTACATGAGCCAATCCGGACCGAGGTCCGCGGAATCCGTCGGGTCAACCGCCGACGTCGATACCGACAGCAACATCGAGAGCGACTCGGCCGCGCCGGCCGGGTCGCTCTCGGCTGCCCCCGCCGTCGAGCCGCCTCTCGGCGAGTCGACCGCCGGCGAGTCGGCCGAGCAGCCCGACGGTGCCGAAACCGACAGCGCCAGGACCGCTGCGGACACGGCCGCTGACGACGCCGCTGCCGCCGACTCCGCCGATGCCGACTCCACTGACGACGAAGCCATGCCGACCCTCCTTGAGCAGATGGGCGGCCTCAGCGGGCTGATCTACTCCTCGGTCCCGGTACTGGTGTTCGTCGGTGTCTACCTGCCCACGCGCAGCCTTTCGGTGTCGATCTGGGCATCGGTGGCCAGCGCGGTGCTGATCCTGATCTGGCGGCTGGTCCGCAGGGAGAAGATCCAACCGGCCATCTCCGGTCTGCTCGGTGTCGCGGTCGCCGCGTTCATCGCCTACCGGACGGGCTCGGCGCGCGGCTACTTCGCGTTCGGCATCTGGACCAGCCTCGTCTACGGCGGCGTGTTCGCCATCTCCATGATCATCCGCTGGCCGCTGGCCGGGGTGGTCTGGTCGGCGTTGAACAGCAAGGGCATGGCCTGGCGCGCGGATCCGAAGTGCCGCCGCTACTACGACGTGGCCACCCTGGTCTGGGTGCTGGTCTTCGGCGTGCGCTTCGTCGCGCAGGAATGGCTCTACAACCTCAACCAGGTCGGCTGGCTGGCCGCGGCCCGGCTCGGCCTTGGCTGGCCGCTGACCGCCATCGGTGCCCTGGTGACGATCTGGGCCGTGCGCAAGGCCGACCAACGGCAGAAGGAACTGACGCCGACCCCGGCCTGAGGGTCCTCCCACGCCGACACGGCGCCGGTGAAGTCGACTTCACCGGCGCCGCTTCGCGTTACGAGGTCAGACCCCGACCGACTTGCGGATCTCCGGCTCCACGTCGTGCGAGGCCACGAACAGCAGCTCGTCACCGGCCTCGATGGAATCGTCGGTGGTGGGCACGATGACCCGGCCGCCACGCAGGATCGCCACCATCGCGGCATCCCTCGGCAGATCGAGCGAACCGACGGACTGGCCGGCCAGCGGAGTGTCCTGGGGGAGCGTGATCTCCACCAGGTTCGCCTGGCCCTGGCGCAGGGTCAGCAGTTGCACGAGACCGCCGACGCTGACCGCCTCCTCCACCATCGCGGCCAGGATGCGCGGCGTGGACACCGCGACGTCCACGCCCCAGGCGTCGGTGAACAGCCACTCGTTGCGCGGATCGTTCACCCGCGCGACGACCCGCTTGACCCCGAACTCCGTCTTGGACAGCAGCGAGACGACCACGTTGACCTTGTCGTCACCGGTGGCCGCGATGACCACATCGCAGGTCTCGATGCCGGCATCCTCCAGCGAGGCGAGCTCGCAGGCGTCGGCGAGAACCCACTCGGCCTGTTCGACGACGGGCGGGTCGAAGTGGTGTGCGTCCCGCTCGATCAACATCACCTGGTGGCCGCCGGCAACCAGTTCCTGGGCGATGGAGCGGCCGACCGCGCCCGCTCCGGCGATAGCGACCCGCATCAGTGGCTCTCCTCAGGTGCCTTGGCGGCCGCCGTGGTGACATCGGCGATCGTGCCGGACACCACGGCGACATAGACCACGTCGTCGGCTTGCAGAACGGTCTTGGCGGTCGGCAGGATGCCGGTGCCGAACCGCATGATGAACGCGACCCGGCAGTCGGTGGCCTCCTGGATGTCCCGAATGGAGTGCCCGACCCAGTTCTCGTGCAGCGGCAGCTGCATGATCGCCACCGTGCCACTCGGATCACGCCACGCGGACGAGCCGCTCTCCGGCAGCAGGGTGCGCAGGAACCGGTCGGTGGTCCACGGCACGGTCGCCACCGTCGGAATGCCGAGCCGTTCGTACACGGCGGCGCGCCGGGCGTCGTAGATCCGGGCGACCACATGGGTCACGCCGAAGGTCTCCCTGGCCACTCTGGCCGCGATGATGTTCGAATTGTCGCCGTTGGACACCGCGGCGAAGGCGCTGGCCCTGTCGATACCGGCCTTGCCGAGTACCACCCGGTCGAACCCGATCCCGACCACCTGCTGACCGCGGAACTCGGCACCGAGCCTGCGAAAGGCCTGCTCGTCCTTGTCGATCACGGACACTTCATGGTCGAGTCGCTCCAGTGCCAGGGCGAGTGACGAACCCACCCGGCCGCAACCCATGATCACGACGTGCACCAATGGCCTCCTCTGCGATGTGCGCAGACGGTATCGAACACCAGATGCGACAGTTGTGCGTCCGTGCCCCCGAAACGAGACCCGGATCACCCTGCCGAACGTACCCTGATCCGCCTGCGATCGGCATCCACTCTGTGCAACGCGGTCACCACATGATGAGACGTTGGCCTCAGTCGCCGGGCGGGCACCAGCTCGACGGTGTGCGGCCGGCCGCCGTGCCGCAGAAGCCCTGGATGTCCGGGTTCACCCGGCCGCCCTGTACCAGCAGGATCGCGATCTGCTTGTTCAACGGGACATGCCGGGTGATGTCCCCGCCGTAGTCGATCGTTCCGGTCGCGCCGTCGACCGCCTTGTCCGCGCCGGGCGCGCTGGTCTGCGCCGCGTGGATGTCGGTGATCTCCCGCCACACGTTGCCCGGCGTGATCGGAATCGGCGTTGGCCCCTCCCGCAGGTACTCGGTCGCGGTGATCATCACCAGCGCGGCGTCGTAGGACAGCGCGGCATGACTGTCCAGTGAGCGGTCCTGTGCCGGTTGCTGCTCAAAGGGGAACAGCGACTTCAGTTCGCCGTAGAAGTCCTGTTCGGCACCTGGTGGGCTGGCGATCGGTGCCGGCGCGAACGACACGTAGTTGTACGCCACGCTGTACTGACCGCGCAGGGTGGAGTTGGCGACGTAGCGGGAAACGTCGTCGTCGCCGATGAAGACCGCGTCGTTCGTGCACTGTTCGGCACCGGAGAGGAAGTCGCCGTAGTCGGGCACACCTCGACCGGCGAAGAAGACGAATCCGTGGTACCCGCAGGTGTCCCGCCCCGCGGCCACCGCATTGCCGATCAAGGGGTCCCCGGTCTGCTGGTGGCTGGTGAGGCCCGAGGCGCCGCTCGGGGTGAAGGCGACGGCCGACGCGGCGAAGCCCTTGGCGGTGAACGCGGCAACGGCGTCGTCGCGCAGGTTGGTGCTGTAGGTGTCGGTGGCGTCGTCGGAGTAGTAGACCCGGACCGAGTTCAGCAGCGTCGGGTCCTGAGCCAACCGCTGCTTGGCGAACGCGGCGACCATGGCGGCTTCCCGCTGATTCTGCGGGGCGACTTGGAAGTACAGCGGATTCCCGTCGGCAAGGGAGTCCTCGGACAGCGGTGCGGCCACCATCGGCAGCCCGGCTCTGGCCAACGCGGTGATGGTGGCCTCGGTCGGCTGGCTGCTGATGTCGAGCCCGACAACGCCGACCACGCTGGAGTCCTTGCTCGCCAGCGCCCCGAGCTGGGCGGCGACGGCGCCGCCCTGGCGCATGCCGTTGCCGGCGTTGGCGATCAGCACCCGGACGATGGGGTCGGACGATCCGGACTTCTCCAGTTGGCGCTTTTGCGCCACGGCAACCCCTTCGACGCTCTCTCGCTCGGCGGTGAGGCCGTCGGCGGTGTTGTTCGACGAGGTGATCGCCTGGAGGTCGACCAGGCTGATGTAGGGCCGCTGCGGAGCGGCCGCGTGCTCGGCGGCGGCCAGCTGGTTCTGGGCGAGGACGGTCTGTTCCACCTGCCGAATGGTGTCGTCGGAGGGTTGGAACAGGTCGGCCGAGCCATCCGACACGCCGACACATTCGGTGCCCGTCCAGTTCAGCTCGCCGTCGAAGCTGTGGCAGTGCGACTGGTACGTGGTCCAGGTGAGGACTCCGGCAGCGGCGAGTACGGCCACGGTCACCCCGATCCGCAACCAGCGGCTGGTCAGCGCGGGCGGCCTGGACTCCTTCCTGCTGGACTCGTACCCGTTGAACGGGCCGAGTTCCCTTGCGGCTCGGTCGCGGTCCTGCTCGGCCGGCTCGCCGGGGATGCGCAGCGGCAGGTACCAGGTGGTGTCCTGGCGCGCGCGACGGTCGTCGAGCAGTTGGTTCTGCCAGGTGGTGTACGCGTCCAGGGCACCCTTCGCCTCGTAACGCGGCCGATTCGGCGTCTGGCCCGCGTCCGGCGGCACCGCGCTGCTCGCGCTGATCACCAGCAGCGGGTCGAAAACACCGACCTGGTTGCGGATCGTGTTGATCATGACAAGCAGGTCGTAGCCGCCGTTGTCGGGGGTGATGTTGTCCAGCAGGACCACCGGATACGTCATCCGACGCTTGCGGAACAGGTGCCAGGGCCGAAGTCGGTAGGCCCTGCGAAGGTCTTCGAGGAAGGCGTTGACCAGCAGCCTGGCCACCTGCTCCTTGGACTCCTTCTGCCATTCGCCGTCGATCAGCCTGCCGGCGAATCGGGCGAAGGTGTTGGTCATCTCGGGTGCGAGGTGGGGCTGGTGCATGAACCACCAGTAGCGGCCCGACAGTGCCCGCACCCGGCCGGTGACCGCGAGCCGAAACGTGATCAGCGCGGCGATCCGCAGGACCAGCAAGGGAATCTGCCAGCGGATGCCTTCCGGCAGTTCATCCCGTGCGATTTTCGACGCGTTGCTGATGTGCTGGACGAGCCCCTGCTTCTTGAGTTCCTTGCGCAGCGTGCTGTCCGGGTTCAGGTCGGCGGGGTCCCGTTGTTGGTCCATCAGCCAGTTGGCCAGGGAGAACAGCGGAAACCGCAGCCGAGCGTCCCTGAGCTGATTGTTCACGACGAGTTGGTTGCGGGCCTCGCGCAGGATCGTCCGGACGGCGCGGACATCGTCGGAAGTCCATTTCTTCGGTTCGCCTATTGGCTTTTTCCGCGAATTGTTCTGGCTCGGCCGCAGGTAGGCGTATCGAACGCCGTCCGGTCGGGCGGCTTTGAGCAGTCGCCTGATTTCGGTGAGCACCGTGCTCGGTCCGTCCGGGTGGACGAGGCACACCATCGGCAGACCTTTGCGGTCCGAGGCATCCCGTCGGCTCAGCGCCCTTCGCCAGCGGGCCGCCCCGTCCAGTTTTCTTGCCGGGTCACGGAAACGTGGCCGCCGATACAGGGCGCCGATCAACCGATAAAGGACGACCATCCCCACGAAAAGGGGCTGTTCATCGGCATGATCGTCACCTGAGGTCGCACTGCTGGCTGTCACTGACCAATACCCCCGACCAATGGTGAGCTGAAGCGCACACTTCTACCATCGTCGCCAGGGACCCTGCCACGCCTACCGTCGTTTTGTTGAATATCAGCCTGATCGACGCGGGTCGAAAGTAGGCTTGTCCGCATGCGATCGGCATCCACTTCGTGCAACACGGTCACCACATGGTGAGACGAGGCGGTCGGCGCCCCGGCCCGCCGCTACCGCCGCCGGTGCTCACCGAACTGGTCCCGACCGACACCCCGCGAACCGACCTGCGCAACCGGCCGATCCGACTGACGATCGAGGGCGAGGAGATCGCCGCCTACGGCTGGGGCGGTCGCCGGGCCGCGGTGCCGCGCGCGGACATCGGCCAACTCGGCGCCTACCTTGACATCGAGCACGGCTCACGCGGCGGGCGCTGGACCTACAGCAGCGTGCTCATCCTCGACAAGGACGGCCGCGTGCTGGTCCGGCTCACCGGCCACTGGGACCCGAAACGGGCCGACCGGTTCGCGCGCGGCATCGGAGTCCGCCCGCTGCTCGGGATGTACCGGCTCAGGATGATCCGCAAACAGTTGCGCAATCGGGCCCCCGGCTACCGCAAGATCCGCGCCAGGAGTCGGCTGATCAGCCTCTGGTTCACGTTGTCGAGCGTGTTGTTCCTCATCGTGCCGTTCGTCCTCGATGCCGTCTTCGGCGACCGATGGGGAACCGCGGCCGGGATCGGCGGCTACCTGTTCTGGTACCTGGTCACGTTTCGGATACCCCGATGGACCCGCACGCTGTTCCGCCTGTTCGGCACTCGCGAGACCGCGAGCCAGTAGTGCGGATACTCCACGTCAGTCGACCTCGTCAAGCAGCTTCGCCGCCGCGATCGGGTCCATGATGTTGGACCACGCTTGCTCGGCCCCCTGCAGGATGCGGTGCGGCAGTCGCTGTTCGGGATACCAACCATCCCGATCGCAGCCTGGCACCAGGTCAAGGACGAGATATACGAGGTTCTCCCGAACGCTTCCGGTGATGCGCACTGCTACGTATGTTTCGTGTCCATCGTCAGCCCGAACCTGGATGCTGAGCGCGAATGTGGGGAACGTGAATGTGTGCTCGTAACCATCTCGTAGTGAAGCTCGGATCAGCGTCGACACCGTTTCGTCGAGTTGCCGAATCAGCCGAACGCCTGCCTCCAGGCGATAGCGTTCGTGATCATCTTCATTGGGTAGCAGATGATTGCAGTACGTTTTGGCCGACGTTGACTTCGGGTGGTCGACGTTGTACCGGAGCCGAGCGGCCCTCGTGGATCTCTCCAGTGCTGCATAGAAATCATCAACCGAGTTGTCTTCGCGTTGTCCGGCCGCAACCAGCCAAGGGTGGTCGTCTTGGGTCCAGATCGCGCCACGCCACCGCTGAATCTTTACCTTGAACAAGACTTCATCGTCGATCGCACGAATGCGCTCGTGGGTGGTGTCTTCGGTCGCGAACTGCTCGTTTGCCTTGGCTATCAGCGGGTGTTTGACCTCGTCGAGCGGTACATCAACAGGTGGCACTGAAATCTTGAGGTCATTGCGCAGGCAGCGCAATGTGGGGCGGGTCCGATGCTCCATCGTTGTCAGCGGGTTTCGCGTACGCCGCCGAGTTCATCGATCCGGTCTGCTGACAAACCGGTCAGCATGGCCAGTCGGGATCGGTTCGTGCCGTCGAGTTGAGCCATGGCTTCTTGCATTTTCTGTCGGATCTCTTCCTGTCGGATCTCCAGATAGACCTGTACGGCCTCAGCAACCAGTTCTTTCTTGGTTAAACCAAGAAAGTGTGCCCCATTTGAGATGAGTTGATCGATCTCTGGATCGACCTTCAAGGGCGACAACGTCACTGCAACCACCTCCTTACGCCTGGTACCTCAGGGTACTCGGGTACCGGGGGCCGGGCAATAGCGGTTGCGTCGAACTGAGCCGATCCAACGACCATGACGAGTCGGGCGATGTCTGACAGCGCCGGTATGGTGACAGCTTTCCCGACATCCCTGATTTCCTCCGGCGCCCGACACGACACGCCGAGAAACCCGCGACACGCCGACGATCTTCGGCGAGTCGACCCTTCAGGCAGCTGGGATCCCCCAAAATCAACAATAGTCGGTGTTGATCTAGGTTTTGCGGATGCGGCACTGATCCAATCCGCGTGTCGTCCCTTCCGGCAGGCGGATTTCAGTCCGCGCGCTGGATGCTGGTCAGGAAGCCGTCGAAGGCCGTGTTCGGGAACAGCAGCGCCGGACCGTGCGGGTGCTTGGAATCCCGGACTCCGGTCACCGGCTCGATCATCGCGACCTCAACACAGTTGACCTGGTTGTCACTGCGACTGCTCTTGCGCCAACTGGCGTGCGCGAGCGCCTCGGCATCGATCATCGCGACTTCAACGCAACCCGCAGCATTGTTGCTGTGGCTGCCTTTGCGCCACCTGGCACCGATGAGAGCGTCGGCATTGACGGAGCCGTAGGTCATGTGATCTCCCTGGCGACCTCCTTGATGAGGTCGATCGAGTCCTGCTGACTGAGGGCCAGATTCTTGCTCTCCGCCAAGGCCACAGCGTACTCGCGGACCTGTTGGCGTGACTCGATAATCGTGACCGAGGTAAGTGTCTCCTGATAGGCGATGTTGGGTAGACGATTGCGGTTGAATGACAGGACGTGGAACCCGCCACCGAGGGCCGGGTACGCGCCGACGCTGAACGGCAGGATCCGCACTTCGATGTGCGGCCTCTTGGTCATCTCGACAAGATCGAGGAGTTGGGCACTCATCACCTCCGGTCCGCCGATCTGTTGGCGTAGGACGGCTTCGGTGAGCAACGCGGTGATCCGCAACGGCTGATCGTCTTCGACACGGGCTCGCCGAGCCATTCTGGTTTCGACGCGAGGTTCGACCTCGGTGAGCCGGATATAGGGCGAAGCGCTACGGACGACCGCAGTGGCGTAGTCCTTCGTCTGGAGTGGGCCGGGCACGAATGAGTTCTCATAGAACTGCTCATCGACGGCGCCGTACTCGAGGCCGAAATAGCGCAGCAGCGTCTCGCCGTAGAGCCAGTCGTACTTGTGGTACCAATCGTGCCGCTCTGCCCTTGCGCGCAGTGCCTCCAACTCGCCAAGTTCGGCGGGCTCCAGTTCGTAGAGCTTGGCGAGCTTCGCGAGGTTGACGGCGGTGATCCGCTTTCGTCCGCTCTCCACCGAGGACAGGTTCGACGACTGCGTCTTGGTCTTCGCGGCGGCGAGGCTGGTTGACAGGTCGAGCCGGTCCCGGTGCTCGCGCAGGCGAAGGCCGAGTTCCCAGGCGGCGACGACAGCTGACTCTGGCATGGCGTCATACTGCCAGCATTATGGCAATCGGAAGAATAGTTCAGCTGATCGAGTGACAGGAGTCAGATAATTATCTGAAACTAGCTGGGACCGGCTACCGTTCCAGTATCAGCGAGGAAAGGGGCAGGTCATGTATATCGGGGTGGGCACGGTCAACGTCTCGGCGACGGTCGAGGTGCACGGTGACACGGCGATGGAGTGCCAGGTCGACGACGCCACCGGCGGTCTCGAACTGACCTTGGGCACCGATCCGTCGGCCATGGTCTTCTGCACGGCCAAGGGGGCGGCGAAGCTGATCGACACGCTGCTGGCCGCCGGAATCCAGGGTCCGGCGCAAGCGGTTTGACGGTCTCGACACGACGGGTTTTCGGGCGGGGGCACCGGCACACAGGTGAGGCGCCTAACCTGTGCAACCGTGCCCAAGTTCACGACGGCAGCCAAGCGGCTGCTGGTTGGCCGGCCGGTGTCCAGCGACCGGTTGGCCCACACGTTGTTGCCCAAGCGCATCGCGCTGCCGGTGTTCGCCTCCGACGCCCTCTCCAGCGTGGCCTACGCGCCGGAGGAGATCTTCCGGACGCTGAGCGTCGCGGGCCTGTCCGCGTACAGCTTCGCGCCGTGGATCGGTGTGATCGTCGCCGTGGTCATGTTGACCGTGGTGGCCTCCTACCGGCAGAACGTGCACGCCTACCCGAGCGGCGGCGGCGACTACGAGGTCGCGACGACCAACCTCGGCGGCAAGTTCGGGTTGACGGTGGCGAGTGCGCTGCTGGTCGACTACGTGCTCACCGTCGCGGTGTCGACCTCGTCCGGTATCGCCAACATCGGCTCGGCGATCCCGTTCATCGGACAGCACCAGTTGCTGTTCTGCCTGCTCGTCCTCGCCCTGCTGACCGCGGCGAACCTGCGTGGCATCCGGGAGTCGGGCGCGGCCTTCGCCATCCCGACCTACGGGTTCATGATCGGCATCTTCGGCATGGTGATCTGGGGCGTCGTGCGCGCCCTCAGCGGCGCCGACCTGCGCGCGGAGAGCGCCGGGTTCCATCTGGCCGCCTCGGACACCTCGCTGGTCGGTGTTGCGTTCGCGTTCCTGATCCTGCGCTCGTTCTCCTCCGGCTGTGCCGCGCTGACCGGCGTCGAGGCGATCAGCAACGGCGTACCGGCCTTCCGCAAGCCGAAGTCCAAGAACGCGGCGAGCACGCTGTTGCTGATGGGCACCATCGCGGTCTGCATGTTCATCGGCATCATCATTCTGGCCCGGCTCACGCACATCAACTTCGCCGACGACCCGGCCACCCAGCTGATCGGCGCGCCGGCCGGCTACCAGCAGAAGACGATCGTGGCGCAGATCGCGGCGGCGGTGTTCAGCAACTTCACCCCGGCCTTCTACTACGTCTCGTTCGTCACCGGCATCATCCTGGTGCTGGCCGCGAACACCGCGTTCAACGGTTTCCCGGTGCTCGGCTCGATCCTCGCCCAGGACCGCTACCTGCCGCGTCAGCTGCACACCCGTGGCGACCGGCTGGCCTACAGCAACGGCATCCTGTTCCTGGCGATCTTCGCCGCCGTGCTGATGATCGCCTTCGACGGCGATGCGACCCGGCTGATCCAGCTCTACATCGTCGGCGTCTTCGTCTCGTTCAACTGTAGCCAGGCCGGCATGATCCGGCACTGGAACCGCTTGCTGCGCAAGGAAACCGACCCGGCGAAGCGGCACAAGATGCGGCGCTCGCAGACCATCAACGCGATCGGCCTGTGCTGTACCGCGATCGTGCTGGTGATCGTGGTGATCACGAAGTTCCTGGCCGGCGCCTGGATCGCGATCGCCGCCATGATCGCCTTCTTCATCGTCATGCAGTCGATCCGGCGGCACTACGACCACGTTGCCGAGGAGTTGGCCGCCAGCGACGAGCACGCCCTGCTGCCGGCCCGCAACCACGCCGTCGTGCTGGTCTCCAAGCTGCACCTGCCGACCATGCGCGCGCTGGCCTACGCCAAGGCGACCCGGCCGGACACGCTGACCGCGGTGACGGTGAACGTCGACGAGGCGGACACCAGGGCACTGGTCAAGCAATGGGACGACAAGGACTACAAGGTCCCGCTGACCGTTGTCGAGTCGCCCTTCCGGGAGATCACCCGGCCGGTGATGGACTACGTCCGCAGGCTGCGCAAGGACAACCCGCGCGATGTGGTGACCGTGTTCATCCCGGAGTACGTGGTCGGCCACTGGTGGGAGCAGCTGCTGCACAACCAGAGCGCGCTGCGCCTGAAGGGCAGGCTGCTCTACCAGCCGGGCGTGATGGTGACCAGCGTGCCGTGGCAGTTGGCGTCCTCCGCGAAGTCCTGGGATCGGGCCAAGCGGGCTCGGCGGCGGGCCCTTCTGACCGCGCCGGGCGCTGTCCGCCGTGGCCTCGACCCGACGGCCGGCGAGAGCCGATCCACCACCCCATCAGGTACTCAATCAGCGGAAACCGAAAAGACCCAATGAGCAGTAGCGGTGTTGCCACGGATGTCGGTTGGCTGGCTCGACGCTTCGAGGTGGAGGTCGGCGCGGTCGCGCACGGCGGACACTGCGTCGCCCGCGCGGAGGGCCGCGTGCTGTTCGTCCGGCACGCGTTGCCGGGGGAGCAGGTGATCGTCGAGGTCACCGAGGATCGCGGTGGCTCGTTCTGCCGCGCCGACGCCGTCGAGATCCTCACCCCGTCGCCCGACCGGGTCACGCCGCCGTGCGCGTTGAGCGGGCCGGCTGGTTGCGGTGGCTGCGACTGGCAGCACGCCTCGCCGGCCGCGCAGCGTGAACTCAAGGCGTTCGTGGTCGTCGAGCAGTTGCGGCGGTTGGCCGGTCTCGACATCGAGGTGCGGGTGGAGGAGCTGCCGGGCGGTTCGCTCGGCTGGCGCACCCGGCAGCGGCTCGCGGTGGACAAGGCTGGCCGGGCGGGACTTCGCGTGCACCACAGTCACCGGATCCTGCCGTTGGCCGACAACGTCTTCACCGACCCCCTGACGGGAGCCGGTGAGCTTCGCGGCTGCCCGATCTCGGTCCCGGACCTGTTCGGGGACGTGCTGGACACCGCGCAGCGGCCGGACACGGAGCTGGACGTGGTGCTCGACGACACCGGCGAGCAGCACGTCGCCAGCCTGGCGCCAATACCGACCAGGAGCAACCGGGGCGCCAAGAAGTTCAGGACCCACTGGTTGCGCGGCGGCACCGCGACCCAGCACGCCGCCGACCGTGACTGGCTGCTGCACGCCGACGGGTTCTGGCAGGGCCACCCGGCCGCCGCGCAGACCCTCGCCGAGGTGGTCGCCGAGTTCGCCGCGACCCCGGTCGGTGGCAGCGCCTGGGACCTCTACGGCGGGGTCGGCCTGTTCGCGGCGGTGCTCGCCGAGCAGGTGGGGCCGAGCGGTTCGGTGCTGCTGATCGAGTCGGTGCCCAGCGCGGTCGAGGACGCCGAGCGAAACCTCGTCGACCTGCCCTGGGTGCGGTACGTCACTGGTCGCGTTGAACACGTCCTCGTCGACGGCACCGATCTGGCCGCTGGCGGGGTGGACATCGGGCCGGACGTCGTCGTGCTCGACCCGCCGCGCAAGGGGGCGGGCAAGGCCGTCGTCGACGCCATCGCCAGTGAGGCACCGCTGCGGGTGGTCTATGTGGCCTGCGATCCGGCCGCGCTGGCCCGCGATGTCGCGGGTTTCGCCGAGCACGGCTACCGACTGTCCGCCCTGCGCGCCTTCGATGCCTTCCCGATGACCCATCACGTCGAGTGCGTCGCGCTCCTGGAGCGTTGAACGGCGCTGAACGGAAAGTGCTGGGCTGAATTGCTTCAGCGGCAATTGCTCCAACGGAAAACGCCGAGCGCACAATTCGGTATTTAGTAGTGACCTGGATCACGTGGTCACATCGACTGAGTGTTTCGGCTCGTCAGGGCCTTGGGCCGAGCGGTTGATCCTCGACAACCAACGGGGGTCGGGCATCGCCACCGGGCAGCCGACGGCCGAAATGGTCTCTAGACTGATCTCCAGTCGCAAGGGGCGGCAGCCCGGTGTCCCTGAGAGAGGGCAACGGGCAGGCGAACTTCAGGCGAGGTGGGTGGAGCGGTGGCGTTGCTGGATTCCGTTCATGGGCCGGACGACCTCAAACGGTTGGACCACGACGAGTTGGCCAGGCTGGCCGATGAGATCAGGTCGTTCCTGGTGGCGAAGGTATCCAGGACCGGTGGGCACCTCGGGCCGAACCTCGGCGTCGTCGAGCTGACCATGGCGCTGCACAGGGTGTTCGACTCCCCGCACGACGCGATCCTGTTCGACGTCGGCCACCAGGCCTACGTGCACAAGATCGTCACCGGTCGGCAGGGCGGGTTCGACGCGCTGCGGCAGGCCGATGGCCTTTCCGGCTATCCGAGCCGGGCCGAGAGCGAACACGACTTCATCGAGAACAGCCACGCCTCCACCGGCCTTTCCTACGCCGACGGCCTCGCCAAGGCCTTCCAGCTCTCCGGAGCCCGCCGGCACGTGGTGGTGGTGGTCGGCGACGGCGCGCTGACCGGTGGCATGTGCTGGGAGGCGATCAACAACATCGCCGCCGACCCGACCCGGCCGGTGGTCATCGTCGTCAACGACAACGGCCGCTCCTACTCGCCGACCATCGGTGGCCTCGCCGACCACCTCGCCTCGCTGCGGCTGCGGCCCGGCTACGAGCAGGCGCTGGAGAGCGGCAAGAAGGCGCTGCTGGGCACCCCGGTCGTCGGTAAACCGCTCTACGCGGCCCTGCACGCGGCCAAGCGCGGCCTGAAGGACGCGCTGAGCCCGCAGGGCATGTTCGAGGATCTCGGCCTGAAGTACATGGGCCCGGTCGACGGTCACGACATCGCCGTGCTGGAGGCCGCGCTCAGCCGTGCCAAGGCCTTCGGCGGGCCGGTCATCGTGCACGCCGTCACCCGCAAGGGCAACGGCTACCCGCCTGCCGAGAACGACGAAGCCGACCAGATGCACCAGACCGACCCGATGGACCCGGCAACCGGCGCCCCGACCAAGGCCAAGAAGCGCGGCTGGACCTCGGTGTTCGCCGAGGAGATGGTGAACATCGGCGCGGACCGGCGCGATGTGGTCGGCATCACCGCCGCCATGCTCGGTTCGACCGGCCTCGACAAGTTCGCCGCCGCCTACCCGGACCGCTGCTTCGATGTCGGCATCGCCGAACAGCATGCGGTCACCTCGGCCGCCGGCATGGCCATGGGTGGGCTGCACCCGGTCGTGGCGATCTACGCGACCTTCCTCAACCGCGCGTTCGACCAGGTGCTGATGGACGTCGCCCTGCACCGCCAGCCGGTGACGCTGATCCTCGACCGCGCGGGCATCACCGGGCCGGACGGGCCGAGCCATCACGGCATGTGGGACCTGTCGATCCTGGGCGTCATCCCCGGAATCAAGGTCGCCGCGCCGCGTGACGCGGCCAGCCTGCGGGAGGAACTGCGCGAGGCCGTCGCCATCGACGACGGGCCCTCGGTGCTGCGCTTCCCGCGTGGCGGCGTGATCGAGTCGGTACCGGCCACCGAACGTGTCGGCACCGTCGACGTGTTGCGCAAACCGGCCGACGGCGAGGGCAGTGTTTATTCCGACCCCCTGACGGGGGCCCGCCCCCTCCACGATGTGCTGCTGATCGCGGTCGGTGCGTTCGGCGAACTCGGCTGCGCCGCCGCGCAGCGCCTCGCCGACCAGGGCATCGGGGTCACCGTCGTCGACCCGCGCTGGGTAGTGCCGGTGCCGGAGGAACTGCTCGCGCTGGTCGCCGAGCACCGGCTGGTCGCCACCGTCGAGGACAGTGGCCGGCACGGCAGTTTCGGCTGGGCGCTCGCGGCGCTGCTGCGCGACACCGGCAGCCCCGTTCCGCTGCTGGACCTCGGTGTGCCGCAACGCTTCATCGAACCGGGCACCCGCGAGGAGGTGCTCTCCGCGATCGGACTGACCGCTCAGGACGTCGCGCGGCGGATCACCGAATGGGCCGCCGACCACCTCGGTGAGATGCGCACCGCGAACGGGGTCCACGGCACCGGCGTATCCGGTGTCTCCAATGTCTCCGGTGTCTCCAAAGTGTCCACTGTGGATGTTTCGTCGGAGGTCACCGCCGAGCAGGCAGGCCGCGACGCGCCGGACCACCGCGCGGAGGGCTGATCTCGACGCGGGCCAGCGGGAGAAGACGCGGGCAAGCGGGAGAAAATGCGTCGAAATCAGCGGATCGTCGGCGTTAACCTGAGCGTGCTCCGTCTGTCCGGTCTGGTGGCAACCGCCGGATAAGGGCGATCGCGTGCTGGAGCGCGATCACCCGAAACCGCCCGGCCCCGGCATGGGGTCGGCGGTGACACTGCGGGTAACCGTGCCCCTCCACCGTCCAATTGCGCATTTGTGGCACGGTGGAGGGGTGCGGATTCTGGTTGTCGAAGATGAAGAGCCCCTCGCCGAAGCGATCGCGCGCGGCCTGCGGCGTGAAGGAATGGCCGTTGACGTCGCCCTCGACGGCGATTCCGGCCATGAGAAGGTGACCGTCACCCGTTACGACGTGGTGGTGCTCGATCGGGATTTGCCGGGAATGTCCGGTGATGAGCTGTGTCAGGAAATCGTGTCCTCCGGCGCGCTGAGCCGAGTGATCATGCTCACGGCCAGTGACGCGGTGTCCGATCGGGTGGAAGGTCTGTCCCTCGGCGCCGACGACTACCTCGCCAAGCCGTTCGCCTTCCCCGAACTGGTCGCCAGGGTCCGGGCGCTGGCCCGTCGCTCCACCCCGGCCACCCCGCCGGTGCTGACCGCGAGCGACGTCGAGCTGGACCCGGCCAAGCGCACCGTCACCCGCGCGGGCCGGCCGGTCGAGCTGACCCGCAAGGAGTTCGGCGTGCTTGAGGTGCTGCTCGCCGCGGCGGGCTCGGTGGTCAGCAGCGAGGAACTACTCGAACGGGTCTGGGACGAGAACGCCGACCCGTTCACCACGACCGTCCGGGTGACCGTGATGACCCTGCGCAAGAAGCTCGGCGAGCCGGGTCTGATCGACACCGTGGTCGGCTCCGGTTACCGAGTACCGGTGACCGGCGGTGAGATCACGGGAGCTGGCGCCGGAGTTGGCTGAATCGAGTTTGCTCCACCTGGCGTCCCGGCAGGTCGCGAAGCGTGGTCGGGGGCCGGGGCTACGTCTGCGGCTGACCCTGCTCGCCACCGGCCTCACCGCGGGTGTCAGCGCGGCGCTGCTGTGGCTGGGCTGGCTGCTGGTCGGCTCCGTCGTGGCAACCGTGCCCGAGCTTCCGCCCGGTACGTCGGTGAAGTACGACGGCGCCGACATCCCGTCCGAACAGCTGGCCCAGAACCTGCAGGACTACGCGCGGGACCGGGTGCTACAGGCCGGGTCGATCGCGTTCCTGTGCGTCGTGGTGGCCGCCGCGGTGCTCGCCTGGACCCTCACCGGCCGGCTGCTGCGCCCACTGCAGGACGTCACCGCGACCGCGCGCAGGCTCTCCGCCGAATCGCTCGGTGAGCGGATCGCCCTGCGCGGCCCGCACGACGAGGTCGCCGAACTCGCCGACACCTTCGACGCCATGCTCGACCGGTTGCAGTCCACCTTCGAGGCGCAGCGCCGGTTCGTGGCCAACGCCAGCCACGAACTGCGCACCCCGCTGTCGGTCATCCGCACCGAACTGGACGTCACCCTTGCCGACGAGGACGCGGACGTGGCCGAGCTGCGCAGGATGTCGGCCGTGGTCGCCAGGGCCGCGCTGCGCGCCAGCCAACTCGTCGAGGCGCTGTTGCTGTTGGCCCGCACCGACGGCACCGGCCTTGCCGTCCGCGAACCGGTCGACCTCGCCGCCCTGGTCGCCGCCGCCTGGGAGTCGGTGCGCCCGGACGCCGCCGAGCGGGGCCTGAGCCCGGCCTTCCACACCGCGCCCGCCTACGCGGTCGGCGATCCGGCCCTGCTGGAACGGGTCGCCGGCAACCTGTTGGAGAACGCGGTGCGGCACAACGTGCCCGGCGGTTGGGTCGAGGTCTGCACCGAGCCCGGCACGGGGGAGTGGTCGCAGTTGCGGGTCAGTTCCTCGGGCCACCTGCTGCCCACCGACCGGGTCACCGAACTGTTCGAGCCCTTCCGTCGCGGCGGCGTCGACCGCACCGCGCAGAGCGGCACCGGCCTCGGCCTTTCCATTGTCCGCGCGGTGGTTTCCGCCCACGGCGGCCAGCTCTACGCCGAGCCGATCGCCGACGGCGGCCTGTCCATCACCGTCCGCCTGCCGGCCGGGATTGGTTGATCCACGGGGAAACGCGAACGCGGCCCGGCCCGGAGGGAACCGGGTCGGGCCGCGTTGGTGGTTGACGATCACGGTTGGTCGGGGTTACCGAGACCGGCCTTGATGGTGACCACGCTCAGCTGCGGGTCCGGGGTGGTGCCGGCGCAACCCTGCGCGCCGCTGTCCAGCGGGATGAACATGGAGGCCGTGTCGTCCGGCGCGTAGATGCGGTAACCGCGGACCGGGGTCGGCTTGCAGGTGCTGGGATCGAAGACGCCGGGGTCGACCGAGTGGATCACCGTCGAGGCGACCTGGCCGGGCCGCAGGTTGACCTGGGCGCCGATCGAGCCGGTCCGAACTGCCGGCGCACCAACCTGTACGCCGTTGTCACCGGCTACATAGGACACTCCGGGGAAGCCGACGATCGCGCAGGTCTGGGTGCCGGTGTTGGTGAACCGCAGCACCCGCTCCTGCTGGCTCATCCCGGCGTCGCCGCCGCCGAAGCTCAGCGCGAGATGGTTGGCCTTGCACTCCGGGATACCGGCGCGCGCCGAGGCGGCGAGGGTGTTGGCCGTGTTGCCGGTGGCCGAGCTGCCGAGGTCGGCCGGGTCGACCGCCACAGTGGCGGTGGACCCGGTACCGGTCGAGGTCGAGTCGTTCGAGGTCGCACCGGAGTTGTTCGCGTCGGAGCTGGTCGTGCCGGGGTTGGTCGAGGTGGCGACGGTCTGCGAGCCGGCGCCGGCCGAGTTCTGGCCGGTCGCGCTCGGTCCGCCGGCACAGCCCGCGACCGCCACTGCCGCCAACACACCGGTGCCGACCAGCAGAGCCCGGACGGTGTTGTTGCGTCCGATGTTCTTGATGTCCATGGCGTTTCCTCCTGTGTCACTGACCCTCTGTCTTGGTGACACTGAGTAGATGCCTCGGACCCCTATCGAGTTGCTCGATCGGCGACTGCTCGTGAATCACATTAACTTTGCGCAACCTAACGCCGGACTCACGCGTCTTTATTACCGGGTGTCAGTGCAGGACCACTTTGAGTGCGCAGATCGCGGCCCCGAAGGCAGCGCTGACGATCGTGTACAGCACCACCCAGCCGGGGCCGAGATGTGCGCGGCGCGCGGCAAGCGCGCCCCAGACGACGAGTTCCAGCACCGAGCACACCAGCGCGAGGTTGACCGCGAGCGGTTGGTCGCCGCCGGCGAGGTCGACGATCACCAGGATCAGCACCAGCCCGAGGCCGCCCGCGACGATGCCCCATTCCTCGCCGAGCGCGTCCAGGATCTCCCGCAGCGACGGGCGGCTCGGCTCGCTCTCGTCCGCGGTCGCGTGTTGGGCGAGTTGGTCGGAGTACACGTGCGCCAACCAGTACACCAACAGCGTCGCCAGTACCGAACCGACGATCGCCGCGATACTCGCGTCGGTGGAACCCTCGGTCGCCACGATCCCCGCGGCCACGATGGTGCCGTAGATGGTGGCGCCGGGATTGCTCCTCGGCCGCAGGAAACTGGTCCACTCGCGGTGCGTCGGCCGCTCGGGCACGTCTGCCATGTGATCGACGGTAACCGGCAAACCGGTGGATCTGCGCGGCGGGCGCGTGATTGAGTTCGGTCATGACAACCTCGCGCACCCTGCATGTGGTGAAGGTCTTCGTCGGACCGGACGGCACCGGCGGCAACCCGCTCGGCGTGTTCTTCGACGCCGCCGACCTCGATCCGGCCCGCCGGCAGGAGATCGCCGCCGACCTCGGCTACTCGGAGACGGTCTTCGTCGCCGACGAGGCCAGTGCGCGGTTGTCGATCCACACGCCCACGATGGAACTGCCGCTGGCCGGGCATCCGCTGGTCGGCACGTCCTGGCTGTTGGCGCGGGAGGGGAAACCGGTCGAGGTGCTGCGACCGCCGGCAGGCGAGGTGCCGACCTGGCAGGCGCACGGCCGCACCTGGATCAGGGCCGATCCCGAACTGGCCCCGCGGTTCGACCTGACCCAACTGGCCGGCGCCGCCGAGGTCGACGCGCATCCCGGCGCCGGTCCCGGTGCGCAGCTACAGGTCTGGGCCTGGGAGGACGAGGCGGCCGGCCAGGTCAGGGTCCGGGTTTTCCCGACCGCGATGGGCATTGCCGAGGATGAGGCCACCGGCGCCGCCGCGCTGAGACTCGGCCAGGCACTGGGCAGGCCGCTGATCATCCGGCAGGGAGTCGGCTCGGAGATCCTCGTCCGCCCCGGCATCGGCGGCACCGTCGAGATCGGTGGCAGCGTCGAGTACCTGGAGACCCGACCCTACTGAAACGGCTCTGTTGAAACGAAACCGGGCGTCGACACACGTCGACGCCCGGCCTTTGACGGTGACGCGGAACCAGGGTGCCGCGGAACTACTTGGCGGGTACCGAAGCGACGCCCTTGGCGAGGAACGGCTTGCCGTTGACCCGTTCGGACACGCCGGCCCGGTCGAGGTACGGCGTGATGCCGCCCAGCCAGAACGGCCAGCCCGCGCCGAGCAGCAGGCACAGGTCGATGTCCTGTGCCTGCGCAACGACTCCGTCGGCCAGCATCAGCGCGGCCTCCTCGGCCAGCGCGTTGAGCGCGCGATCGCGCACCTGCTCGGCCGTCGACGGCTTGTCGCCGAGTTTCCACAGCGCGGCGACCTCGGGGTCGAGCGTCTGTTTGCCCTGCGCGTCCCAGGTCCATACCGCGGTCTTGCCGGCCTCGACGAAGCGGCGCATGTTCTCGCTGACACCGAACCGGTCGCCGAACGCGCCGTGCATGGTCTCGGCGACGTGCAGCCCGACCGCCGGGCCGACGAGCTGTAGCAGCACCATCGGGGTCATCGGCAGGCCGAGCGGTTCCAGCGCGCTGTCCGCGACCTCGAACGGGGTGCCCTCGTCGACAGCGGAAACCACTTCGCCGAGGAACCGGGTGAGCAGCCGGTTCACCACGAACGCCGGTGCGTCCTTCACCAGCACGCAGGACTTCTTCAGCTGCTTGCCGACCGCGAACGCGGTGGCCAGCGTGGCGTCGTCGGTGCGCTGCGCGCGGACGATCTCCAACAGCGGCAACACGGCGACCGGGTTGAAGAAGTGGAAGCCGACCACCCGTTCCGGATGCTTGAGCTTGGCGGCCATGTCGGTCACCGACAACGAGGAGGTGTTGGTCGCCAGCACGCACTCGGCCGAGACGAACTCCTCGACCTCGGCGAACACCTGCTGCTTGACTGACAGTTCCTCGAAGACCGCCTCGATCACGAAGTCCGCGTCCGCGAAGGCCGCCTTGTCCATCGAGCCGGACACCAGCGCCTTGAGCCGGTTGGCCTCGTCCGGTGAAACCCGGTGCTTGGCAAGGAGTTTGTCGATCTCGGCGTGCACGTAGCCGACGCCCTTGTCCACCCGCGCCTGATCGACATCGGTGAGCACCACCGGCACCTTCAGGCGGCGGACGAACAGCAGCGCCAGCTGGCTGGCCATCAGCCCGGCGCCGACGACACCGACCTTGGTGACCTGCCGGGCCAGTTTCGCCTCCGGTGCGCCTGCCGGCCTGCGGGCGCGCTTGTTGACCAGGTTGAACGAGTACAGACCGGCGCGCAGCTCGTCGGTCATCAGCACATCGGTCAGGGCCTCGGTCTCAGCGGCGTAGCCGGCGTCCAGGTCGTTGGCACGGGCCAGTTCCAGCAGTTCCACTGCCTTGAGCACACCCGGCGCGGCACCGTGCGTCTTGCCGTCGGCGATCGCCTTCGCCTTGGCCAGCGCGGCATCCCAGCCGGCACCCCGGTCGATCTCCTTGCGGGCAACGGAAACCGAACCGTCGAGGACGCTGGAGAGCCACAGCAGCGACTGTTCCAGGTAGTCCGCGGAGTCCAGCAGGACGTCCGCGATGCCCAGCTCGATGGCCTCGGCCGGCTTGAGCATCTTGTTCTGGTTCAACGCGTTCTCGATGATCACCTTCACCGCGGCGTCCGCGCCGATCAGGTTCGGCAGCAGCTGCGTGCCGCCCCAACCGGGGAACAGGCCGAGGAAGCACTCGGGGAAGGCGATGGCCGCCGCGTTGGAGATCAGCGTCCGGTAGTGGCAGGACAGTGCCAGCTCAAGGCCGCCGCCGAGCACGGCGCCGTTGATGAACGCGAAGGTCGGGACGGTGGACTCGGTCAGCCGCCGGAACACCTCGTGCCCGGCCTGCGCGATCTCCCCGGCCAGGTCACGGGCGGCGATCTGCTCGACCCCGGAGAGGTCGGCGCCGACGGCGAAGATGAACGGCTTACCGGTCACCGCGATCGCGGCGGGCTCCGCGGCGAACGCCGTGTCCAGCGCGGCGTCGAGGCTCAGCAGACCCCGCGGGCCGAAGGTGGACGGGCGGGTGTGGTCCAGACCGTTGTCGAGGGTGATCAGCGCGACCGGCTTGGCAACGCCGGGCACGGTGACCAGCCGGGTCGTGGCGACCGTCACGACCTCGTCGGTGAACGCGGCCGTGGCGGCTTCGATGGACAGACTCACTTGCCGCTCCCATCCCAGTTGGGGTTCTCCCAGATCACGGTGCCGCCCATGCCGATGCCGATGCACATGGTGGTGATGCCGTAGCGGACCTCGGGCTTGTCGGCGAACTGGCGGGCCAGCTGCGTCATCAGCCGGACGCCGGAGGAGGCCAGCGGGTGGCCGCAGGCGATCGCGCCGCCCCACTGGTTGACCCTCGGGTCCAGCGCGTCGATGCCGAAGTGGTCGAGGAAGGCGAGCACCTGCACGGCGAACGCCTCGTTGATCTCGAAGATGCCGATGTCGTCGATGGTCAGGCCGGCGCGGGCCAGTGCCTTCTCGGTGGCCGGCACCGGGCCGACGCCCATCACCTCGGGCTCGACACCGACGAAGGAGTAGCCGACCAGCCGCATCGCGACCGGCAGGCCAAGCTCGCGGGCGGTGTCCTCGTCGGCGAGGATGCAGCCGGTCGCGCCGTCGTTGAGGCCGGCCGCGTTGCCGGCGGTGACCCGGCCGTGCGGCCGGAACGGCGTCTTCAGGCCGGCCAGCGTCTCGATCGTGGTGCCCGGCCTCGGCGGCTCGTCCTCGGTGGCAAGGCCCCAGCCCAACTCGGCCGAGCGGGTCGCGACCGGCACCAGCTCGGGGCCGACCTTGCCGGCCTTCACCGCGTCCGCGTAGCGCTCCTGGCTGCGCGCGGCGTATTCGTCGCTGCGCTGCTTGGTGATCGCCGGGTAGCGGTCGTGCACGTTCTCGGCGGTCTGGCCCATCACCAGCGCGGAGGGGTCGACCAGCTTGTCGGCGATGATCCTCGGGTTCGGGTCGACGCCCTCGCCCATCGGGTGGCGACCCATGTGCTCGACCCCGCCGGCGATGACCACGTCGTAGGCGCCGAACGCGATCCCGGCCGCGGTGGTGGTCACCGCGGTCATCGCGCCCGCGCACATCCGGTCGATGGCGTAGCCGGGCACCGACTTCGGCAGCCCGGACAGCAGGGCCGTGGTGCGGCCGATGGTCAGGCCCTGGTCGCCGATCTGGGTGGTGGCCGCGACGGCGACCTCGTCGACCCGCTCCGGCGGCAGCTCCGGGTGTCGGCGCAGCAGCTCGCGGATGACCTTCACGACGAGGTCGTCCGCGCGGGTTTCGGCGTAGATGCCCTTCGGGCCTGCCTTGCCGAACGGGGTGCGGACACCCTCGACGAAGACCACGTTCCGAACGGCACGCGGGGTGGACGCGGCGAACGCGCCCGCTGAGCCCCCTGATGCGGCCACGGCGGTTCCTCCTTGAGTAAGGCTCCTGGGTTGGGATGCCACCTGCCGGCCGGGCAAGCCACGCTACCGGCCGGTAACCACACTTTAGCGCTAGTTACCGACCGGTAACCAGTGGGTTCGACAACCCGAGCGGCCGCCTCATCGTCCAATGCCGAGGCCGGTTCCGCCCGGTCACGACAGGCCGGGTCGGCGCAGCGGCTCCGCCCCAGCGGGACCGGCAGACCAGCCCGGCGGTGATCAGGCGGTCGTGCTGAGCGCCTCGGCCAGCGCCGAGGCGGTCAGCTCGATCTGCCAGTTGCGGGCGCCGCCCTCACGCAGGGCCTTGGTGACGCCCTCGGCGCCGGCTTCGGCGGGCGGCTGCCAGCAGACCCGGCGGGCCAGGTCGGGTTGCAGCAGGTTCTCCACCGGCAACCGGTGCGCCTCGGCGATCGCGTTCAGCGCGGCACGGGCCGCGGCGAGCCGGGCCGCGGCGTCCGGGTCACGGTCGGCCCAGCGGTTGGCCTGTGGTGGCCCCTCATGGGCCGGTGACGGGTCCGGCAGCTCGTTCTTGGGCAGCTCCCGTGCCGTCCGCAGGGCCTGCGCCCAGGTGCCGGCCAGCCGTCGTTGCGCCCGGCCACGGAACACCGGCAGTCGGATCAGGTCCGCCTCGGTCGCCGGATCGGTGCTCGCCGCCTCGACGACGGCCCGGTCGGGCAGCACCCGGCCCGGCGCGATGTCCCGCTCCCGTGCCAGGTGGTCACGGGCCTCCCACAACGCGCGGATCGCGGCCAGTTGGCGGGGGTTGCGCATCCGGTGGATGCCCGAGGTGCGCCGCCAGGGCTCGGCGCGCGGCTTGGGCGGGCCCGCGGTGCGCACCGCCTCGAACTCCTCAAGGGCCCAGTCCAGCTTGCCCTGCGCGGTCAGCTCCCGTTCCAGCTCGTCGCGCAGGGGGACGAGCAGCTCGACGTCGAGAGCGGCGTAGGTGAGCCAGTCGGCCGGCAGCGGGCGCTGCGACCAGTCGGCGGCACCGTGGCCCTTCTCCAGCAGGTAGCCCAGCAGCCGCTCGACCATGGTGCCCAGCGCGACCCGGTCGAAGCCGGCCAGCCGACCGGCCAGCTCGGTGTCGAACAGCACGGCCGGGTGCAGGTTCAGCTCGGCGAGGCAGGGCAGGTCCTGGGAAGCGGCGTGTAACACCCACTCAGTACCCGCCAGCGCCTCCGCCAGCGGCTCAACATGGCCGTGCAGGGCAATCGGGTCCACCAGCACGGTGCCGGCACCCTCACGGCGCAGCTGGATGAGGTAGGCCCGCTGCGAGTAGCGGTAGCCGGAGGCCCGTTCGGTGTCCACCGCGACCGGGCCGGAGCCTGCGGCGAGTGCCGCCGCGGCCTCGGCCAACGCCTCGGCGTCGGCGACCACCGGTGGCACACCCTCGGCCGGTGTCATCAGCGGAACCGCTGTTCGCTCGCCCTCCACGGGCTGCTGACTCGGTTGAGCCGGCGCGGCGGTGCTCTCGCGGCCCTCGCTCGCTGGCGTTTCGCTGACCGGTGCGTCGTTGACGGGATGTGCCTCCACGGACGCTGACCCTACGTGTCAGCCACCGGTCTTGTTCAGTACATCGGCGACGCCGGGCGCTTCGGGATCGATCTCGTAGGCTCCCGGCGGCCGGCGCGCCTCGGTACCCGGACACGCCGAACCGCCCCCGTGTCCCCATCGGCCTCGACATCGTCGGGTACCGGTGGGCACACGGGAGCGCTGGCGTTGTCCTCGGCACCCGTCCGAGCCTGCGACAGGGTCGGACGGGTGGCCGTTGACTGGCCGAACTCCGCGATGACGAGCTAGCGAATAACGCCGGCCCGCATCGCCAATGCGACCATTTGTGCTCGATCACCAGTGCCGAGTTTGCGCCCGATCCTGGACAGGTGAGATTTCACCGTGAGCGCCGACAGGTTGAGTGCCTCGCCGATTTCCTTGTTGCTCTGGCCATCGGCGACGAGTTGCAGCACCTCGACCTCGCGCGCGGAAAGCTCGCGCGGGGTGTTGTCGGTGCCGGGAACTCGGGTGCCCGTAGCAAGTACGGGCGCCACACTCGGGTCGGCGTACACCCCTCCGTCGAGTACTCGACGCACCCCGTCGGTGACCACCATCGGCGATGCGGACTTCAGCAGGTAGGCCTGTGCGCCTGCCTGGAAGGCCGATCGGACCGCGTATGGGTCGTCGGAGGACGCGAGTACCACGATGCGCGGCCAACCATGGGCACGGAACTCCGTGACCAGGTCGATGCCGCTACCGTCGGGTAGCCCGAGATCGAGAATCGCGAGATCGCACGGTCCGGTGGCCAGGGCTCGCGCCCTTGCCTCGGCAACCGAAGCGGCCTCGTGCACAGTGCCCGCGCCCATCTGTGTGAGCCGGGCGGCTATCGCCTCCCTCAGCAGCGGATGGTCATCGACCACCAACACCGAGAACAGTTCTTCCCGCGGGTGCGGGACCATGTTCGCCGGCAACGCGCCGGCTGGCGTGGTTCGAACGGCCTGACCTAAGCCGACGGCAGCCACGTCACTACCTCCCTGGAGTCGGTCGTGCCCCCCGACCAGCAC
>DATATE010000245.1:0-34278 GCA_036268955.1 Pseudonocardiaceae bacterium
TCACAGCCCTGGACGCGCGCATCCTGGAAGGCGTCGCCGCGGGCGCCTCGACCATCCAGTTGGCCACCCGGCTCTACCTGAGCCGCCAGGGCGTCGAATACCACGTCGGTTCGATGCTGCGCAAACTCCGGGTGTCCAACCGAGCCGCCCTGGTCTCCCGCGCCTACGCCATGGGCCTGCTGGTCGCCGACGCCTGGCCACCCCGAATCTCCCCAGAAGTAGCCAACGCCGCCGCATAACCCCGATCGAATTCGCGATATCGCACCACCGTGTGTCCAGGACTCACCGGTCCGATTCTGGGGGTCGCGCCCATCAAGCGCGAACACATTCTTCGTCGGGGACGCTGTCTTCGGAAAACCTGTGCCGCGCCCGGCGTGCTCGGACGATCTCACGAGCATGCCGGGCGGCCCTGGTTCGTAGCAGCCACTGCCCGCCCCTATCGCCCGCAACGGTCAAGGCGTCGCAGCGCGGGCCGAGGATCTCGTCCAACCCCTGGTCTCCGGGTACGTGTCCCGATCCAGGACGCATCAGCCCACCAGCCCGGTATTCGCATGGCGACGAGCTCGAATATTCGCCAATATACTGTTGGAATGGGTGATGAGGCCGGCAGCCCGTCGAACCAGATTCACGGGAATGTGATCGGTTCGGTCGTCCAAGCCGGCAAGATCGACCAGGTTGTGCTGCCCCCGCCCGAACCTCTGGTGTTGGGCACGATCGCCTCGATGCGCGGTGATGTGCCGGACTTCACCGGGCGCCGCGCGGACCTGGACCGGTTGTTCGCATTGGTGGCCGCCGCGACCGGCGAGAGTTCAACGCGGGCGGTGGCCGTCTACGCGGTGAACGGAATGGCCGGAGTGGGCAAAACCTCGTTCTGTGTGCACGCAGCGCACCAGCTCGCCGATCGGTTCCCCGATGGCCAGCTGTTTCTCGAACTGCACGGCCACACGCCCGGCCAGGAACCGGTTTCGGCCGGCCAGGCACTGGGTTCGCTGTTGCTCGCGGTGGGGGTCGACCCGAAGCTGATTCCGTTGTCGGTGGATGATCGGGCCTGGTTGTGGCGGGGCCGGATCGCCGACCGGAAGATGCTGGTCGTGCTCGACGATGTCGCGACCGAGGCTCAGGTCCAGTTGTTGTTGCCGGGCACGGCGGGCAGCCTCATGCTGATCACCAGCCGGCGACACCTCGGCGGACTGGACGGGGTGCGGCCGTTGCCCCTGCAAGTACTGCCGGAATCCGAGGCGGTGTCCATGCTGTCGCGTATTTCCGGCCGCGCGCCGGATCAGGCCGGCGACGACGCGGTGCTCGATATCGTGCACCGGTGCGGCGGCCTTCCGCTGGCGATCGCATTGGCCGCGGCACGGTTGCGCACCCACCCGACCTGGGATTTCCCTTATCTGGCTGGGCTGCTTGCCGATGCCGGCAACGACCTTGACCATCTGCATGCCGGCGACCGCTCGGTGCGCGCCGCGTTCCAGACCTCCTATCAGCATCTACCCCCGGAAAGACAGCGACTGTTCCGGCTGCTCGGGGTGTTTCCCAGGCCGGAATTCGACACGCATGCCGTGGCGGCGCTGGCCGAGGCGGGCGTGGCGCGGGTGCGGGAGGATCTGGAAGCCCTTTACGAGGACAATCTCATTCAGGAAACCGCGCCGGACCGCTATCGTCTGCACGATCTGCTGCGCGCCTATGTGCATTCCCTTGCCGCCGACCTCGACCAGGACGAACACGATCGCGCGGCGCACCGGGTGGTGAACTACTACCTGCGCGCGGCGACCGTCGCCTCGACGCTGCTGCCCACCTACCGCGCCCCCAACCTGCCGAAGGCCGAAACCGAGCCGGTACCGCTGCCTCGCCTGGCCACCGCGGCGGACACACGGACCTGGCTCGCGGCCGAGTTGCCGACGCTGATCGCCTGCCAGGAACAAGCCGCGGCCGGACAGGACAAACCGTGGGCCGTCCATTTCGCCGCCGCCCTGCAACCTTTCTTCCTCCGTTTCAACGGCGACCCGAGGGAGGCGCTGCACGTCATGCGGACCGCACTCGCCGCCGCCATCGACACCGGTGACCGGCTCGGGCAGGCGAGCACCTTACTGGATCTCGGCCGGGTCCATCAGTTGCGCGGCGAGTACACGCCATCCTTCGACGCGCTCACCCGCGCCTACCACCTGTACACGGACCTGGACAATCGCCTCGGCAAGGCCAATGCCCTGCTCAACCTGGGCAGGCAACGGTTCGTCCTCGACGAGTACGCGCCGGCGGAAGAACACTACGCAAGGGCGCACGCGCACTACGCCGCACTGGGCAACGAGATCGGGCAGGCCGACACGCTCACCGCACTGAGTGCCGTCCACCAGCAGCGGGGCGAGTACCAGCGATCGATCGACGCCCTCACCCAGGCGCACGACCGCTACGTCGGGGCCGGTGACCGCATGGGGCGGGCCAAGACCGTGGAGAGTCTGGGGGTCGCACGCTACCAACTCGGGGACTACCCGCTCGCGGTCCGCACCCTCATCGAAGCGCACCAACTCAGCGTCGACCTCGACGACCGGTGGGCGCAGGCCAACGCCCTGGCCAATCTGGGCATCGCGCAACGGCTGTGGGGCAAGGTCGAGGCCGCGGTGCGGACGCTGCGCATCGCCTACGACATGTACACCAAGCTGGGCTTCCAGATGGGCAGGGCCAACACGCTCACCAATCTCGGCTGCCTGTACCGCCAACAGGGCGCGACAGCGCCTGCCGCCGAGGCACTCACCTGTGCCTATGACCTGTTCGTCCAGGTAGGCGATCGCGACGGCGAGGCCGAGACCTTGAACAACCTCGGTGACCTCGGCCTCGACCATCCCGACACCGGCGACCCGCGCGCCCACTTCGGCAACGCCCTCGCCATCGCGCGAGAGATCGGCACCGCGCTGCACGAGGCCCATGCCCTGCACGGCCTCGCCCGCTGCCTGCTGCGCGAGCACGACACCGAGGGCGCCCGCGAACTGCTGCGCAAGGCGCACACCATCTACGACACGCTCCAGTCGCCGGAAGCCGACCGCGTCGGCGGCGCCATCGCCGCGCTCAACCGGCCGGAGTGCTAGCCGTTGGACGGCATCGATGGTCATCGGGGTAGCGCACCCGAGGACCAGGGCAATCTCGGCGATAGGTCCACAGTGGACGGTAGGCTGGATTGCGTAATCCAGGCGGGTTGCCTTGCCGGCTGTCAACCTGCGGAGGCCGGCACATAGTTGTCTCAGCAATGAATCGGGCAACGTTTGTCGCTACCGGTTTACCAGCAATTATCGGCTGGTCGGCGTCAATACCATGACCGGAGGCGTGTTCGCCAGCGGCTCGCGGCCGGCGGACTGCCCCGCCCCAACCAGCGCAGCGACGACTCCGCGGCCACGTTCGTGTTCTCCCGCAATGCCGCCAGGTCCGCTACTGAGGTCAGCCCCGATGAGCAGCCCCGGTGGCGACGCCGGTCCGTGCGCGCTCGGCCAAGGTGGCACAGGCCCTGGAGTCAGCGCACCTCGACAAGCGCGAGGCGGAGATCGCGAGGCGAAGGCCGAAATACCGGTAGTTGATCAGAGTCTGGAAGGTCTTCGCCTGCTGGGCGGACCCGCGAGATCAGTCATCGTGACGATGTTTCGGTGTGGCCCGTGGACCGATGCTGGTCACGGCTCGTTGACGAGCCTTATCGCCGAATCGACCGGACCAGGGACGTGCCATGACCGACGGACTGTTCATCGACCGAACCACTACGCCGGACAAGGCGGAACGAGATCGACATTTCGAGGGACCCGCCTGGTCCACGTCGCCGACCGGGCTGGCGACCGGGCGAGACGCCGACAATGACCGCTGGAACTACCTGGCCAGGGGCGAGACGCCCAGTCAGCGACTGGACCGAAACTTCTCCGAGTTGCTCCAGGAGGTACGGGTCGCGCAGGTGGGCGTGCAACTGCTGCTCACCTTCCTGTTCGCGGCGGCCTTCACACCCCGGTTCGCCGTGTTCAGTTCCGCGCAGCGGGGGATGTACATCGCCGCCCTTGTTCTCGGCGCGGGCTCGACCGCCCTGCTGATGGCTCCCGCTTCCTTCCATCGCATGGTGTTCCGGCTCAGGCTCAAGCGAGAACTGGTGTTGGTGTCCAACCGGTTGGTATTTTTCGGCCTCGTGCTGCTGGTATTGGCGCTGGCGGCCGCGATTCTGCTGGTCACGGACGTCACGATGGGCACGACATCGGCGGTCTGGGTGACCGCTGGTGTCGTGTGCTGGTTCGGGCTCTGGTGGTACGTGCTGCCGCTGCGCTGCCGGCTGCGACAGCCCCTCCGTGAGCTTCCTGGGCCGCGTGATCCGGCGAGCGGGTCGTCCGGCCGACCGTGAGGTGGCCGAGCCGTCAACTCGATGCCGCCCGGCGGCACACCTCCCTCGCGATGTCGGTCCGCGTCCGCACCTGCAGCTTGCCGAGAATGTGGGACACGTGGGTGGCCACGGTACGTGGCGACAGGAACAGCCGGGCGGCGATCTGGGCGTTGGACAGGCCCTCGACGATCAACTCGGCGACGGTGACCTCTTTCGGGGTGAGGCTGTGCCAACCGGTACGGGCCTTGCTGTGCTTCACGCGGGGACCCGACCCGATCCGGTAGGCACGGAGCCTGGCCTGCGTGCGCGCCACCTGCCAGTCGGCGTCGAGGGTGGCGTACTGGTCGACCGCTCGCACCAGAGCGGCCTTGGCCGAATCCCGGTCACCGCGCTCGGCGAACGCGACCGCGGCCGCTTCAAGGGATCGGGCGCCCAGCGGGGGCCGGTCGGCCTGTCGGCAGAGCGCGGCCGCGCGGAGCAACCGTTGTGGATCGTGGTCGAGCAACCCGGTGCAGTAGCCGAGCGCGGCACTGCGGTGGGGCACGTCCGCCTCCGTCGCCAACCCCGTGACCCGCTCGGTGGCAAGCCGCGCGGTCGCGGTGTCGCCCAGTTCGGCGGCCAGCCGGACCAGGTCCGGGAGCAGATCTTCGGCATTGCGCCCCTCGACCAACGCGGGGCGTAGCGCGCCGGCGGCTTCGGCCATGTCACCAGCCCGCTCATGCCACAGGCTCGTGGCGAGGGACAGGGTCACGATCGTGTGGTCACCAAGGCGGGCACGGTATGGCTCGGCCGCGTCCATGTGCGGTCGCGCGCCCAACCGGT
Organism: Pseudonocardiaceae bacterium; assembly: GCA_036268955.1. Taxonomy (GTDB): domain Bacteria; phylum Actinomycetota; class Actinomycetes; order Mycobacteriales; family Pseudonocardiaceae; genus CAJCJE01. The sequence continues at coordinate 5,165 of DATATE010000245.1, forward strand.
CTCCTCTGTGCAGTGCGATGAGCGCGGCGATACCGTGATCACAGCAGGACACCATGGGGCTTTTCAGCTCGTCGGCGAGCCGGCTGACCTCCATCTGAGCGTCGTCCCAGCGGCCGAGGTCATACAGCAACTGTCCCAACGCGCTCTGGCATTGGGCGAGGCGTACCAGATGCCCGCTGCGATCGGCGGTCTCCCTGGCCTGCTCGGCGATCTCGACCGCCTGCTCGGTCTGGTCCAGTTCGGCGTGCACGACCGCGCTGTTGATCTGTAGCAGCAGCCGCAGGTCGACCGTGGTCGGGCTCTCGTCGACCAGTTCCAGGGCACGATCGAGCAGCGGCAGCGTCTGCCGCATCCGGCCGTGCTCCATGGAGACGATCGCCCGCACATGCAGCGCCCAGCCCGCGGCGCAGCGATCGTCGCCGGCGCTCGCCAGTGCCGCGCCCGCCAGTTCATCGGCGGCGTCCAGGTCACCGATGTCCCAGTGGGCGCGAGCCGCGAGTACCCGCAGTCTCGCGGCAGCCGGCCCGTCAAGCCGTTCTGGCGCCGCCAGAGCCGCATCGAGATCGCGCAACGACTCGGCCGCCCTTCCGGTCGTTGCCCTGCACTGGGCCAGGGTCCAGTGCAGGTCGGCGCGCCGACGCGGGTCGATGATCCCGTCGCCGACCAACGCCTGCCGGGCCACCCGTTCGGCCTCGCGCAGGTCACCGGCCCGGTAGAGCGCCTCGGCGAACTGACACACCAGAGTGGGGTGCCGGCGGTCCGACCCGGCCGCCGCGACAACCTTGCCAAGGATCTCGGCCGCGGCAGCCGGCGATTTGTGAACCAACATCATGCCGCGCTCGACCAGCCACCCACGCAGCCAGCCGTCTGCCCGCGCACTGGAGCCGAGCCCGCCGACCCGGTCGAACGCCGCCACGAGCTGTCGCGCGACGTCGTCGACGGCGCCGCCATCCTCGGCCAGTGCCTTCGCCACCTCAAGGTGCCATGCCGCCCGGACGGGTCCGGGGATCTCCTCGTAGAGGGCGGACCGGACCAGCGGATGCCGAAACGACAGGTCTCCATCCGCATCGGCCAGTACGCCCGCCGAGCAGGCCGCGTCCAGCGCAGGCGCCAGTTCGGCAACGTTGCGGTGCAGCACCACGCCGAGGTCGACCACGGAGAACCGCACTCCGAGCAGTGCTGCCGCCCGTAGCACGGTTCTTGCCGGGCCGGCCAGGAAATCGAGCCGGCTGGCGATCGCGGCGGACAACGACGACGGCGCGCCATGGCCGGTAGTCTCCACCGTCCCACCGCCGGTGACCCGCAACGCGTTGTCCCGCCGCAACGCGTCCACCAGCTCGGTGAGGTAGAGCGGGTTGCCACCCGCGCCCTCGGCGAGTGCCAGTAGTCGCGGCGCGGGAGTTCCGTCCACCAGCGTGGCGACCACGTCGGCAACGGCGCTGCGCGCCAGCGGGCCGAGACGCATCCGCCTCGCCGCCACCGGCAACACGGCCAATTCGTCCTGCGGGGCACCCAGCCGGACGGTGGCGACCAGCAACAAGGGGAGTTGCGGAGTCAGCCTGGCCAACCTGCTCCACACCGCCATGGTGACCCGGTCCGCCCACTGGAGGTCATCGATGACCAGCAGTGTCGGACGTTCCGCACACTCCTGCTCGACCAGACGCAGAAGGCGCTCACCCGCGGCCGCCACGAGATCGGCCGAGGAGAGCGACGAGTGGGTCGGGTCGCCACACAACAGCTCCAGGATCGCCGCGTGCTCCGGATCTCCGCTCGCGTCGGTTACGTGCAAGGCCTCCAGCAGCGGCACCAGCGGTAGCGACCGCCCGAGTTCGTCACCGGCGCCACGCAGCACTCGACAACCGCGCGTCGCCGCCACATCGCACAGCGCGCGCACCAGAGTGGTCTTGCCGATGCCGGGCTCGCCCTCGACGACCGTCGCGGAGCCCATCCCGGCCACCGCTTCGGTCAACCGGACCGTCAAGCAGGAGAACTCGCGGTCTCGGCCCGACAGGCTGGAGCGGGCAGACGACATACGCGCAATAATAATAGGCCAACCTCAGATTAACAATAGATGACGGCCACATTGCGTTACTCCATTCGTGTAACCTGACCGTTTACTCACCGTTTCCATGAATACACCTACATTTTCCATTGTGTGGTGCACGAGCATCGAGTGCGAGAATTAGAGTCTCGTTCATTTCGCCGTCGTATTACGGCCATCGTCGAGGCCCGCGTGAATGCGACCGTTGGCGTGCAGTGACCCCATGTGCACAATCCGATGACGAACGCACTCATTCCGGAGGAATTCATGCGGATCGCTAAGACGGTCGTCGGGCTCGTCATGCTCGTGACGGGCATCGCCGTGGTCTCCACAGTGCCGGCAGCCGCGACACCGGCCGCCGCCGCTCATGCCTCATCGACCTCAAGCTCGACTCCCGATGGTGGAATGCCGTACAACTGAGCCGGCCGTTCACGACATAATGGTCCGACCACAATAGTCGGCCCTACCTGAATAACAGCACGTTTCCGTGGAAGCGATTTTAGCTTCCACGGAAACGTGTGCTCGCACGATAAGAACAATGATGGACATCATCGGCCGACCATGGCGCCGCACATCCCGCGATCGGGAACCAGTCCTCGCCTCCCGCTGGTGCTGCACGGGATGAGGACATCGCCGGGGATGAGGACCTCGCCGGCCCGCATGATCGTCTGGTCCTCGTCGAGGACGGCATGAACCCCGCCGTCGAGATCCGGCCGGCACGTGCCGGCCCCGTCACCAGCCAGTCCCATGGCTACGACGACCATCCCGACACCAGACTTCCGCCGGTCGCCGAACATCTGGGCAACACATCGGCCGTGGCCGGTGATTAAAAGACAGGGCCTTCGTCGCTGCCCGGCATGAACCGAGAAGAATCCGAAAGCAACGAGGCTGCGCGAGACTTCTTCTCATGTTGTCGTTGAGGAAACATCTCATTCACGGGGCGGCGATATTTACTCTCGTTCGATGCCGAGACGAGTTCTCGGACCAACTACCGACGGGTTGTTTATCTCACCGCGCGAGGGAATCGGCGGAGTCGCGGAACCAGGCGTCCCGGTGGCTCCGGAGATTCCTGGCGACCAGCGAACACCTTCGATGCCGGGTGACGGATCCCATCGACAGAAGCATCCGAACACGGCGCGGGTTACTCCGCTCGGGTACATCCGGTGTGGGGAAGCCGACACACGCACTGTGATCAGTCGGATACGCTCTCCGTGCATGGCATGCTGCGCCCGCGATCGGCCCTGACCTCGGTCCGGTCGCCGACAGCCAGACAAGGTGACGACAGAAGGCGCCGTTGACGGCGATGGCCGTCGCCGATGGGCCTGACGAACTCGGCAGAACTGAAGGTGTGGTGGCGTGAGCAGGACAGACCAGCGTGACGCGGACGTGGTTGTCATCGGGGCAGGGCCATCCGGGCTGGGTGCGGCGATCACGCTGCGCAAGGCAGGCTTCGGTGATGTCGTCGTGCTGGAGAAAGCCGACCGGCTCGGCGGGACGTGGCGCGACAACACCTATCCGGGTTGCGGCTGCGATGTGCCAGCTCCACTGTACGAATATTCCTTCGCACCGAACCGGGACTGGAGCGCGACGTTTGCCGGGCAGCGGGAAATCCTGGCATACCTGGAGAAGACCGCTGCTGACCACGGCGCGACCGGGATGATCCATTACGATACGGAGGTCACGGCGGGCAGTTGGGATCCGTCGACACACCGCTGGCACCTGGACACCACTGCGGGCCCCTACCGCGCTACGGCGGTCATTCTGGCGAGCGGCCCGTGGCATCAGCCTCGGTGGCCCGACATCCCCGGCCTTGCCGATTTCCCCGGCCCGGTGTTCCATTCCGCCCAATGGAACCACGATATCGATCTAGCCGGTCGCCGGATCGGTGTGGTAGGCGTGGGGGCCTCAGCCGCGCAGTTCGTACCGCAAATACAACCTAGCGCCGGGTCCGTTGACATCTTCCAGAGCACCGCACCCTGGGTGCTGCCCAAACCCGAGTCCGCCATGCTCAATGGTGCCCGTCGAGTCCTGTACCGCTATCCAGCGGGGCGGCGCGCGATGCGGGCGATGCACTACTGGACCCAGGAAGCCATCGGATACGCCCTACTCCATCCCCGGCTGCTGCCACCTCTCCAGGCCGCCGCCCGAATGCATCTACGCAGGTCGATACCGGATGAGGAACTGCGCCGAGCGGCTACTCCACGCTACACGTTGGGGCACAGGCGCCTGTTGACGTCCAACGACTACTACTCCGCCCTGAGCCGCCCCAACGTCACCTTGCACACGACCTCGGTGACCAAAGTGGACGGTCCGCAGCTCGTGGGCGCGAACGGAGACCGCGTCGACGTCGACGCCATCATTCTCGGCACGGGATTCCAGGTGGGTGCCCGCCCGCTTGCCGCCAGCCTGCACGGCGTCGACGGGCGTGCCCTGAGCGAGACGTGGTCCGGCGGTCAGCAGGCCTATCTCGGCACGGCTGTCAGCGGATACCCGAACCTGTTCATGCTGTTGGGACCCAACGTACTCAGTGGCACCACCTCGGCCTTCACCGTCCTGGAAGCGCAGCTACGCTACATCACTGACGCCCTCATCACGTTGGGGCGCAGCGGACACCGCGCGCTAGACGTGCTACCCGAGGTACAACACACGCACAACGTCGATGTGCAGAAAGCCTTGCACCGCACCGTCTACAACACCGGCGACCGCTCCAGCTACTATTTCAACTCCCACGGCGTGAACACGTTCTGCTGGCCATGGACCACCCGCCAACTGATCCGGCGCCTCCACTCCTTCCAGCCCGCCGCCTACGCCTGGCAGGGCCGACCCACGTGAAGTCCCATGAGGCCACCTGACCGACGGCAGGCCACTTCCGGGCGGGATGGGCATACCAACCACGGGTAACCCGGATCGATGTGGGTCATGGGATGAAGATCGACCAACCGGCGTAGTGGTCGCTGGCTAGCCAGTTCAGTCAGTGCTAAATTGGCTAGCCAGTGGCCAAGGATGGTGATGGTATGTCTCGGCGTGCGTCCGGTGCCGATCGTGAGCAGATGCTGGGCTGGGTGGAACGGGTGGCCAACTTCTGCGCGGAGCAGTACGGCATGCCCCCGATCACCGGGCGGATCCTGGGCTGGCTGATGATCTGCGACCCAGCTGAGCAGTCCGCCACCGAGATCGCGGAGGCCATCGGTGCCAGCCGGGCGTCCCTGACCACGAACATGCGGCTGCTCATCGCGGGTGAGTACGTGCGTCGACGCACCCGGCCAGGCGAACGGACCAGCTACTACCGCATCGACGAGGATGCCTGGCGCCGCGCCGTGCAACGCAAGCTGGCCAGCCTCGACTCGTTCCGCGACATCACCGGCGACGGCTTGGACCTGCTCGGGCCGAACACCGTCCGTGCGAAACGGATCAAGAACGCGCACGAGACATTCCAGTGGATGGCCGAGTTGTTCAACCGGCCACCATCTGCCACCGACTAGCTCATTGGAGGCACTGATGTTCAGCGAACCTGTGCCCGCTCCCGGTCTCGGTCCACGGTCCTGGAACACCCGGTGTTGTGTGGTTGGCGGTGGGCCGGCCGGCATGATGCTGGGTTACCTGCTGGCCCGCGCCGGAGTCGAGGTGACCGTGCTGGAGAAGCATGCCGACTTCTTCCGTGATTTCCGGGGCGACACCATCCATCCGGCCACCACCGACATACTGGCCGAACTGGGCCTGCTGGAAGAGTTTCTGCGCTTGCCGCACACCGAGGTACCGGAACTGCGCCTCGGGGTCGACGGACAGACCTTCGGGCTGGTGGACTTCCGGCACCTGCCGACCCGGTGCAAGTTCATGGCGTTCATGCCGCAGTGGGACTTCCTGAACTTTCTGGCCACCCAGGCCAAGCAATACCGCACCTTCCGGTTGAAAATGAACACCGAGGCCACCGGCCTGCTCCGCCACGGCGACCAGGTGACCGGCGTGCGGGCGCGGACCGCGCAGGGCGACGTGGCGATCCGGGCGGATCTCACGGTGGCCTGCGACGGCCGGTTCTCCGTTGTCCGGGAACACACGGACCTTCCGATACGCGAGTTCGCGATGCCCATCGACGTGCTGTGGTTCCGCGTGCCACGCGGCCAGGATGCCCCACCGACGCTGGGCTACCTCGGCGGCGGGCAGATCGTGATCGCCATCGACCGCGGCGAGTACTGGCAGTGCGGCACGATCATCGAGAAAGGAACCCTCGCGCAGCTCCAGGCAGCGGGTCTGGCCGCCTTCCGCGACCGGGTGGCACGTGCCGCACCGTTCCTGACCGACGGCCTTGCCGCACTGACCGACTGGGACCAGGTCAAGCTGCTGTCGGTGCGCACCAATCGGCTGCACCGCTGGTATCAGCCCGGCCTGTTGTGCATCGGCGACGCCGCGCACGCCATGTCACCGGCCGGGGCCGCCGGGGTGAACTACGCCGTCGCCGATGCCGTCGCCACGGCCAATCACCTCGCGGCGCCGCTGCGCACGGGCACCGTCACCATCGCCGACCTCCAGCGCCTGCAACGACGACGCGAACCCGCGGTGCGCCGTGCACAGGCGTTGCAGCGACGGCAGACCAGCCAGCTCGCTCGCCTCGCCCAAACCGACCCACCCATCAAACTCATGCGGCTGATCAGCCACACCCCACCGGTCAAACGCCTCCTGGGCCGCATCATCGGCCTCGGCTTCCGCCGCGAACACGTCAACAGCCCCAATCACACCAACCACCGGTGACCGTTGTCGGCCAGGCGGCGCGGGCCGGATCATCGATCATGGGCACAAGCGTGCCATCCGCCGACAAACACCGATCCCGTCACCTCGCCACCAGCGGTCGCCATCGGATCGCTGAGCCGAAACGGTTGTGGCCCGCGTACAGGATGATCATGAAGAACCCGGCAGGTAGGTGCGCGATGATCAACCGGCGGACGGCCATCGCGTTGCGACCGCTTCACCAACCAGTGCCAATCGGGCATAACGACCCGATCTGGGCATCACTTCTCCGGTAGCCGGCGACCGGCCCACTGCGACGCCCTTCGGCAGGCTGCCCGGTGGGCGGCAGTGGACCGTTGTCGACGACTGACCGACGGGACGGGGCTCAGAAGGTCCAGCGAGTAGCGCCACCCGGCTCGACCGTGGCGAGCGCGCATGCCGACCGGGCGGTGACCCGGTAGACCGACCACGGCGACGCGCCGGCCGAAGGCGCGCTGAACGGCGCGGTGAGGGCAGTGCCGGACTCGTCGACCTCGCACGGCCAGCCGCCCTCCGCCCAGGCCGCTGCCAGCCGGGCTACGGTGTCGCGGTCGGTCACGACCTCGGCGGTGCCCTCGACCACGAGGTCGAACTCGCGGGTGGCGATCGCGACGGTGCACCTCGGGTCGCGGGCCAGGTTGCGGCCCTTGCGGGTCCGCTGGCCGGTCTCGAACCAGAAGCAGCCCTCGACCCAGAGCGAGCCGACCGCGGTGACGTGCGGGCTGCCGTCGGGATTGATGGTCGTGAGCCATGTCGTGTGCCTGTCGGGGCCACCCGCGCCGGGTGCCTGGTCGCATCCGGCGTCGAGCCGGTCGGTGACCGACGACCAGTCGAGGGCCGGCAACTGATAGAGGTCCGCAAGGTTCAGAGTGTCCATACCGGTATAGACCCGGTGAGCGTCCCGAACTCATCGGTGGCCACCGGCGACGGTACGGGACCAGGCTCGACCGCAACCGTGACTTCGGCGGAGCCTGCCCGACGAGCGGCCGGGGCCGACCTCATGCCGTCGGCCGGGGCCGACCTCATACCCGAGCGACGTGTCGAGTGCGGCTCAGGGCCGCGATACCCGTCGTCGCAATGACACCGAAGACGGCTGGGGCGAGGAACACGAGCGGAAGACCAACGACGCTGACACCCACTCCGCCGGTAAGGCCGCCGAGCGCACTGGCGATCGCGGTCGAACTCATGAACACCGCGGAAGCGGTCGCCACGGCTTCCGGGAGTAGCCGTTGGGCGACGATGATGCCCAGGGCGGCGAAGACACCCCAGACGCCGCCCATCAGGAACTGTCCGGCGAACATGCCGGCGACGTTGCCGGTCAAGGCGAAGCACAGGTTCGCGCCGACCCCGAACGCGGCTCCGAACACCATCAAGCGCATCGCGCCGACTCGGCGGGCGACGACGACGGCCAACGGCATCAACATCAACTCGATCAGTGGCTGGATTCCGATGACCGCACCACTGATCACCGCCGGCAGCCGAAGATCGGCGCGCATGTAGATGGGGAGGTAGGCGTACTTGATGGGCTCGCCCGCGTAGACGAGCACGTAGAGGCTGGTGAACGCCAGCAGAGGCAGCATCACCCGGACGCCGCGTGCCCGCTCGCCTGGCTCGGGCGTGGCGGGCGTCCGAGCGGGAGTCGCGGTGGTGCCCAGGAAACCGAGCGGAATGATCTGCGCGAGAGTGCACGCCGCGGTCATGGCCAGCATCGCTCGTGGACTGACGGCAGCGGCCAGCAACGATCCCACCACCGGGCCGACGATCCATCCCGCGGTGAGGGCCATCCGCACGATCGAGACGACATCGTCGCTGCGTGCGTTGTGGCTGGCGCGCAGGTCGTCGTGGACCGCGGCGAACAGTTGCGAACCGGCGGCGCCCGCGAACGCGAGAACAAGTGCACTGATCACGAACGGCATCCACGCCTGGCTGGAAAAGGCCACGCCGAGCCAGCCCAGGAAGCCCGCCAGCGCGCACAGCCGGAACAGGCCCAGCCGTTTACCCGTGCGATCCGATCGCGCTCCGATCAGATAGCCGGCCACCGGCGCGGTGAGGTTGGTGAGGTAGTACAAGCCCGCGGTCGTCAACGACACATGGAGGTCGTTGACCAGGAATGACGCGATCTGCGGTGCCGCGGCGGAGAAACCCAGTCCGGACAGGAACAGGGCGAGGGTCGCACCGCGATACAGGGGCGAGGCGAGCGTCACGCGCAGCGCCGACCCGGCCGTCCTTTCCGGAGATACTGCATTCACGATGGGGCATCGCCGAAGTCCGGGATGGCCAGTCGGGCGCCGCCGCCGCGGGCGGACTCGTTGGCGACGATGCCCGGCAAGGTGTAGCGCGCCGCGACCCAGGCGTTGACCGGAGGCAGCGATCCCGCGTTCACCGCCAGCACGAAATCGTCGGCCAGAAAGTGGTGGCTGCCCTCGTGCCCGTTGGACGCGGTGGCGAACGCCGCCGGCAATCGCGACCGGTCGTGCACCGGCGCGGACCCCGATGTGAAGGCATCCCGCAGGGCCGGGGCGACGTGGGCCAGCGACGGATCACCGGGATCCAGGGTTTGCATCGGCCGCAACTGCTCGGTGATGTCCTGGACACCAGTCTTGTCCTGCCACAGGCTGACCGTGGCCAACTGTTCGAGGCTGCCCTCGGTGCCGAAGAAGCGGAACCGCGATTCGCGGATGTGCGAGGGATAGCCGACTCGCCGGAATTCGTTGGTACGGAACGCGCCGCCTCCCGCGACCTCGAACAATGCGGTGGCATTGGAGAAATCGTTGCCGAACTGGCTGACCTGCTCGTCGAACACGCCATCTCCGCGATCGTCGTGCACGCCGATCGCGGACACGCTGGTGGCGTGCGTCTGCCACGCGCCGAGGACACCACCGATCGAATGGGTCGGGTACAGCAGTGGCGGGAAGCTCGCGGTCGCTTTCCAGTTCTCCCCGCCGCTGTAGCGGTACGCGTCGTAGAAGCCGAGATCCATGTCGTGGACGTAGTCGCCCTCGGCGTAGAACAAGCGACCGAAGGCACCCTTGGCGATCTGGTCGCGGGCGTACACCGTGGCCGGGTTGTAGTAGCTGGTCTCGCCCATCATGTAGGTCAGGCCGGTGTCCACGACGGCGTCGAGAATGGCCGCGATCTCCTGCTCCGTCACCGCCATCGGCACGGCCGAGTAGACGTGCTTGCCCGCGCGCAGGGCCGCGACCACGAGCTGGCCGTGCGTCCAGCGCTGCGTGAAGATCGCCACCGCGTCGACATCCGATTCGAGCATCGCCTCGAAGGAAGGGACTGTTGCGGCCAGCTCGTGCTCAGCGACCAGGCGCGCGGCCCGTTCCGGCAGCAGGTCGGTGGCCAGGATGTCGCCCACTCCTGGATGCAGTCGCCAGAGTCGAGCGAACTGGCCGGCGAACTGGCCGGCGCCGACGATGCCCAGTGAGAACACCAAGACCTCCTCGTGTCGTGGACGATCGCCACCGTATGTGCCTACGATCCGCGAGGTCTTCATCGATGAGAGCGAGAACTTCTTGGATCCTAGGATCAACACTCAGGTGCTGCCGGCCGCCCTCACCGGCTGGGCGGGCGAGCCGGAGGTGATGGGTACCGCCCACCAGCACGATGACCTGGAGATCAACCTGGTCGTCGAGGGCGGCACCATGCTCTACCTGTTCGGCGGGGTGCCGATCGAGGTCGGGCCGGGCAGCGTCGCCGCGTTCTGGGCCGCCGTACCGCACCAGTTGGTGGCGAACTCCGTGACCCGCGCCCACTGGATCTATGTGCCGTTCGAGACGTTCCTGGCCTGGGGACTGCCCGATTCGCTGGTCAGCAGGCTGCTGTCCGGCATCCCCCTGGTCGCCCCGCCGCCGGCGGCCATCGCCACCGACGCCGCGAACTTCGCGCAGTGGGCAGCCGATCTGAGCAGCGCCGAGCCGGAGCACCGCCAGATCGCCCTGCTCGAAGTCGAGGCGCGGGTTCGCAGGCTCGCGCTGGCCACGGTCGGCGAACCCGTGCGCCAGTACGCGGGCACGGAGCCGATCCTGCGCCAGGTCGTCGCCATGGTCCGGCACATCGCCGAACACTTCCGCGAGCCGCTCACCGTCGCCGACATCGCCGTCGCCGCGCGGCTGCACCCCAACTACGCGATGACCCAGTTCCGGCAGGTCGTCGGCACCACCGTGCTCGACTACCTGACCCACCGCAGGCTGGCCGAAGCCCGCCGCCTGCTGATCACCACCGACCTACCGGTCGACCAGGTGTCGGCGGAGTCGGGCTTCGGCTCGGTCAGCCGCTTCTACACGGCCTTCACCACAGGATGCGGCAGCCCACCAGCGACGTTCCGCCGCGAACATCGGCTCAGGCGAGGGTGAGACCTACACCGCCATCGGCGGAGCCACCGCACCGATAGGCGCTCTGCTCCGGGATGAACGGCGGTTTCACCGTGGCCATCGGATTGGGTTTCGATCTCGCCTTCGATCTCCACCCGTTCGAGCACTCGAAGGAATCTTGGCAACTCACACAGGTGAGGCTCGCGGTGGCGGAGTACCACCGAACGCGCCGAGGAACGCGGCCACTGACGCCCGCAAGGCGATCACCGTCGCTCGGCGCGAACCGCGGCGAGCAGTCGTCCGCCGACGCATTCCTCGCCATGCTCCCCGGCGCTTTGCGGTCTCGCCGGACTCGTGTCGTGCGGTCGACGTACTCACGAGCGGCGAGACTAGGCGCGTGCTGTAACGACGATGTTTCCTTCCGGGCGCGGGCGTTTTAACCATGGGCACGACTTCCGGCCAGGGGACATGGGGAGTCAAATCGCGACAGTTCGTATACTATCTTCTGACACAGGGTTGGGGAGCTGGTGAGTATCCACCAGAGACACCAGGGTCATCGTCGGCTACCGGAGCCATTCTCTGGCATGACTGACGGCTGACGCATAACCGTACGGCATCCAAGTCTTCTCATGAAGCCGCAACTCGTATACGATTGCCCTCTCACCGATCGAGTATTCGACACCGTTGTCCACAGTGGAGAAAAGGTCAACTGAAGGTTCGACCCCGACCGACACCCACCAACCCACAACGAATGTCGCAGGAGGACATCCGGGTCGAACGGCGCCGGATGCCCCACTGTGGCAACCACACGGCCGGTACGCCGCAAGGACATCGCGGCCCGGTCCGCTCCCCGCCGCACGCTCGGCGTCTCCGTCGAGGGCGTGCACTCGGGTGGCCGCTTCCCGCGATGGTGCTCGCCGACGCACCGGGACAGCCACCAGATCCCGGCCCGATCCGCCAGCAGGTCCCTTCCTCACAAGGAGGTCGGCCAGATGTCGTCCCCGAAATCCTCCGAAGACATAGCACCTCGACTCACCGTCAATCCCCCAACCGCCGCAGAACCAGGAGCACCAGGGCGTCTCTCCGAGGTCATGGATCGGATCGGCTGGACCCGAGCCCATTGGATCGTCGCCGGCATGGTCCTGGCCGGCATGTTCTTCGACGCCCTGGAGCAGGACACCACCGGCGCCATCACCCAGGGCCTGAAAGCCAGCTTTGGCGTGGGCACCGCGGGCCTCGCCTTCGTGAACACCGTGATGATCATCGGTGGGCTGGTCGGCCGGATCACGACCGGGTACCTCGCGGACCGCAGAGGCCGGCGCTACACGCTCGCGTTCAACCTGCTGCTCTACACACTGGGCGGCATCCTGAGCGCGATCGCGCCGAACCTGATGTTCCTGGAGGTCTCCCGGTTCATCGTCGGCGTGGGTCTCGGCGGCGAATTCACCGTCGGCCTCACGCTGGTCACCGAGATGGTCGCCACGAAATACCGCGGGAACATCGCCGCCTCGCTCAACATCGGCTCTGGTGGTGTGGGCAACTTCGTGGCCTTCGGTCTCTTCCTGATCGTGCTCGGCCCGCTCAACAGCATCCTCGGCGGCACCTCGGCCAGCTGGCGCTGGCTGTACGTGCTGCTCGCCGTGCCGGCGCTGCTGGTCGTGTTCATCCGGCGGTACATGCCCGAGTCACCGCGATTCCTGCTGTCGAAGGGGCGACTCGACGAGGCGAACGAGGCACTCACGACGCTGGCGTCTGGTCGGATGAGACGCAAGGGCGCAGGCACGGCGACGACGTACCTGACCGACGCCGACATCCCTGACGTCGTCGATCGTTCGGTGCCGCTGCGGACACTGGCGACGGCTGGTTCGCTACGCCGTACGGCGGCCGTCGGGATCGCCTCGTGGATGTCGTTCGGCGCGCAGATCACCTTGCTGGTACTGATGCCCACCATCCTCGTCGCGCAGGGCTACAGCATCACCGCCAGCCTGGCATTCACCATGGTGATGAACCTCGGCAGCCTGCTGGGCGCCTGCGCCGCGGCGCTCGTGGCACGGAACATCGGCCGGCGGACGACCGTCATCACGGCAGCGGTGCTCGGGTGTGGCGCTGCGGTCGCGTTCGCCTCCTTCGCCCACGGCGCGACGCTGATCCTGTTACTCGGCGGCATTTTCCAGTTCTTCGCGCTGTTGCTGAACACCACGCTCGCCGCGTGGTCGCCGGAGGTCTACCCGACCGAGGTGAGGGCTCTGGGCACCTCGATCGTCAACGGCATCGGGAACGTTTCGGGTGCGGTGATGCCGCTCATCGCGGTCCCGGTCTTCGCGAGTTGGGGGATGGCAGGAGTGTTCCTGATGCTCGCGTTGATGTACGTCCTTCTGGCGATCGCGGCCCTGTTCGCGCCGGAGACCTACCGGTTGTCGTTGGAGGAAATCAACCGGACCCCGGTCTGAACCCGGTTATCCATCATGAAAGGCAGGTCATAGTGCGGAAGTACAGTGCCCCGGTCGACTACCGGCGGATGGAGTCCCTGCTCCGCGACTTCGAACCGAGTTTCGAGTTCGAACCGGCCGACCAGATCACCGAAGCGGAGTACGCCGACCGGATCGAGCGACTCCGCCGGGACGCGACGGTGGCGGGCCTCGACGCGATCCTGGTCCACGCCAGCCTGGTCGGCTGGTACCACACCTCGAATCCGTTCCTGCGCTACCTGTGCGACTGGATGCGGGAAGGGGTGCTGATCATTCCGACCGATGCCGACCTGGCTCCCGAGCTGTTGTCGTTCTGGACCGAGTCGGCTGTGGTACCGCCGGGTGGCGAACCACTGCTGGTGGGGGAGATCTGGCAGGTCTCGCCGTTCGGACGGGAAAGTGTGGATCGTCCGGGATCGCCCCTGCACAAGACGGTGCAGGCCTGCCACAGCGTGCTGCGCCGGCTCGGTCTGGAAGGCGGCCAGATCGGTCTGATCGGTGATGACACGGCCACCTCGTGCTGGGCTGTGCTGCGTGAGAGCCTGCCGACCACCGCGTTCCGCGACGCCACCGACATGATCCTGAGGATGCAGCGGATCCGCTCCGCGGCGGAGATCGACATCATCCGGTCGGCGGGCCGGCTGATCGACATTGGGTACGAGGCCGCGTGTCACGTCATCCGGCCGGGTGTCACCGACTACGAGGTCTACGCGGCGTTCTCGTACGCGCAGATGGCGCGCGGTGGAGAAAACGGGGACGGCTACCAGATCGGCGTCAACAGGTACGGCACACACTGCGGCAAGCCCTACGGGCACGTCATCCAGAACGGTGATCTGCTCAACCTCTACATCTCCAACGTCACCTACCTGGGCTACAGCGCCCAGGCGGCGCGCATGGTGGTGATCGGTACGGCGACCGAGAAGCAGGAAGAAGTTCTGGAAATGACGGTCGACGCCGTGCGCCGGGCCGAAAGCCTCATCAAACCCGGCACGAAATTCTGTGAGCTGCACGATGCCGCCTTCGAAGCCTATGTGGAGCGGGGTTATCTGAAGTCGAAGGAGACCCGCACCATGCCGTTCAACTGGGAAGCGCTGCCGGACGGGTCGCCGCGTCCGGTTCGACGTCAGTACGTCGCCGATGCGGACTGGGAAGCGCAGGGACGCCGGCTCATGCACGCGTACCCGGCCACTCCCGGCCCGCACAACCCGAACCTCGGTCACGCGATCGGGATGCCGAAACTGCCGCAGTACAACGTCGCCTCGCACAACACCGACCGGATGGAGCCCGGCATGGTGTTCGTCCTGCACGCCCAGTGGGTCGACCCGCTCGTCGCCGGCTCCAACCTGGGCGACCTGTACGTCGTCACCGATACCGGTTTCGAGAACCTGACCAACCGCACCTCGGTGGAGCCGTTCCGGGTCGTCGACCAGGCAGGAAGGGTGCAGTCCGCATAGCGATCCTTCGGCTGCGGCCGGTCACGTTCGCATCGGACGGGCCGGCCGTCACCGGCGGTCATGCTGTCGTTGCGGGGAGGCCATCACCCCGGAGGAGTCGACCGCGTGGCGACGAGGAGAGCAGCCGCGAGCGCGCCGCGATCTGTTCGCCGGCCAGCCAGGTCGAGCGCACCACTCCGCGCAGTTCTCGTCCGTCGTAGGCGGTGACCGGATTGCGGTGGTGCAGAGTCGCGGCGTGGACGGTGAACGTCTCGTCCGGGGCGAAGACGCAGAGGTCGGCCGCCTTGCCGACCGCGATACGACCCTTGCCGTGCAGGCCGAAAAGTTCAGCCGGGCGTGCCGACATCCATCGGGTCACCTCCGACAGGCTGTGCCCTCGGGCGTTGGCCTGCGTCCAGATCGCCGACAGGCCAAGTTGCAGGGAGGAAATGCCGCCCCACGCGGCGGCGAAGTCCCCGATCTCCAATTGTTTCAGCTCGATCGTGCACGGCGAGTGGTCGGAGACGACGATGTCGATGACGCCCGAGGCGAGGGCCGCCCACAACGCATCGCGGTTGTCCTCGTCACGGATCGGCGGGCAGCACTTGAACTGGGTGGCACCAGCCGAGATCTCGCCCGCCGCGAAGGACAGGTAGTGCGGGCAGGTTTCCACACTGACGCGCACCCCGTCGGCTCGGGCCGTAGCCAGCGCGCGCAAGGCCAGCGCGCTGGACAGGTGGAGTACGTGCACGCGGCAGCCGGTGCGCCGACTGGACTCGATGAGTCGTTCGATCGCCATCACCTCCGCCTCATCCGGGCGCGAGTCGAGGAAATCGGTGTAGCGGCGCCCGTGTGGCGGTGTCGCGTGTTGGATGGTGTCCGCGTCCTCGGCGTGCACGATCAGGACGCCGTCGAACTCGCTGATCTCCCCCATCGCCTGGTCCAGTTGTGCATAATTCAGCGCCGGGAACTCGGCGACGCCGGAGTCGACCAGGAAGCACTTGAAACCGAACACGCCGGCCTCGTGCAGTTCACGCAGCCTGCCCAGGCTGCGTGGAATCGCCCCGCCCCAGAATCCGACATCGACGTGGCTGGCGCCCTCGGCGGTTCGCCGTTTGAGTTCGAGGGCGCCCGGATCGCAGGTCGGCGGGATGCTGTTCAGGGGCATGTCGACCAGCGTGGTCACGCCCCCGGCGGCCGCCGCCCGAGTCGCGGTCGCGAAGCCTTCCCAGTGCGTTCGGCCGGGGTCGTTGACGTGCACGTGCGTGTCGACGTTGCCGGCCAGCAGGACCTCGTCCGGGCCGAGCACGACCTCGCGCGCGGCGTTGAACCGGGCGTCGAGTGCGGCCAGTGCCACGATCGACCCCCGTCGCACGGCCACCGTGCACGCGGTCTCGCCGTCCGGGGTTACCGTGCGTGCCGCGCGGAATATGATGTCCGCGTCCATCAGGTCGACCAGGTCCTGTGGTACCGACGCCACCGCCCAGTCACCGGCACGCACGGCAGCGGTCTCGGGTAGGAAGGCAAGCGTTCCCGACTCGGCGATCGCCCTGGCGCGGCTCGCCCGCACGACCAGCAGGTCGTTGCGCCGTGCACTGAACTGGCGGTGCAGCGCGGCGACAAAATCGAGCGCGTCCGGGGTGAGTACCTCCTTCGCTCCTCGACAGCGCTCGACGCGACATTGATCGAGACGACGTCGGCGGTCATCGATTCGCCTCCTCGGCGTGGATCGCGGCCCCGACAACCTCAACGGACTCGACGGCCTCGGCGACGAGGACGGCGACGCGGGGGTCGAAGACACTGGGCACGATGTAGCTCGCGTTGAGTTCGTCGTCGGCCACGATGGCGGCGATGGCCTCGGACGCGGCGAGCAGGTGCGCGTCGGTGATCTCGCTGGCGTCGCCGTTGAGCATGCCTCGGAAGAATCCGGGGAAGGCCAGCACGTTGTTGATCTGATTCGGGTAGTCCGATCGGCCGGTGGCGACCACGGCCGCGTGCCGCGCCGCGGCGTCCGGGCTGACCTCGGGATCGGGGTTGGCCAGTGCGAAGACGATCGCGTCGGACGCCATGGTGGCGATGTCGTCGCCGGTGAGCAAATCGGGGCCGGACACGCCGATGAACACGTCCGCGTCGCGCAGCGCCGCGGGGAGCGAACCGGCCAACTGGCCGGGGTTGGTGGTCTCGGCGATCCATTTCCGGGCGTCGTCGGTGTAGGTGCGGTCGCGGTGCAGGGTGCCCTTGCGGTCGCACGCGACGATGTTCTTCGCGCCCTGGACCTGTAGTAGTCGGATGATCGCGTGCCCGGCGGCCCCGACCCCGCTCACCACGATGCGGACGTCGGCGAGGGTCTTGCCGACCACGCGCAGCGCGTTGGTGAGCGCGGCCATGACCACGATGGCCGTGCCGTGCTGGTCGTCGTGGAACACCGGGATGTCCAGCAGGTCCCGCAGCCGCCGTTCGATCTCGAAGCAGCGCGGCGCGGAGATGTCCTCCAGGTTGATCCCGCCGTAGGTGGAGGACAGCGCGCGCACGATCTCGACGATCTGTTCGGTGTCCTGGCTGTCGATGCAGACCGGCCACGCGTCGACCCCGGCGAACTGCTTGAACAGCGCGGCCTTGCCCTCCATCACCGGCAGCGCGGCGGCGGGGCCGATGTTGCCCAGCCCCAGCACGGCGGAACCGTCGGTGACGATGGCGACGGTGTTGCGCTTGATCGTCAGCCGACGGGCATCGGCCGGGTTCTCCGCGATGGCCCGGCAGATCCGGGCCACGCCTGGGGTGTACGCGCGGGAGAGGTCGTCGCGGTGTTTCAACGGCACCGTGGGCACCACTTCGAGCTTGCCGCCCAGGTGCAAAAGGAAGGTGCGATCGCTGACCTTGCCCACCGACACGCCCGCGAGCGCGTCGACCGCGGCGGTGATCGACGTCGAGTGCGCTGCGTCCACGGCATCGCAGGTCACGTCGACCACGAGACCCGCCGGGCCGGACTCGACCACGTCCAGAGCGGTGAGCACGGCACCGGTGTCGACGACGGCGTGGGTCACCTCCCCGGTCAGCGACGCCTCCTTGATGTGGACCCGGAGGGTAACCGCGTACCCAGGGCTCGGGGATGGCATGACGGCTCCATTCTCGGCGTTCAGACGAACTGTCGACTCAGGACGGCGTGTCGGTTCACGTCCTTGTACAGCAGGTAGCGGAACCGGCTCGGCCCACCGGCGTAGCAGGCCTGTGGGCAGAAGGCGCGCAGCCACATGAAATCGCCCTCCTGCACCTCGACCCAGTCCTTGTTGAGTAGATAGACGGCCTTGCCCTCCAACACGTAGAGCCCGTGCTCCATGACGTGGGTCTCGGGGAAGGGGATCGCGGCGCCGGGCCGGAGGTTGACGATGTTGACGTGCATGTCGTGTCGCACGTCGGACGGGTCGACGAAGCGCTGTGTGGTCCAGGCACCGTCGGTGCCGGGCATTTCCCCGCCTGGCACCTCGGTTTCGTTGGTCACGAACGCCTCGGGCGCGGCGATGCCCTCGACGGCCTGGTACGCCTTGCGGATCCAGTGGAATCGCGTGGCCGTGCCGGCGCGGTTGCGCAGCGTCCAGACCCGACCGGCGGGCAGATAGGCGTAGCCGCCGGGTGACAGCTCGTGCGCGATACCGTCGATGGTGATCGTCGGCTCACCGTCCACGACGAACAGGACAGCCTCGGCCGCCGGATCGGTCTCTGGCCGGTCGCTGCCCCCGCCGGGGCCGACCTCGACGATGTACTGAGAGAAGGTCTCGGCGAAGCCCGACAACGGCCGCGCGATGACCCACAGCCGGGTCCGGTCCCAGAAAGGCAGCGCGCTGGTCACGATGTCACGCATCGTCCCGCGCGGCAGGACCGCGTATGCCTCGGTGAACACGGCGCGGTCGGTCGTCAGCTCGGCCTGTCCGGGCAGACCACCCAACGCCGTGTAGTAGCGGGGCGCGCTCATCGAGTTCCCTCGTGGGCCTCGGCCCGCGCGACCGCGGCCGCCGCCGGGCGCGGATCGACGAGCCGGTCGTAGGGCACGTCCGCGCTGACCAGGCCGTCCTCGACCATGATGCGCAGCCAGCGCTCATAGGCGTCGCGCTCGATCTCGATCGTCGACCAGATGCCACGCGCGCGCAGGTCATCGACGATCTCGATCAGGGCGGTCGTGTCGAGACCGGGCCACTCCCGTGCCAGCAGGTCGGCGACGCCCGCCGCCGGGTTCTCCCGGAGCCAGTCGTAGGCGCGTTGCAACGCCCGGCAGAACCGCCACGCCAGGTCGCTTTCCGCCAGCGTCTCGGGCAGCGTGTAGTACACGCTGTTGGGCATCGGCCCGCCGTCGACATCGTGACGGGCGACGACCACCGCCCTGCCCTCGCGCTCCAGCAACGCACCGTTGACCGCGTCGGTGACCAGCGCGTCGCCGTGCCCGCCGAGGAACAGCTCCAGCATCATCGGTCCGCTCAGGTCACGTACCCAGCGCACCGTGGCCATGTCCACACCCGCCGTGCGCATCAGACCGGCGGTGTGCACATACGGCGCGGTCCCACCCGCACCAGGTGCGAGCACGATCTTGTGCTCCAGCTGCGTCCAGGCGAACTCGCCGGACGGTTCACGCATCACCAGGACCTTCGGGTTGCGTGAGTTGAGCGCGGCGAACGGCACATAGTGCCGGCCACGGCCGTAGTACATGGCCGGAACCCAGATGCCGCCGAGCGCCACCGTCGCGGTGCCCTCATGCAGGTCCGGGAGCACCGTGGTCCAGTCCGCCGGTGCGCTGCGGTCGAAGTCCAACCCTTCGTCGGCGAAGTAGCCGTGTTCCCGCGCGATGTACTCGGGCAGGTAGTTGGGCCAGTGCGACGTCGCCGAGACGTGGAACCGCTCCATCGATCGCCCCTTCCGTAGTCCTAATCCGACACAGATCGTATACGACTTGACCGATGGTTCATAGCCCCTGTGCATCGGCGGAATTGACGCACACCTCATCGAACCTCAACATCCAGGTTCGATGAGGTGTAGCGATTATCTGACTGACACCCCAGCGGCCAACCCTCTTGACGAACGACACGTAAGTCGTATACAAAATTGAGAGCGCCTATGAGGTGCGCCACAACTCCCACTGCGCGCCCGGATCGTGCAGCCTCCCTGAGGAGGACGCTCGTGTCGACTCCAACTCACCAACCGTCGGTCGAGCCTCGCGGCAGGTACCGCAGCATCGCCGGCGCCCTCGACTCCCTCCCGCTCACGCGGGCTCAACTCTGGGTCATGGCACTGGTCATGGCGGGGATGTTCTTTGACACCCTCCAGCAGGACGCTCCCGGGGCCATCGGCCCGCAGTTGAAGGACGCTCTCCATATCGGAAACACCGACCTGGTCACGATCAACACGCTGACGGTGGTCGGCGGGATCGTCGGCCGCCTGGTCGGCGGCTACCTGGCCGACCGGAAGGGCCGACGGTTCTCCCTCAGCTTCAACCTGCTCATCTACACCGTGGGCGGTTTACTCAGTGCCGTAGCGCCGAACTTCGGCGTCATGCTGGTCAGTCGGTTCATCGTCGGTATCGGCCTGGGCGGCGAGTTCACCATCGGGCTCACCCTGGTCTCCGAGATCGTCGCGACGAAACGCCGGGGAACAGCCGTCGGGTCGATGGGCTTCGCCTCCGGCGGCATCGGCAACTTCGTGGCGTACGGACTGTTCGTCGTCGTCCTCGGCCCGTTGAACAACGCCCTGGGCGGTGATCTGTTCTCCTGGCGGTGGCTGCTCGTCGTCCTCGCCATTCCGGCCGTCCTCGTCGTGTTCTACCGCCGGTTCCTGCCCGAGTCGCCGCGTTTCCTGGTCGAATCCGGACGAGTACAGGAGGCCAACCGCGCTCTGACCATCCTGGCCTCCGACGACATCCGCAAGCGGCCGACCGACGCCGAGGTCATCCCGTTCCTCGACACCGAATCCGCGGTCGAGGTCGGGCCGCGCGTGTCGCCGACCGAGATCTTCACCAAACACCTGCTGCGGCGGACCGTGGCGATCGGCATCGCGTCGTGGATGGCCTTCGGCGCGCAGGTCACCCTGCTGGTACTGCTGCCGACTCTGCTGGTGTCCAAGGGCTACTCGGTGTCCAGCAGCCTGATCTTCACGTTGATCATGTACGGCGGGAGCATGCTCGGCGCGCTCGTGGCCGCCCTGGTCGCGGCCAAACTGCCTCGGCGCACGACCGTCGCCATCGCCGGCGTCCTCGGCTGCCTGTCGGCGATCGCGTTCGCCGAATTCGCCAACGGCGCGGCGGGCATCCTGGTCTACGGGTCAATTTTCCAGTTCTTCTCGTTGTTCCTGAATTCGACGCTCGCGCTCTGGTCGCCCGAGCTGTATCCGACCCGGATCCGGGCGCTGGGCTGCTCGACGGTCAACGGGGTCGGCAACGTGGCCGGCGCGCTCATGCCGTTCGCGGCCGTGTTCATCTTCGGTCACTCCGGTGTCGGCGGTGTCTTCCTGATGATCGCCGTGATGTACACGATTCTGGCCGTCTCCGCCCGATTCGCCCCGGAAACGCTGGGGCGGTCGCTGGAGGTCATCAACGAACTCGTGGAGACCGAGGCGGCCACCGATACCCCGGAGGCGACGACGACATGACCGATGTCCACGCACAGAAGGGCGATACCTGATGGAGACCCTGGCGGTCAGCGCGACCGCGCACGGTGTGAACTACCTGCCCGAATACCTGGCCCGCGAGCACGGCATCTTCGCCACCAACGACCTCGACGTGCCGTACCACCCGCGCAGCCCGTGGGACGGCGTCATGCACGACCTCGCCGACGGCTCGGCCGATGTCGCGTTGGGTGGGTTGTGGGTGCCGGCGATGTACGCCGGCAACGGACGCGAGTTCGTCGCCGTCGCCCAACTCAACGACCGCTTCCCGATGGGGATCGTGACCCGCGAGCCCGTCGACGGGTTCACGTTGTCCTGGCTGCTGGGCAAAACCATCCTCGCACCCGGCCAGGGCGGCGGCGCTCCGGGCGAGTTCACTCGCGGCCTGATGCGCGAGGCCGGACTGGAGCCCTACCAGGCCCGGTTCATCCACGACCTCTCGACACCGATGTTCCGGGAGTTGTTCGAGGCCGGCCTGGGCGACG
Source organism: Pseudonocardiaceae bacterium (assembly GCA_036268955.1). GTDB lineage: Bacteria > Actinomycetota > Actinomycetes > Mycobacteriales > Pseudonocardiaceae > CAJCJE01. The sequence continues at coordinate 27,317 of DATATE010000245.1, forward strand.
CCATGGTCGCCGACCTCGGCACCGCCACCGAACTCCAACGAGCCGGCGCCGGCCACATCTCGTTCCGGCATGCGGCATCGGGTGGACGGATGCCCAACAGCGTCTACTACGTGCTGCGGGAACGGCTCGACGACCTGCTTCCCCGTCTGGTGCCGTTCGTGGCCTCGATCGACGAAGCGATGCGGCGGCTGCGGGACGGCACCGCCGGCGACCTCACGCCGCTGTTCGAGAAGGAGTGGCCCGAGGCCGACTCGGGCGTGCTGGCCGAGGTCACCGAACAACTCGTCGCGAACGGCACCTGGGCGGGCACCCGGCTGGATCGCGAACCGTGCGAGCGGTGGACCTCGATCCTGCACACGGCCGGGTTGACCGTGACCCACGTCAAGTTCGACTCGATCGCCGACACCAGGGCGTCCGATGCGGTCGCCGGGCACAACGCCTGACCCAACCGAACGGACGGGTCGGGGATGGCGGACCCGGCATCCCCGACCCGTCGACATCGCCCACAGCCAAAGGAGAGTCACGTGACGTTCACGTTCGACGCGACGACCGTCCGGGAGTCGCTGGACCTGGGCAAGCTCATCGAGGCCGTCGAGCAACTCCACGTCGAACTGGCCGCGGGCCGGGCCGTCCAACCGACTCGGCATCCCCTGGCCGTCCCGGACAGCCCAGCGCTGATCATTCCCATGATCGCCGCATCGACGGTCAGCGACATCGTCTGCTTCAAACTGCTGATCGACAACCCGGACAACGACACGGCCCGCCAGCGCTCGACGATCGTCGCCATGCGGATCGACACCGGCGAATGCGTCGCGACACTCCAAGGTGCCGTGGTGACCCAATTGCGCACCGCTGCGGCCTCCGCTGTCGCGACCCGGGCACTGGCCCGGTCCGACGCGCGGGTCCTCGGCCTGGTCGGCGCCGGCGCACTCGCACGGAGCCATCTGCGCGCCATCGCGGCCGTCCGCAATCTACATGAAGTGGTCGTCTGGAACAGAACACCCGAAAAAGCCCAGCGCATCGTCGACGAGGCCGCCGCCCTCGGGCTGCCCTGCGTGGTCGCCGCCGACGTCCGCACGCTCGTCGAGCAGAGCGACATCATCTGCACCCTGACGCCATCCAGGGAACCGCTTCTGCACGGCTCCTGGCTCCGGCCCGGCCAGCACATCAACGCGATCGGCTCACCACCCCGCCCGGACCACCGCGAGATCGACTCGGAGGTGCTGCGCCGGGCCACGCTCGTCGTGGACTCCCGTGACGTGGCGCTGGCCGAATCGGGAGCCGTGGTCATGGCCATCGCGGAGAACGCCATCACCGCCGAGGACGTGCGGCTCGAACTCGGACAGATCCTGCTCGACAACTCCTTCCAACGCTCGCCCGAGCACATCACCCTGTTCAACTCGGTCGGCCTGCCGATCCAGGACCTCGCCGCCGTCACCGCACTGCTGGCCGCGACGCGCGGCCCGGTCGACTGAGTCCATTATGGACGAAAATGCCGGGGCGTACGCTCAGCGCATGACCAGGGGTCAGAAGGCGAACGACCCGCGACGGGACGTGATCGCCAACGAGTTGCGCGAAGCGATCATCTCCGGACGGTACAAGGCTGGTGAGCGACTCGTCGAGGACACTCTCGCCGAGGAGTACGGTGTCTCGCGGGTTCCGGTGCGGGAAGCGTTGCGCCGACTGGAGACCGAGGGCTTCGTCACCCTGACCCCGTACCGCGGGGCGACCGTGTCCACCGGGTTGGGACGCGACAGCCTGGAGCTGATGCAGGTGCGCCGTGCCCTGGAAGTGATGGCCGCACGACTGGCGGCGGAGATCCGCGGCGGCGACGTGGCCGCCGAACTGGCGGCGGTGGTCGAACGCGGCCGGGAAGCCGCACATTCACACCGTATGAACGCGCTCCCACCGCTGATCATGGAGTTCCACGAACTGGTCGCCCACGCATCGGGCAACCAGCAACTCCAGCTCACCATCGACCGTGTGCTGCAACGGGTCTCCTGGGGATTCGAACTCGAACTGGAGGAGCGGATCGACTCCGCCTGGGCCGATCACGCCGCGATCGCAGCGGCGATCCTCAACAACTCGCCGATCCAGGCCGGCTTCCTGATGGACGAGCACATCGCCAAAGACGAGCGGATCTACCAGCAGAAACTCGACCACGCCACCGACTGATCCCCGCTCCGCCCATCCGGACACGTACTCCTGCCGACCGAGGAGGTCACCGCCATGCCAGCACGACTACTGGTGGTCAACTGCAACATCAGCGAGTCGATCACCAACGTTATCGACGCGGCGGCCCGCGCTGCCGCCGGCCCGTCCACCGAGGTGGTCACCATCGCACCGACCTGGGGCGTCGCGTCGGCCGAAGGCTATCTCGACGGCCACCTCGCATCGGTGGCGATGCTCGATGCCGTCCGCCGCTACCCGCATCCCTACGATGCGGTGGTCCTGGCCGGTTTCGGCGAGCCGGGCCGCGAAGCGTTCCGGGAACTGCTCGGCGTCCCGGTCGTCGACATCACCGACGCGGCCGCACACCTGGCCCTGATGCTCGCCCCACGTTTCGGCGTCGTGACCAGCCTTCCGCGCGCCATCGTGCAGATACAGGACAGCCTGCACGCCGCCGGTGTCGCCGCCAACTGCGTCGGAGTCCGCGCAGCCGACCTGCCCGTGCTCAAGGTCGGCAAGATCGAGATCGGCCCGACGAGTCCTCTCGTGGTCCAGGCACGGAAGCTGTTGGAGTCGGGCGCGGAGACACTCGTTCTCGGTTGCGCGGGACTGGCCGGAATGGACAGTGCACTGTCAGCCCATCTCGGCGTTCCCGTGATCGACCCGGTCGCGGCGGGCGTCGCCCTCGCCGACGCCCTGGTTTATCTCGGACTGCGGACCAGCAAGCTGTGCACCTACGCGGCACCACGCGAGAAACCCCGACCCGGCTGGGACTCCGAGTCCGAGCCGGTGCTCGCCGGGAGACGGACACCGTGACCGGGCCACTCACCGACTCCTTCGCCGAACGCGCCCACGGGCGCCTGGCCGAAACCAACCGACTGCTCACCCACACCTATCCCGGTGACGACGGCTCCCGGCAACCCGTGCACACGGTCTATCTGCCGGCCGACGAGTTCACAGTGGACACGGTCGCCGTATGGCGCGATGCGGCACTGAGATCCGTTGCCGCGGCCGGTGGTCTCGAACGGCTGGCCGGGCTGATCGGCGTGTCCGACACCGTCGCCCCGCCTACCGAGAACAAACTGCGCCACGAACCCATCGAGGATCTGCGGCTCGACTTCGAAGACGGGTACGGCGACCGCGGCGACACGGCCGAGGACGCCGATGCCGCCGCGGCGGCCCGCACCGTCCGCGCCGCGGTCTCGGCCAACACCGCGCCGCCGTTCATCGGGATTCGGGTCAAGCCCTTCGAGGCGCCCACACTGCGACGTAGCCTGCGGACGCTGGAGGTCTTCCTGTTGACGCTGGCCGATGCCGGCGAACTGCCGGCCGGCTTGGTCCTGACCCTGCCCAAGGTCAGCACCTCAGACCAGATCGCCGTCATGGTCGATGCCTGCGACGTAATGGAGACCGCCCTGGGACTTGACTCCGGACGGCTGCGCTTCGAAGCGCAGATGGAGACCTCGCCCATGATCCTCGGGCCGGACGGCCGGTGCCCGATCCCCTCAATGATCCAGCGCGGCAACGGCCGGATCAGCGGCGTGCACTACGGCACCTACGACTACTCCGACTCGCTTCAGATCGCCGCGCAGTACCAATCGATGGAACACCCTGCGGCCGACTACGCCAAAGCGGTCATGCAGGTGGCCACAGCCGGCACCGGAGTGCGGCTGTCGGACGGCTCGACCAACATCCTCCCCGTCGGCGACGACGCTGCGCGAGACGACGCCTGGATGCTGCACGCGCGCCTGGTCCGCCGCTCCTTGAAACGTGGCTTCTACCAGGGTTGGGACCTGCATCCGGCCCAACTGCCCACCCGTTTCCTGGCCACGTACGCGTTCTTCCGAGACGGGTTCGCCGACGCCGCCACGAGACTGCGCAACTACACCCGGCATGCCGACTCGGCCGTGCTGGACGAGCCCGCGACCGCACGAGCGCTGGCGCGTTTCATCCACCGCGGCCTCGTCTGCGGCGCCCTGACCACGCACGAGGTCGAACACGCCGTAGGAATCCCTCCATCAGACATCTTCCGCATGTCGCATCCTGCGCGGCCACGCTGACGCATCAGCTCTCCCCGCAGGTCAGGACGTCACCGGCAGATGGATCCCCGTCCGTCCGATGGCTTCGCCCCGCTGATCGGTGCCCTGCCACATCGTCGCGACCGGTTGTGCGGCCCGACGTCAACCCCGACAGGCGAGGATGTCGTCGCACAGTTCATCACCTGCCATCGTGCGCTCGACTTCACCGGCATCATCAACCACCGCCGCCAGACAGTCATTCACCTCGTCCACGCGACCGACGCCGAACGCTGCGCCACCACCATCTCCGGCGGCTGGCTGGCCGTGCCCACCAGCGGATCATCCCCGCGCCTGCGGGGAGCACCACAGCCGGTGACGCGCGGGACACTGCCTACCACTGGCAACAGAGCAGCACTACATGTGCCCCTCGCAGCCGGCAATCCGGGAATGACACGACCGCTATTTCGGAAGCAACCCTTGGACGAACGTCGCAAGAGCGATCACGACACCAACGACAGCAATCACCATCATTACCCAGTCGTACCCAGCACGCCGCGCCTTCTCCGCAGTAGCCGCCGACCCGCGCGCGCCGTGCATAGGCTGCCGTTCCGGACCGGCCGTCACACCAACAAAATCGTCACGCGGCCACATAAACATCGGCAACCCCAGGAAACCCTGACCGCGTATCAAAATCGGCAGGCCACGCTTGTAGCCCACATGGTAGTCGCAGGTTCCGAGCAGACCTCGTACCCGCCACAAACACGGCCGGTGCGCCGTTGTTTCCACGCGGCACCGTGTCAGGCGCACCACCAACAAGTACAACACCACAATGCCCGCTACCAGTCCGGCCTGCCACCACGCGCCCTGTGACGCCAACCCGACCGCTATCACCGTCAACACCAGTCCCCAGGCACGAAACGGCGTCGAGCTGCGCCGTCCACGCCGCCACGATCTCCCCATAGCTTTTGCCTCCCCGACTCATGTTGGAGAGTTGACCTGGTCACGGCGACCGCCGCACGGGTGAGATTGCCGAACAACAGCGAACGCGAAAGAGACGACACCAGACCGACACGACCACACCGCAGCCACGAATCGATGCGCGTAGTAGTTGTGCCAACAATAAATAGCGGAGTCTGTCAAGTGCGGTGGCCCCTAACAGCTGGAATGTCCACACAAAAATCCAGAAATCTGGCCGCTCGCGGCATGCCATCGCTGCGCGGAATCACACGGAATCGATCTCGTCAGGATGCCGATTCGTTGCTGCTGCGAAGTGTCGGCGGCCAGGAGCTAAACGGCGTGGCCGGCGACACGTACCTGATCGCGGCTGGCGTTCTCGGCCTCATCAAGGGCACCGGTTCGTCGGCCTCGAACGGCCGCGACAGGCTCAGCAGCAAGTCGGGGCCAAATAGACGCGGGATCGACCCTCACGCTATGGGGAATCCGGCCAGCCGAATTGATCAACCAGCTAGCCCGGCTAAGTATCGACGGATTCCATGGTCGGACCCTGCTTCGGCGAAGGGATCTGAGCATGTCGACTTCTCCACGGATGATCCTGCTACCCCCGGCGTCGTAGTGCGCGATGACATACCGGGGCGCCTGGCCTATCGACTGATCGACAAAGCAGCCGAATGCGGCTGGACCGATGACCATGTCGCCGTCCTGCTCATCCTTGGCCAGCGAGCATAGTCAGCCGGATGAACATGATGTGTCAGCTGACGGTATTGCGGGGCCGCTCACGCCGAACGAAACCGCCGCAGCGCTTCGGACCAAACGGCACAGAACGCGGACGGCGCCCCTTGCCGAGGACGTGGATGACGTCCAGGTCGAGGGCGACGTCATCGACGGTGAGGGTCGCGATCTCGTTGAGCCGGGCGCCCGTGTCCCAGATCAACCGAATCAGCGCGGTGTCGCGACGCGAGATCAGATCGCGGCCGTCACAGCCGGCGAGGATTGCGCGAATCAGGTCCATCGGGACCAGCGGAACCTGCTGTTCCGGGATGAACGGCGGTTTCATCGTGGACATCGGATGCGTGTCGATCTCGCCTTCGATGAGCATCCAGTTGAACCACTGCTGCACGGCCCGGTACCGATTGTTCGCGGTCGCAGGCTTGCTGATCGACAGGAGATGGTTCATCCAACCGACGAGATGCTGCTTGGTGATGTCAGCCAGCGTCGCCGGCCGAGCCAGATCCTCCGATGACTCGACCGGGAGTCGATCGAGCCACACAATGAGCTGGCGGGTGCCGTCGCCGTAGACCTGGATGGTCTTCGGAGCCTTGTTCTCCGCGCTCAAGGTGCGCTCCCACTCGCGGAGCAGTGGGTGCCAGCGGTGTGTGGACTGCATACTCAGAACACTCCAATTAGGGTGTCACTGAGCGCTGTTCTCGCATCAGTCGATCATGACGATCAACGTTGCGCTGGTCAAGAACTATCTGTGGGCACAGCTGGGATCGAACCAGCGACATCCTGCTTGTAAGTTGTGGGCGAGGTGTCTGTGGCTGTATGCCTATGGTTGCTGACCACGCGTTTCGTGCGTGATCATCCGAGCTGGTGTGTCTGGTCCTAGGCTCGTTGCTACATGCTGAGCTACACGCGCAGAGCTACCCCATCCGCGATACAGGCCGGTCCCTTGGGCGAGGTCAAGGTGTCAACTTCGATCTTGCACGCGGTGGTGAGGTGCCTGCGGTCGGGACGCAAGATCGTGGTTGACGCCGCAGGCCGAGTCTAAGACGATCACCGGCCAGCGGGTGGGGTGCGGTCGGATAGCCGGCAACG
>DATATE010000246.1:0-1915 GCA_036268955.1 Pseudonocardiaceae bacterium
GGTCAGGTCGATCAGTTGACCGAGGCGCAGTACGAGGGTGCCCGGTTCGGTCAGCTTTCCGCGCTGTTGACCGGTAGTTCGGCGCAGGACTACCTGAGCAAGGCGACCATGTTGCAGGAGATGGCCGAGGAGTCCTCGACCACCCTCAACAAGATGCGGGCCGCGACGAATGCCGCGACCGCCGCGCAACAGCGGGCCCAGAAGGACCAGCAGACCGCGCAGAACGCCACGAACGTGGCGAACTCGCTGGTCACCCAGATCCAGCAGCAGGTAGCCGCGCTGGCGCCGTTGAAGGCCAAGGCGGAGAAGGCCGCCAACCTGCTGCCGGCCGGCGCGTTGAAGGGCAGCTCCATCGACGTCGGCCAGTTCATCCTGCCGGCCGGTGCCGCCGGTGCCGCGATTCAAGCGGCCGAGCAGGAGATCGGCAAGCCCTACGTCTGGGGCGACGCCGGTCCGAACGGCTTCGACTGTTCCGGCCTGATGCTCTGGGCTTGGCGCGCGGCCGGCATCAGCCTGCCGCACTCCAGCCAGGCCCAGTCCGGGATGGGCATGCTGATCTCCAACCGGGCCGATTTGCAGCCCGGTGACCTGCTGTTCTTCGGTTCCCCGGTGCACCACGTCGGGATGTACGTCGGCAACGGCGACATGATCGACGCGCCCGACACCGGCCAGGACGTGCAGATCCAGCCGATCTTCGGCGGCTACGACTACGGCCGCCGCCTCTCCGGCTGATTTCGACCATTCCGTGTCGAGGGCCTCAGCCACACGGTTGAGGCCCTCGACACGTGTCGACGTCGTATGTGGTTCCGTACCCGGATGGGAGTTCGACCGATGCGTGCGAGCCTGCATGCGGACCTGACAGCCGCGCTCAAGGCCCGCGACCGTGTTGCCGTCGCGGCACTGCGCTCCGCCTTGGCGGCGATCGACAACGCCGAGGCCGTCCCCGTCGACCCTCCGGTGGCCGGTGCCACCGGCAGCGCGCACCGCACCGGCAACGAGCACGTCGCGGGATCGGCGGCCGGCCTTGGTGCTGCGGAAGCCCAACGTCGGCACCTCACCGAGGCCGATCTGCGGTCGATCGTCGAGAAGGAGATATGGGAACGTTCGGTTGCCGTGCGGGAGTACGAGCGACTCGGCCGCGACGACCTCGCCGAGCGGCTTCGGGCGGAGTCCGAGGTGCTGAGCCGGTACCTGAACTCACCCTCTGACGGCTGATTGACGTTCGTGCCGATGGACTAGTCGGCGCGGTTTTGGATACCCGCGGTAGACGCCCCGATGGCGGTTCCGTAACCTGTCCGAGACCTCGCGGTCGGCAGCCGTTCGACGGACGGCGACGCGGGGTCACCGCCGAATCGGCCTGTCGGGGACCGAACCGGATCGTGGTACCGCCGTTGATCGCTCACAGGCCTTGCCTGTTGGTGTTGAGCTGGACCTTTGTCCACTGGTGGTATCCGGAGTAGGCGGTTGGACGCATGAAGGAGACGCGCGCTACGTGGCCTCGCACCGACTGAAGCGCACGATGCGCGGGGCGCTCGCTGCCACCGCCGTGATCGCAGTGATCGGCGTCACCCCCTCGCTGGCTATCGCCGATCCCAGCACCAGCCCCACCACCAGCCCGAGTGTCCCGACCACCCCCACCATGCCGACCGGTACTCCGCTACAGCAGTACGAAGCGCTCTCGCAGCAGGCGAGCAATCTGAGCCAGCAGATGCTGAACGCGCAGGACCAGCAGAAGGCCAAACAGGCGCAGCTCGATCAGTCCAATGCGGACCTCGGCAAGGCGCAGCAGGCCGAGACTGCGGCGCAGCAGCAGGAGAGTGGGCTGCGTGGTCAGGTCGATCAGTTGACCGAGGCGCAGTACGAGGGTGCCCGGTTCGGTCAGCTTTCCGCGCTGTTGACCGGTAGTTCGGCGCAG